>NZ_BAABJP010000044.1:0-86583 GCF_039543365.1 Actinospineispora eucalypti
GCAGCAGGGAGAACGGCACCGGCGCCGGCGCGAACGCCTTCACCGCCAGGTGCACCAGCAGGGTGGAGTCCTTGCCCCCGGAGAACAGGATCACCGGCCGGTCGAACTCGCCGGCCACCTCGCGGAAGATGTGAATGGCCTCGGACTCCAGGGCGTCCAGCGCATCGAACGCCCGGACCTCCGTCAGCGCGGGCGCTGTCATTGTTCCACCTTCTTGGCGGCCAGTTGGGTACCGGGCGCTCCTGCCGGAGCCGTGGTACTCACTGGTGCAACCCGCACTCGGTCTTGGCCCGGCCGGCCCACCGGCCGGCCCGCTTGTCCTCACCGGGCAGGGGCTTGCGGGTGCAGGGCGCGCAGCCGATGGACGGGTATCCGGCGTCGACCAGCGGGTTCACCAGGATCCCGTGGTCGGCGATGTAGCGGTCCATGTCCTCGTCGCTCCACGCGGCCAGCGGGTTGATCTTGACCAGCTCGAACTTCTCGTCGTAGGTGATCAGCGGGGTGTTCGCCCGGGTCGGCGCCTCCACGCGGCGCACGCCGGTCACCCAGGCGTCGTAGCGGGCCAGGGTGCGCTGCAGCGGGACCACCTTGCGCAGGAAGCAGCAGCGGTCCGGCTCGCGGGCGAACAGGTCCTTGCCCTCGGCGGCGTCCTGCTCGGCCACCGTCCGGTCGGCGGTGGCGTTGACGATCCGCACGTCGTAGACCGTCTCCACCGCGTCCCGGGTGCCGATGGTCTCGGCGAAGTGGTAGCCGGTCTCCAGGAACAGCACGTCCACCCCGGGCCTGGCCCGTGCGGCCAGCTCGACCAACACCGCGTCCTGCATGTTGGACGCGACGATGAACCGGTCGCCGAAGGTGGCCGCCGTCCAGTCCAGGAGCTCCTCGGCTCCTGCGTCCGGGCCGAGCTCGGCCGCGCCCCGCTCGGCCAGCGAGCGCAGGTCCTCCTTGACGGACACACTCATTGTGTTGTCGCCCCCTTCAGGACTCCGACTCCGATCAGCTTCACCGCGAAGGTCCGCAGGCAGCTGGCGCAACGCCACGCACCGTGTGGTTCTTCCACCGGGCGCAGGTCCTCGTCGCCGCAGTACGGGCAGTAGAACGGCACGGCTCTCTCGCTCATGCGAGATCAGCCTCGTCGGCGCGGGCCACCCACTGGGCGAACCGCTCGCCGGCGTCCCGCTGCTTGACGTAGTTGCGCACCACGCGGTCCACGTAGTCGCCCAGCTCGGACGAGGTGACCTTCAACCCGCGCAGCTTGCGGCCGAACCCGGCGTCCAGGCCCAGCCCGCCACCCAGGTGCACCTGGAAACCGGGCACCTGGTCGCCGTCGGCGGTGGTGACGATCTGGCCCTTCAGCCCGATGTCGGCGGTCTGGGTGCGGGCGCAGGCGTTGGGGCAGCCGTTCAGGTGGATGGTGATCGGCTGGTCCAGGTCGGCCTCCACGGACAGGTCTGCCAGCCGTTGTTCCAGCTCGGAGACCAGGTCGATCGCCCGCTGCTTGGTCTCCACGATGGCCAGCTTGCAGAACTCGATGCCGGTGCAGGCCATGGTGTTGCGCCGCCACGGAGACGGCGTGGAGTGCAGGCCCAGTTCGGCCAGCTCGGTCTGCAGCGAGCCCAGCTTGTCGTCCGGCACGTCCAGCACCAGCAGGTTCTGCTGCACGGTGGTGCGCACCCGGCGGGAGCCGGCCCGCTCCACCGCGTCCGCCACCTTGATCAGCGTGGTGCCGGAGACCCGGCCGACGGTGGGCGCGAAGCCGACGTAGTTCAGCCCGTCCCGCTGCTTGTGCACGCCGATGTGGTCGCGCGGGCCGTCCGGGATGGGCGGCGCCGGGCCGTCGACCAGCTTGCGCTTGAGGTACTCGTCCTCCAGCACCTGGCGGAAGCGCTCCGCGCCCCAGTCGGCGATCAGGAACTTGATCCGCGCGCGGTGCCGCAGCCGGCGGTAGCCGTAGTCGCGGAACAGCCCGGTGACCCCGGCCCACACCTCGGCCACCTCGTCCAGCGGCACCCAGGCGTCCAGCCGGACGCCCAGCTTCGGGTTGGTGGAAAGCCCGCCGCCCACCCACAGGTCGAAGCCGGGGCCGTGCTCCGGGTGCACCGAGCCGATGAACGCGATGTCGTTGATCTCGTGCACCACGTCCTGGATCGGCGAACCGGAGATCGCCGACTTGAACTTGCGGGGCAGGTTGGAGAACTCTTTGCTGCCCAGGTAGCGGTCGGTGATCTCCTGGATGGCCGAAGTGCCGTCGACGATCTCGTCGGCGGCGATGCCGGCCACCGGCGAGCCGAGCACCACCCGGGGGCAGTCGCCGCAGGCCTCCAGCGTGGTCAGGCCCACCGCCTCCAGCTTCTGCCAGATCGTGGGTACGTCCTCGACCTCGATCCAGTGGTACTGCACGTTCTGCCGGTCGGTGATGTCGGCGGTGTCGCGCGCGTAGTCCCGGGACACCTCGCCGACCACCCGCAGCTGCTCGGTGGTCAGCGCCCCGGAGTCGATGCGCACCCGCATCATGAAGTAGCGGTCGTCCAGCTCCTCCGGCTCCAGCGAGCCGGTGCGGCCGCCGTCGATGCCCGGCTTGCGCTGGGTGTAGAGACCCATCCAGCGGAACCGTCCGCGCAGGTCACCCGGGTCGATCGAGTCGAAACCCCGGTGCGCGTAGATGTTCTCGATGCGCGCCCGCACGTTGAGCGGGTCGTCGTCGCGCTTGCTGCGCTCGTTCGGGTTCAGCGGCTCGCGGTAGCCGAGTGCCCACTGGCCCTCGCCCCGCTTGCGTTTCGGGGCGGCGGGACGGCGAGGGGTGGCGGTGGCCGTCTGCGTCGGGGCCATGCGATCAGTCCTCCAGGTTGCGGCGGGTATGCGCGGCGACCTGGTCTGGCGAGAGGCGCAGACGTGCGGCGGCCGGCTACCCGGCCGGGATCACTCGTGGTGGGATTCGGCGCGGGTCAGGCGGCGCTACGGCACATCGCGCTGGAGACGCGCTGGAAATCGACGTGGCGACGGGCCACGAGTCGCATGTTCAGCGCGCAGGACACCATGTCATGGTGCCATCGCACGAGGCGGTTTGCCAGCGACGACCGTGATGTTGGGAGGGTTGTCACAGGCATTTGGAAACCGAGATCAATTCACCGCGGTCCCTTTTCTGTCTAAGTTGATAGAAATTGTCAAATTAATCGGAACGGGCGTGACGGCTTCCATTCGGTACCGTATGGTGGGCTACCGTACGGTACCGAATGGAGGGTTCGGGGATGGTGCACAGCGAACACCCGCGCGCGGCCGAGACCGCGGTGCCGGATACGCCGCTGCTGGCCTCGGCGCTGGCCAGGGTGGACTGGTCGGACGCGCACGCCGTGGAGTGCCGGCCCGGCCAGCCGGCCGACCCCCAGGCGTGGGCGGACGCGGTGTTCCGGGACCCGCCCCAATGGGTGGCCGCGCTGCTCGGGCTGCGCGAGTCGCTGGTCGGGCTGGTGGGCATCGCGCGCGGCGGGTCGTCCTCCTTCGACACCCTGGCCCGGAGCGAGCGTGAGGTGCTGCTGGGCACCGACGAGCGGCACCTGGACTTCCGCGCCTCGGTGCTGCGGGAGGCCGACCGGGTGGTGCTGAGCACCGTGGTGACCCTGCACAACGCGCGGGGCCGGGCGTACTTCGCGCTGGTCCGGCCGGTCCATCCGGTGATCGTGCGGGCGATGCTGCGCCGGGCGGCGCGGCGGCTGACGGCACACGGGCACAATTGACGGCGATGACCCTGGAACTCTCGCCCGCCCCGCCGCTACCGGCCGAGCTGCCGGCGTCCGCGCTGCGCGGGCTCGGCGAGCGGCCGTTCGGCGTGTACGTGCACGTCCCGTTCTGCGCGGTGCGCTGCGGGTACTGCGACTTCAACACCTACACGCCGTCCGAGCTGGCCGGGTCCGGTGCCTCGCCGGACGGGTGGCTGGCCGCGTTGCGCGCGGAGCTGGAGCTGGCGGCTTCGGTGCTGGGCCGGCCGCCGCGCGCGGACACGGTGTTCGTCGGCGGCGGCACCCCGTCGCTGCTCGGCGCCGCCGGGTTGGCCGACGTGCTGGCGGCGGTGCGGGGGACGTTCGGCCTGGCCGAGGGGGCCGAGGTGACCACCGAGGCCAACCCCGAGTCCACCTCGCCGGAGTTCTTCGCCGGCATTGCCTCGGCCGGGTACACCCGGGTGTCCCTGGGCATGCAGTCGGCCGCACCGGGCGTGCTCGCCGTGCTGGACCGCCGGCACACCCCCGGCCGGCCGCTGGCCGCCGCCCGTGAGGCGCGCGACTCGGGGATCGACCAGGTCAGCCTGGACCTGATCTACGGAACGCCCGGTGAGACCGACGACGACCTGCGGCGCTCGCTGGACGAGGTGCTGGCCGCCGGGGTGGACCACGTCTCGGCGTACGCCCTGATCGTGGAGGACGGCACCGCGCTGGCCCGGAAGATCCGCCGGGGCGAGCTGGCCGCCCCGGACGACGACGTCTCCGCCGACCGCTACGAGCTGCTCGACGGCACGCTCCGCGCCGCCGGCCTGGACTGGTACGAGGTGTCCAACTGGGCGCGCTCCCCGGACACCCGCTGCCGGCACAACCTGGGTTACTGGCGGGACGGCGACTGGTGGGGTGCCGGCCCCGGGGCGCACAGCCACGTCGGTGGCGTGCGCTGGTGGAACGTCAAGCACCCGGCCCGCTACGCGGCCCTGCTGGACGCCGGCGCGTCACCCGCCGCCGGCCGCGAGGAGCTGACCGAGCCCGAGCGCTACCAGGAGCGGGTGATGCTCCGCCTTCGCCTGGCCGAGGGCCTGCCGGTGGAAATGCTGGACGCCCCGGCTCGCGCGGCGGCCGCCCGCGCCGCCACCGACGGCCTGCTCGCCCCCGACGCCCTCACCGCCGGCCGAGCGGTCTTGACCCCCCAGGGCCGCCTCCTAGCCGACGCCGTAGTCCGTGCCCTCCTGCCCTAACCCCACCCCCTCCCGATTCAGTGCCTTCAGCAGCCTGATTCAGTGGTTTCAGCAGCCTGATTCAGTCAACGGTGTTGACTGAATCACCGTGCTGAAGGCACTGAATCAGGTTTGGGGGGTGGGGGCGCGGGCGAGTTCGAGCAGGGTTGCTCGGAGCCAGCGGTGGGCCGGGTCGGTGTCTGAGCGCAGGTGCCAGGCCATTTCGATGCGGTTCGGGGGCAGGTCCAGCGGGATCTCCAGTACGGCCAGGGGCATCGACCGGGCTGCCCGCCGGGCGAACGGCTCGGGGACCAGGGCGAGCGCGTCCAGCTCGCCGGCCAGGAAACACGCCGCGCTCGCCGTTGGCACGGTGGCCAGCACGGTGCGCCGGTGGCCCAGCTCGGCCAGCAGCTCGTCGACCACGCTGCGTTCCCGGCCACGCCGGGACACGGTGAGGTGCGGCAGCGCGGCGAACCGCTCGACGGTCAGGGGTTCCCCGGCGAACGGGGCGTCCGCCCTGGCCACCGCCGCGTAGCGGTGCTCGGACAGCGGCTGGCTGCGCACGTCGTGCGGCAGCTCGGGCTGCACGCCGACGTCCAGGTCCACCCGGTCGCGCAGCTCGGTGGGCAGCTCCTCGCCCTCGGGGACGATGCGCAACCGGATGCCGGGCGCCTGCGTGGCCGCCCGGGCGGTGAGCGCGCCGCCCAGCACGACGGCCATCGCGTCGTTGGCGCGGATGACGAACCGCCGGGAGATGCTGGCGATGTCGGTCGGCTGTGGTGGTTGCAGGGCGGCGAGCGCGCCGGCCGTGGCGGCCTCGACGCTTGCGCGCAGGCTCAGTGCGCGCGGGGTGAGGGCGAGCCCCCGGCCGCTGGGCACCAGCAGCGGGTCGCCCATCACCCGGCGGAGCCGGCGCAACGTGCGGCTCATCGCCGAGGGTGACACGTGCATCGCCTCGGCGGCCTCGGACACGCTCTCGGTGCGGAGCAGCGCGTCGAGCGCGGGCAAGAGGTTCAGGTCCGGCAGCTGCACTATTGCACCGTACGCAATGCTCACTGAACAAAGCGGAACTGGTGCGCATCAATTCCGTCGTTCAGGCTGGGTGACGTGGAAATCGATACCCGCGCCGGGCTGGATGCCCGGCAACGCAACACCGCGCTGCTCGTCGCGGGGTGCTTCTTCATGGAGATGCTGGACGGCACCATCGTGACCACCGCCGCACCGGCGCTCGGCGCCTCGCTCGGCGTCGCGCCCACGGCGGTCGGGCTGGTGATCACCGCCTACCTGTTGACCCTCGCCGTGTTCATCCCGCTGAGCGGCTGGCTGACCGCCAGGTTCGGCCCCCGGCGGGTCTTCCTCACCGCGATCGCGCTGTTCACCCTGGCCTCGGTGGGCTGCGCGGCCAGTACCAACCTCACCGAACTGGTCGCGCTGCGGGTGCTGCAGGGCCTGGGCGGGGCGCTCATGGTGCCGGTGGGGCGGCTGGTGGTGCTGGCCCGCACGGCCAAACCGGACATTCCCCGGGTGATCTCGTACATCGTCTGGCCGGGACTGCTCGCGCCGGTGGTCGCCCCGGTGCTCGGCGGCGTGATCACCACGTACTGGAGCTGGCACTGGTTGTTCCTGATCAACATTCCGCTGGGCGCACTGGCCTTCGCGGTGGCCTGGCGCCTGGTCCGCGACGACCGGGCGGGCGCGGCGGTTCCGCCGCTGGACTGGGCCGGCGTGGCCCTCACCTGCCTCGGGCTGGGCGGGCTCACCTATGCGGCGCACCTGGTCTCCGAGTCGGTCGGGGGCTGGCCGGCGGTGGCGGCGACCGGCGCGGGCTCGCTGGCCCTGCTCGGGCTGGCGGCCCGGCACCTGCTGCGCACCGAACACCCGCTGCTGGACCTGCGCGCGCTGCGGGTGGCCACGCTGCGGGCGTCGGTGGTCGGCGGCTCGCTGTACTGGATCGTGGTCGGCGCGGTGCCGTTCCTGCTCACGCTGATGTTCCAGGACGCGTTCGGGTGGAGCCCGGTGCGCTCGGGCGCGGTCGTGCTGTTCGTGTTCGTGGGCAACATCGCGATCAAGCCGGCGACCACGTACCTGCTGAACCGCTTCGGGCTGCGGGCGCTGCTGATCGGGTCGACGGCGGCGATGACCGCCACCGTGGCCGGTTGCGGCTTCCTCACCGGGGCCACTCCGCTCGCGGTGATCGCGGCGGTGGTGCTGGCCAGCGGGGTCGCCCGCTCGGTGGGCCTGACCGGGTACACCACCATCGCCTTCGCGGACATCCCGCCCGCGCACATGCGGCAGGCCAACACGCTCTCCGCGACGGCCACCCAGGTGGCCACCGGGCTGGGCGTCGCCGCCGCCACCGTCGCCCTGCGGATCGGCGAACTGGTCCCCGGCGACGCCTACCGGGTGGCGTTCCTGCTGCTCTCGCTGGTCACCGTGGCCGCGATGGTCGGTGCGCTGCGGTTGGGGCGCACCGCCGGGGATGCCGTCCGGACCCGCTGACCCGTGAGTGATTTGTGTGGCTACAGCCACACAAATCACTCACGGGTCACCCGCGTCAGCGGTGACAAATGGCGGCGGGTTTGGCCGAGGAGTGCCGCTGCTCCGGCTGGAGGACCTGCAGAGTGATCACCGGGTCCGGGATCGGGGAGCTGGCCGGGTCCCAGGGCCGCTCCACCTCCAGTTGGGTGCGCCCCTCGGCAATCTTCTGCGTGTTCACCGTGCCGGCGCCGATGTCCCCGGTCCAGCCGTACGCGATGGTGCCCGACTTGCCGTTGGTGGTGATCACTCCGATCAGGGTGCAGCTCGGCCCGGCCCACCGGGTGCGCAGCGCCACCGAGGTGATCTGCAGCTCGGACGGCCCGTCGTCGGACCGGCCGAGCAGCATGTACAGGTCGGCCAGGGTGGCCACCACGGCGACGGCGACCAGTACCCGCAGCGTCTTCACGTACCGGCGGGACCCGAGCCACGGCTCGCGCGGCTTGGTCGCGGATTCCGGAGGTGTGGTCGCGCGCTCGGGCGGGGCGGTGGCGCGTTGTTTGTCCTTGTCCCACGTGTCCCAGGTGTTCCACGGGCTGCCGGTGGGGACCGTCGACTCGGGGTTGCGGGTGGACGCCGCCCGCTTCGGGTTGCGCCCGGGGGGGAGCGGGGGTGGCGGCAACGGCCGCCGGGTCGGGGGGCTGGCCATCGGGCGGGGCGGCGTGATGGGCAGCACCGGGATCGCCTCGGTGGGCGGCTCGGGCTCGGTGTCCGTCTCGCCGGCGGTCTCGGGCTCGGGCCCGGTCCGCCGGGCCGGGGTCTCCCTGGGCGGCGGCTGGTCCAGCAGACCGGGCGGCACCAGCGTCGGCATGTCCGGCGTGACCTTGACGCCCTCGTCCCGGCCGGTGTTTCGGGCGGGTTCGGTGGTGGGCGTCGAGGTCGGGTCCGGCTCGGCCTCCGGCGGTGCGCCCGGGTCGGCCTCGGAGCTGGCCTCGGCTGCTTCCGGGTCCGGGCGGGCCCATTCCGACACGGGTTGCGGCGCGGTGGTCCCGGTCGGTGGCCCGGCCGCCGTCGGTTCGGCCGGGGTTGGTGCCGACCCGGTCGCCGACGTTCCGTCGGCCGGAATGGGTGTCGAGCCGGGCGGGATGGGTGTCGAGCCGGGCGCCGATGTCCCCTCGGCCGGGATTGGTGTCGACCCGGGTGTCGGCGTCCCCTCGGCCGGCGGCGTGGCCCACGCGGCCGGCGTTGGCGCGGCCGGCGGGGCCGCCCATGCCGCCGGAGTTGCCGGTGGCGCGGGCGTGTGCGCCGAAGCGGGCGCGGCGGGAGTCACGGCCGGATCCGGCGAGCCGCCGGGACCGGCGAGTTCCGGTGCGCCGGGCGGTGCCGTCGGGCCTGGGGTGCCGGGCGGCGTGGGGGGGACCGGCCGCCCGGCCGCGGCCGGTTCCGGGGGCGCGGGAACGTCCGAGGGCGCGGCCGGTGCCGCCGGTCCGCCGGGCGCGAGCGCGGCCGGGGTGGCCTTGGGGCGGGGCTTGCGGCGGGGTTCGGGCGGGTCCTCGGCCAGCCGGGCGAGCAGGTCGCGGCGCTCCTCGCCGTGCAGCTCGCGGAGGTGGTCCATGGCGGCGTGCAGGCCCTGCGTGAGAGCCGCGTTGGCCGCCCTGGCCAGCGGCGCCGCCGCGACCACGTCGGCGCACCAGAACTCGGCGAGCAGCTCGGTGAGCCGGGTCCAGGCGCGGATGTCGCCGTTCGGCGTGGCGTCCTCGTCGGTGCCCCAGTCGGTGATCAGTGCGGCGCCGCCCCGGCCGATCAGCACCGACCGGGCGTCCAGCCGGCCGTGCGCCAGCCCGGCCTGGTGCACGTTGACCAGCGCGCTGGCCACGTCGGAGAGCAGCGCGGCCGCGTTGGCCGGCGTCCGGTGCTCGCC
This sequence comes from Actinospineispora eucalypti, assembly GCF_039543365.1. Classification (NCBI taxonomy): domain Bacteria; kingdom Bacillati; phylum Actinomycetota; class Actinomycetes; order Pseudonocardiales; family Pseudonocardiaceae; genus Actinospineispora; species Actinospineispora eucalypti. The sequence goes on from NZ_BAABJP010000044.1 coordinate 9,330, forward strand.
CTCGTCGAGCACGTCGTCCAGGGTCGGCTGCGCGGGCTCGGCGGTGACCAGCCAGTTGCGCCCGGCCTGTTGCACCAGCTCGGGCTGGGGCCGGTGCACCCCGACCAGGTTCAGCTCGGCCAGCCGCTCGATGGTGGGGCGCAGCACCTTGAGGTCCACCGCCGGGTGGACCAGCAGTAACCCGGCCGGCGCGCCCGCCGGGTCGATCGCCGGGAACCAGGTTCCGGCGCGGGTCGTGCGCAGCCGGGAACCCCGGTGGTAGTCACCGACCGTGGGGCCGGAGCGGGAGATCCGCTGCCCTGTGCTGGAAGCCTTCATTGCCTGCTAGACGATACGTGTCGACGAAGATCGGGACCAGCGCTGGACCCCCCTTGATCAGACGGGCAGCGCGGTCTGCACGTCGAGCACCTCGAACCGGTGCGGCCGGGCCTCTCCGGAGCAGACCGAGTGCCCCTGCACGCCCAGCGGGAACCGGCGCACGAGCACCCGGTACGCGCCGCCGAGGACGGTGTTGACCTCCACCTCGGCCCGGTCCTCGCCGATCTCCCGGGGGCCGAGGGCGAGCACCTCGTCCAGCCCGGTGAGGCCGGTGCGTTCGCGCACGGCGATCTCGGCGACCTGGGCGAACGGGTCGGTGCCCACCCGGCCGCGCAGGTTGGCCAGGCTGATCCGCCCGGCCCCGGCCAGCTCGGCCACCGGCAGCGCGGTCGCCGGGGTGAGCTGCCCGTACATGAACCCGTGCGGCGCGACGAGCAGGTTGCCGGCCCACCGGTCGCCGCCGAAGTGCGTGCACTGCCAGGTCTGCTCCGGGTACAGGGCGCCCAGCGTGTCGGCGACCGGCCGGCCGAGCATCGCGCAGCAGGCGTCCTTGCGGCCGTGCGTGCAGACCAGCAGCAGCGGCCCGGTGACCGGCTCGCCGAAGCCGCCGGTGCCGGTGGCGATCCGCACCGGGTCCAGGTCGGCAAGATCGCGGTACGAGTCGATCTGGAAGCGCTCCAGCCAGCGCTGACCTGGCCGGCACCCGCCCACGTAGACCGTCGGACGGTCCGGCGCGCGGTTCCGGCCGGGCTTGCGGATGATCAGCGCACGCAGCCCGAGGCCCACGTGCAGGCGGTCCATGCGCTCCGGCGCGCCGGGGCCGAAACACTCGGTGAGAACGCGTTCGCGCACGTCAACCGGCCAGGTCCCGGCGTGCTCAATGAGCAGCACCGAGCCGATCCGGGACGCGGTGCCGATCGGCAGCTCGCCGAGCTGGCGGGCCAGCGCGGCGCAGTGCGGCAACTTGGTCGTACTCACCTGAATAAGGGTAGCCTAACTAATCCTGAAGATCCTCGGGGGGCGGCAAATGTCCCCTTGACGGGGTCACCGGCCACCTGGTCAGGTTAATAACGGCCTGGTTTCCGGGCTTCTCGTGATCGACCGTTTCGGTGATGTCGGGGCTTGGGAAGGAGGTGGAACCATGGCTGACCAGGACGCGCTGCTCCTCGGTATCGAGGAGGACCGGGTCGTTGCCCGCCGGGAGACAAACGGGGACAACGACGGCGGTGACCGTAGCTCGGACTTCGTCTGAGCAGCAGTGAAGTGAACTGATGAGGCCGTCTCGCCGGGGACACGTGATGGCCCCGGCGAGGCGGGCTCGCGGACCGTAGGAAGCGAGCGCATGCCGTCTCTGTTCACCGAGAGATTCGTCACCGAGGTCGGGGCCGACTTCGTGACCGACCGGCTCGGCCAGGATTTCGTCCGGGCCAGCCTGGGCGCCGAGGCGGTGGCCGACCTGCTGCCGTGGTCGGCGTTGAACCACATCCTGAGCACCCATCAGCTGAGCGCCCCCCGATTGCGGCTGTTCCGGGACGGCACACAGGTGCCGGTGGCCCGGTACACCCGGGACGAGGCGCTCCTGCCCGACGCGCTGTACGCCGAGCTGCGCGACGGGGCCAGCTTGGTGCTGGACTCGATCGACCGGATCCACCCGCCGATCGCGGCCGCCGCCGACGACCTGATGCGGCTGGTCCGTGAGCTGGTGCAGGTCAACCTGTACCTGGTCTGGGGTAGTCATCAGGGTTTTGCTACCCACTGGGACGACCACGACACGGTGATTGTGCAACTGGCCGGCAGCAAGGGGTGGACGGTGCACGGCCCGGGGCGGCCCTACCCGATGAAGGTGGACAACGACCACGGCCACGAGCCGCCGGAAACCGTGGTGTGGCGCGGCGAGCTGCGGCCGGGCGACGTGATCCACGTGCCGCGCGGCTGGTGGCACGCGGTCCGGGGGACCGGCGAGATGAGCATGCACCTGACCTTCGGGTTCACCCGCCGCACCGGCATCGACTGGGCGAACTGGCTGGTCGAACGGCTCTACGACGAGGAACCCTTCCGGAAGGACCTGCCCCGGTTCGGCACCCCCGAAGCGCGCGCGACCCACGCCGAGGAGCTGGCCCGCACCCTGGCCAAGGTGATCGCGGACCACTCGCCGGACGACTACCTGGCCACCCGCGACCGCCGCTTCCCACGCCGCCCGGAGATCAACCTGCCCTGGCCGGTGGACGGCGCCGAACCGCCCGACGACGCGATCGTGGAGCTCACCGCCCTGTTGCCGCCGACGCTGGAGACCGGCCCGAACCAGGTGGCGCTCACCGTGGCCGGCAAGACCTTCCGTTTCGCCGCCGCGATGCGCCCGATGATCGAAACCCTGATCGCGCAACGTACCGTCGAGGTCTCCCGCCTCCGCGAAACCAGCGCCCTACCCCCGGCCACCTTCGCCACCGCGTTGCGCCTGCTCACCCAACAACACCTCGCTGTACTGAAGCTATAACACGGTCGGTCATACTGGCCGCTATGCCTGAGGTCGAGGTCTACCTGCCGGACGAGCTCTACCGCGAGGCACTCGAAGCGGGACTCCCGCTTTCCGCTCTAGCCCAGGAGGCCGTCGAGCGAGCCCTCCGGGACGGCGAGCCGCCGGAACGTGTTTCGCCGATGAGCTGATCGTCTTGCGCATGCGGGTGGCCATGACCGCCACTGATAGCGATCACCTCCACCACGGGCGCCGTGCACCCGGCGGGTACCAGCGACGGCTAGCCGCACCATTGGGCAACAGCCTCATCTCCGACGCTCAACCACCAGGAGCGACGATCACCCCGCGAGTCGGCGTTCTCAGCACGCTGGGTGGTGCTAGACGTGCCAACTCATGGTGCTGAGAGTGCCGACTCGCGGGGTGGGGTCAGCAGCTGGACTTGTAGAGGGCGGACTGGCCTTCGGGCTTGTCCACGTTGTCCCTTGTCACGATCGTGAAGCCGGTCTGGATCTTGGCGGTGACCGGCTGGTTGTTCAGGGCGGCCAGGGCCTGCTTGATGCCTTCCTCGCCGATTTTGCCGGGTTGCTGGGCCACCAGGGCCTGGACCGTGCCGTCGCGCAGGGCCTTGACCTGGTCCGGGCCGGCGTCGAAGCCGACGATCTTGACCTGGTCCTGCTTGCCGGCCTGGCGCACTCCGGTGGCCGAGCCCTCGGCGGAGAACAGGTTGGTGGCGAACACGCCGACGATGTCCGGGTCCTTCTGCAGCGCGGCGGTGACGATCTGCGCGGCCTTCTGCGGCTCGTTCATCGAGTACTGCACGCCCAGGTCGGTGTAGCGGGGGTCGGCCTTGACCGCGTCCTGGAAGCCCTTGGCCCGGGCGTCGGTGGTGCTCACCCCGGGCTGCACGCTGACCACCAGCACCTTGCCGCCGTTCGGGGCCAGCTGCTTGATCGCGTCGAACGCCGCCTTCCCGCCGCCCTCGTTGTCCGAGGCGATGGCCGACGCGGCGACGGACGGGTCGCGCAGCGTGGTGTCCACCAGGACCACCTTGATGCCCTGCTGGGTGGCCTGTTCGATCGGTTTCTGCATGGCGGAGACGTCGGTCGGGGCGATCAGGATGGCCTCGGGCCGCGACGAGACCACCGACTGCAGCACCGGGGTCTGCATGGTCGGGTCGAACTTCTGCCCGCCCTGGGTGGTCAGCGTCGCGCCGGCGGCCTTGGCGGCGGACTGCGCGGCGCAGTCCATGGTGATGTAGAACGCGTCGCCGGCCACCCCCTGCACAAAGGCCAGCCGGTGCGCCCCGGCCCCGCCGCTACCCCCGCCGGAGCCGCCGGACCCGCAGGCGGCGGTGAAACCGAGCGCGAGCACGGCAACGGCTGACAACACTGTCTTGTGCCGGATCATGAACTTTCCTTCCTGAGTCCCAACTGGGTCAAAAGAGAGGTGCGGGTCGAGGTGCCTCGCTGCGCGGCGGCCCGCCGCGCCTGGTCCACGTAGACGGCGGCGATCAGCACCGCGCCGACCACCACCTGTTGCCAGAACGGCTGTACGCCGAGGATGACGAACCCGTTCTGCAGCGTGGACGGGATGAACAGCCCGACCACCGTGCCGAACACCGAACCCACCCCGCCGAACAGGCTGGTGCCGCCGATCACCACGCCGGCGATCACGTTCAGGTTGGTGTTGCTCTGCCCGGCGATCGTGGTGGACTGGAAGAACGACAGGTTGAGGATGCCGGCGAAGCCGGCGAGCAGCCCGGCCAGCGCGTACACCTTGATCAGGTGCCGGTCCACCTTCACCCCGACCCGGCGGCCCGCCTCCGGGTTGGACCCGATGGCGAACGTGTACAGGCCGAACCGGGTGTGGTGCAGCAGCACGATGCCTAGGGCCACCACGAGCAGCGCGATCACCGACAGGTTGGGCACCTGGCCGACCAGGTTGCCGAAGCCGATCGTGTCCACCAGCACCTCGGGGGCGTCCCGCAGGTCCAGGCCGCCGGTGATGATCTGCGCGATGCCCAGCGCGGCGCCCAGGGTGCCCAGGGTGACGATCAGCGGTGGCACCTTGGCCCTGGCCACCAGCACCCCGTTCACCAGCCCGCAGGCCAGCCCGGTCAGGCAGGCCACCACCGCGCCCAGCAGTGCAACCCCCCAGCCCTGCCCGCCGGCCGCCGCCATGGACTTGGCCGCGAGCACGCCGGAGAGCACCAGCACGCTGCCCACCGACAGGTCGATGCCGCCGGTGACGATCACGAACGTCATGCCGACGCCCAGCACGGCCAGGATGGAGGTGTTCACCACGATGCCGCGCATGTTGAACCCGGACAGGAACGCCTGCGGGGCCAGCACGCTGAACACGATCACGATGAACAACAGGATCAGCACGATCTGCAGCGCCTGCAGCCGGGCCAGGCGAGCCCACCGGGCCTTCACTTCTCGGCTCCGTTGCTGCCGTCCAGGGCCCCGGTCATCGCGCCGACCAGCTCCTCCATGGTGGTGTCGGCGGCCCGGTAGCTGGCCACCCTGCTGCCCCGGCGCATCACGTGCACCCGGTCGGAGACCTCCAGCACGTGCGGCATGGAGTGGCTGATGAAAACCACGCCGATGCCGTTGTCCCGCACCCGGCGGATCAGGTCCAGCACGTTGCGGGTCTGCACCACGCCCAGCGCGGCGGTCGGCTCGTCCAGGAAGATCACCTTGCTGGCCCACGCGGCGGCGCGGGCCACCGCGACGCCCTGCCGCTGCCCGCCGGACATCGAGCCGATCGGCCCGGCCAGGTCGAGCACCGTCGCGCCGAGGTCGTCGAACGCCTTGCGGCTGCCGTCCCGCATGGCCGCGTTGTCCATGAAGCCCAGCCGGCCGAGCAGCCCGGGCCGCATGATCTCCCGGCCCAGGTACATGTTCCGCACCGGATCCAGGTGCGGCGCCAACGCCAGGTCCTGGAACACCGTCTCGATACCCAGCTCGCGGGCGTCGGTGGGCGAGCCGAAGCGCACCCGGTTCCCCTCGAAGAAGATCTCCCCGCCGTCCGGGGACTCGCTGCCGGAGAGCAGCTTCACCACGGTGCTCTTGCCCGCCCCGTTGTCCCCGATCAGCGCGACCACCTCGCCGGCGTCCACGTCGAAGTCCGCCCCGGCCAGCGCCCGCACGTGCCCGTACTCGCGGACCAGGCCGCGCGCCTCGAGCAGCTTCATTGCCGCCCCCTCTCCGTTTTGAGATCGCGGCCTAACGTGCCTTGGTCCACGGCGTGGCCCGGCCGGAAACCGCCGCCAGGCAGTCGTCCAGCCGCCGCCGCGCGGTGCCGTCCAGGAACTCGGCCCTGGCCGGTCCGTCCAGCCCGACCGCCTCCTTCCACAGCGCCCGGCCGGCGATGAACCCGGCCGCGCCGCCCTCGTCGCAGCTCACCCGGAGCACCCGGGAGAACTCCTCGAACGGCACGCCGGCCGACAGCACCGCCCATGGCCGCCGCACCGCCTCGGCGATCCGCCGGCAGCCGGCGGGTGACCCCGGGTACTCCAGCTTCAGCAGGTCCGGGCCGATCCCGTCCAGCAGCCGGGCGGACTCCACGATCGCGTCCTCCTTGGCGGCCGGGGTGAGCTCGTCCTCGCCGGGCAGCTGGTAGACCACGTTCTCCACCACCGATGGCAGCCCGACCTTGCGGCAGTCCTCGACCACCCTCTCGACGACCTCGAGCACCTCGGCCACCAGGTCCGGCTCGCCGGCCACCTTCGGCCGGTCCGGGCGCAGCTGCACCAGGAACTTCACCGCGTGCCCGCCCAGGTCGCGCACCCAGGCGGCGTCCCGCTCGGGCAGCCGGAACGCCCTCGGCTCGCCGTTGTGGTTGCCCCGCGAGGACGGCTCGGCGGCGATCAGCAGGCCGGTCCCGCCGGCCAGTGCGCCGGCCCCGCGCACGGCCGGCACCCCGATGTCCGGGTCCAGCAGCACCGCGCTGGCGGCGGGGGAGAGCGCGCGGATGACGTCCGCCTTCACCGCTCCCAGGGCTTCCTCGGTGGCCTCGCGTTCGACGGCGGCGAACATCCGGCGCAACGTGTTGCGCTGGTCCATGGCCACGATGGCGAACACTCCGTCCGGCCCGGCGATGCGGTCCAGGCCGGTGGTGGCGGATTCAGTGGTCAACGGTTGCCTCCTTGTTCTCCCGCGCGCGCCGAACTGGGCGCGCGCTCGGCCAGCGCGTTCCCGCGCTGCTCGGGGGTCAGGGTCAGAGCGTTGGTGCGGAGTGGTTCGGCGAAGTCGAGCAGCTCGCCGGGGGAGCCGGCGGCCGCCCAACCGGCGCACAGCGCGGCGCCGAACGCGCCCGGTTCGGCCAGCTCGGTGAAACGCACGCCGGGCAGCAGCCGCCGTTTGGTCTCCCGGACGCTGCGCATCCGGGTCCAGCCGCCCACCGCGACGGCCGCCCTCGGCGCGCCGACCACCGACGCCATGCCGTCCAGCAGCTCGCCGGTGACCTCGCCGGTGTGGGCCAGCGCGGCCGCCCACAGCGCGTCCGGGCCGGTGTCTCCGCCGGGTGTCGAACCGGGCGCCCGACCCGTGCCCCCGGCTCCGCCGGGGGCGTATCCGTCGAGCCGCACGTGGACCGCCTCGTCGCCCGGCCGGGCGCCGGTGAGCGTGACCCCGGAAGGGGTGACCGGACGCCACGCGTCGTCCAGCCGGGCGCGCCCGGCCGGGTCGTCGGCGCCGAGCAGCGCCAGTACCCGGCGCATCACCAGGCCGCCGCGCAGCCCGCCGATCAGCACCGATCGCCCGGCGATGACGTGCCGGCCGGCCTCGATGCCCCGGGACACCAGCGCCTCGCGCTGGTCGTCGGTCAGCTCGCCGGGCACCGCGCGCAGCACCACCTCGGCGGTGCCGCAGGAGTTGAGCAGGTCGTGCGGGCCCACCGCGCCGACGCCGAACGCGGCCACCGGGTGGTCGTGCCCGACCACGGTCACCACCGCGCCGCGCAGCCCCTCCGGCACACCTTCCGCGCCGACCCGGCCGGCGGAGTGGCCGGCGGGCAGCAGGGGCGGCAGCAGGTCTGAAGGGGCGTCGAGCAGGCGCAGGGCGGCCGGCCACGGCCGGCCGCCGGCCTGGTCCAGCAGCCCGGTCCGGGAGGCCAGCGACGGCTCGGTGACCTGGTCGGCGCCCAGCGCGTGCGCCAGGTACTCCGGCACGTTCAGCCACCGGCTGCCCGGCTTCATGCGCACGCCGGTGCCGCGCAGCCAGAGCAGCTTGCCGATCGTCCACTGGGGCAGCACGGGCAGGCCGGTGCGGCGGGGGAACTCGGCGCGCAGCTCCGGGTCCAGGGCGGCCAGCTCGGCCCGGCCGCGCTGGTCGAACCAGGCGATCACCGGGCTCACCGGGGCGCCGGAAGGGCCCAGCAGCACGCCGCTCTCCGCGAACCCCGCGATGCCCAGGCCGAGCGCGCGCACCCGGGCACCCAGCCGGTCGCGCGCGGCGTCCAGCGCGTCCGCCACCGCGCCGAGCAGGTCGCCGAGCAGCGCGTCCGCCGTGGTCTCCACCCGGGTGGTCCAGCTGGTCGGCCGGCCGGCGAAGCCGACCTGGGCGCCGTCGGGCGTGATGACCAGCGCCTTCGTCTCCGTGGTGCCGAGGTCCACCCCCACCAGCACGCCGGTCACGCGGGCACCTCGCCGGAGCCGCGGGGGATCAGCCGCAGCGGCGCGGTGATCACCTCGGTGGGCAGCGGGCGGCCGGCGATGCGGTCCATCAGGCGCGCGGCGGCCAGCCGGCCGACCACCTCCGGCGCATGGTCGATGACGGTCACCCCGGGGGTCAGCGAGTCGGCCAGCGGCAGGTCGCCGAAGGCCACGAAGCCGACGTCCAGCCGGCCCAGCCGGTGCAGCACCGGCAACACCCGCATGGAGCTGCGGGTGGACGGGGAGAAGATCGCGGTCGGCGGCCGCCGCGACGCCAGCAGGTCGGCCGTGGCGTGCACGATCTCGTCCCGGTCCGGGCTGCTGGCCACCAGGAACTCCTCGGTGATGCCGGCCTCGTGCAGCGCGGCCCGGTAGCCGGCCAGCCGGCGGCGCAGCGTGTCCAGCTCCGGCTCGTGCCCGACGAACGCGATCCGCCGGTGCCCGTGGTCGACCAGGTGCCGCACGGCGGCGTGCGCCCCGCCGTGGTCGTCGACCACCACCGAGTCGGCCTCCATGCCGGTGGCCCGGCGGTCCACGAAGACCACCGGGCAGCTCAGCCCGGCCAGGTGGGCGTGGTCGCCAGAGATCGGCGCGACGATCAGGCCGGCCACCCGGCGCTGGGCCATCCGCTCCAGCACCTCCCGCTCGTGCTCCTGGTCGCGGTTGGTGCTGGCGATCATCACGGTGATCCCCTTGGGCAGGGCGATCCGCTCGATCTGCCCGGCCACGCTGGCGAAGAACGGGTCGGCCACCGAGTCCACCACCACGCCGATGGTGTCGTCGGTGCCCCGGCGCAGCGAACGGGCCAGCGGGTCCGGCTGGTAGCCCAGATCCAGCACCGCGCGCCGCACCCGGTCCCTGGTCGCCTCGGACACCCGGGGGTCGCCGTTGATCACCCGCGACACGGTCTTCGGGCTGGTGGCGGCGGCCGCCGCCACGTCCCGCAGCCGTACCCTCGGGCTCACGTCACGGCCCCGGACGTCAAACCGGTGAGCAGCTCGGCCACCCGCTCCGGGTCCACCCCGCCGGCCAGCAGGACCTCGCAGGAGGCGCTGGCCGTGGCCACCCCGCGCAGCACGGCGGCCAGCCAGGCCGAGCGCTCGACGGTGCCGGAATCGGCCAGCGCCAGGGCCAGCCCGGCCACGAACGAGTCGCCGGCGCCCACCGCGCTGACCACGTCGACCTTCGGCGCCGGCACCCAGTCGGTGACGCCCTCGGCGTGGAACGCCACGCCGGCCACGCCGGCCGTGACCGCCGCCCGCCCGGCGCCCAGCTCGCACAGCCGCCGGGCGGCCTCGGCGGCCCTGGCTGCCACCTCGTCCTCGACGCCTACCAGCACCTCGCCGTTGCCGTCGCCCAGCGCGGCCTCGGCCTCCTCCAGGTTGGGGGTGACCAGGTCGGGGCGGCCGGCCAGGCTGGCCCGCAGCGGCCCGGGCGCGCTGTCCACCACCGTCGCCACGCCGGCCACCCGGGCCAGCTCGACCAGCTCCGCGTACCCGCCCACCGGCGCACCGGGCGGCAGGCTGCCCGAACACACCAGCAGCCCGCCCGCGTCGGCCAGCCGCCGGGACACCGCGTCCCGGTAGCGGGCCCAGCTCGGGCCGTCCAGCGTGCTGCCCGGCTCGTTCAGCACCGTGGTCCGGCCGGAGTCCTCCAGCATGATGACGGCCATCCGGGCGTGGCCGGGCGCCGGGACGCCGACCACGTCGGCGCCCTCCTCGGCGAGCAGCGCGAGCAGCCGCTCCCGGTCGTGCTCGGCGGTGAGCCCGACCAGGATGGCCGGCCGCCGGTAGGCGCGGGCCACCCGCGCCACGTTGACCCCCTTGCCGCCGGCCGTCACGGTGACCTCGCGCGCCCGGGCCACCGCGCCGGGGACCAGCTCGGCCAGCCGCTCGGTGCGGTCCAGGCAGAGGTTCGGCGTGGCGATGAGCATCAACGCTCCCAGTGGTCACAGCCCTGACATCGTTGTCACCATCGAGGAAGGTAAACGATGTCACGGACGGGTGCGGGGAGTCTCTCCGCACGTCAGGCCCGTTGTCAAGGGGTGGGCCATGGACCGTTCCCGACACGGGCACCGCCGGCCGCCAAACGGGCGGCGAGCCGGTCCGCCAGCCACTCGGTCGGCCTAGTCCCGTCCAGCTCGATGTGCTCCACCCGGGGTGGTTCGGCCGCCACGGCCAGGCGGGCCGGGTCGGCCAGCTTGCCCCGGTCCCGGCCGGCTCCCCGGGCCCGCATGCGGCGCAGCAGCTCGTCCGGCTCCACCCGCAGCCACACCAGCGCCGGGCGCCCCCCGGCGGCGCGCAGCCGGTCGCGGGTGGCGGCCCAGGCGGCGGGGTCGGACCGTTCACGGGTGAACGGGCCCACCGCGACCACCGGCCGCCCGACCCCCAGGTTGGCCACCGCCGTGGCCAGCACCGACTCGTAGCGGGCGGCCCGGGTGCGGTCGCGCAGCGCCGGGTCGTCCAGGTCGTCGGTGCCCACCAGCCCGGCGACGACCTCGGTGAGCGGCCCGGTGATCACGTCCTGGTCCAGCAGCGCCGCGCCCAACCGCCGGGCCAGCGCCGCGCCCAGGGTGGACTTCCCGCTCGCCGGTGCCCCGCTCACCAGCACCACCAGCACCACAGGAGTCCCTCCGCCACAAGGCCTGGTCACGACGGCCGGACGAACTATGGACGGCCCGTGCCGCCGCTCGCAAGAACGGGCAGTATTCACCCCCGCCGACCGCGAGTTCCCAGGCGGATGCGGAGACCTGGGGCGGCCGGTCCCCAGCTTGGACGGCGCAGTGTGATCGCCGATGTTCGTCGAGTGCTGGCTCAGTCCGCTCATTCCTTGATCGGAACCGGACTCAGCGCGCGCTCGGCGCGGGCGGCCGCCCGGCGCCGTCGGCCCGCCGTCTCAACTGTCCCATCCGGCACCCGAGGCCGCGGAGCGCGTCCGCGAGTTCTCAGATGCGCCCTGGGTGGAGGATGATGAGGTCATGACAGGGTTCGATGATCGACCGGTGGTCGGCGTCTTGCATCCCGGCGCGATGGGAGCGGCCGTCGGGTCGGCGGTGAAACCGCGCGCCGGCGCGGTGATCTGGGCCGCCGAGGGCCGTTCGCAGTCCACCTCCAAGCGCGCCGAGCTGGCCGACCTGGTCGCCGTGCCGGACGTCGCCGCGCTGGCCCGCCGGTGTGACCTGATCGTGTCGATCTGCCCGCCGCACGCCGCCCTCGAGGTGGCCGAGCAGGTGGCCGCCGCACTGGAGGGCCAGGCCAAGCGGCCGTTCTACCTGGAGGCCAACGCGGTCGCCCCGGACACCGTGCACCGGATCGCCACGCTGCTCGGGCCGGACCGGGTGGTGGACGGCGCGGTGATCGGCCCGCCGGCCTGGGAACCGGGCACCACGGTGCTCTGGCTGTCCGGAGTGGCGGCCAAGACGGTGGGGGCGCTGTTCGCCGGTTCCCCGTTCGAGGCGCGGGTGCTCGGCGCCGACCTGGGCGCGGCCAGCGTGCTGAAGGCCTGTTTCGCGCTGCAGAGCAAGGCCCTGCCGGCCGTGTGGCTGCTGCTCGCCGAGGCGGCCGAGAAGGCCGGGGTGACCGAGGCCCTGTACGGCGAGCTGGCCCACCACGGCGTGGACCTGACGGCCCAGCTGGCGCAGATCTCCGCCCGCGCGAGCACCAGGGCCTGGCGGTGGGCCGGCGAGATGGACGAGGCGGCGGAGACGATGGCCTCGCTGGGCCTGCCGGACGGCTTCTCCCGGGCCGCGGCCGAGGTCTACCGGCGTTGGAGCGCCGAAGGCTTTAATTCCGATTAGAGTTTCCCCATGTTCCCAGGAACCCACGCCGCCAAGAACCCGGACAAGCTTGCCGCGCTGCTGGTGGACACCGGTGACCAGCTCAGCTACGGCGAGCTGGACGACCGCTCCATCCGGCTGGCCCGGGTGTTCGCCGGGGCGGGGCTGCGCAAGGGCGACGGTGTGGCCGTGCTCAGCCCGAACGACCTGCGGTTCTTCGAGGTCCTCTGGGCGGCGATGCGTTCCGGGCTGTACTTCACCCCGGTGAACCACCACCTCACGGCGGAGGAGGTGGCCTACATCGTGAACGACTCCGGGGCCAGCGCGCTGGTCGTCTCGGAGAGCAAGCGGGAGCTGGCCGAGGAGGTGGCCGGGCTGGTTCCGGGGCTGCGGCTGCGGCTGGCCTACGGCGGCGAGGTGGCCGGCTACGACGACTACGCCCAGGCGCTGTGCGGCGCCTCCGCCGAGCCGCTGGGCGAGGAGCCGTGCGGTGCGGCGATGATGTACTCCTCGGGCACCACCGGCCGGCCCAAGGGCGTGCGCCCGCCGCTGCCGGACCGCCAGGTCGACGAGCCGGACATGCTCAGCCTGGTGCTGGCCAACGGCTTCGGCCTGACCGAGGACGTGGTGTACGGGTCCCCGGCGCCGATCTACCACGCGGCCCCGCTGGGCTGGTGCGGCGCGGTGCAGCGGCTGGGCGGCACGGTGGTGATGACCAAGAAGTTCGACCCGGAGCAGCTGCTCGCCACGATCGAGAAATACCGGGTGACCGCCGCGCAGTTCGTGCCGACCATGTTCGTGCGGATGCTCAAGCTGGACGAAGACGTGCGCACCCGCCACGACGTGTCCTCGCTGAAGCTGGCCATCCACGCCGCCGCGCCCTGCCCTGTCGAGGTCAAGCGGAAGATGCTCGACTGGTTCGGCCCGATCCTGGTCGAGTACTACGGCGGCACCGAGGGCAACGGCCTCACGATCATCAACACCGAGCAGTGGCTGGCCAAGCCGGGTTCGGTCGGCAAGGCCGCCCTCGGCGTGCTGCACATCTGCGACGACGACGGCAACGAGCTGCCCGTCGGGGAGATCGGCACGGTGTACTTCGAGCGGGAGATCGTGCCGTTCACGTACCACAACGACCCGGAGAAGACCCGGTCCTCGCAGCACCCCGAGCACCCGACCTGGACGACCCTGGGCGACATCGGCCGCCTCGACGAGGACGGCTTCCTGTTCCTCACCGACCGCAAGGCGTTCACCATCATCTCCGGCGGGGTCAACATCTACCCGCAGGAGATCGAGAACGCGCTGGCGCTGCACCCGGCGATCATCGACGTCGCGGTGATCGGTGTCCCGGACCCGGAGATGGGCGAGTCGGTGCTGGCCTTCGTGCAACCCGCCCCCGGCGCCCAGCCCGGTCCCGAGCTGGAACGGGAGATCATCGAGTTCGTCCGGTCCCGGATCGCCCGGTTCAAGGCGCCGCGCGCGGTCCGTTTCGTGAACGACCTGCCCCGCACCCCGACCGGCAAGCTAGTCAAGGGCGAGCTCAAGCGGGCCTACCTGGCCGAAACCGGCGGCTGAGCCGGTGCCCGCCGGCCCGCCTGGCCGGATCGTCTGGGCGCTGCGCGTGGTGGCGCCGGGGCCGGCGGACCGGGTGATGGAGGTGGGCTGCGGGCTCGGGTGACCGAATCACCGCGCCCGTCGCCCGGGCGTTGGGTAACCACGGTCTCCGAGACGTAACATCTATCACCGATATGGATGGTTTAGGGATCTTCGCAACCGTTCCCTGACCTCGTAATTGACACGCTCCGTGTTCGAACTAGCCGCCGATCGGCTAGTTATCACATCGTGCGTCACAGGTTCTTGCCCGGCTACTCCTCGTTCACTTAACGTCGATGAAACGAGGGGAGGGCAACGACGCCGTGACCACACTTTCCTTGGCCGGGCAACCATCCCCGATGCCGCTCGAGCTGACGCCGTACTACCGGGCGGGCCGGGGGACGCCGCTGGTGATGCTGCACGGCGCGAGCATGTCCTGGCGGGCCTGGCGCCCGGTGCTGCCGCTGCTCACCGGCCGGCACGACGTGTTCGCCCCCACCCTGCCCGGCCATCGCGGCGGTCCCGAACCGGTCAGCAATGGCGAGCCCAACATCGACACCGTGGCCGACCAGCTGTGCGCGCAGCTGGACGAGGCCGGGATCGAGACCGCGCACCTGGTCGGCAACTCACTGGGCGGCTGGCTGGCCTTCGAGCTGGCCCGGCGCGGCCGGGCGCGGTCCGTGCTGGCCATCTCGCCCGCCGGAAGCTGGCAGGCCCGCCGGGACCTGGTGAAGCTGCTCTGGACGTTCCGGGTGGGCTTCACCGCCGTGGACAACCCCCGGTTGAGTCCGCTGTCGGGCAACCGGCTGCTGCGCCGGGTCGGGCTGAGCCGGGTGCTCGCGCACCCCGGTCGGCTGTCCGAGGCGGACGAGCAGAACATGGTGGACGACATGCGCGCCTGCACCCTGCTGCGCGCGCTGATGGGCGGTTCGGTGCGGGTCGAGCCGATGACCGACTTCGACGTGGCCCTCTGCCCGGTGCACATCGCCTGGGCGGAACGCGACCGGATCATCCCGTACCGGCGTTACGGCCGCCCGATGCAGCGGGTGGTCCGCGGTGCCCGGTTCAGCGTCCTGCCCGAAGTCGGCCACGTGCCCATGCACGACGACCCCCGTCTGGTCGCGCGCACCATCCTGGAGCAGACAACCGCCGTGGACGCGGATGCCGCCACCGAGGAGCCCGGGCCAGGGCTGGCTCGGTTCCGTCGGCGGCGACGCTCGGCTTGAGCCGTGGTCGGGTCCTAGAGACTGCTGGGACGGCGGACCAACCCAGCCACCCCACACGAAGGCTCAGTTCGACGGGTTGGCCAGGCCGTTGCGGGCGATTATCTGGGCGGTTTCGATGACCTTGCGGAGGGATGCGCCCTTGTTGGGGCTCCACCACTCGGTGGCCCAGTTGAGGCCGCCGAGCACCAGCATCCGGGCGGCCCGGGTGTCCAGGTCCGGGTGGATCTCCCCGGCGTCCGCCGCTTCGTCGATCAGCTTGCGCCATATGTCGCCGTACTCGCGCTGCCGGATCAGCTGGCGTTCCCGCAGCTCGCTGGGCAGTTGGGGGCCGTTGCGGATGGCGGCGGCGCAGTAGTCGGACAGCCGCAGCACCATCTCCAGGTGCGCGCCGACCGCGACGCAGATCCGGTCCAGCCCGGTGGCGCCGGGCGGCAGCGCCGTGACCTCCTCGGTGACGTGGTCCAGCGCCCGGGTCAGGCCGATGGTGATGACCTCTTCGATCAGCTCGTCCCGCGAGGAGAAGTAGTAGTAGAGCGCGGGCGCCTGTACCTCGGCGAGCTCGGCGATGTCGGCCAGCCGCGTGCCGGCGTAACCGTTGCGGCTCAGTACCTTGGCCGCCGCGTCCAGGATCCGCTCGCGGGTCCGGGAGGACTTGGTCTGGGTCTCGGTCTGGGACCGCCCGTTCGCGCGGACGGTACGGGGCTTTGGCACACATCACATCTTAGGTGGTGCGCTCGGCCGGCTCCGACACCTCCGCTTTGCCCGCCGTCAACCGGGCCGATACCGCGGCGGCAAGGGACCCGCCCCGAGGTAGGTTGCGGCGGGTGGGCCGCGCTGCTGGTCGGGTTCTACTTCCGGCAGAGCCGGCCGATCGTGTTCAACCAATCTGGTTGCGTGAGGGCGCGCTCAGGCCCGTGCCGGTGCCGGGTAGCGCTGTCCGACCGCCTCGACCACCAGTTGGGCGGTCTCCGCGCAGGCGGTGGTGCCGCCGTTGCCGTACTGCTTGACCGCGTCGCCGACGTGCCACAGGTTGGGCAGCGGGGTCTCGTGCGGCAGGTCGAAGCCGGCCACCGCGCGCTGGGGCGGCCAGTCGTCGCGCATCACCGCGGTGGACAGGATGCGGGCCTCCTCGAAGCCCGGCACCTCGTCCCGCAGGTCGGCCATGATCAGCTCGGTCTCCGCCTCGGCGTCGAAGTCGCCGACCGACGGTTTCGGCACCCCGGCACCGGCGTACAGGTGCCAGCCGGGCGGGGCCATCTCCGGGCAGGTGGCGGTGAAGTTGGCGACGTAGCAGAGGCGCCGGGTGGCGCCGAAGCTGGTCAGTCCGGGCGCCTCCAGCAGCGGGCGCCGGCTGGCGAAGTTGACCGTGATCATCGCGCACGGCTTGGACCGGGCGGTGACGTCCGCCCGGTACTCCTCGCCCAGGCCGGGGCAGATCGCGGCGGTGGCCACCGGGCCGATGCCGCTGACCGCGAACCGGCAGCCGACCTCGATCTCGCTGCCGTCGGCCCGCCGCACGGTGGCCCCGGTGACCAGGCCGTCCGCCGTCCGAAGCTCGGTGACCTCGGCCGAGAGCAGCACCTCGCCGCCGTGCAGCGTCACCGCGTCGGCCAGCGCGGCCATCGCGCCGACCGTGCCCTCGGGGTGGAAACCGAACTTCTTGAACGCGCTGCGGCGGGTGAAGTAGGTGAGGAACACCCGCGCCGGCAGCTCCTCCGAGCCGACCGCGAACACCGAGGCGCACATGTTGCGGAACACCGCCTGCACGTTCTCGTTCTTGGTGTACCTGGCCACCCACTCGGCGGTGGTCAGCTGCTCCTCGGGCAGGCCGCTGTCCTCCCGGGCCGCGCCGAGGCCGGACAGCAGCTTGGCGCCGTGCCGGGTCAGCCGGGACAGCAGGAAGCCCCAGCCGCCGCCGGTGATGTCCAGGGTCTTGCCGCCGATGCGGTACATCAGCGGCGGCTTCGGCATGCGGACGTCATAGGGCGCGCCGACCTCGGCGAACGTCTGCTCCATGATGCCGCCGAGCTCCAGCACGATGGCCCCGTTGTTCACCTTGAAGCCGTCGATGTCGTGCGTGGAAGCCCGGCCGCCGACCTGGTCCAGCCGCTCGACCACCATGGTGCGGTAACCCTGGTGGGCCAGCCGCGCGGCCGCGCACAGCCCGCCGGCGCCGGCGCCGATCACCAGTGCGTCCACGTCAACCCGTGTGCTCGTCACCGTTTTGAATTTAGATTAAGTGACCGGCGGCGGTCAATGCCCGGACGTAGGGTGGGCGGGTGGGTGACTTGGGGTTGTTGGGCCCGGCCGACCTGGGCGACCGGCGGGCCGCGGTGACCGTGGCGGGGCAGGGCCTGCGGCGGGACGAGCTGTTCGCCGCCGCCTCGGCCGTCGCGGACCGGGTGGCCGGGGCGGGCGCGGTCGCGGTGCACGCGCGGCCGACGCTGGAGACCGTGGTGGCGATCGCCGGCTGCCTGCTGGCCGGCGTGCCCTCGGTGCCGGTGCCGCCGGACTCCGGGCCGGCCGAGCGGGCACACCTGTTGCGCGACTCCAGCGCCCAGCTGTGGCTGGGCCCGCCGCCGGCCGAGCCACTCACCGACGGGCCGGAGATCGTGCCGGTCGACCTCGCCGCCCGGTCCGGCTCGACCTGGGCCGCCCGGCCGCCCGGCGACACCGCGATGATCATGTACACCTCGGGCACCACCGGCAGCCCGAAGGGCGCGGTGATGTCCTACCGGGCGATGGCCGCCGGGCTGGACGGCCTGGCCGATGCCTGGGCGTGGACCCCGGACGACGTGCTGGTGCACGGGTTGCCGCTGTTCCACGTGCACGGGCTGATCCTGGGTGTGCTCGGCGCGCTGCGGGCGGGCAGCCCGCTGGTGCACACCGGCCGGCCCCGCCCGGAGGCCTATGCGGCGGCGGCCCGGGAACACGGGGGCACGCTGTTCTTCGGGGTGCCCACCGTGTGGTCGCGGATCGCCGCCGACCCGGACAGCGCGCGGGCGTTGGGCTCGGCCCGGCTGCTGGTGTCCGGCAGCGCCGCGCTGCCGCCGTCGGTGTTCCGGGACGTCGCCGCGCTGGCCGGCCAGCCACCGGTGGAGCGGTACGGCATGACCGAGACGATGATCACCGTGGCGGTCCGGGCGGACGGCGAGCGGCGCGCCGGCTGGGTCGGGGAGCCCATCGCCGGGGTCCGCACGCGGGTGGTGGACGACGCCGGCCTACCCGTGCCCGACGACGGCGAGACCATCGGTGACCTGCAGATCCAGGGCGACACGTTGTTCGACGGCTACCTGGGCCGGCCGGAGGCCACCCAGGCCTGCCGGACCGCGGACGGGTGGTTCCGCACCGGTGACGCGGCGGTCCGGGACGCCGCCGGCTATCACCGCATCGTGGGTCGCCGGTCCTCCGACCTGATCAAGACCGGTGGCTACCGGGTGGGAGCGGGCGAGGTGGAGGCGGCGCTGCTGGACCACCCGGCGGTGGCCGAGGCGGCCGTGGTCGGGCTGCCCGACGACGACCTCGGCCAGCGGATCGTGGCCTTCGTCGTCGCCGACCGGGTGGCCGCCGAGGCGCTGATCGCCCACGTAGCCACCCAACTCTCCGCCCACAAACGCCCCCGCGAGGTCCGCCTGGTGGACACCCTCCCCCGCAACGCCATGGGAAAGGTCCAGAAGTCCCGCCTCACGTAGGCCGCCCGCTCGGCGGCTCGCACACACCGTTTGGCGCTTGCACACGCTCTGTAGCCCGTGTGCCAGCGCCAAACCGTGTGCGCCAGCCTGAACTTCCGCTCCCGAAGTGGGATGGTGGCGGCCGTGTTGGATCACATTGTGTACGCGGTGCCGGACCTGGCCGCCGGGGTGGAGGAGTTCACCGAGCTGACCGGGGTGGTGCCGGCCAAGGGTGGGCAGCACGTGGGCATCGGCACGGCGAACTACCTGGTCGGGCTCGGCGCGGACGCCTTCCTGGAGATCATCGGGCCGGACCCGGCGCAGGAGACGCCGACCCGGCCGCGCCCGTTCGGCATCGACGGGCTCGGCGAGCCCTGTGTGATGGCCTGGGCGGTGCGCACCAACGATCTCGACGCCGCGGTCGACGCCGCCAAGGAGCGGGGCTACGACCCCGGCGAGATCGCCCCGATGTCCCGGGCGACCCCGTCCGGCGAGACCCTGAACTGGCGGCTGACCTGGGCCGATGTGCGGGACGGGCCGGCGCTGGTGCCGTTCCTGATCGACTGGGGGGCCACCCCGACGCCGCCCAGTCGAGGCCTGCCCGAGATCGGTCTGGAGGCCTTCGAAGCAACGCACCCGATACCGGACGGGGTGCGTGGCGCGCTGCGCGCGCTGGACGCCGACCTGCCCGTGGACGCCGGCAACCGCGCCGCCCTGGTGGTCACCCTGGCCGGCCCCAACGGCCGGGTGGTGCTCACCTAGCGTGTCCCGGACGCGCCCAACTGGGCGCGCGCTCAGCAAGCGCCTTCGGCCTAGTCGCCGTTGGCCAGGAACCGCCCGTAGCCGCCCTGGAAGAACACCAGCGGCTGCTTGCCGGCGTCGGCGTCCAGGTCCCGCACCCGGCCGAGCACGAAGTAGTGGTCGCCGGCGTCGGTGATCGACTCGAAGTCGCAGTCGATCCAGGCCGCCACGCCGTCCAGCCGGGGCGCCCCGGACTCCGTCTCGAACCATTTGACCCCGGCGAACTTGTCCCCGCCCCGCTTGGCGAACGAGCGGCAGAGCTCCTCCTGGTCGGCGGCCAGCACGTTCACGCAGAAGCTGGACGCCGTGCGGATCTTGGGGAAGCTGGTGGAGGAGCGGTCCGGCAGGAACGCGACCAGCGGCGGGTCCAGCGACACCGATGTGAAGGAGCCCACCGCCATGCCGGCCGGCGCGCCGTCCGCGTCGATGGCGGTGACCACCGTGACCCCGGTGGGGTAGCTGCCGAGGACCCGCCGGTACTGCAGGGGGTCTATCAGGGTCATGACCTGGGCACGTCCTTCCACGGCAGGTCGCGGTCGGTGCGGGGCTCGCCGGGAAGGCCGAGCACCCGCTCACCCAGGATGTTCCGCATGACCTCGGAGGTGCCGCCCTCGATGGAGTTGGCCAGCGAGCGCAGGTAGGTCTTGCGGATGTCCGCTTCCGGGCTGGAGACGGTGGAGTGGTCCGGCTGGGCCATGGTGTAGTCGTTGATCAGCATGCCGTCGGTGCCCTGGAGGTCCACGCACAGCTCCAGGATCGCCTTGTTCAGCTCGGCGAACTGCAGCTTGGCGATGGAACCCTCCGGCCCCGGGGTGCCCACGCCGGCCTGCGCGGCGGCCCGCACGTTGGTCAGCCGGGCCGCCTCGGCCCTGGTCCACAGGGACATCAGCTTGTCCCGGGTGGCCGCGTCCGTGGTGCCGGCGGCAGCGGCCGCGCGGAACGCCTTGATCGCCTCGGAGATCGGGCCCTCGCCGCGCCGCGAGCGCCGGCGCCCGATGGACACCCGCTCGTTCATCAGCGTGGTCATGGACACCCGCCAGCCCTCGCCGACCGCGCCCAGCCGGTCCGCCTCCGGGACCGCCGCGTCGTTGAAGTAGACCTCGTTGAACTCGGCCTGCCCGGTGATCTGGCGCAGCGGCCGGACCTCCACGCCCGGGGCCTTCATGTCCACGATGAAGTAGGTCAGGCCGCGGTGTTTGGGCAGGTCGGGGTCGGTGCGCGCGACCAGCAGCCCGCGCCGGGCGACGTGCCCGAGCGAGGTCCACACCTTCTGCCCGTTCACGATGTAGTGGTCGCCGTCCGGGACCGCGCGCGTGGCCAGCGAGGCCAGGTCCGAGCCGGCCCCCGGCTCGGAGAACAGCTGACACCAGATCTCCTCGCCGGTGAACAGCGCCTTGAGGTACTTGCGGCGCTGCTCCTCGGTGCCGTGCACGTAGACCGTCGGGGCGGCCATGCCCAGCCCGATCACGTTGAACCCGGACCAGTTCTTCGCGCCCGCGTCCAGGAACATCTGCTCGACCACGCCGTTGAGCGACGAGTCCAGGCCCAGTCCGCCGTGCCCCTTCTCGTGGTGCACGAAGGCCAGCCCGGCATCGAACCGCGCCGCCCGCAGCTCGCGGTCCGGCGTGCTCTCCACCGGATGTTCGGAGAGGAAGTCCTTGACCAGCCGCTCCACCGTCGCTCGGTCGCTCACGCCACTACCTCCGGGATGTCCAGCAGGCCGGCCAGCCGGGCGCGGTGCTTGGTGGGCGAGCCGAGGAACAGCTGCGAGCTCTTGGCCCGCTTGAAGTAGAGGTGCGCGGGGTGTTCCCAGGTGAACCCGATGCCGCCGTGGTTCTGGATGTTGTCCAGGGTGACCCTGGTGTACACCTCGGAGCACAGCGAGCCGGCCAGGCAGGCGGAGACCGGCAGGTTCTCGGGCTCGAACGCCGCCGTCCAGGCGCCGCTGTAGGCCACCGAGCGGGCCGACTCCACGTCCACCAGCATGTCCGCGCAGCGGTGCTTGATGGCCTGGAACGAGCCGATCTTGCGGCCGAACTGGACCCGGGTGTTGGCGTACTCCACCGTCATCTCGAGCACCTTCTGCGCCCCGCCCAGCTGCTCGCAGGCCAGCAGCACGACCGCGCGGTCCACGGCGGTGCGCAGCTCCTCGTCCAGCGTGCCCGGGATGCCGACGGCGCGCGCCGGGGTGGCGGTGAAACGCAGCTCGGCCAGCTTGCGGGTGAGGTCCAGCGGGGTCAGCGGGGTGGCCTCGGCGCCGCCGGCGGTGACCGCGAACAGGCCCAGTCCGTCCGGCGTGCCGGCCAGCACCAGCACCAGGTCGGCGGTTGCGCCGTCCACCACCACCTCGGCCGTGCCGGCCAGCCGCCAGCCGCCGTTCGCCGGGCTGGCGGTGATCGTGCTGGCCAACGGGTCCGGCCCGCCCCAGGCCAGGGTGGCGCGGGTGGTGCCGTCGGCGATGCCGGGCAGGTGCTGCCGGTTCGCCTCCTCGTCACCCGCCGCGAGCAGCGCGTTCGCCGCCAGCGCCACGGTGCCGAACAGGGGGCTGCAGCACAGCGAGCGCCCCATTTCCTCGAACACCACGCCCAGCTCGACCAGCGTGGCGCCGGAGCCGCCGTGCTCCTCCGGGACGATCAGCCCCGGCAGGCCCAGCTCCTCGGCCATCTGCCGCCACACCGCCGGGTCGTAGCCGTCCTCGGTCTCCATCAGCCGGCGCACTTCCGCCTCGGCGGAGCGTTTCTCCAGGAACCCGCGCAGCACGCCGCGCAGCTCCTCCGCCTCGGGTCCGGGGATGAACGTCACGCTCTTGCCTCCCTGCTCGGGGCCACGGCGTTATTATCCTAACGCCATTTGGTTTAGTGTGCCGGCCCCTCTTCGGAAGGTATCTCCGGACCGGGCGTCGCGCGACCCGAGTCGGTCACTGCCGGACACCAATTTCGTCCAGGTGCGCGAGCAGGTCGGCCGGATCCTGGTAGACCCGGTAGGCGCCGGCCCGCTCCAGCTCCTCCCGGCCGTAGCCGCCGGAGAGCAGTCCGACGCCGAGCGCGCCGGCCCGGCGGGCGGCCAGCAGGTCCCACACGCTGTCCCCGACCACGATGGCGTGCCGGATGTCCACGCCCACCTGGTTGGCGGCGGCCAGGAAGAGGTCCGGGTCGGGCTTGGCGTAGCGGACCTGGTCGCGGGTGACCATCGGGGTGTCCTGGGACTGGCCGAGCAGCTCCAGCGCGAAGCGCGCCGACGCGGCCAGCCCGCTGGTGGCGATGCCCCAGGTCACGCCCTGTTCGGTGAGGGTGTCGAGCAGCCTGCTCGCGCCGGGCAGCGGCCGCACCGACTCGCGCAGCCGGGCGTAGGCGGCCGCGTGCGCCTCGGTCAGCGCGCGAACCTTCTCCTCGTCCAGCGGCCGCCCGGTCTCCCGGGCCAGCGCGCTGACGAACAGCCCGCCGCTCATCCCGATCCGCCGGTGGATCCGCCAGATGGCCAGGTCCAGGTCGAACTCGCTGAGCGCCTCCCGCCAGGCCAGTACGTGTTGGTAGACGCTGTCGATCAACGTGCCGTCCAGGTCGAACAGCAGGGCCGGTGGCTCGGTGCTGACTGGGTTCCGCGTCATGCCTCCACCCTGCCCGATCGGTCAGACCAGCTCGACGCCGCAGTGCGCGGCGGCGGCTCGGGCAAGTCGGGCGTCGGCCGTGAAAAGCGTGGACTTTCGGACCTGGGCGAGGGCCACGTAGGCGCTGTCGTGGCCGCTGATGTTGTCGCGGAGCCGCCACATCCGGGCGAGTAGCCCATCGAGCTGCGCGGATTCGACGGCGAGGTGAGGGAGCTGGACAACAGCCTGGATGGCGATTGCCTCGTCGATCTTTTGCCCGATAGCCAGGCTCCGGATGACCGAGAAGACCTCGACTTTCCAATGCTCCGGGGCGGTCCAGTCGGCGTCTCGGAGCAGCGCCTCGCGTGCTTTTTGTCCGTCTCCGTCGGCGTACACGAGCAGGTTTACCAGGACTGAGGCATCGACGACGATCACGTGCGCCGGGCGCGTTCCTGCTCAAGGACCTCCCAGGAGCGTGGCGCGTCCGGGCCAGCACCGCCGCCTTTGCCGAGTTCTTCTTCGATTTCGGCGATTATCTGCCGGTTGCGGCTGAACGCGGCCTGCTGTTGCAACGTGTGCAGCACCAGGGCCTGGAGTGACTGGCCGCGCTCCCTGGCCTGCTCGACCAAGGCGGCCTTGACGTCGTCCGGCACGCCGCGGACGGTGATGACGGAACTCATGACTGCATTTTGCAGTCATACCTCCTCGGGGGGCAAGCCGCCTGCTCTACCAGAGAAGTGTGGCGACGAGCCCGCCGGCCCCTGCTTTTGTTCGGGCAGCGGAGACGCCACCATTGTGGGTGTGAGCGAGGCAGTTGCGCGCAAGATCAATCTCCGGATCGCCGAAGAGCTGGCCGTGCGGCCCAACCAGGTGGACTCGGCGGTGGGCCTGCTGGACGACGGGTCGACGGTGCCGTTCGTCGCCCGCTACCGCAAGGAGGTCACCGGGGGGCTGGACGACACCCAGCTGCGCACCCTGGAGGAGCGCCTGCGGTATCTGCGTGAGCTGGAGGAACGCCGGGCCGCCGTGCTCGAGTCCATCGAGTCGCAGGGCAAGCTGACCGACGAGCTGAAGGCGCGCGTGCTGGAGGCGGACTCCAAGGCCCGCCTCGAGGACATCTACCTGCCCTACAAGCCCAAGCGCCGCACCAAGGCCCAGATCGCCCGGGAGAACGGCCTCGAGCCGCTGGCCGAGTCGCTGCTCGCCGACCCGACCCAGGACCCGGCCGAGCTGGCCGGCGGCTACCTGAACGAGAACGTGGCCGACGCCCCCGCCGCGCTGGAGGGCGCGCGGGCCATCCTGGTGGAGAAGTTCGCCGAGGACGCCGACCTGATCGGTGAGCTGCGGGAACGCATGTGGACGCGCGGGCGCATGATCGCCAAGGTGCGTGAGGGCAAGGAGGAGGCCGGCGCCAAGTACGCCGACTACTTCGACTTCTCCGAGCCGTTCGGCAAGCTGCCCTCGCACCGCATCCTGGCGCTGTTCCGCGGCGAGAAGGAAGAGGCGCTGGAGCTGGTCCTCGAGCCGGAGGAGCCCGTCGAGGACGGGCCGTCCAGCTTCGAGCGGAGCATCGCCGCCCGGTTCGACGTCACCGACCAGGGCCGCCCGGCCGACAAGTGGCTGCAGGACACCGTGCGCTGGGCCTGGCGCACCCGGGTGCAGGTGCACCTGGGCATCGACGTGCGCACCCGGCTGTGGCAGGCCGCCGAGGACGGCGCGGTCGGCGTGTTCGCGGCCAACCTGCGTGACCTGCTGCTCGCCGCGCCGGCCGGCACCCGGGCCACCCTGGGCCTGGACCCGGGCCTGCGCACCGGGGTGAAGGTGGCCGTCGTGGACGCCACCGGCAAGGTGGTGGACACCGCCACCATCTACCCGCACGAGCCGCGCCGGCAGTGGGACGACTCGCTGATCACGCTGGCCGGGCTGATCAAGCAGCACAACGTGGAGCTGGTGGCCATCGGCAACGGCACCGCGTCCCGGGAGACCGACAAGCTGGCCGGCGAGCTGGTCAGCAAGATGGTCGGGCACAAGCTGACCAAGGTGATGGTGTCCGAGGCCGGCGCCTCGGTGTACTCCGCGTCGGCCTACGCATCGGCCGAGCTGCCCGAGCTGGACGTGTCGCTGCGCGGCGCGGTGTCCATCGCCCGCCGGCTGCAGGACCCGCTGGCCGAGCTGGTCAAGATCGACCCGAAGTCGATCGGCGTGGGTCAGTACCAGCACGACGTGTCCGAGGTGAAGCTATCGCGCTCGCTGGACGCGGTGGTGGAGGACTGCGTGAACGCGGTCGGGGTGGACGTGAACACCGCGTCCGCGCCGCTGCTGCGCCGGGTCTCCGGCATCACCGAGACGCTGGCCACGAACATCGTCGCGCACCGGGACGAGAACGGCCCGTTCCGCGAGCGGACCGCCCTGGCCAAGGTGCCGAGGCTGGGGCCGAAGGCGTTCGAGCAGTGTGCGGGCTTCCTGCGCATCCCCAGCGGGTCCAACCCGCTGGACGCATCGGGGGTGCACCCCGAGGCATACCCCGTGGTGCGGCGCATCCTGGCCTCGGCCGGCACCGAGCTGTCCGGCCTGATCGGCAACGGCCAGGCGTTGGCCACCCTGGCGCCGGCCGACTTCGTCGACGAGACCTTCGGGCTCCCCACGGTCACCGACATCCTGGCCGAGCTGGAGAAGCCGGGCCGCGACCCGCGCCCGGCCTTCAAGACCGCCAGCTTCGCCGAGGGCGTGGAGAAGATCGCCGACCTGAAGGTGGGCATGGTGCTGGAGGGCGTGGTCACCAACGTCGCCGCGTTCGGGGCGTTCGTGGACGTCGGCGTGCACCAGGACGGCCTGGTGCACGTCTCCGCGCTGGCCAACCGCTACGTGTCCGATCCGCGCGAGGTCGTCAAACCGGGTGACATCGTTCGGGTGAAGGTCCGCGAGGTGGACATCCCCCGCAAACGGATCTCCCTGACCATGCGGCTCGAGGATGAGCCGGGCCGCGAAGGACGCGGTCGTCCCCAGCGCGACGGCGGCCAGGGTCGAGAAGGCGGCCGGGACGGTGGCCGCGACGGTGGCCGGGGTGGTCGCCGCGAGGGCGGTCGGGGCGGCGGCCGCGACGGCCAGGGCCGCAACGGCGGCCGAGCCGGTGCTGGCCGCGACGGCCAGGGCGGCGGCGGTGGCCGGGACGGTGGCGGCCGCGACGGCCAGGGCGGTAGCCGGGACGGCCGTCGGGACGGTGGTCGCGAGGCCGGCCGAGAAGGCGGCCGCGAGGGTGGCCGGGACGGCCGGCGCGGCGGCGGTCAGGGCGGTCAGGGCCGCCGCGAACGCCCCGCACCCAGCGGCGCGATGGCCGACGCACTGCGCCGCGCCGGCTTCGACGTCGGCAAACGCTGACGGCTACCGGCCGCCCGACGGACGTCGCGATCGAGCCGCTTCATAGGAAATCCATAGCCGAAAACCCACACACGGGCCGTAGTGAGCTGTCACCCTTTCGGGTGTGAAATTTGCGGAGACCGTGGTTGTGGCGCTACGTAGCTTGCGCAGCAATCGTTTGCGCTCGCTGCTGACCACGATGGGCATCGTCATCGGTGTGGGCGCGGTGATTGTGCTCGTTGCGCTGGGCAACGGCATGCAAGCCGGCTTCGACGAGCAGTTCAGCCGGCTGGCCAACCAGCTGACGGTGAGCAAGGCCGACGGCATGGGCTCCGCGCGCGACCTGACCGACCAGGACGTCGAAGCCCTGAAGGACAAGGCGCACACCCCGGACATCGCCTCGGTGACCCCGACCACCGGCGGCACGGCGGTGCTTTCCGCCGGTCAGGCCACGACCAGGGCGAAGACCGTCGGCGCCCCCGATGAGTACCTGGACGTCTCGGACCGCTCCATGGCCTTCGGCTCCTGGATCAGCCGGGCCGAGCAGCGCTCCGGCGCCAAGGTCGCCGTGATCGGCCAGGACACGGTGAGCGAGCTGTGGGGCAGGAGCGCCAACCTCGCCGAGGTGGTCGGCCAGGAGGTCCGGATCGGCCGCACGCCGTTCAAGGTGATCGGCGTGCTGGCCCGGGACAAGCAGCAGGACAAGGTGGCCATCGTCCCGATGGAGGCGGCCCGGGCCTACCTGACCGGCAGCGGAAACGTGGTCGAGCAGATCATCGTCAAGGCCACCGGCGCCGCCACCGTCCCGGCCGCCACCGAGCAGGTGAACCGGGTGCTGGATTCCCAGCACCGCATCCGCACCGAGAAGGACCGTGACTTCAACGTACGCGGGTACCAGAACATGCTGGACCGTCGCAACGAGTACATGACCTTCCTGACCGTCTTCACCACCGCCGTCGCCGCGATCTCCCTGGTCGTGGGCGGCATCGGGGTCGCCAACATCATGCTGGTGTCGGTCACCGAACGGACCCGGGAGATCGGCATCCGCAAGGCGATCGGCGCGCCGAGGCGGGCCATCCTGAAGCAGTTCCTGATCGAGGCGGTGGTCCTCACCGGCCTGGGCGGGCTGGCCGGCGTGGCGATCGGCGTCGGCCTCTCGATGATCGGCAGTTTCGCGTTGCCCAAGCTGTTCCCCGCGTTCCCGGTGCCGATCGTGACCATGCTGCCGGTGCTGGTGGCGTTCGGGGTGAGCCTGGCGATCGGGGTGGTGGCCGGGGGTTACCCGGCCCACCGCGCGGCCCGCCTTCGCCCCATCGAAGCCCTCCGCTTCGAGTAGGCCGGCCAGCTGGCACACACGAGTTGGCGATGCTCCGCTCCGCCGCGGCCCGGCGCTCCATGGTCAAGTAGCGGTGGGAGCCCTTACCGGCTGGTAGAAGGTCGCTCATCGCGACTTGACCATGAAACCTGCGGTGTTGCACAGCCGGTGGTCATTTCATGATCAACGGTGTCCAGCCAGGTTCGGCGGGAGGCCTACCTCGCCAGCTGTGTCGAAGTCGTCGAGCAGGCGCGCCGCGAGCCGGGTTGCCTCGACTTCGCCATCGGCGCGGACCTGGTGGACCCGGGTCGGATCAACATCGTCGAGCGGTGGGACTCGCGGCAGTCCGTCGAAACCTTTCGCGGCGACGGTCCCAGCGGCGAACAGGCGGCCTCGATTCTTGCCGCGGCGGTCGCCGAGTACGACGTGGCTGAGTCTCGGAGCTTGACCTAGTCCGCGAGTCGCTTCAGAGGCCGAGCAGGGTGCTGGCGTCCCACCACATGCGGGCGACCACCTCGCCGGCGGGTTCTTCGGTGGCCATCGCGGCGCTCTGCCCGGCCCAGTGGTTGGCCCGGTCCAGCTCGGTCACCTGCTCCGGGGCCAGCCCGCCGCGCCACTGCGCCACCAGCCGGCGCTGCACCGGGTAGGGCGCGGGCGGCGGCGCGCCGGGGGCCGTCCAGGCGCGCACGTAGGGGGTCGGCGCGGCGCGGCCGAGCCGGCCGGAGTAGGCCCGGGTGGGCACCGTGTGTTCGGGTGCGAGCCCGTCCAGGGATGCGGCCCAGGCCTTGCTGATACCGGTCTCGGGGCAGCGCAGCAGCGCGGTGCCGACCTGGACCGCGCTCGCGCCCAGCGCCAGCGCGGCGGCCACCCCGCGACCGTCCGCGATGCCGCCGGCCGCGATCACCGGCACGTCCAGCCCGTCGGCCAGCCGGGGGAGCAGGGCGAACAGGCCGACGTCGGTGGCCTCGGCGTCGGCGGGGTCGAACGAACCCCGGTGCCCGCCGGCCTCCATGCCCTGGGCCACCACGGCGTCCGCACCGGCCTCCTGGGCGGCCAGCGCGTCGTCCAGCGTGGTGGCGCAGGCGAACCAGGCGATGCCGAGCGCCTTCATCTCCCGCACGAACGCCGGCTCGTACAGGCCCATGATCGAGGTGATCGCGGTCGGCCGGGCGGCCAGCATCGCGGCGCACTGGTCGTCGAACACCGGAGCGGCGCCGCCGGCCGGGCCGGGCGAGCTGTAGCGCCCCAGGAACCCGCGGGCCAGCGCCTCCTTCCGGTCGGCGTCCGGGTCGGGCGGGTCCGGGATCCAGTTGTTCAGCTGCACCGCGCCGGTGGAGCCGGCGCGGAACCGGGCCATCCACTCGGCGATGCGCTCCGGCTGGTCGAGCAGCACCCCGGAGGCGCCCATCCCGCCCGCCTCGGCGACCGCGACGGCCAGCTCGGGCGGGCAGGCGCCGGCCATCGGCGCCATGAGGATCGGCACCCGTAGCCGGTGGCGCTGGCAGAAGTCCCGTACCCGCTCGGCGATCGACACATCGCGCACAGTACGGCGTATCGTCATCCGTTGCCCGTCGTCACGCTTACGTGATACTCATTCGTGGCTGGGTACGCGGACGAGCGGGTGATCCGAATGAGCAACACCCTGGTCGACGGGCAAGACTTCAAGCTCGGCCTGTTCTCGCCGAACTGTTCCGGCGGGCTGGCCGTCACCGCGATCCCGGAGCGCTGGAGTGCCAGCTGGGCGGACAACCTGAGGTTGGCTCAGCTTGCCGACCAGGTGGGTATCGACTTCATCCTGCCGATCGCCCGGTGGATCGGGTACGGCGGCGAGACGAACTTCCACGAGGGTGTGCTCGAGCCCATCCCCTGGGCCAGCGGCCTGCTGGCCAGCACGCGGCGGGTGGTCGTGTTCGCCACCGTGCACACCGCGTTCAACCATCCCGTGGTGAGTGCCAAGCAGCTGGCAACGGTCGACCACGTCGGCGGTGGCCGCGCGGGCGTGAACGTCGTCGCCGGGTGGAACGAGCCCGAGTACCGGGCGATGGGCGTGGAGCTGCCCGAGGCGCACGACGACCGGTACGCCCGCGCGCAGGAGTGGTTCGACCACCTGCGCGCGCTGTGGACCACCGAAGGCCGGGGCGACCGGGAGGGGCGGTTCTTCACCCTGCGCGGCGTGGAGTCCATGCCCAAGCCGGTGCAGGGCGTGCTGCCGGTGCTGAACGCCGGGTCCAGCCCGCAGGGCCGGGACTTCGCCGCGCGCAACGCCAACTTCGTGTTCACCATCATCGGCGACGCCGACGAGGGCGCCAAGGTGGTCGCCCAGCTCACGGAGGCCGCCCGGACCCGCTACCAACGGGCGGTCGGCGTGATGTCCCCGGCGCACGTGGTCTGCCGGCCCACCCGGGCCGAAGCGCGGGAGTACCTGCACTACTACGCCGAGGAGAACGCCGACTGGGAGGCGGTGGACAACCTCATGCGGCTGCAGGGGCTGCACGCCCAGTCGTTCACCAAGGAGATGCTGGCCGGCTTCCGGTCCCGGTTCGCCGCCGGGCACGGCACCTGCCCGCTGATCGGCACGCCGGACGACGTCGCCGACGAGATCGAGCGCTACGCCAAGGCCGGCCTGGCCGGCATGACCCTGTCCTTCGTGGACTACATCGGTGAGCTGAGGCAGTTCGCCGACGAGGTGATCCCCCGGCTGGAGGCCAGGGGAATCCGGCAACCCCGCCCCGCACTTGACCAGGAGGCCTGACGGATGTCCCTGCTGACCGAGGTGTTCGCGGCACTGCGCGAACAGCGGCTGGAGATCGTCGACCTGACCGCACCGCTGACCTCGTCCACCCCGGTGCTGCGGCTGCCCGAGCCGTTCGCCAACACGATCAACTTCCAGCTGGAGGAGATCAGCCGTTACGACGAGCGCGGCCCGCGCTGGTACTGGAACAACATCCACACCG
Source organism: Actinospineispora eucalypti (assembly GCF_039543365.1). Lineage (NCBI taxonomy): Bacteria > Bacillati > Actinomycetota > Actinomycetes > Pseudonocardiales > Pseudonocardiaceae > Actinospineispora > Actinospineispora eucalypti. The sequence continues at coordinate 40,052 of NZ_BAABJP010000044.1, forward strand.
GCGAGCACACCGGCACCCATCTGGACGCGCCGAACCACTGGCTCTCCGGCAAGGACGGGCCGGACGTCGCCGGGGTGTCGCTCCGGACACTGGTGGCGCCCGCGGTGGTGCTGGACGCGTCGGCCCGAGTGGCCGAGGACCCGGACTTCCTGCTCCAGATCGATGACGTGCGCAAATGGCAGGAGGAGCACGGTCCGCTGCCGGACGGCGGCTGGCTGCTCTACCGCACCGGCTGGGACACCCGGTCGGACGACGCGGACGAGTTCCTGAACGTGGACGACACCGGCTCGCACACCCCGGGGGTGGCCGCCGAGTGCGCCCGCTGGCTGGCCGAGGAGACCCCGATCGCCGGCCTCGGGGTGGAGACCGTGGGCACCGACGCCGGCCGGGCCATGGAGCTGGACCCGATGTTCCCCTGCCACGAGCTGATCCTGGGCGCCGGCAAGTGCGGCCTCACCCAGCTGCGCAACCTTGACCGGCTGCCGGCCACCGGCGCGCTGCTGCTGGTCTCGCCGCTGCCCATCGTGGGCGGCTCGGGCAGCCCGGCCCGGGTGCTCGCGCTGGTCGAACGGTGAGGGTCGCCGAGCTGGTCGGGCGGACGCTCGCGCGGCTCGGCGCCGGCCCGGTGTTCGGGGTGGTGGGCAGCGGGAACCTGCGGGTGACCAACGCCCTGCGGGCGCACGGTGTGCGGTTCGTGGCCACCCGGCACGAGGCCGGCGCGGCCACCATGGCCGACGCCTGCGCCCGGATGAGCGGCCGGGTTGCGGTGGCCACCACGCACCAGGGCTGCGGGCTGAGCAACGCGGTCACCGGGATCGGCGAGGCGGCGAAGAGCCGCACCCCGATGCTGGTGCTGGCCGCCGACACCGCCGGGTCCGCCGTGCTCTCCAACTTCCGGATCGACCAGGACGCCCTGGTGCGCGCGGTGGGTGCGGTGCCGGAGCGGGTGCACTCCGCCGACACCGCCGTCGCGGACACCGTGCGCGCCTACCGGACCGCGCTGCAGCAGCGCCGGACCGTCGTGCTCAACCTGCCGCTGGACGTCCAGGAGCTGGACGCGCCGGAAACGGACGCGCCGGAAACGGACCTGCCGGGAGCGGACCTGCCGGGGGCGGACCGGCTGGGAGCGGACCCGCCGGGGGTGGCGCCGGTGGTGGTGGCGCCGGCGAGCCCGATCCGCCCGGACCCGGACGCGGTGACCGCGCTGGCCGGGATGCTCGCTAGAGCCCGCCGGCCGGTGTTCGTGGCCGGCCGAGGCGCCCGGGAGGCGGCCGCCCCCCTGCGCGCCCTGGCCGAATCCACCGGGGCGCTGCTGGCCACCTCGGCCGTGGCGCACGGGTTGTTCCACGACGAGCCGTGGTCGCTGGGCATTTCCGGCGGGTTCGCCACCCCGCTGGCCGCCGAGCTCATCTCGGACGCGGACCTGGTGGTCGGCTGGGGCTGCGCGCTGAACATGTGGACCATGCGGCACGGCCGGTTGATCAACCCGGCGGCCACCGTGGTGCAGGTGGACGTGGAGCAGGCCGCGTTGGGCGCGCACCGGCCGGTCCACCTGGGCGTGCTCGGTGACGCCGGGCAGACCGCCGCCGACGCACTCGCGGCGCTGCGCGGTCACCAGGGCGACGCTGCCGGCCGTGCTGGCGCCGGCGAGGAAGGCGTCGCCGGTGAGCACCGCGCCACCGGGTACCGGACCCCGGAGATCGCCGGGCGAATCGCCGCCGAGGGCCGGTGGAACCAGGTAGCGCACACCGACCTGTCCACCGAAACCGCCATCGACCCGCGCACCCTCACCGCCCGGCTGGACGAGCTGCTGCCCGCCGACCGGCTGGTGGCGGTCGACTCGGGCAACTTCATGGGCTACCCGAGTGCCTACCTCGGCGTGCCGGACGAGTTCGGCTTCTGCTTCACCCAGGCCTTCCAGTCGGTCGGGCTGGGGCTGGCCACCGCGATCGGCGCCGCCGTGGCGAGGCCGGACCGGCTGACCGTAGCCGCCCTCGGCGACGGCGGTTTCCACATGGGCGTCGCCGAGCTGGACACGGCGGTGCGGCTGCGGCTGCCCATGGTCGTGGTGGTGTACAACGACGCGGCCTACGGCGCCGAGGTCCACCACTTCGTCGAGGACGACCTGGGCACGGTGAAGTTCCCGGACACCGACATTGCCTCGGTCGGGCGCGGCTTCGGCTGCGCCGGGCTGACCGTGCGCACCCTCGCCGACCTGGAGGAGGTCGGGGACTGGCTGGCCGGTCCGAGGGACAAACCGCTGGTGATCGACGCGAAGATCGCCGACGATGGGGGTTCCTGGTGGCTGGCCGAGGCCTTCCGGGGGCACTGAGGGGAGCCGCGCGGGTGCGTATAAGACAGGTGCGCGAGGACGAGCTCGATGCGCTGCGGGAGATCGAGCGCGCGGCCGGGGCGCCGTTCCGCGAGCTGGGCATGCACCTGGTGGCGGACGGGGAGCCGATGTCGGTGGCCGAGCTGGACCGGTTCCGCCGGGCCGGCACCGCCTGGGTGGTCACCTCGGAAGACCGACCGGTGGGCTACCTGGTGGCCGAGCCGGTGGACGGCGAGCTGCACATCGCCCAGGTCTCGGTACACCCGGATGCCGCCCGCCGGGGGCTGGGCCGGGAGCTGATCGAGCATGCGGACCGGCACGCGGTGGCGGCCGGCGGGTTCGCCGGGATGTCCCTGACCACCTACGTCGAGGTGCCGTGGAACGGGCCGTACTACCGCCGCCTGGGCTTCACCGAGCTGCCCGAGTCGCGCTGGGGGCCGGGTGTGCGGGCGATCCGGGAGGCCGAGGCGGCCGCCGGGTTGGATCTCTGGTCGCGTGCGGTGATGACCAGGGGGTTAGGCTGTAGCGCCAAGGTGTAACCATGGCGCAGCGACAGGACGAGGACAGCCGGAGCACCACCGCGTCGGTCCGGGTCGGCGCGGTGGCGGTGCTGCTTGTGCTGGTGGTGGTCGCGGCCAGGGCGCGGGCCGCCGGACTGACCCCGCCGCACGTCCCCGGCCCTTCCGGGAACTTCGTCATGGGCGTCATCCAGGTGTTCGGCACCGCCGTGCTGACCGCGGGCATGGTCCTGCTGCTGTGGGGCCGCTGGGTGCGGCGCAACACCGAGACCGTCACCGTGAAGAAGCGCAAGCGCCCTCCGCTCGGCCTCGAGGACCGCAAACGGGTGATCATCGCGGCCGGGGTCGGGATGGCCGTCGCGCTGCTGTTGCAGCTGCTCGGCTCGTTCCGCGAGCCGGTCCGCGAGGAGCCCCCGCCGAGCGCGCCGGATGCCCCGATGCGCCCGCCGGCCGCTTCCGACCTGGGCCTGGGGAACCTGCAACAGGCGCAGGACCACTCCACCAGCATGACCACCTACGTCACCTCGGCCGTGCTGCTCGCCGTGCTGGCCGCCGTGATGTTCGCGGTGCTCGGCCGGGACCGGGTGGAGGTGGTCGAGGAGGACGAGGAGCTGGACCCGGAGCAGGTGGCGCAGGCGGTGGCCGCCGCGCACGCCGCCGTGCGGGACCGCACGATCACCGATCCCCGGCAGGCCATCGTGGCCTGCTTCGCCGCGATGGAGCGGGCGCTCGCGGCCCGGGGCGCCGACCATGCGCCGAGGCTCGCGGACACCCCCGAGGAGGTGCTCCAGCGCGGCCGGGGCCTGCTGCCGGAGGAGCCCGCCGGCACGCTGTTGCGGCTGTTCCGGGAGGCACGGTTCAGCACCCACCCGATGCACGAGGCGGACCGGGAGGCCGCCGACCGCGCGCTCACCGAGATCCTGGCCGCGCTCGGCGTCGAGGAGGGCAGCCGATGACCCTGCTGGCGATCCCGCTGGTCGGCACGCAGGCGGGCCTGGTGGTGATGGGCGTGCTCGCGTTGATCTTCATCACCGTGGTGGTCGCGGTGAACACCTGGCTGAAGCTGCAGCGCCTGCGCAACCGCCCGCCGCCGGTGGACCCGAACACCATCGAGGCATCCCATTCGTACCGCCGCTACCTGGTGGCGGCGGCCTGGGCCGGCGGGTCGGCGCGGGACTGGGACCACAGCGTGCGGCCGGTTCTGGCCGACCTGGTGGAGTTCGCCATGGGCGAGCGGCGCTACCAAACGGGCGACGCGCGGCAGTCGGCCCGAGAATGGCTGGGCCCGGAGCTGTTCGCCCTGGTTGACCGGAAGGCCCGCCGCTCGGAGGACCGGTCGGCGCCCGGGCCCGGCCGGGCCGCGATGGTCCGCATCCTGGAAAGGTTGGACGAGCTGTGAAGCCTGACTTCGACACCGCTAGACGCGCCTCGGCCGTGCTGGACGAGATCGAGCGCGTGGTGGTGGGCAAACGGGGCGCGCTGGAGCTGATCCTGACCGCGGTGCTGGCCCGCACCCACGTGCTGATCGAGGACCTGCCGGGGCTGGGCAAGACGCTGATCGCGCGCTCCTTCGCCACCGCGCTGGGCCTGGACTTCCGCCGCGTGCAGTTCACCCCGGACCTGCTCCCGGCCGACCTCACCGGCACCACCGTGATGGACCAGGCCGAGGGCGAGTTCCGGTTCCGCCCCGGGCCGGTGTTCGCCAACCTGCTGCTCGCCGACGAGATCAACCGCACGCCGCCGAAGACCCAGGCCGCCCTGCTCGAGTCGATGGCCGAGGAACAGGTCAGCGTGGACGGCCACTCGCACCCGCTGCCCCAGCCGTTCATCGTGCTGGCCACCGACAACCCGATCGAGTACGAGGGCACCTACCCGCTGCCCGAGGCGCAGCTGGACCGGTTCGGCATGCGGGTGCGGATCGGTTACCTGCAGGCGTCCGACGAGGTGGAGATGCTCGGCCGGCGGATGAGCCGGGGCTCCGACCGGGCCGAGGTGCGCCGGGTGCTGGACGCCGGGACCCTGCTGGAAATGCGTGAGTCGGTGGAGTCGGTCTCCGCCGAGCCGGACGTCCTGGACTACGTGGTGCGGATCGTGGCCGCCACCCGGCAGGACAAGGACGTCGTGGTGGGAGCCAGCCCGCGCGCCTCGCTGGCGCTGCTGCAGCTGGCCCGGGCGCGGGCGCTGCTCTCCGGCCGGGACTACGTGATCCCCGAGGACGTGAAGGGCCTGGCGGTAGCCGCGCTGGCGCACCGGCTCAGCCTGCGCCCGGAGATGTGGGTGCGCCGGATCGACGCCGAGGAGATCATGCGCCGGGTGCTGGCCGTGGTCCCAGCGCCCCGGGCCAGCTCCCCCCGCGAGGTGGGAGCGCCCCGGTGAAGGACCGTCGGCTGGACTGGGTGCCGGCCGGCTGGTTGGTCGGCGTGGTCGCGGTGGCCGGTGTGCTGGCCCTCGCGGTGGTCATCGCCGGCCGGTTCGACCTGGTGGTTTTCACCGCCCCGCTGTTCGGCGCGCTGGCCGGCGCCTGGTGGGGGGTGCGGCCGAACCGGATGCTGGAGCTGACGGTGGAGCAGTCGGTGCAGCGGGCGTTCGAGGGCGAGTCGGTGACCCTGCACGTGGAGCTCACCGCGCCGCCCGGGGTGGAGCTGCAGCGGGTGGAGATGCAGACCAGCTACCAGCTGGAGGCATCGCTGGTCGGGCTGACCCGGCCGACGCCCAACCGGGTGCACGGCGAGTGGCGGCTGGAGGCCGGGCACTGGGGCCGGGGCTGGGTGCGGGCGCGGATCACCGCGCGCGGGGCCGGCGGGCTGCTCAACGGCAGCGCACTCTGCCAGGTGACCGAGGTGGCGGTGTTCCCGCACGCCGACCGGATCGGCGTCGCGCCGTTCCCGAAGGACCCGCCGGACCTGCTGGGCGTGCACATCGGGCGGCGCAAGGGCGGCGGCGTGGAGTTCGCCGGGCTGCGCGAGTACCAGGCCGGTGACTCGCTGCGTTCGGTGAACTGGCCGGTCAGCGCCCGGCGGGGCACGCTGCACGTGACCGAGCGGCTGACCGAGCAGGCGGCCAAGCTGGTGGTGCTGGTGGACGCCTCCGGGGAGATCCGGCAACCCGGTCGGACCACCCTGGAACTGTCCGTGCAGGGAGCGCTGGCCGTGGTGTCCGCCGCGCTGCGCCGGGGCGACCGGGCCGGGGTGATCGCGCTCGGCGGCATGATGCGCTGGCTGCAGCCGGGCATGGGACACCGGCACTTCTACCGGATCGTGGAGGCGCTGCTGGACGTGGAACCCGGCGCCGGGTCCGCGCCGGCCGACGCGGACGCCTTCCCTCCGTCCATCCTGCCCCGGGGCGCCGCGCTGGTGGTGTTCACCCCGCTGCTGGACGAGCGGGTGGTGCACTCCCTGATCGACCTGCGGCGACGGGGTTTCGGGCTGGCCGTGGTGGATGTGCTGCGCGCCCGGCCCCGGCCCCGGCCGCGCCAGGAGTACGACCCGATCGCCGTCCGGATGTGGCGGATAGGCCGGGCCGGCGTGCACAACCGACTGGTCGAGGCGGGCATCCCGGTGGCCGAGTGGGCCGAGGGCACCGAGCTGGAAGAGGTGCTCCGGCCGATCACCACCCGGGCGCTGAGCGGATCCCGGCTATGAGCGGATCACGGCTGTGAGCGGCGAACCCGAATCCAGGGTCGGGCGGCCCGGCACCTGTCTGCTGGCCGGCGGGATGATGCTGGCGGTGCCCACCGCGCTCGCCCTGCCGGCCCTGGACCTGCCGACCCCGTTGGCCACGCCCCGGCTGGGCCTGCTGATCACGGTGGTGCTGGCCATCGGCGCGGCGGCGGTGGTCGCCTCGGTGCTGCAGCCGCAGGGCGGGATCATGCCGGCGCTGGCCGTGCTGTGCACCGTGCTGGCGCTGATCGTGGAGCCCCCGATGGCCATCGGCGACGGGTTGTGCGGGTTGGCCTGCCTGGGGTTCCTGCTGGCCGTGCGGCTGCACCGGCAGACCCGGGCTGGCCCGGTCGACACCTCCCAGTGGATGCTCACGCACCGGCCGATGATCATCGGTGCGGCGGTGACCACGCCGGCCGCGATGGCCGCCGCGGTGTTCCCCGCCGCCGGCTGGGGCCTCCTGGCCGCCGCGCTGCTCGGCATCCTCTGCGCGGTGGTCGCCGCCGCCGTCCTCACCTCCTGAAACCCGCCATATCGCGGGTTTCACCAGCCCATGTCGCGGGTTTCGGCTGAACGCCTGCCGGGCTCGGGCGCGCGGCGGTGGTACGCGAATCCGCGACACGGGGTGCGCGAATCCGCGATATGGGTGGGGGTCAGGGGGCGGGCATGTTGGGGGGCCAGGCTACGTCGGTGGAGATCAGGGCGGTAGTCAGCCGGGTGCTGGAGTCGGCGTTGAGCGCGTCGGCGAGTTGTTTCAGCGCCTGGTTGGGGGAGTTGCCGGTGCGCGGGCAGGGGCCGCGCTGCTGGCAGGCGGTCTCCTGGGTGAGCACGCCGACCAGTCGCAGCGGGCCGGCCCCGTTCTTCGCTCCCCAACGGCTGATCGCCGCCCACTGCCGGGCCTGGATCCCATCGGTCCGGTAGATCTGCGGCACGGCGACCACGGTGGACTTGGCGCCGGTGGACACGTAGTGCACGTCGGCCATCGTCCAGCCGTTCCCGCAGGTCTCCTTGCCGCCGTCGGCGGCGCAGCCGTCGGCCGAGTTGGCCGCGTAGAGCATGCGGCCGGTGCCGGCCACGTAGGCGTCCACCCAGCCGCGCGCCCAGTCCGGCTTCGACCAGCCCGGCTCGCCGTCCAGCGCGCCGGTCACGGTGACCCGGTCGGCCGGGGCGTTCGCGCCCACCCGCTCGACCAGCCGCGCCCAGGACGCCCCGGCGTTCGCCGGGTCGGCCCCGCCGTCGGTCTTGTTGTTCACCCCGAGCGCGAGCACCGCCCTGGACGAGCCGCACTCCGCGTAGCCGCGGATCCAGCCGCCCGCCGACTTCGCCACCCAATCCTCGCTGATCCGCACGGCCGGCGAGGCGTTGGTGGTGCCGGGCGGCCGCAGCTGGCCGTCCTGTTGCTGGGTGCCGAAGAACAGCAGGTGCAGCCCCGAGCGGCCGATCCGCCCGTCGGCACAGCCGCTCTGGTAGCCCTGTTCCTCGGGTTGCTGGTCGGTGCCCACGCTGACGACGTAGTGGCTCGGCGTGGCCGGCTCACTGGGTTCCGCGTCGGTCAGGCCGGAGGACGCGACGGTGATAGCGGTCACAGCCAGGGCGCTCACCCGCGACAGCCACCCGTCCCATTGACGCACGATCACGGAACGTAGCCGCGACCCTCGCGTGCGGCGGGTAGGCGCGCTTGGCGGTCGCCTGAAAGAGTTACCCCGGGGTGGGGAAGCGTGGCGGCCGGTCACTCCGACAGTGTGTCGTGTGCGCTCGGTCTATCCGGGGGTGGGGCAGGCCTCATGGCGCTAACTTCACTAAATCACTCGAATTAGCAAGGATAGCGACGTGACCGATCTGCTGGACGAACAAGCGATTTCCCCGGGCGCGCCGACGCCCGGCCTGCCCAAGGTGCTCGGCGCCGACTCGCGCACCCGGCTGGCCGACGGCCGGGAGGTGCGGGTGGTACAGCTGAACAACGCCGCCACCACGCCCCCGTTCGAGCGCACCGCCCGAGCGGTGACCGAGTTCCTCGCCGACTACGGAGCGCTGCACCGGGGCGCGGGACCGAGGGCCCGGGCGACGGTGGAGGCGGTGGAGCTCGCGGTGGACCGGATCCGCGGGTTCATCGGCCACCCGGCGGACAACGGCCTGCTGTTCACCGCCAACACCAGCGCCGCGATCAACCTGCTCGCCCGGCTGCTCCCGCTCGGACCGGACGACGTGGTGCTCACCTCGGAGATCGAGCACACCTCGAACAACCTGCCCTGGCGCTACAACACCCCGGCCCGGGTGCTGGACGTGCGCGCGGACGACGCCGGCGCGCTGGACCTGGCCCACCTGGACGAGCTGTTCGCCGCCCATCCGGGTCGGGTGAAGCTGCTCGCCGTCACCGGTGCGTCCAACCTCACCGGCTACTGCCCCGACCTGGCCGCACTGGCCGACCGGGCCCACGCGGCCGGGGCGCTGCTGTTCGTGGATGCCGCGCAGCTGGCCCCGCACCGGCGGATCGACATGGCCGCCGCCGGGGTGGACGCGCTGGCCTTCTCGGCGCACAAGGTGTACGCGCCGTTCGGGCTGGGCGTGCTGTCCCTGCCCCGCCGGGTGCTGGACCGCCAGCCGCCGGACCCGGGCGGCGGCTCCATCGACATGATCTCCGATATGGGCGCCGTGGTGTGGGCGCCGCCGGGGGAGCGGCACCAGACCGGCACCTGGAACGCCACCGGCATCGTCGCCCTGGGCGCCTCCTGCGCGGCCATCGCCGACGCCGGCTGGGAGACCATCGAGGCCCACGAACGGTCCCTGGTGGCCCGGGCGGCCGAGCTTCTCTCCGGCGTACCCGGGGTGCGGCTGACCGTGCCGGCCGACCGCTACCGCTCGGACGACCGGATCGGCACCTTCCCGTTCGTGGTCGACGGCCTGCACCACGCGCTGGTCGCGGCGGCGCTGGAGCACGAGCACGGCATCGAGGTGCGGGCCGGCACCATCTGCAACCACCGGCTGGTGCGCCGGTGGATCGGGGTGCCCGACGCCGAGCAGGCCCGCATCGAGGCCGAGATCGCCGCCGGCGACCGCCTGGCCAGCTACGGCATCGTGCGCGCCAGCCTCGCCTGCCACACCGACGAGGACGACCTCACCCGCCTGGCCGAGGCCCTCACCGCCCTGACCACCCACGGCCCCAGGTCGACCTACCTCCCCCACCCCGCCGAGGAGACGTATCTGCCGGGTTAAAACGTCCGGCGAATGAGGGATCCCGTTCGCCCCCCTTCGCCGAGTGCTCCGGTGATCCCGGCGACGGCTGGGCGGACTTCCTCGGCTTGGTTACCGTCTGTGCTCGAATTATGGACAACCCGGGTGACCACCGGGGCCGGTTTATGGGTGATCGCCGTTCGTGGCGGTTCAGCCTCGAAAATCGACGCTGAACCGCCAGAGACCGTGATCATGCCCCGCCCGGCCGGACCACGGTCCGTGACCGAGCCCCCGACCAGCGTAAGAGGCCGCACCCGAGTCGCGGCAGAGCACCCGACCGCGCCGTCCGAGCGCACTCGGTGACTCAGACGCGCAACCAGGCCGCCGTGTCGGGCGGGAGCCGGCCACCGGAGAGCGGGGCGCTGGTCAGCAGGGTCTCCTGGTGGGGCGGGAGCTCGACCGGTGAGTCGGAGAGGTTCAACACGCAGGCGAAGCCGGGGTCGCGGGTGAAGGAGAGCACGTCCGGGCCGGCGTCCGACCAGGTCAGCGTGCCGTCGCCGAGCGCGGGATGGGACCGGCGCAGGCGCAGCGCGGACCGATAGAGCTCCAGCATGGAGTCCGGGTCACCGGTCTCCGCCGCCACCGACAGCGATGCCCAGGTCGGCGGCTGTGGCAACCACGGTGACGCGCCGTCGGGGCTGAACCCATAGGGCGGCGCGTCCCCGGACCACGGGATCGGCACCCGGGCGCCGTCCCGGCCCCGGTCGGCCCCGCCGGAGCGCACGAAGGTGGGGTCCTGCAGTACCGAGTCCGGCAGGTCCTCCACCTCGGGCAGGCCCAGCTCCTCGCCCTGGTAGACGTACGCGCCGCCGGGCAGCGCCAGCATGAGCAGCGCCGCGGCGCGGGCGCGCCGGGTGCCCAGCACCAGGTCGGGTGTGCCGGTCCGCTGGTAGCCCTCGTTCGGCCGCCAGGTCGTGGGCGGCCGGCCGTAGCGGCTGGGGTGGCGGGTCACGTCGTGGTTGGACAGCACCCAGGTGGCCGGCGCACCGACCGCGCCCAGGTTGCCCAGGGTCGCGTCGATCACCGAACGCAGCTCGGCGGCCCGCCACGGGGACTGCAGGAACTCGAAGTTGAACGCGGTGTGCAGCGCCCCGGCCCGCACGTACCGGGCCAGCCGGTCGGCCGAGTCGGTCCACGCCTCGGCCACGAACTTGCGCTCGCCGGGGTAGGAGTCGGCCACCTTGCGCCAGCCGGCGTAGACCTCGAGCACCTCGTCCCGGTCCCAGTGCGGGTGGGTGCCCGCCGGGTAGCGGTAGCCGGAGCCGCGCGGCGCGACCAGGTCGGGCAGTTCCTCGTCCTTGATCAGCCCGTGCGCCACGTCGATCCGGAAGCCGTCCACGCCCCGGTCGAACCAGAACCGCAGGATCGACTCGAACTCCGCGCGCACCTCCGGGTGCGCCCAGTTCAGGTCGGGTTGCTCGGGGGCGAACAGGTGCAGGTACCACTCGCCGGGGGTGCCGTCCGGGTTGGTCGTGCGGGTCCACGCCCGCCCGCCGAACACGGACTCCCAGTTGTTCGGCGGCTCGTCCCCGTCCGGGCCGCGACCGGGACGGAACACGTAGCGTTCGCGCGCCACGCCGCCCGGGCCGCCGGCCAGCGCCTCCCGGAACCAGGCGTGCTGGTCGGATGTGTGGTTGGGCACCAGGTCGGGGATCACCTTGATCCCGTGGCCGTGCGCCTCCTCGATCAGCCGCTCGGCGCCCTCCAGGGTGCCGAACAGCGGGTCGATCTCCCGGTAGTCGGCCACGTCGTAGCCGGCGTCCGCCTGCGGTGACCGGTACCACGGGTTGATCCAGATGGCGTCCACCCCGAGGTCGCGCAGGTAGCCCAGCCGGGACCGGATGCCGGCGATGTCGCCCATCCCGTCACCGTTGCCGTCCGCGAAACTGCGCAGGTAGACCTGGTAGATGACGGCATCCCGCCACCAGGGGTTCTCCGACACTCAGCAAACCTCTCTACTTGACTCCGCCGGTGGTCAGGCCAGCGACGATACGTCGTTGACCGAGCAGCACGGCTATGAGAAGCGGCACGGTGACCACCACGCCGGCCGGCACGCCCAGCACCCTGAGTTGGCGTTCCTAGCACGCCGACTCGCGGTGCCAGGAACGCCGACTCGCGGGGGTAGGGGTGTCGAGATGGGGCTCGCTTGGGTGGTGGGGTGATTGCGGAGCGTGATGATGGCGCTCGGATGTCGTATTGGTGATTGCGGAGCGTTGTTGGGGGCCGGGCGGGTGGCGGGTTGTTCCGGGGTGGGGTCGCCAATGGGTGATGCCTGGGGGGCGTCCGGTACCGGGGGTGGCTGAACACCGGTTGGTTCACACGATGCGGTGGACCGGGCCGGGGCGGGGAACCGGGCCACAAATCCCCTAAATCCACTAATTCAGTCAAGTTTAGGCGGAGTGTGGTGGCCTGGGTCACGGTGCTGGAACGATTCAGTTCACCTGATTGGTGACCTTGGTCGAGACGGCCGGGAGGCGGTACCGGGGGCGGGGTTTGACCGTTCCGTTATCCCGATGCAAATATCTCGGCGTGCGAGATTGGAAACTATTTGCTCACCGGATCCACGTGGATCTCCGGCGGCAAGCCAGCGCACTCTGTATCGCGCTAGCGAGCTGATCCACTTCCGGTCGGCCATTCGACGGCGTCGGGGCAGAGGACGTCGAATGCGCGGTCATGCCGGAACCGGATCGGCTCGCCGATCTCGCCTTTCTGAGCAGCTCGTGGAGCCACGCGGCACGGAGGCTGTCCACCTCCAGCCGTAGTCCCGAACCGACTGCTCGGTATTTCTCACGGCCTTTTTCAGCCGATCCCCCACATCGCGCTGAATGCTGCTCATTTTATGGCGGGCCGTGGTCGCTCCCCATTCGAATTCGGTTAACGAGGTGCAAGAGACTGTGCAGAAACTCAGACGCGCGGCCGTGGTCGGCCTGGTGCTGACCGGTGGCGTCCTAGCGGTGGCCGGGCCGGCCTTCGCCGACGAGGACGAGTCGGCGGGCGCCGCCCAGGGACCCAGCTCGGCCAACGACGTAACGCCGGCCGGTGTGCCGGTCTTCGGCCTGCTGGAGTCCGTTGAAGGCGCGCCGAAGCGGCTTTCCCCGGAGCCAGAGTCCACCGAGGACCGCTGATGGGCGGTTTCCTGGCCGGGTTGAAGACCCGGCACAAGATCCTGGCCGGGGTCGCGGTGCTCGCCGTGGCCGCCGGCCTGACCACGGTGCCCACCCTGACCGGCTCCGCCGACGCCGACATCCAGCCCCTGAAGTCTCTGCTCAAGGGCAAGGACGGCAAGGACTACTGGGTGGAGAACCACGTCGACGGAAAAAAGGCCGAGGAGTCCCGCGACCACGCCCGCAAGAACGGGAAGCGCCCGGAGTACCTGATCGTCTGGGCGGGCGACGAGAACATCGCCGACACGGTCGTCCCGGACATCAAGAAGCTGCCCGGTTCGCTGCTCAACGACACGGTCGGCAAGGTGAAGAACGCCCTGCCCGGGCCGGACTTCCTGGCGGTCATCGACGCCACCGAAGGTTCCCCGACGTATGGCAAGGTGATCAACACCGGCACGGTCGGCCCGCTGGTGGAGAACGAGCCGCACCACATGCAGTACGTGTGGCACAAGGGCGAGAAGATCTTCGCCGGCGGCCTGTTCAGCGCGGCGACCTACGTGTTCGACGTGTCGAAGCTGCCCAGCCTGAGCCTTTCCGGGGTCAGCCTGCCGAGCAACACGCTGTGCGGGTCGGTGCCGGACGCGTACTGGGTGCTCAAGGACGGCAGCGCGTACGGCACGTACATGGGTGGCCCGGTGGCGCCCGGGCCGTGCCGCTACACGCACGGCGAGGTGCGCACCGGCAACGGCTTCGCCGGCACGCCCGGTGAGCTGGTCCGGCTCGGGCCGGACGGGAAGAACCTGGTGGAGGCGCCGGCCGCGACCGGCAAGCCCGAGGACCGCAAGCAGTGCCTCAACACCCCGGCGCTGTCCGAACCCTCCTGCGCCAACCCGCACGGCATCCAGGTCCGCGAGGACCTGAACACCGTGGTCACCAGCGACTTCGCCGAGCCGCGCACGGTGATCCTCGACCCGATCAAGACACCGTCGCCGTACCTGCGCCGGACCACGGTGCGGACCTGGGACATCAGCGACAAGAACCACCCGAAGATCCGCTCGGTGTCCTACCTGCCGACCGGTCCCCGCTCCGACCCGAACAAGCCGCTCTACAACGAGAACCGGGCGGCCATGGAGGTCACGGTGACCAACCGGCCGGGGCACAAGGGCGCGTTCGCGGAGACCATGCAGGGCGCGGCGATCTTCTACACCGCCGACATCACGGACCCGAACCCGAAGTGGGTCCAGGTGTTCGACAACACCACGGCGGACCGGGAGATCACCGGGCCGAACGCCAAGGGCGCCGGGGACAACGCGGCCTGGATCCAGACCAGCCCGGACGACAAGACGCTGTTCCACTCGGTGCAGGGCCGCAAGCCCGGCACGCTCGGGCCGGACGACCCGGGCACCGTCGGCGGCGTGTTCAGCCTGGACATCTCCAAGCTGGTCGGAGCGGGCAAGGACTTCAAGTGCAACATCGACAACGAGAAGGAGATCGCGCACGGCGGTCAGGAGTCCGACTGCCCGAAGCTGAAGGGCACCGTGGCCATCGGCCCGGACAAGAAGGCCGGCGGCCCGCACTGGGGGGCGCTGGACAACCTGAAGCTCGGTCACGACGGCTACTACCACGAGGACGACGACCCGAAGCGGCTCGCCACGGCGAACTACTTCGTGGCCCGCAACGGCCTCGACGGTGATCACAAGGTGTGCATCGTGAACATCGCCAAGGACGGCAAGCTCTCGGTCGACAAGAACTTCAAGGACGAGAAGACCGGCGAGACCTGCGTCAACTTCAACCGTGCCGACTGGCCGCATGGCGCGTTCGGCAACGCGAAGCCGCACTCCATGTTGTTCGTGACGGCTGATGAAGACATCAAGAAGTAGTTCGGAAACCGTCCGGACCCAGCGGCGCCCCCTGCTCCCAGGGCGCCGCTGGGCTCCGGCCCTATCTTCCCGCGCCGCCGCCGCGGTGATCGTGTCCGTCGTCGCCACGGCGGCGGTCTTCGCGCTGGTCCGGTTCGGCGGCGGTGACCCGGACTGGCACCCGATCACCGCGCTGGTCGACCCGAGCCCGGCCCCCGCGGCCACTGCCGTGCGGGTGCTGCTGCTCGCGGCCAGTGCGCTGACCGCCGGCGCCGGTCTGGTCCGGGCTCTGCTCGGGGACGGCACCCTGCTTCGCGGCGGCGCCCTGCCCGCGGACGGCGGCGTGCCTGGAGACGGCGGGGCGCCTGGGAACGGCGTACCCGGAGACGGCACCCTGCCCGCCGGGGTGCGGCGGTCGGCCTGGGCCGGCGGTCTGGTGGTTGCCGGGGCCTGTGTGGTGGCCGTGTTCACGGGGCAGGCGGCCGCGTACGTCGCGGCGGTGCAGCTTGCGCTCGCGCTCGCGGTGCCCCTGCTGCTGGCCTCGGCGCGCCAGGTGGTGGCACCGTCGGTGCTGCTCGCCGGGCTGCTCGCGGCCGAGCAGGGCAGTGCCCGGGAGGGGCTGCCGCTGGTGCTGGACGTGGTTTACGCGCCGGCCGGGGCGGCGCTGCTCGGCGCCGCGCTGTTCAGCATCACGCTGCCCCCGTCGGCCCGGCTGGGACGGGTGGCGCTCGGCGCGGGACTGGTCGCCTCGGTGACGGGGACCGCGCAGCTGCTGATCACCGGCCCGCGCACCGACTACGACGCGCTGCACACGGCGTACGGGCTGGCCGCCCTGGCGCAGGCCGCCGCGCCGGTGCTGGCCACCCTGATGTGGGCCTATCCGCTCGCCTCCCGGCACCGCGCCGGCGAGCTGAGCCGGATGGCCGCCGGCGGGCTGCTGGTCGCGTTCGCGGCCGCCGCCGCGCTGGCCACGCTGCCCCGGCCGGCCGCGGCGCCGGAGCCGGGCCAGGCCCTGCTGCGCCCGGTCGACCTGCCGCTGCGGCACCTGGCCGTGCAGGTGCTGCCCATGCGTCCGGGGCCGAACCTGGTGCACATCGGGGCCACCGACCCCAGCGGCGCGCCGATCCGCCAGCACCACGGGGCGCCACTGCCCAGCGGCTCGCCCGGCGGGCTGCTCGTGAGCGTGGGCGAGGACGCGCCCCAGGTCACGGTCGCGGAGCGGCCCGGTGCGCCGGGCGGCTGGGCGGTGGTGGACATCCCGGTCGGTGCGAACCGGCTCACCATCACCGGCGACGGGGTGTCCGCCGACGTGCCCG
The DNA here is from genome assembly GCF_039543365.1 of Actinospineispora eucalypti. Classification (NCBI taxonomy): domain Bacteria; kingdom Bacillati; phylum Actinomycetota; class Actinomycetes; order Pseudonocardiales; family Pseudonocardiaceae; genus Actinospineispora; species Actinospineispora eucalypti. The sequence continues at coordinate 56,071 of NZ_BAABJP010000044.1, forward strand.
TCGACGTGGGCACCGAGCCCGGCGACCCGGCGGTGCAACGCGCGCTGACCGGCCCAGACGGCCCGGAATGTGCCAGCGCCGCCCTGGGCGCACTGGTCGCCGGGCACCCGTCCGACGACCCGCGTGGAGCCACCGAGCCGACGCTTCCCGACAGCGCCGCCTCGGCCGCGCCGGGCGATCTGGCGCCGGGCGATCTGGCGCCGGGTGGTTCGACGCCAGGCGAGCCGGCGCCGAGTGCGTCCGGCAGCGCCGCGTCGGCCGCGCCGGACCGGGTGGCGCTGCGGGCGTTCGACACCGCCGAGGCGGGCGAGGGCTGCCCGTCGGCCGCGCTGTCCGCCGCCGACACTGTCGCGCTGCGGGACACCGTGAACTTCCTGGCCCAGCGCGGGATCACCGGCGTGCACCTGGTCGCCGACGACTCGCCCCGCGCCGTGGCCGCCCAGGCCCTGGTGCGGGCCGAGGCGGCGGCCCGGCGGCTGCCGGTGACCGCCATGCCCCAGACCGGGGACACCCTGCTGGTGGTGTCCGGGTGGGCGCGGGCGGCCGGCGCGGTCGCCGAGGCCACCGAGCGGGCGGCCGGCGCGCCGTCCGGCGGGGTTGTGCTCGCACCCTGGCTGCTGGCCAGCCACGTGCTGAACAAGGCGCCGTCGGAGGTGCTGCCGCTCTCCTTCAACCCGCAGGAGACCGAGCCCCGGCAGTACGCGACCACGGTGGCCGCGGTGTTCCCCGGGGAGACCCCGTCGGCCGGCGGCTACCTGGCCTGGGCGTGGCGGTCTGGGAACCCGGTGCCACCCGGAAGGCCCGCGTTCTACGGCGCGGCGCCGGTGGACGTGCCGATGGGCATCCCGATGGCCCACGGCGTCAACCCGGCGGGTTGGTACCCGAGCGGCACCGTGGTGGCGATCAACCCACCACTCGGCGACCGGTGACAAGGAGGATTGAGATGTCCGTACTCAGTGAGGGCGGGTTCCTGCGCCGGCTGCCGCTGGTGGAGCGGGCCGCGCACCACCCGGCGGAGCGGGAGTCGCCGCCGACCAACTGGCCGGTGGTGGCCGTCGGCCTGGTGCTGGCCGCGGCGCTCGCGCTGGCCGTGGCGGCGAACTCGAACGGGATCATGGTGATCACGTCGGTGCTCGGCCTGGCGCTGGGGTTCACCCTGTTCCACTCCCGGTTCGGGTTCACCTCGGCGTGGCGGCAGCTGGTGTCGGTCGGTCAGGGTGTGGCGCTGCGCGCGCACATGCTGATGCTCGCGGTGGCCTGCGTGCTGTTCGCCGTCGTGCTGGCCACGGGCGTCGGGCTGAACGGTGCGCCGAAGGGTTTCGTCAACCCGGTGGGCATCACGCTGCTGGTCGGCGCCTTCCTGTTCGGCATGGGCATGCAGGTGGGCGGGTCGTGCGCGTCCGGAACGCTGTTCGCGGTCGGCAGCGGGCAGAGCGCCATCGTGCTGACCCTGTTCGGTTTCATCGCCGGCTCGGTGATCGCCGCCGCGCACTACACGTTCTGGTTCGTCACCGTGCCGAGCGGGCCGGCCGTGTCGCTGGCCGGGCTGCTCGGCTACCCGGGGGCGCTGCTGGTCTCCCTGGCGGTGATGACGCTGATCGTGGCCGCGTCGTACCGGGTGGCCAAGCGGCGCAACCCGCCGCCGATGGCCGACCCGCCGGTCGCGCGCGGCTGGGTGCGGCTGCTGCGCGGGTCGTGGCCGCTGTGGGTGGGCGCGCTGCTGCTCGGCGGGCTGAACGCGGCGGTGCTGTTCGTTTCCGGGGCGCCATGGGGCGTCACCTCGGCGTTCGGGCTGTGGGGCGCCAAGCTGCTCGGCCTGGTCGGCTGGGACACCTCGCACTGGGCGTTCTGGCAGGTGCCGGCGAACGCGAAGGCGCTGGCCGGCTCGGTCTTCGCCGACCGGATCTCGGTGCTCGACTTCGGGATCATGGTCGGCGCACTGATCGCCTCCGCCGCCGGCGGCGCGTTCGTGCTGCACCGGCGGGTGCCGTGGCGGCTGGCCCTGGGCTCGGTGCTCGGCGGGATCGCCATGGGCTACGGCGCCCGGCTGGCCGGCGGCTGCAACATCGGCGCCTACTTCTCCGGCATCGCCTCGTTCAGCCTGCACGGCTGGGTCTGGGGGGTGGCGGCCCTGGTCGGCACGTTCGCCGGGTTGCGGCTGCGGCCGCTGTTCGGCCTGACCAACCCCAAACCGGCGGACTCGATCTGCTGACAACCCCGATGAAAGGAACAGAAATGCACAACTCGATTCGCCGCACGCTGCTGCTGAGCGTCGGCGTGGGTGCGCTGCTCGGCGCGGCGGCCGGAGTGGCCGCCGCCAGCGAGTCCGACTCGGACTCCGGCGGGCCGACCGACGTCTACGTGCTCAACGGCGTCCCGGCGGTGCCGGTGGAGCACCCCGAGGTGCTGCAGAGCACCGTGCTGCCGCCGGCGTACGACGCGCTGGACTCCGCCAGCAAGCACTGACGCCCCATCCCGGTCCCGGCGGACCGAGCCCCCGCCGGAACCGGAGCCTCGACGGCCGTGCCGTGCCGCGCTCTCCTCGGCACGGCAAGGCCGGGGAACCGCGGCGGGCCGGTGGCGGGGGAATGCTGCCCCCTCGCCACCGTGCCCGCCGCATCCACCTTCCGGACGTCGCGGTGAAAGCCCCCGGCCGTGCGGCCGTAGACCGGGCTTGATCGCCAGCTGTGGCGGTTCAGCGTCGAATTTCGAGGCTAGGCCGCCAGAAACAACGATCATCCCCGGGGGCTACTTGATGATCATGGATTACATGGTCACCATGACATCGCGGCCACCTGGCGGCCCGAAAGTGACCACCATGCCATGGTGATCTTGAATCGGTTGTCATCGCTACACCATTCGTCACCCTGGTTGCGCGAGAAGAGCAGGAAGGCCGCACCCAAGTAGCGGCAGGCCAGCCGGCGCGGCCCCGGTCAAGTCGATCTCTAAAACCAGCACCGGTTCCTCGCCGAGCGGGCGTGCACGCCTTAGCGCCCGGAGCCAGACCCAGACGCATGGCAAACCGACACCGTCACCGTCGAACTCGTCCAGAGCGCCGCCGGCGTCCGCTCGAGCAGGAAGTGTGATGCCCGAATCGATGGCGATCGCGCCGATCCGGCCGCGCCGGGTGACCCGGAGCATCGGCCGGTTCACCGGTCCGACGCTCGTCCAGACGTCCGATCCGAAGCCGGCCCGGCCCGGGCCGCCGCCCTCCGCGGCGCCCGGCTCCCCGACGCCCGCCGCCGCCGCGTCTGACTCCGCGTCGGACCGTGCCGAAGCGGCCGGTTCCGCGCCGGTGCGTCCCGAGGGTGCCGAGCCCGCGCCGGGCCGTCGGGTGTTGGTGGTCGTCGGCATCGCTCTGGTCGCGGTGAACCTGCGCACCGCGGTGACCAGCCTCGGCGCGCTGCTCGGTGAGGTGACGGCGGCGTGGTCGTTCTCCGGGGCGGCCGCCGGCCTGCTCACCGCACTGCCGGTGCTGACGTTCGCCCTGCTGGGTGTGGGGGCACCCCGGTTGGCCCGCCGGCTGGGCACGGAAACGCTGGTCGCGTTGGCCATGCTGTTCACGGCCGGCGGGCTGGCGATGCGCGCGGTGACCGGTGCCTGGCCGGTGTTCCTGCTGGCCAGCGTGCTCGCCCTGGCCGGTGCGGCGGTGGGGAACGTGTTGCTGCCGCCGCTGGTGAAGAAGTACTTCCCGGACCGGATCGGTGCGCTGACCGCGCTCTACACCACCGCGCTCGCGCTCGGTATGACCGGCGGGGCGGCGCTGACCGTGCCGACGCAGCGGGCGCTGGACGGGGACTGGCGGGTCGGGCTGGGCATCTGGGCGGGCCTGGCGCTGGTCGCCGTTCCGCCCTGGCTGGCCCTGGCCACGGGGGCCGGGGCGGTGGAGCCCGGCCCGGCGCGGCGGATGGCGGTGCACCGGTCCGGCACGGCGCTGGCGCTCACGGTGTTCTTCGGCTGCCAGTCCTGCAACGCCTACGTGGTGCTGGACTGGCTGCCCACCGTGCTGGCCGACGCGGGTGTGGACCCGGCCCGGGCGGGCATCCCGCTGGCCGTGTTCGGCGCGGCGGCGGTGCCGGCCTCGCTGCTGGTGCCCTGGCTGGCGGCGCGATCGGACGGCGCCCAGCGCGGCCTGGTGCTGGCGACCGCGCTGAGCTACGCGGCCGGCTACCTGGGGCTGCTCGGCGCGCCGGCCGGGGCGGGCTGGTTGTGGGGGCTGCTGCTCGGCGTGGGCAACGGGGCGTTCCCGCTGGCCGTCACGCTGATCGGGCTGCGCTCCCACGACGCGGAGGTGACCGCCGCGCTGTCCGGGCTGGTCCAGGGGGCCGGCTACCTGCTCGCCGCGGCCGGCCCCCTGTTAGTGGGCCTGCTGCACCAGTCGACCGGCGGCTGGCGGGCGCCGTTGCTGGTGCTGCTCGGCGGGTTGGTCGTCCAGCTGGCCAGCGGTTTGCGCGCGGCCCGGTCCGGCACCGTTGACGGCTTTTCGAATCAGCACTAAAAAGATGGGTCATGCACGTCGGACTGGGACTGTTCTTCCAGGGACTGGACGAGGGCGAGGACGACCACGCGGTGGTGCGCGCCCAGCTCGCGCTGGCCGAACGGGCCGAGGCGGACGGCTTCGGCTCGTTGTGGACGGCCGAGCACCACTTCACCCGCTACCACATGATGCCCAACCCGCTGCAGCTGCTGACCTACCTGGCCGGGCGCACCCGGTCGGTCCGGCTGGGCACCATGGTCATGGTGCTGCCGTGGCACGACCCGGTGCGGGTGGCCGAGGAGGTGGCCTGGCTGGACTCGGTCTCCGGCGGGCGGGTGCTGCTCGGGCTGGGTCGGGGCCTCGGGCGGGTCGAGTTCGACGGCTTCCGGCTGGACATGGCCGAGTCCCGGCAGCGGTTCGTGGAGTACGCCACCACGATCTCGGCCGGCCTGGAGACCGGCGTGCTGGAACACCAGGGCACGCTGTACCGGCAGCCCAGGGTGGAGCTGCACCCGCCGCCGGTCGCCACGTTCCGGGGCCGGACCTACGCGACGGCGGTGTCCCCGGAGTCCGCGAAGATCATGGCCGGCCTGGGCTACGGGCTGTTGCTGCTGGCCCAGAAGCCGTGGGCGACCACGATCGCCGAGACCTCCGCGTACCGGGAGCTGTTCGCGGACCTCAACGGGCACGAGCCCCCGCCGCCGATCCTGGTCAGCTTCACCACGGTGGACCGCGACCCGGCGCGGGCCGCCGAGCTGCGCGCCCGGTACGCCTTCGACTACGCCCGGTCCACCGTGGAGCACTACGAGTTCCTGAACCCGTCGCTGGCCGACATACCCGGCTACGAGTACTACGCCGGCCTGCACCGCAACATCACCAAGCACGGCCTGGACGCGTTCAACGGCTTCCTGGCCGGCCTGCAGTTCGGCGGCACCCCGGACGAGGTGGTGGAGCAGACCCTGACCAGGGCGCGCGAACTCGACCTGGGCGGCGTGGTGCACCTGCTCGGCTTCGGCGGCATGCCGGCGGACGTGCGGGAGCGCAACTACCGGACGTTCGTCGAGGACGTGTTGCCGCCGCTGCGCGCGGCCGACCCGCACCGGGAAATCGGTTAGCGGTTCTGCCAGGCGTCGGTGCTGTCGGCGATCCGGCGCACCTTGGCCGGCAGTTTCCGGGAGGCCAGGTCGGCCAGGGTGACGTTCTCCAGCACCCCGCGCACGCTGGCCCGCATGGCCACCCACAGCGGCCGCAGCGCCTCGGCGGCCTCGGCGTAGTTCAGGTCCTGGGGCCGCTCGCCGCGCACGGTGGCCAGCGGGCCGTCCACCGCGCGGACCACGTCCGCCACGCTGATCTCCTTCGCCGGCTGGCCCAGCCGGTACCCGCCGTCGATGCCGCGCCGGCTGGCCACGATGCCGGCCCGGCGCAGGTCGCACAGGATGGTCTGGAGGAACTTCTGCGGGATGTCCTGCGCCTGGGCGATGGACTCCGCGTTGCGGTGCTGCCCCGGGTCGATGGCCAGTTCCACCGCCGCCCGGACCGCATAGTCGGCTCTTGCTGAAACGCGCACCTACACATAGTGGCCTATCCAGACCGGTCCGCGCACGTGGGGAGGGGGCAAACTTGACTTCTCGGTGGGGAATAAGGTGTCGGACCGGCTCGCCCCTAGACTCGCGCTGGTCGGTCGATCTAGGGGTTGGTTTGCGGTCGGTGGGACGTCGCCTGTGCGCCCTCGGCGCACTGGTCGCGGCACTCGCGCTGGCGTTGTACGTGCCGCGCGCCGGGTCCCCGCTCCCCGAATGCCCGCCCGAGCTGGACTGCCGGTTCGTCCCGGCGGCCTACGCGCAGACCGACCCGGCCGACCCGGACACCTACGGCAACTACGACGTCGCCGACCGCCCGGCCGACGGCAATGACATCCGCTACATCGTCGTCCACAACACCGAGGTCAACTACGACCGGGCGATCGAGCTGTTCCGCAACCCGCGCAAGGGGGCGGCGGCGCACTACCTGGTCCGCTCGTCCGACGGCCAGGTCACCCAGTTCATCCCGACCAAGGACGTCGCCTTCCACGCGGGCAACTACTGGTTCAACACGCACTCGATCGGCGTCGAGCACGAGGGGCTGCTGGCCGAGGGCGACCGCTGGTACACCGACGCGATGTACCGGGCGTCCGCCCGCCTGGTGCGCTACCTCGCCGCCCGCTACCACATCCCGCTGGACCGCGAGCACATCCTCGGCCACGACGAGCTGCCCGGGCTGACCGGCAAGCGCACCGCCGGCATGCACTACGACCCCGGCCCCTACTGGGACTGGGCGCGCTACTTCCAGCTGCTCGGCGCGCCGCTGCCGGCCACGCCGGCCACCCGGGGGACGCCGAGCGTGCTGACCATCGCGCCGTCCTTCCCGGCCAACTCCCCGCCGCTGAGCGCGTGCGCCGGCAACAACTGCGCCGACCAGCCGGACCAGGGCAGCAACGCGGTTCCGCTGCGCGCCGCCCCGGCCGACGACGCCCCGCTGGTCGGGGACACCCTGCTGCACCCGGACGGTGCGCCGGGGACCGACAAGCTGTCCGACTGGTCGGCCCGGGCGGTCGCCGGGCAGTCCTTCGCGGTGGCGCGCCGCCACGGTGAGTGGACCGGCATCTGGTTCGGCGGTCGGCTGACCTGGCTGCGCGACCCGCGCAGCCAGGTGTCGGTGATGGGCGACCCGTCCGGTCCGCTGCTCACCCCCCGGCCGGGCCGCGCCACCATCCCGGTTTACGGCGCCGCCGCCCCGGAGGCCGGGGCATACCCGGAGGGCGTTCCGGCCGGCGCGATCACGCCGCTGGGCTACACCATTCCCGCCGGTCAGGTCTATCTCGGCGTGCGGCGCGTCCGGAGCTCGGACTACCACGCGCGGTTCGCCGCCGACCAGAACCCGGACGGCAACCGGCGGGTGGCCGGGGACCGCGAGCTGTGGCAGATCTCGTTCAACCACCGGCGCGTCTTCGTCGACGCCGCCGACGTAACCGTGGCGTCCCCGGGTTCGGGGCCCCGGGGTTGGGCGCCGCCGGGTTGGGCGCCGGCGGGTTGGGCGCCGCCGGCAATCCGGCTGGCCGGTCCTCCGCCGGCCCGGCCGGACGTCTAGGGCCGCACGCTCATTGTTGCCGTTCCGTATGTTTGGTTGCCGTTCCGTTGCGAAGGCTTGGCGCCTCGCGGCCGCCAACCTATAGTTCCTTTTTGATTAAGTTGTTCTTGATTGGCCCGGGCAGTTCCGTCACAGCCGGTGGGGTGGCACAGCGGAGCCGTCTATCGGTGTGAGTGTGCCACGGATGGATCCCGGGGGAGCGTGGGTTTGCGCCGGTCAGGCACGGTCCGCACAGTGTGGGGAGAGAGCTGTGTACCTCGCGGCGGAGGTGTCGGGCCGTGAGTGACCAGGTCATATGCGCGCTGGCCGGGTGCGACGAAATCGTTGAGCAGGTGTCGTCCGGCAAGCCCCGGCGGTACTGCTGCCCGGCGCACCGCAAGATTGCGCACCGGCAGCGCCGGGACCGGTCGATGGACGCCCGCCGACCCGGGCAGGAGGAACCCGCGTCCGTCCCGGCCATCGAGGTCGCCGCGTCGGTCGAGCGGGCCGAACCGCCACCCGCTCCCGAGCCCGCCCGGGTCACCACACCCGCCGGGGTCACCACACCCGCCCGGGTCGCGGAACCCGCCCGGGCCGTCGAACCCGCCCGGGTGGCGGAACCGGTGCGGATCGCCGAGCCGTCCCGGACGGCCGAACCGCCCGGCGTGACCAGCCCACCTCGAGTAGCCCAGCCATCTCGAGTAGCCCAGCCATCTCGAGTAGCCCAGCCGCCTCGGGTAGCCCGGCCGCCGGCCGCCGGGCCGCCCCCCGCGCCGCACCGCCCCGCGCCGGACTGGGTCACCCAGCCCGTGGCCTGGAACGTTCCGGAACGGGAGCAGGAGCGGGAAGGCTGGTTGCGCCGGTCCACCCGCTCGCTGTTCGGCCGAGGTGGGCGCCAGACACCGCTCGCCCCGGACCCGTCACCGGGCGAGCCGGGGCCGCTGCGCCCCCGGTGGACGCAACCGGCACCGGACGGCTCCGGCGGGGGCAACGGCGGATCGGCCCACCCCTACGTGCCGGTGCAGCCGCCGCCTTCGTGGTCCCGGCACGCCCGGCCGGCATGGCGGCCCGAGCACCCCGGCCCCGGCGACATCACCGAGCCGGTGCCGGCCCGCCCGCCCGCCACCGCTCCGCCGGAAGCATCCGCACCGCCGGACACCGCCGCTCCGTCCGACGCGGACGTTCAGCGGAACGGCGCCGCGTCACCGGAGGTGACCGCGCCGCCGGACCCGGGCGTTCAGCGGAACGCGGGCGTCCCACCCGACACCACGGCACCGCCGAGACGCAGGGCCGAGCGGAAGGGTGCCGCCGCGCCGGACCCGGGCGTCGAGCAGAACGGATCCGCGCCGCCCACCGCTCCGAAAACCGCGGCCCCGAAGTCCACCGCTCCGAAGTCCGACGCCCCGAACTCGGACGCCCCGAAGTCCGACGCCCCGAAGTCGGCCGCACCGCCGGAGACGAAGCGGGCCGACGCGTCGCCGGCCGTGCCACCGGCCGCCGTTCCGGCGGAGCCGTTGCCGTGGGAGCAGCCGAAGCCCCGGTTCGCCGAGCAGCGGGAGAAGCTGACGCGGCGGCGGGCGGAGGCGGCGGAACGCCGGGTCGCCGCCGCCCGGGAGCGCCGCGCGGCGGCGGCCACCCTGGCCGGGAAGCCGATCCCGGTGGACGCGGTCTACCCGGACGACGACGCCACGGTGTGGCGCCGGATGGTCCTGTGGGTGCGGTCCACCCGCCGGGGTGAGGTGCGGGGCAGCTCGGGCAAGGTTGCCGGGCAGATGCAGGAAGCCCTGGCCGCGGCATTCCACAGCCTGTCCAACAACCGGCTCCGGTCGCTGCTGACCACCACCGGCATCATCGCCGGCGTGGCGGCGGTGATCGTGCTGGTCGCGCTGGGCGACGGGATGAAGGCGAACTTCGACAAGGAGTTCTCCCGCCTGGCCAACCAGATCACGGTGACGGCGGCGAAGGGCGCCGTGCCCTCCGGCCGGGAGCCGCGCGATCTGACCGACCGGGACGTCAAGGCGTTGATGGATCCCCAGCGGGCCCCGGACATCGTGGAGAGCTCCCCGGCCGTGGTGGCCACGGTGGTGGTCGCGGCGGGGCAGAACAAGAACAAGGCCAGCCTGGTCGGGGCGGTGCACAACTACCTGGACCTGCTGGACCGGCACGTCACCGCCGGGCGCTGGTTCACACCCGAGGAGGTCACCGACGGCGACCGCGGGGTGATCCTCGGGCCGGAGGCGGTGAACCTGCTGTACGGGCCGGGCACCCCACCGGAGCACGTGGTCGGCCAGACCGTGCGGCTGTCCACCGCCAACTTCAAGGTGCAGGGTGTGCTGGAGTCCAACGGCCAGGACGACAACGTGGCCATCACCACGCTGGGCGCCGCCCGCACGCACCTGGTCGGCGACAACGGCGGCAAGGTCGATCTGATCATCCTCAAGTCCAGCACGGTGAAGACCGTGGACGATGCCGCCGAGCAGGCCACCGACATCCTGATGGCCCGGCACAACATCACCGACCCGGCCAGCCGGGACTTCAACGTGAAGACGTTCACCGACTGGATCGAGAAGAGCCAGAACTCGATCAAGTTCCTGGCCATGTTCATCGTCGCGGTGGCGGCGATCTCCCTGTTCGTCGGCGGGGTGGGCGTGGCCAACATCATGCTGGTGTCGGTCACCGAACGGACCCGGGAGATCGGCATCCGCAAGGCGGTCGGTGCGAAGACCACCGCGATCATGCGGCAGTTCCTGTCCGAAGCCGTGGTGCTCACCACCCTGGGCGGCATCGTGGGTGTCCTCTGCGGCATCGGGCTGACCATGCTCGGGGCGGCCACCCTGCCCGACATCGACGAGGAGCTGCCGGTCCCGATCCTTTCGGCCGGACCGGTGTTGATCGCGTTCGGAGTCGCCGTCCTCATCGGACTGCTCGCCGGCGGCTACCCCGCCCACCGAGCCGCCCGGTTGCGCCCCATCCAGGCCCTGCGATTCGAGTAGCCGATGAACAACCGGACCAGCCGGTCGATCGTGAGCGGTGCCTCGCGGCTGATTGCCACGATCCCGCACGACCTGCGCATCGCGCCCTATCGGCAGATCATCGCGCACGTGGAGGACCGGCTGCGGCTGCGGCTGGACCAGTCCGCGATGCTGCGCAAGCGCTGGACGCTGTCCGCACCCACCGACCGGGGCACCTGGGTGCGCATCGAGGCCCGCTCGCCCGAGCAGGTGGCCGCCCGGGGCTGGGGCGGTGTGGAGGCCGCCGAGTCGCTGGTCGGCGTGGCCAAACCCGAGTGGTACCAGGCGGTGTCCTGGCGGGAGGCCGGCACGCGGGTGTGGTGGCGGGCGGACGAGACCGAACTGGTGCCCGACTCGCCGATCTGGCTGGCCGGCACGCTGCCCGCCGAGCCCGACCTCTCCGCCGCCTGGTGGGCGCGGCTGCGCGGGTCGCTGGGCGCGCTGTCCCGGCAGAGCACCACCCGGCTGGGCAACCTGCCCGGAGGAATCGTCGGCGAGGCGTACCTGAACACGCTCATCGAGCGCGCCGCACGGGCGCTCGGCGCCGCCCCGCCCCGGCCGGTCAGCTTCGAATGGGTTCCCGCGCACGCCGACCTGACCTGGGCCAACCTGACCGGCCCGCGTTGCTGGCTGCTGGACTGGGCGGACTGGGGGATGGCCCCGCGCGGCCTGGACGCGGCCACCCTGCTGCTGCACTCGCTGGCCGTGCCGACCCTGGCCGCCCGCATCCGCAAGGAGTTCGCCGCCGACCTGAACAGCCACTCCGGCCGCCTGGTGCTGCTCGCACTGTGCGGGCACCTGGCCACCGACGCCGGCAAGCGCGCCCCGGCGCTGCCCGAACCCGTCCGGCGGGAGGCCCGCCGGCAGCTGGACATGCTCACCCGCTGACCGCGTCGTTGTAACCGAAAGGATGTCGGCCGAGCGGACGGCTTGACCGGGCGTCGGCCGGAGTGTCGCATGTTCCTGAGAACGCAACGGAGCGGACGGGGCTGCGCATGGAGCTGACCGAGAACCTCATCCAGCGGGTGAACGTGGGCGACTCGCTCACCCGCGCCGCGGCCGCCCGGCCGGACAGACCGGCCGTCGTGGACGGAACGCGGGCGTGGACCTACGCCGAGTTCAACGCGCTGGTCAACCGGCTCGCGCACGGGCTCGCCGGCAGCGGCTACACCCGGGGCGACGTGCTCGGGCTGGCGTCCGGGAACAGCGCCGAGTTCCTCGCCGTGTACTACGCCTGCGCCAAGCTCGGCGTGGCCTGCGTCCCGATCAACCTCGGCTGGCGGCCGGACGAGGTGGCCTACGTGCTGGGCCACTCCGGCGCGCGCGGCCTGGTGGTGGAGGCGCAGCTGGTCGGCGCGATGTCCGAGGCGGTCGCCAAGGTCTCCGACGTCGCGGACGTGGTCGTGGCGCCCGGCACCGGCGGCGGCTACACGCCCGAACCGGCGGACCGGCGATGGCTGGAGCTGGCCGAGCTGTACAGCGACAACCAGGCCGAACCGGAGTTCCTGGTCGAGGACCGGGACGCCTTGAGCTACCTGTACACCTCGGGCACCACGTCCTTCCCCAAGGGCGTGGTCGGCTCGCACCTGGCCATCTACCTGGAGTCCATGTCCGGCGCGTTGGACTCCGGCTGGCGGGCCGACGACCGGTTCGCCGCGATGATGCCGATGTTCCACACCGCTCAGCTGAACGCGTTCTGCACCCCCGCGGTGATGGTCGGCGCGACCATCCACGTGCTGCGCGGGTTCGACCCGGCCGGCTTGCTCGACCTGATCGAGCGGGAACGGATCACCCAGGTGTTCGGCCTGCCCATGATGTACCGGGCGATGCTGGACGACCCGTCGTTCGCCGGCCGGGACATGTCCAGCCTGCGCCGGTGCGTCTACGCCATGGCGCCGATGCCGGACGCGCTGATCCGCGCCTGCCTGGACGGCTTCGGCTGCGACTTCGCCCTGCTGTTCGGCCAGACCGAGATGAGCCCGGTGACCACGCTGTTCCGCCCGGAGCACCAGCTGAGCCACATCGGCGCGGTGGGCACCCCGATCACCGGGGTGCAGGTGGCGATCATGAGCCCGGACGGTGAGCTGCTGCCGGCGGGGGAGCAGGGCGAGATCGTCTACCGGGGGCCGTCCACCATGAGCGGCTACCTGCATAATCCTTCGGCCACGTCGGAGGCGTTCGCGCACGGCTGGTTCCACTCCGGCGACGTCGGCCACTTCGGCCCGGACGGCGTGCTCTGGTTCGCCGACCGCTACAAGGACGTGATCAAGACCGGCGGGGAGAACGTGGCGTCGATCGAGGTGGAGAAGGCGGTCTACGCGGTCGAGCCGAGGATCGCCGAGGTGGTTGTGGTCGGCCTGCCACATGATCGCTGGAGCGAGGCGATCACGGCGGTGGTGGTGGCTCGGCCGGGGGAGGAGCTCGGCGAGGCCGAGCTGATCGCCGCGCTGAAGGGGCGCCTGGACGGCTACAAGGTGCCCAAGTCGATCATCTTCACCGAGGAGTTTCCCCGGACGTCCACGGGGAAGATCCAGAAGAACGTGGTGCGCGAGCGCTACCGTGACCATTACCGCTAGTCGGGTGCGGCACCGGTTTCAAGATCGCTTGGACGGCCGCGGCCGGGCTGGTCTGCCGCGCCCCGGGTGCGGGCCGTTGCGTGTGGTCGGCGGTTCGGTGGGCGCGGTCGGGCTCTTCCGCCGACATCTACCTGAGCGGGCTCCGCTCATGATCGAAGCCCGCTGTGGTAGATCTCGGTCACCCGGCCAGCCTCCGGCCACGTTCCGTAGCCGATCCTGGCGCTGGGTCGCGCTCCGTAGCCAAGGCGCCGGCGTGGGTCGGCTCGGGAGCCGGCTCGCACGTCGATCGGCGGCCCGCCGTCCGCCGCGAAGATCGACATCAACCTCACGCACCTTTCGGACGCCACCAGGGGCCATGAGGTTGATGTCGATCTTGCGCGCTGAGTACGTGAGGCGGATGGGAAGATGGAGCGTCGCCCCGCACCCCGACGCAACGGCCCGCACCCAAGCCGCGGCAGACCAACCCGGCGGCGGCCGTCCAAGCAATCTTTGAAACCGGCGTCGCACCGGGAACAGAACCGGTCAATCCGAGCCGAACACCTGCTGGGCGATCCGAAAAGCCGTGTTCGCGTCCGGGACGCCGCAGTACACCGCCGCCTGCAGCAACACTTCCTTGATCTCCTCCACCGTCACGCCGTTCGTGCGCGCGGCCCGCAGGTGCATCGCCAGCTCCTCGTGGTGCCCCCTGGCCACCATCGCGGTGATCGTGATCATGGAGCGGCTACGGCGGTCCAAGCCGGGGCGGGTCCAGATCTCGCCCCAGGCGTAACGGGTGATGAAGTCCTGGAAGTCCCTGGTCAACCCGTCGATACCGGCGTTGGCGCGGTCCACGTGGGCGTCGCCGAGCACCTCACGGCGCACCCGCATCCCGGCCGCGTGGCGGTCCGGCGGACGGCTGTGCGCGGCGACCAGGCAGGCCACCCGGGCCGGGGTCTCGGCCGGGGCCAGGTGTGCGACCTCGTCCAGGACCACCAGGCGGCCGTCGCGGACCCCGTCCGCGATCTCCCGCAGGCCGGCCACTGGGGTGGGCACGTCGTGCCCGCCGGCCAGCGCCAGCACCGGGGTGGTGATCTCGGCCAACCGGTGCCGGACGTCGAACCCGGCCAGAGCCTCGCAGGCGAAGGCGTAGCTGGCCCCGTCCACCGCGCGAAGCGAGTCGAGCAGCGCGTTCGCCGGGCCGGGATGCCGATCCGGGAAGCCGGGGGCGAACCAGCGCCCGGGGGTGGAGTCGAGCAGCGCTGCCACGCCCTTCTCGCGCACCAGCGCGGCGCGTTCGGTCCAGGCCTCGGCGGTGCCGATGCGCGCGCCGGTGCACATCAGCGTGGCCGCGCGCACCCGGTCGGGGTGGTCCAGCAGCAGTTGCAGGCCCACCGCGCCACCGATGGAGTCGCCGGCGTAGTAGAACGGCCCGGCGTCCGCGACCGAAGCGAGCACCGCGTCGGCCAGCTCGGCCATGGTGTACCCGGCGGTGGCCGGCGGGCTGGCGCCGTGTCCCGGCAGGTCCCAGGCCAGCACCTGGAACTCGTCGGCCAGCGCCTCGCCGACCGCGCCCCACAGCACCACCGAGGAGGTGCCGAGGGACGGCCCGAGCAGCAGGGGCGGCCGGTCCGGCGAGCCGAGGCGGGTCACGGACACCGAGATCATGGCTGCACCTTAAGACGATGAGCGCGGTCCAGCACCGCGTCGATGATCAGGTCGGCGGCGCCGAGGTAGTCGCCGGTCGCCGCCGGGGCCAGGGACCGGCGCTCGGCGAACAGCGCGTCGGCGGAGGAACGCGCCGTGGCGGCCATCCGGTCCGGGAACACCCGCAGCCCGCGCAGCAGCTCGGTGGTCTGGCCGGCGGCGGTCGCGGTGTGCCGGCCGAGGGTGGCCAGCGCGGACCACTCCAGGTGCCAGGCCCCGTCCGGCCGCTCGTCGCGGGCGTCGGCGGCGGCCAGGTGCAGCCGCGCGGCCTCCGGTGGGGCGGCCAGCGCGGCCCGCCGGACCAGCACGGACAGCACCGGGTTGGCCTTGTGCGGCATGGTCGACGAGCCGCCGCCGGTGCCCTCGGCCAGCTCGCCGACCTCCGGGCGGGACAGGGTGAGGACGTCGGCGGCGATGCGTCCCCAGGCGTCGGTGGCGCGCACCAGGGCGTCGCCGAGCCGGGTGACCGGGGCGCGCGCGGTGTGCCACGGCGGGCCGGCCCGCAGGCCGAGCATCGCGGCCGCCCGCGTGGCCAGCTCGTTCCCCCGGGCCGGCGGGTCCGGCAGGCCGGCCAGCCGGGCCAGCTCGGCGGCGCCGGCCAGGGTGCCGGCCGCGCCCCCGAACTGCGCGGGCAGGGTGAGCGCCGCGAGGTCCTCGGCCGCGTCCAGCACGCCGGTCAGCCACTGCGCCGCTTTCAGCCCGAAGGTGATCGGCACCGCGTGCTGGGTGAGCGTGCGCCCGGCCATGGGGGTGCCCCGGTGCCGCTCGGTCAGCTCGACCAACCCGGAGATCTGGTCGGACAGCTCGCCCCGCAGCCGCTCCAGCAGGTCGGCCGCGCACCGCATCAGGGCGCTGTCCAGCACGTCCTGGCTGGTCAACCCCTTGTGCAGCCAGTCGGCGGCGGCCGGGTTGCGGGCCCGCAGGCGTTCCCGGAGCAACCCGAGCAACGGGATCACCGGGTTCCCGCCGGCCTCGGCGCCGGTGGCCACTCGAGCCACATCGGAAGGGCCGGCCAATCCGGCGAGGTCGTCGCGCGCCTCCGGGCCGGCCACCCGCATGTCCACCAGCGCGGCCAGCCAGGCCGCCTCTACCCGGCACATGGCGTCCAGCAGCGCCGGCCCGGAGAACAGCGAACCGGCGCGCTCGTCGCCCGGCCAGAACGGGTCAGCCATGGCGGTGGGCCAGGAACACCGTCTCCCCCTCGCCCTGCAGCACCACGTCGAAGCGCAGGCCGTGCGGGTCCCGCGCGGCGACCAGCGTGCGCCGGCGTTCCTCGGGCAGGCCGCCGAGCAGCGGGTCGGCGGCCAGCGCGACCTCGTCGTCCGGCAGGTAGACCCGGGTGAACAGCCGGTCCAGCAGGCCTCGGGCGAACACGGCCAGCGCGAAGAACGCCGCGCGGGCCGGTTCGGTGGGTGCCGGGGGCAAGGTGGTGAAGGAGTACCGGCCGGCGTTGTCGGTGCCGGCGCGGCCCCAGCCGGTGAAGGTGTAGCCGTCGCGGTGCAGCGAACCCGGTTCGCGGGGGATCCGGCCGGCCGGGTCGGGCTGCCACAGCTCGAGCAGTGCGTCCGGCACCGGATCGCCGGCGCCGTCGAGCACCACGCCGTGCAACCGGACCGCTTCCGGGTGGCCGGGCGGCACCAGCTCCGGGCCGCCGGGATAGGGCAGCCCGAACGCGAAGAACGGGCCGACGGTCTGCCCGGGAGTGCTCGTATTCCCCGCGGGCGCCGAACTGGGCGCCCGCTCGGTGCCTTCGCCGGGGCTCATGGCCGGGCC
This sequence comes from Actinospineispora eucalypti, assembly GCF_039543365.1. NCBI lineage: Bacteria > Bacillati > Actinomycetota > Actinomycetes > Pseudonocardiales > Pseudonocardiaceae > Actinospineispora > Actinospineispora eucalypti. The sequence goes on from NZ_BAABJP010000044.1 coordinate 72,696, forward strand.
TCCGTCGGGGTGCCGGCGCCGGGGCCGAGCACGATGTCCCATCGGTACCCGGTGGCCCACTCCGGCTCGGTCAGGTCGTGGTCGTAGCGCGCCACCAGCAGCTCCCTCGCGGCCGGGTCGGTGATCGACTGGTAGATCGGGTCCAACCCGAACAGCGGGTCCCCGGGAAAGTACATCTGGGTCACCAGCCGCTCGGCGAACACCCGCCCGAACAGGGAGAAGTGGATGTGCGCCGGCCGCCAGGCATTGTGGTGGTTGCGCCATGGGTACGGTCCGGGCTTGATCGTGACGAACCGGTAGCTGCCGTCCGGGCCGGTCAGGCAGCGCCCGTTGCCGGTGAAGTTGGGGTCCAGCGGGGCGGGGTGCTGGTCGCGCTGGTGGGCGTACCGGCCGGAGGCGTTGGCCTGCCAGATCTCCACCAGTTGCCCGGCCAGAGGCCGCCCGTCGGTGTCCAGCAGCCGGCCGCTCAGCACGATCCGTTCGCCCAGCGGCTCGCCCCGGTGCGCGATCGTCAGGTCGGCCTCCAGCGGGTCCACGTCCTGGACGCCGAACACCGGGGAGTGCAGCTCCACCAGCTCCGGGTCCACCGGCACGGGTGGCTGGCCGGGGTGGCGCAGCCGGCTGCTCCGGTAGGGCGGGTAGTCCAGCCTGGGCTGGGCGCCGGAGCGGTCATCGGCCAGTTCGGCTATCTCGGCACTGATCTCCGCCTGCTTCGTGGTGGGTGACGCTGTCATGGCTGCACGGTAGGCCGCCGGTGAACCCGTCCCCTAACGGAAGCTTTCGCTCAGTGGAAGACTGTGACCCATGGCGGGAAACACCGGGACGCCGGGCGCGACCGTCGCCGGCCGGATGCTGGCCCTGCTCGGCGCGTTCGACGCCGCCCACCGCGCGCTCACCCTCACCGAGCTGGCCCAGCGCTCCGCACTGCCGCTGACCACCGCGTACCGGCTGGTCGGCGAGCTGGCCGAGTGGGGCGCACTGACCAGGCGGCCGTCCGGCGAGTACGTGGTCGGGCGGCGGCTGTGGGACCTGGGGCTGCTCGCGCCGGTGCAGTCCGGGCTGCGCGAGGTGGCCTCGCCGTTCATGCACGACCTCTACGCCGCCACCCTGGCCACCGTGCACCTGGCCGTGCGGGACGGCACCCGGGTGCTCTACGTCGAGCGGCTGGCCGGGCACGCCTCGGTGCCCGTGGTCAGCCAGGTCGGCTCGCGGCTGCCGATGCACGCCACCGGGGTGGGCAAGGTGCTGCTGGCCTACGCCCCCGAGGAGGTGCGGGCGGCGGTGTTCGCCGACCTCACCCGGGTCACCCCGTACACGATCACCCAGCCCGGCCGGCTGCGCGCGCAGCTGCGCCGGGTGCACCGCGAGGGTTACGCGGAGACGTCGGAGGAGATGAGCCTGGGTGCCGCATCGCTGGCGGTGCCGGTGCGCACGGCGAACGGGAGCGTGGTGGCCGCGCTGGGCATGGTGGTGCCCAGCCTGAAGGGCGTGCGGCCCCGGCTGGTGGCCGGGTTGCAGGTGGCCGCCCAGGGCATCCGCCGCAGCTTCCACTGAGTGAAAGATCGTGGTGGCGCGTGAGGCCCCCCGAGGCGTTCACTACCGGCCATGCGTACCCAAGTGGCGATCATCGGTGCCGGGCCGGCCGGCCTGCTGCTGTCCCACCTGCTGGCCGGGGCGGGAGTGGTTTCGGTGGTGCTGGAGGCCCGGTCCCGCGGCTACGTGGAGTCGCGCATCCGCGCCGGCATCCTGGAGGACTCCACGGTGCGCCTGCTGGAGTCCGCCGGGCTGGGCGACCGGCTCAAGGCCGAGGGCGACCCGCACCGGGGCATCTACCTGAACTGGCCCGGCGAGCGGCACCACCTGGACTTCGTGGACCTGGTCGGCCGCAACGTGTGGATCTACGGGCAGACCGAGGTGCAGAAGGACCTCGGGCGGGCCCGGGACGCGGACGGCCAGGAGATCCACTACGAGGTCGCCGACGTCCGGCTGAACGCGTGCGAGTCGGACCGGCCGTACGTCACGTTCACCGACCGCGACGGCCGGCCCCAGCGGCTGGACGCCGACGCGGTGGCCGGTTGCGACGGGTCGTTCGGCCCGAGCCGGGCGGCGATCCCGGACAGCGCGAAGCGGACCTGGTCGCGCACCTACCCGCACTCCTGGCTGGGCATCCTGGCCGACGTCCCGCCCTCCACCGACGAGCTGATCTACGCCTGGCACCCGGACGGGTTTGCGCTGCACTCCATGCGCTCGGCCACGGTCAGCCGGCTGTACCTGCAGGTGCCCAACGGCACCGACCTTTCCGACTGGCCCGACCGGCGGATCTGGGACGCCCTGGCCACCCGGCTCGGCCACGGGGACGGCTGGACGCTGAACCCCGGCCCGATCACCGACCGGAGCGTGCTGCCCATGCGCAGCCTGGTGACCGCGCCGATGCGCCACGGGCGGCTGTTCCTGGCCGGCGACTCCGCGCACATCGTGCCGCCGACCGGGGCGAAGGGGCTGAACCTGGCGGTGGCCGACGTGGCGCTTCTGGCGCCCGCGCTGACCGCACTGGTCAAGGACCGCAACCCCGGGCCGGCGGACGACTACTCGGACACCGCGCTGCGCCGGGTCTGGCGGTGCACCCATTTCTCCTGGTGGATGACCACCATGCTGCACACCGGCGGCGACGAGTTCGACGCCCAGCTGCAGCTGTCCCAGCTGCGCTGGGTGGCCGGCAGCACCGCCGGGGCGACCGGGCTGGCGGAGAACTACGCCGGCCTGCCCATCGGGTTCGGCGCGGAACGCGCTGGCCGAGCGCGCGCCCAGTTCGGCGCGCGCGGGAGACAATAGCCATGGCTCGCGGCGGGGAGTCGGTGCTGACCAGGGCGGTGCGCATCCTGGCCGCGTTCGGGTCCGGGGACACCTCGCTGCGGGTGTCCGACATCGCCGCGCGGGCCGACCTGCACCCGGCCACCGCGTCCCGGATGGTCGCCGAGCTGGTCGAGCACGGGCTGCTGACCAGGGACGGCGACCGTAGGGTGCGGATCGGCCTGCGCCTGTGGGAGCTGGCGTCGCGGGCGTCCCCGGCGGTGTCGCTGCGCGAGGCGGTGATGCCGTTCCTGGAGGACCTGCACGCGGTTGTCGGCCAGCACGTGCAGGTCGGCGTGCGGGACGGCACCGAGGTGCTGTTCGTGGAGCGGCTGTCCGCGCCCGGCGCAGTGATCAACTACACCCGGATCGCCGGCCGGCTGCCGCTGCACGCCTCCTCCTCCGGCCAGGTGCTGCTCGCGCACGCGCCGCACGAGGTGCGGGAGCAGGTGCTGGCCGGCCCGCTGACCCGGTACACGCCGAACACCATCACCGACCCGGACCGGCTGCGCGCGACCCTGGCCGCCATCCGCCGCCAGGGCTACGCGTACTGCCCCGGGCACATCCACTCCGACGCGCTGGGCGTGGCCGTGCCGGTGAGCGACGGCCGGCAGCCGGCCGTGGCCACGCTGTCCGCCATCGTGCCGAACGACGGCAACGGCCGGGCGGTGATCCCGGTCCTGCTCACCACCGCGCGTGGCATCACCCGCGCCTTGCGGAGCAATCACTGAATGAGATTGGGCTCGTGCCGGCGCCAGCCGCCGGTCATCCTGGCCTGGTGCTGAGCCTCGAGGTGACCGCCAAGGAGCCGGTGTCGGACGGGGTGGTGGCGCTCTCGCTGGCCCACCCCCAGGGCCGGCGGTTGCCCGACTGGACCCCGGGCGCGCACCTCGACCTGGTCCTGCCCAACGGGATGACCAGGCAGTACTCCCTGTGCGGGAGCCGCTGGGACACCGGCGCTTACCGGGTGGCGGTGCTGCGCGAGCCGGACGGCCGGGGCGGCTCGGCCTACGTGCACGACCGGCTGCGGGTGGGCGACCGGGTCGGCGTGGGCGGGCCGCGCAACAACTTCCCGCTGGTGCCCTCGGAGCGCTACCTGTTCATCGCCGGCGGGATCGGCATCACCCCGCTGCTGCCGATGGTGCACCAGGCCGACCTGCTCGGCGCGGACTGGCACCTGGTCTACGGCGGGCGCCGTCGCGGCTCGATGGCGTTCCTGGCCGAGCTGGCCGGCTACGGCGAGCGGGTTCACCCGTGGCCGGAGGACGAGCACGGCCTGCTCGACCTGCCGGCCTGGCTGGGCGAGGTCCGCCCGGGGGTGCGGGTGTACTGCTGCGGGCCGCCCGCGCTGCTGGCGGCGGTGGGTGCGGCGTGTCAGCCGTGGCCGCCGTACACGCTGCGCACCGAGCGGTTCGTGGCCGCCGAGCTGCCGGCGCCGGTGCGGGACCGCCCGTTCCGGGTGGAGCTCGCGCGCACCGGCACCACGGTCACCGTGGACCGCGACACCACCGTGCTGGACGCCGTGCGCACGGCCGGGGCGGAGGTGCTGTCCTCCTGCGAACAGGGCACCTGCGGCACCTGCGAGACCGACGTGCTGGCCGGGGAACCCGACCACCGGGACTCGATCCTGGGCGACGAGGAACGCCGCGCCGGGGACCGCATGTTCCTCTGCGTCTCCCGCTGCCGCTCCGACCGCCTCGTCCTCGACCTGTAGGGAGTCTCCGTGCTGGAACTGGACGTCGACCCGTTCGACACCGAGGTGCTCGCCGACCCGCTGCCCTTCCAGGCCAAGCTGCGCGACGCCGGCCCGGTGGTCTACCTGAGCCGGCACCGGGTGTACGGCATGGGCCGGCACGCCGAGGTGCTCGCCGCGCTGCGCGACTGGCAGGGCTTCGAGTCGGGCGCGGGCGTCGGCCTGGCCAACTTCCGCACCGAGCCGCCGTGGCGCCCGCCCAGCCTGCTGCTGGAGGCCGACCCGCCCCGGCACGACGCGCCGCGCCGGGTGCTGTCCGGGCTGCTCACCCCGCGCGCGCTGCGCGGCCTCCGGGAGGACTGGCGCGCGGCCGCCGAGGCGCTGGTGGACGAGTTGCTGGCCGCCGGACCGGAGCTGGACGCGGTGCCCGCACTGGCCGAGGCCTTCCCGCTGCGGGTGTTCCCGGACGCGGTGGGCATCCCGATGCAGGGCCGGGAGCACCTGCTGCCCTACGGCGACTTCCTGTTCAACGCGTTCGGCCCGCCGAACGAGCTGGTGCTGGCCGGGCGGGACGCGGCGGCCGGGCACGCGGCGTGGGTGAACGAGCAGTGCCGGCGGGAGGCGCTCGCCGACACCGGCTTCGGCGCCCGGATCTGGGCGGCCGCCGACCGGGGTGAGCTGACCCACGAGCAGGCGCCACTGGTGGTCCGGTCGCTGCTGTCGGCCGGGGTGGACACCACCGTGCACGGGCTGGCCGCCGTGCTGCACGCGCTGGCCAGCCACCCCGACCAGTGGGCGCGGCTGCGCGAGCGGCCCCAGCTGGCCCGGGTCGCCTTCGACGAGGCGGTGCGCTGGGCTTCCCCGGTGCAGACCTTCTTCCGCACCGCCACCTCGGACATCCGGCTGGGCGACACGGTGATCCCGAGCGGGGAGAAGATCCTGATGTTCCTCGGCTCGGCCAACCGGGACCCCCGGCGCTGGGCCGAGCCGGACCGGTTCGACCTGTCCCGCGACCCGTCCGGGCACGTCGGCTTCGGATTCGGCATCCACCAGTGCGTCGGCCAACACGTCGCCCGCCTGGAAGCGGAGTCCCTGCTCACCGCCCTGGCCGCAAGGGTGCGCACCATCGAGCCCCTGGGCCCGGGCCGCCGCCACCTGAACAACACCCTCCGCGGCTGGTCCTCCCTCCCCCTCCGCCTGACCGGCTGAGGCTCAAAGAAGGCTTGGACGGCGCCGCTCGGCCGGCCTGTCGCGGCCTTGGTCGCGCCAGTCGCGTTCGATGGGTGCCTCGCTGGCCATTTTCACGGTGCGTGACGGCCGAATGGGTGGCCCAGTCGACCGAAGGCATCGAGATCGACGTGAGTCTGCTCTGGTCACGCGCGAACAAGACTGGTGTCGATGTCGATGAGCCGGGTCCCGGCCTGAGCCGTCCAGCGGTCCGGCTGAAGTTACGGTGTGTAACTGTCGGCGGCCGAGTCCGGACGGGCGGCGCGGAAGCTGCGGTAGAGCGGCCAAGCTCCGCCCTCCAAGCCGTCTTTGAATGCCCACGGCAACCAACCGGAAGCGCCGAGTGTCTCAATTTGAGAGTTTGACTAGCGGCCGTTAGTCCGATTGGGTGTTTGGGTCGGCGCACCGGGGGCCTACTGCCCCTAGGGTGAGGAGGGCCGGCAAGCGGGCGCGGGTGGACCAAAGGCGGTTCTCCAGATGAAGGACGTACACCGACTCGAGCCGACGGCCGCGAGCTCGAACCGGGGGACCGTGCTGGCCGCCTGGGAACGGTTCGTGCAGGGCGAGGACCACGTGGGTGGCGTGCGGCCCGAGGTGGCCATCTCCTGGCACCGCTGCCGCGAGCAGTACCGGGTGGACCCGCACCTCACCGAGGCCCCGACGGCGGTGGCGCGCGGTGACCACTCGCTGGAGCACGACGTGGTGTTCGCCGAGCTGGGCGGGCTGGCCATGTCGGTGGCGCGCGAGGTCGACTCGCTGAACGGCATCGTCACGGTGACCGACGCGGCCGGGCGGATCCTGGCCGCGTGGGGCGACCAGACGACGCTGAACCGGGCGTCGGACGCCAACCTGGCGCCCTGGTCCTGCTGGTCGGAGGCCGCCGCCGGCACCAACGGCATGGGCACCGCGCTGGAGGCGCACGGACCGGTCCTGATCAGGGGCGCGGAGCACTGGTGCCAGGGCTTCCACAACTGGGTGTGCGCCGGCGTCGCGGTGCGTGACGTGGTGACCGACATCCCGATCGCGGTGCTGAACATCTCCTGCTGGCGCACCCCGTTGCCCGAGGCCACCGCCGGCTGGCTGTCCACGGCGGCCACCAAGACGCGCAGCACGCTGCGCCGGCGGGCGCGCAGCAGCGGCGCGCAGCTGGCCGGCGCGTTCGCCGACGCGAAGGCGCGGACCAGCGGCGGCATGGCCGCGGTGGACACGGCGGGCAAGGTGGTGATCGCCGACGAGCGGGGAAGCCTGTTGTTCGGCGTGCCGGCGAACGTGCCGGCGGTGGACCCGCCCACCCGGTGGGACCCCGGCCTGCCCGACCTGATCCGGGTCGCCCAACAGGCCAGCGAGTACGCCTCGGGCAACCCCGACTGGGTCGGTTCCACCCAGATCTTCACGCATCTGGCCGAGGAGCCGACCCCGATCAGCATCCACCCGGTGTTCCTCGGCGGCGACCTGGCCGGCCACCTGATCTCGCTGAACGCCTCCGACGGGGCGTCGCTGCCGGCCGGAGGGGACTCGGCGCACGTGCCGAGCCAGCCGCGCCGGCTCATCGCGCTGCGCGAGGAGCGCCTGGTGCTGCTGCGGCTGCCCGAGGTGAGCTTCGCCGAGGCGTCCGGCAACGACGTGTGGCTGTCCACCGACCAGGGCCGGCTGCGCGCCACCGCGCCGGGGCTGGACAAGCTGGCCAGCGAGCTGGCCGACGCCGGGTTCCTGCGGGTGCACCGCCGGTACGTGGTCAACCTCGGCCGCATCCGGGAGATCGAGCGAGGGTTCAAGGGCGAGCTGTTCCTGGTCATGGACGGCCGGAAGACCGAGACGGTGCCGGTCTCCCGGCGGAACGCGCCCGCTTTGCGCCGAGCGTTGTGCATCTGAGTCCGGATTTGAATTTTCTTGCGCCAGGAATTGTCTGACACCCGGCTTTCGTGTCACCATGGAACGGAATTCGGCACGAGGGGGTGCGGGTCGCATGGAGGCTTCCGGTATTACCGCGATCTTCGTATTCATCTCCGGCGCCACGTTACTGATCTATAGCGCGGAGAAGCTGATCGTCTATCTCGTGGGCGCCGCCCGCGGGCTCAGTCTCTCGTTGTTCCTGTTGGCCATCATATTCACCGGTATCGAGTTCGACGACCTGGTGCTCGGGGTCGCGCTGAACCTGGAGGGGCTCAGCAACGTCGCGCTGGGCACGGTGTTCGGCACCTCGATCGCGATGAGCGGCATCGTGCTCGCGCTGGCCGCGATCCTCACCCCGACGGCGGTGAAGGTGCCCAGGGACTATCTGGTGATCTTCGCCGCCGCGCCCCTCTTGATGATCGTCTTCGTGCTCACCGCGCCGCTCACGTTCGTCGACGGTGTGCTGCTGGTGGCGCTGTTTGCGGTGTTCATCGGGTACGTCATCGTCCGCGAGACGCGCCGTGACGTGCCGATGTTCCGCAACGCCGGCATCTACGAGGAGATCACCGAGAGGGAGGCCGGCGGCCGGGTGACGGTGCGCGAGGCGGAGCGCCCGCTGCCCATGGACATGTCGGTGACCAAGCAGGGCCGGCTGCCCGGGTGGACCCAGCTCGGCCTCGCCGTGGTCGCGCTGGCCGGCCTGGTGATCGGCGCCGCCACGATGAGCTTCGGCACCGAGGGAATTCTGGGCGCCTACGAAATTGACGGCACGCTGTTCGGCGTCACGGTCGTCACGCTTGTACTGAGCATCGAGGATATATTTCTGACGGTGGAACCCGTGCGCAAGGGTGTGCCATTGCTCGGGGTCGGCAACGTCATTGGCAGCGTGGTTTTCTCGGTTACCGGAAAATTGGGCATAATTCTACTCGCCGGCGGCAGCATCATGGTCGGACCCGACGTGCTGCGGTGGCATCTGCCGGCGCTCATCGTGCTGACCGGAATGTCCGCGTACTTTCTCTACACTGGGCGCCTCCGGCGGTGGCACGGATATACGTTGTTGGTTTTCTACGTGGTCTACTGGGTGGCCAGCTTCACGGTGTTCGGTGGGGTTCCCCTGGACGATTGACCCGGGGGGTGAGTGCTTCGGCCAGGGGGCGGCCCGGTTCGTTCGCCGCGCGCACCGCCGCCTGAACCAGGTCGTGGTCCGGGGAGAGGTGGCACACCGGGTCGGTCCGGGTGGCGTCGCCGGTGAGCTGGAACGCCTGGCAGCGGCAGCCGCCGAAGTCGACCTCCCGGCGCGAACAGCTCCGGCACGGGTCGCCCATCCAGTCGGTGCCCCGGAACCGCTGGAACACCGGGGACTCCGACCAGATCCAGTCCAGCGGGTGCTCCCGCACGTTGGCCTTGTCCAGTGGCAGCTCGTGCGCGGCCAGGCAGGGCAGCGCGTCGCCGCCCGGGGTGATGGCCAGCTGGCGCTTCCCCCAGCCGCCCATGCACGGCTTGGGGTACTCGCCGTAGTAGTCGGGCAGGATGTAGATCAGGTCGGTGTGGCCGGCCAGCCGGTCACGGGCGGCGCGCACCACGGCCTCCGCGTGCTCCAGCTGCGCCCGGCTGGGCAGCAGCGAGGCCCGGTTGCGCCAGGCCCAGCCGTAGTACTGGGTGTTGGCCAGCTCGATCCGGTCCGCGCCCAGCTCCTCGGCCCGCTCCAGGATGGGGCCGATCCGGTCGATGTTCTGCCGGTGCAGCACCACGTTCACGGTGAGCGGCCAGTCCAGCTCCTTCACCAGACGGGCCGCCTCCACCTTGCGCTGGAAGGAGGGGATGCCGGCGATCCGGTCGGACACCGCCGCCTCGTCGGCCTGGATGCTGATCTGCACGTGGGCCAGCCCGGCGTCCCGCAAGCGGAGTGCGCGGTCCCGGCTGAGGCCGATCGCGCTGGTGATCAGGTTCGTGTAGTAGCCCAGGTCCTGGGCGCCGCGCACCAGCTCGACCAGGTCCCGGCGCAGCAGCGGCTCGCCGCCGGACAGGTGCAGCTGCAGCGCGCCCAGCCGGTGCGCCTCGGCGAACACTCGCAGCCACTCGTCGGTGCCCAGCTCGTCGGTGTGCTCGGCCAGGTTGACCGGGTTGGAGCAGTAGGCGCAGGCCAGCGGGCACCGGTAGGTCAGCTCGGCCAGCAGCCCGAAGGGTCTATCCATCGGTGACCTCCAAGGCCTCCAGGTACCGCTTGTCCACCAGGCGGGCGAGGAAGCCGCTCACCTCGTCGTCCAGTACCCGGTCGAACCGCTCGCTCAGCACGGCGACGATGTCGGCCACGGTGCGCTGCCCGTCGCACAGCTCGAGGATGTCCGCGCCGGTCCGGTTCAGCACCACCACCGACTCCGGCCCCAGCAGCACGTGGCGCTCGCGCGACGGGTCGAAGGTCAGCCGCGCCCGCCGGGCCAGCTTCGGCCGGCTGGCCGGGGAGAGCGTCGGCCGGTCAGTCCGCATAGGCCCGGTCGATGGCGTCCAGCATGCTCCACAGCACGTCGCACTTGAAGGACAGCGCGGCCAGCGCGGCATCCTGTGACTCGCGGGAACGGCAGTGCTCGGTGACCACCTCCAGCGCGTGCTCGGCGTCCCGGGGAGCCTGGAACAGCCGCGCCCGGAAGTAGGCCAGGCCGGCCTGGTCGATCCACGGGTAGTGGCTCTCGAAGGCGGCGATCCGCTCGGCCATCAGGTCGGGGGCGAACAGTTCGGTGAGCGACGAGGCCACCGCGTCCACCCACGGCTTGGTACGGGCGAAGGTGACGTAGGCGTCCACCGCGAACCGCACCCCGGGCGCCACGTGCCGCTCGTCGCGCACCTCTTCGCGGGTCAGCCCGACCGCCTCGCCGAGCCGGAACCAGGCCTCGATGCCGCCCTGGCCTTCGGCCTCGCCGTCGTGGTCCAGGATCCGCCGGATCCACCGCCGGCGCACCGCCGGGTCGGGGCAGTTGGCCAGGATCGCGGCGTCCTTGCGCGGGATGTTCTCCTGGTAGTAGTAGCGGTTGGCCACCCAGCCCTGGATCTGCCGCCGGCTCAGCCGCCCCGCGTTCATCCGCACGTGGAACGGGTGCTGGTCGTGGTAGCGGCGCGAGTGGGCGCGCAGCTCGTCGACGAAGGTGGGTGCTTCGGTGATCGTCATCAGACCCGCACCTCGAGCCCGTCCATAGCGACCTCCATTCCCCGTTCCTCGACCAGGCGGCGCTCGGGTGCGTCGTCCAGCAGGATCGGGTTCGTGTTGTTCATGTGCAGGTAGATCTTGCGCGCGATGGGCAGCCCGGCCAGGCGGGCCAGGCTGCCGTCCGGGCCGTCGATCGGCATGTGGCCCATCTCCCGCGACGTCTTGCCGGCCAGGCCCAGCTCGATCAGCTCGTCGTCCCGCCAGCAGGTGCCGTCCACCAGCAGACAGTCGCAGTCGTTCAGCTGGGCCAGCACCGAGGGGGTGAGGTCCTGCACGCCCGGCAGGTAGACCGCCGTTCCGCCGCTGTGCTCGTCGGTCAGCCGGTAGCCGACCACCCGACCTTCGGGGGCGGCGCCGACCACGAACCGGGCCCGCTTGCTGGTGGGCACGTCGAAGGCCTGGTAGGTCAGCCCCTCGGCCAGTTCGACCGGCACTCCCGGCTGGACGGTCCGCCACTTGACCGGGCAGTACGCCTCCAGTGTGCGCAGCAGCCCGTTGCCGTCCCGCAGGGTCTGGTAGGCCGGCACGGTGGCGTGCAGCTCCAGCTCCCGGCCTTCGCGCAGCAACAGCAGGCCCATCGTGTGGTCCAGCTCGGCATCGGTGAGCAGTACCGCCGCCATCGGCGTGGCCCGGCCGTGTGCCGTGCGCAGCGCCGGGAACGACTCGATCTGTGCGCGCAGGTCCGGCGAGGCGTTGAACAGGAACCAGCGCTGGTAGTCGACGCTCACCGCGATCGAGGACTGGGTGCGCGGCTGGCAGGGCCGCGAGCCGTCCCGCACCGCCCGGCAGCCCGGGCAGCCGCAGTTCCACTGGGGGAAACCGCCGCCCGCCGCCGAACCGAGAACCCTCAGCCACATGGGGTCCTCCGGACCGCCCGTGAGTGATTTGTGTGGCTATAGCCACACAAATCACTCACGGGCGGTAGCGCGAACACGTAGAGCGCGTCGCCGTGCGGGTCGCCGGTCATGCCCGGCGCCGGACCCTCCACCCAGCTGCCCCAGCCGACCGGAACGGCGATGTACTGCCGCCCGTCCACGCTGTACGTGGTGGGGCTGCTGTGGTGCCCGCCGCCGGCCTGGAACTGCCACAGCACCTCGCCGTCGCGCGCGTCGAAGGCCAGGAACTCGCCGGACGGCGTGCCGCAGAACACCAGGTCACCGGCCGTGGTGAGGACCGACGCGGAGATCGGCAGGTGCCACGACCAGCGCCACCGCTCCTCGCTGGTGGCCGCGTCGAACGCCTTCACCGCACCGGCCATGTCGTCCGCGTCCACGGTCACGCTGGCGCCCCAGTAGGGGATTCCGTCGAAGTCCTTGCGGCCCTTGGCCACCTTCGAGCCGACGTCCTGCACCGGCACGTAGAACATGTTCGTCCGGGGGTTGTACGCCGCGTGGCACCACTCCTTGGCGCCGGCCGGCCCGGGCCAGAAGTGCACCTCCTCGCCCTCCTTCTCCGGGTACACCAGCGGGGTCACCTGGCCGGCCGGGCTGATCTCGCCCCAGGTGATCCGGTCGGCGAACGGGGTCACCCGGACCAGCGCGCCGTCCGTCCGGTCCAGGACGAAGAAGTACCCGTTCTTGTCGAAGTGGGCGAGCAGCTTGCGCCCGTCCTGCTCGAACAGGATGCACTCCATGTTCGAGTCGTAGTCCCACAGGTCGTGCGGGGTGCACTGGTAGTGCCAGCGGATCTCGCCGGTGTCCACGTCCAGCGCGACCACGCAGTCGGTGTACAGGTTGTCGCCGGGCCGGACGTCGCCGTCGAAGTCGGGCGACGGGTTGCCGGTGCCCCAGTAGAGCAGGTTGGTCTCCGGGTCGAAGGTGCCGGTGACCCAGGTGTTGCCGCCGCCGCGGGCCCAGGCCGGGCTGTCCTCCGGCCAGGTCTCCGAACCGGGCTCGCCGGGCTTGGGCACCAGGTAGGTGCGCCAGATGCGCTCCCCGGTTTCCAGGTCGAGGGCGTCCAGGTGGCCGCGCACCCCGAACTCGCCGCCGGAGCTGCCCACGATCACCATGTCCTTCACCACCAGCGGGGCGACCGTGGCGCTCTCCTCGGCCCGCGAGTCGCCGTTGGTGATCTCCCAGACCTTGTGGCCGGTGGCCGCGTCCAGCGCGATCACGTGGGCGTTCAGGGTGACCGCGAAGACCTTGCCCTCGGCCACCGCCACGCCCCGGTTCACGTTCCCGCAGCACAATGCGACGTCCAGCGGGATGGGGTGCCTGTACTCCCACAGCTGCCGGCCGGTCCGGGCGTCGAGGGCCCAGATCCAGCCGTCCCAGCCGGACACGTACATGACGCCGTCCACCACGATCGGCGCCGCCTCGAAGGCATAGGTGGAGGCCCCCGCGTGCAGCCCGGCCGAGCCGAACCGGAAGACCCAGGCCGGGACCAGCCGGGACACGTTGCCGGTGTTGATCTGGTCCAACAGGCTGTACCGCTGGCCGTCGTAGGCGCCGTAGTAGGTGAGCCAGTTGTGCGATTCCGAACGCGATCGCAACAGCCGCTCGTAGCTTACGCCCCGGGGTAGGGCCGGTGCCGCTTCAAGGTGATCCGGCACGCTTCCCTCCTTGCTCCCGGCGAGACGTTTCTGCTGGTCCAGGCGGTGCGGCTCTATTTCTGCATGAATTGGCAATTCTATTGAAACAAATGTGGAATCTGTTTAACGAATTTACACTACTTTACGCTCGGACGAATCCGCCGACAAGTGGAGGCAGGGGGTGGATCCGGGTGCGCCGTTCATTAGCCGAGAGCTACCGTTCGCACCCGGTTTGCCGCCGCTGGCCGGTGAACGGTTGTGACCGGCGCCCCGCACCGGTGAGGTTGACGGACTGATCCCGACCATGGCACAGGGGAGTGAGCACAGATGGCGCAGGAGGTCCGCGGGGTCGTCGCGCACGGGAAGGGCGAGCCGGTGTCGGTGGAGACGATCACGGTGCCGGATCCGGGTCCGGGTGAGGCGGTGGTTGCGGTGCGGGCCTGCGGGGTGTGTCACACGGATTTGCATTATCGGGAGGGCGGGATCAATGACG
>NZ_BAABJP010000045.1:0-121993 GCF_039543365.1 Actinospineispora eucalypti
TGTTCACCGAATGGTCGATGCGCAGCCGGGCACCCACCTTGGCCCGCATGTTCTCGATCATCTGCTCGTCGATCACAGCCTGCGGCATCACCGCGGCCCGCTCCTGCACCGGCATGCGGGGAGCTTAGCCGGTAAGTGCTCGCTCCACAAAAACTTGAGGACTAGAGTAATTTTCGATCCGGGTTTAGGGTTGCCGCGTGGACTTCACCGAGAACGAGGACCATCGGGCGATCAGGCAGGCGGTGCGCGACGTCTGCAAGCAGTTCGACGATGACTACTGGATGCGCCTCGAGGCCGAGCACGAGTTTCCCTGGGACTTCTACCGGGAGATGGCCAAGGGCGGCTGGATCGGCATCGCCATCCCGGAGGAGTACGGCGGCGGCGGGCAGGGCATCGCCGAGGCGTCGATCGTGCTGGAGGAGGTCGCCGCGTCCGGGGCCTGCATGAACGGCTGCAGCGCCATCCACCTGTCCATCTTCGGCATGCACCCGGTGGTCCTGCACGGCGACGAGCAGATCCGACAGCGCTACCTGCCCCGGGTCGCGGCCGGCGACCTGCACGTGGCGTTCGGCGTGACCGAGCCCGACGCCGGCCTGGACACCACCTCCATCACCACCCGGGCGGTCCGCGACGGGGACGGCTACCGCATCCACGGCCGCAAGGTGTGGACCTCCAAGGCCACCTACTCGGAGAAGGTGCTGCTGCTCACCCGCACCACGCCCAAGGCGGAGGGCAAGAAGTCCACCGAGGGCATGACCCTGTTCGTGGCCAACCTCCAGGACCCGGCGGTGGAGATCACCCCGATCCCCAAGCTGGGGCGCAACGCGGTGGTCTCCTGCGAGGTGGTCTACGACGGCCTGTACGTGTCCGAGGAGGACCGGGTCGGCGAGGAGGGCAAGGGCTTCTACTACCTGCTGGACGGCCTGAACGCCGAGCGGGTGCTGATCGCCGCCGAGGCGCTCGGCGTCGGGCGGGCGTCGCTGCGCCGGGCGGTCAAGTACGCCAACGAGCGGGTGGTCTTCGGCCGGCCGATCGGCAAGAACCAGGCGGTGGCCCACCCGCTGGCCGAGGCGCACGCCCGGCTGCACGCGGCCGAGCTGGTGATCCGGGAGGCGGCCTGGCGGGTGGACACCCGGCAGCCGTCCGGCGAGGCGGCCAACTCGGCCAAGTACCTGGCCGCCGAGGCGGCCTTCCAGGCAGCGGACGCGGCGGTGCAGACCCACGGCGGGTTCGGCTACGCGTCGGAGTACCACGTGGAGCGCTACTTCCGCGAAGCCCGGCTGCAGCGGCTGGCCCCCATCCCCCAGGGCATGATCCTCAACTACCTGGCCGAGCACGTGCTCGGGCTGCCGAGGTCCTACTGATGTTTCCCCTGGAAGGCATCCGGGTGCTCGACCTGTCCCGGGCGATCTCCGGGCCGTACGTCGGGCGGATGCTCGCCGACCTGGGCGCCGAGGTGGTCAAGGTGGAGGTACCCGGCACCGACATCACCCAGGCCTTCGGGCCGCGCAGCCACGGTCACACCGGGCTCTACCTGCAGCAGAACGCCGGCAAGCGGAACGTCTCACTGGACCTCGGCGCGGACGGCGGGGCCGAGCTGCTGTGCCGGCTGGCCGAACGGGCCGACGTGGTGATCGAGAACTTCCGCCCCGGCACGCTGGACCGCCTCGGCGTCGGCTGGTCGGTGCTCTCGAAGCGAAACCCGAGGCTGGTGATGCTGTCGGTCTCCGGTTTCGGGCAGTGGGGACCCGAGTCCGGCCGGCAGGCCTATGCGCCGGTGCTGCACGCGGAGACCGGGCTGCTCGGCCGGCAGGCCCAGGTGGACGGGGCCGAGCCGAACGACGTGGTCATGGCGCTGGCCGACTCGGTGACCTCGCTGCACGGCATGGTCGCGGTGCTCTCCGCGCTGCGCCTGCGGGACAACACCGGGACCGGGCAGTACCTGGACATGAGCATGTTCGAGGCGATGCTGGCCACCGACGACTACACGCCGTACGCGCTGGAGGGCACCGAGGTGTTCGCCGCGCGGGGCAGTGTGTACGCCGACGCGCCGGGCGGGCCGCTGCTGGTCTCCGGCGACCCGAAGTTCCTCTGGCACCGGCTGTCCGGGCGGCACGGGTTGACCGATCCCGACCCGGAGGTGTCCGGCCCGGAGCGGTTCACCGCGCGCGCCCGGGTGATCCGCGAGTGGGTCGCGTCCTTCGGGTCCCGCCCGGAGCTGATCGCGGCGCTGGAGGCGGCCGGGGTGGCCTGGGCGGAGATCCGCACGCCGGCCACCGTGATGGAGTCGCCGACCGCCCAGGCCCGCGAGGTGACGGCCCAGGTGGACGACCGGGCCGGCGGCACCCGCCCGGTGATCCGGATGCCGTACCGGTTCTCCGCCGGTTCCTGTGAGCCCCGGGGTGGGGCGGCCTTCGTCGGCGAGCACAACGCCGACGTGCTGGGCCGCTGGCTGGGCCTGGACGCCGCCCGGGTGCGGGAACTGGAGGCCGGCGGCACACTGATCCCGGCGGATCTTCCGGTGAGTGAGGCGAAATGACCAAGCGTGCGGTACGGATCGGGAACTGCTCCGGGTTCTACGGGGACCGGGTGGCGGCGGCCCGGGAGATGGTCGAGGGCGGCCCGATCGACGTGCTGACCGGTGACTACCTGGCCGAGCTGACCATGCTCATCCTGTGGAAGGCGCAGCAGAAGGACCCCTCGGCCGGCTACGCGCGCACCTTCCTCACCCAGGTGGAACAGGTGCTGGGCAGCTGCCTGGACCGGGGCATCAAGATCGTCACCAACGCCGGCGGGCTGAACCCGGCCGGGCTGGCCGAAAAGATCACCGAGCTGGCCGGCAAGCTCGGCCTCGAGCCGAAGATCGCGTACGTCACCGGGGACAACATCGTCGACCGGCTGCCCGAACTCCAGTCCCAAGGCGTGGACTTCGCCAACCTGGACACCGGCCGGCCGCTGGCCGAGACCGACCGCACGGCGATCTCCGCCAACGCCTACCTGGGTGCTTGGGGCATCGCCGAGGCACTCGCGGCACAAGCGGACATCGTGGTGTGCCCCCGGGTGACCGACGCGTCGCTGGTGGTCGGGCCGGCCGCCTGGTGGCACGGCTGGGCTCGCGACGACTACGACGCGCTGGCCGGAGCGGTCGCCGCCGGGCACGTGATCGAATGCGGCCCCCAGGCCACCGGCGGCAACTACTCGTTCCTGGACGAGATCACCGACCGCCGCTACCCCGGCTTCCCCATCGCCGAGGTGGCCGCCGACGGCTCGAGCGTGATCACCAAGCACGACGGCACCGGCGGCCTGGTCTCCCCCGGCACGGTCACCGCGCAGCTGCTGTACGAGATCGGCGCCCCGGAGTACCTGAACCCGGACGTGACCGCCCACTTCGACACCCTGAACCTGACCCAGGACGGCGAGCACCGGGTGCTGATCTCCGGCACCCGCGGATCGGCACCGCCCCCCACCTTGAAGGTGGCGCTGAACCAGCTGGGCGGCTACCGGAACACCATGACCCTGGTGCTCACCGGCCTGGACGTCGAGGCCAAGGCGGCCTACGCGGAGCAGCTGCTGTTCGAGGTGCTCGGCGGCCGGGAGAAGTTCGCCGAGGTGGACGTGAACCTGCTCCGCTTCGAGCACGCCGACGCGCCCCGCAACGTGGAGGCCACCGCACACCTGCGCATCACCGTGAAGGACCCCGACCCGCGCAAGGTCGGCCGCGCCTTCTCCAACGCCACCATGGAGCTGGCCCTCGGCGGCTACGCCGGCTTCCACACCACCACCCCGCCCACCCCGGAAACCGCCTACGGCGTCTACTGGCCCGCCCTGATCCCCGCCGAACACGTAACCCACACCGTGGTCCTCCCCAACAGCGAACGCCGCGTCATCCCCCACCCGCACCCCACCTCCCCGATTCAGTCACTTCAGCACGCTGATTCAGTCACTTCGGCAGGCCGGGAGGAACCCGCGAGGGACTTCGGCGAGACCCGGCGCGAGCCGCTGGGCCGGGTGTGCGCGGCGCGGTCCGGGGACAAGGGCGGCAACGCCAACGTGGGCCTGTGGACCCGCACGCCGGCCGAGTTCGCGTGGTTGCGCGCGCACCTGACCGAGGCGAAGTTCCGCGAGCTGTTGCCCGAGGCGGACGGCCTGGCCGTGCACCGCTACGAGCTGCCCAACCTGAACGCGCTGAACTTCGTGGTGGTTGGCCTGCTCGGCGAGGGTGTGGCCTCGTCCACCCGGCCGGACCCGCAGGCCAAGGGCCTCGGCGAGTACCTGCGCGCGCGGACCACCGACATCCCGGTCGCATTGCTGGGGTGAGTGACCACTAGCGGGTGAAACCGGAGCGTTTTCGCTGGCCGGGCCACACCTCGGGGCATGGCCCGCTCGTTATTTCAGCACGGAGGCCGAAGACTGCCCTCCGCCCGCTCCGGAGAGGATCGAGACGATGATCAGCACGGTCCGACGCACGCTGCGCACCACGGCGACCGCGGTCGGTGTCGCCGTACTGATCTTCCCACTGGCCGGCACCGCCGCCGCGGACACCCCGGACCTCGGCCTGGACGAGGGCACGCAGCGGGAGTCGAGCGCGACCGACCAGCTGCCGAACACCTCCACCACGCTGCCCAACCGCACCGGTGACACCGGCCTGAGCGGCGTCGATCTGCCCGGCACCGCGCCCGGCGCCCTGCCGATCTCCTACCGGACCAGCTCGGACTCCGACGACTGCAAGTCCTTCAAGGACCACACCTACAACACCACCCCCGGGTACAACGGCTACCGCAAGGACGACCGCAAGTACGACAGCGGTGACTACGACCCGGACTGCACCGGCCACAAGGGGCCGAAGGAGTTCCCGTACAACGGGTACAACGGCACCGACTCCAAGAAGCAGGCGGAGAACGACTACCTGCTCGGGCTCTAGCGACGCTAACTGAGAGATCTCTTAGACTCCGGGCATGCGCTCCCTGCCGCCTTCCGCCCGTTCGTTCGCCGCTCTCCTGCTCGGTTCGGTCCTCGCGCTCGGCGCGCTGACCGGGTGCGGCGGGGGCAGCGAGGGCACGGACACCAGCTGCGACCTGACCGGTTGCACGATCACCTTCCCCCGGGACGGCACGCCGTCGGTCTCCGTGCTGGGTATCACCGCGAAGATGGTCAGCTTCGAGAACAACCAGGCCAACATCGAGGTGGCCGGCCAGACGATCACCGTGCCGGTCGGCGGGGAAACCCAGTCCGAGGGTTGGAACGTGCGCGTGGAGCGGGCCACCGACACCGAGATCGTGGTGCGCGTTTCGCACTGAGCCCACTACTCCAGAGTTGGATAGTCGGGGCCTCAATCTTTAGTCTGGGCACGTGACGGAACAGGACGCGGTCGAGTACATCCGCAACGAGTGGACGGCCCGGGAACAGCCGGGCGCGGACCACTTCGCGGCTATGGCCGCGCTCATGCGCACCCACCAGCTGATGATCGCCGAGCTGGACCGCCTGCTGAAGGGGTACAACCTCAGCCGCACGGCGTTCCTGCTGATGGCCACGCTGCTCATCTCCCGTGACCACACCCGGCCGCTCGGGCAGCTGTCCAAGCACCTGCTGGTCCACCCGACCACGGTCACCCTGGTGATCGACCAACTGGAGGCCCGCGAGCTGGTCGTCCGCCGGCCGCACCCCAGCGACCGGCGTACCGTGCTCGCCGCGCTCACCGAGGAAGGGCTGCGGGTGGTGACCAAGGCGGCCCAGGAACTGGGCGCGGCCAACTTCGGCCTGCCCGGCGTGACCGATTCGATGGCCCAACGGCTCACCGGGGTGCTCGGGCAGGTCCGGGGCAAGCTGGGCGACACCTAGCGCGGAACGCGCTTGCCGAGCGTGCGCCCAGTTCGGCGCACGCGGGAAACACTAGTCCTGGCTGAGCAGGTGGCGCAGGTAGCGGTCGGGGGCGTTCAGGAACTCCCTGGTCAGCCGCACCGGTAGCGCCTGGTCGTAGTCGACGGCGGCGATTCCGCCGTCCTCGTCGATCTGGTAGATCGTCGCGCCGGGCAGCGCGAGCAGCACCGGCGAGTGGGTGGCCACCACGAACTGGCTACCCCCGCCGGCCAGCTCCACCATCCGGGCCAGCACGGCCAGGCACCCACGCACGGACAGCGCCGCCTCCGGCTCGTCCAGCAGGTACAGCCCGCCCGGGCGGAACCGGTGGGTGACCAGGTCCAGGAACGACTCGCCGTGCGAGCGCTCGTGCGGGGAGATCCCGCCGTAGGCGTCGAGCAACGAACCCCCGGGCTCCCGATCCAGCCGCTCGATCTCGGTCGCCACGTTGTAGTACGACTCCGCCCGCAGGAAGAACCCGCCGCGCGGCTTGCGCACGCCCCAGGTCAGCCGGAGATGATCGCCCAGCGAGGACTCGCTGGCCCTGGTGGCGAACCGGAAGCTCTGGCTGCCCCCCTCGGCGTTGAACCCGCAGGCCACGGCCATGGCCTCGACCAGCGTGGACTTGCCGGAGCCGTTCTCCCCGACCAGGAAGGTCACCCCGGGCGGCAGCGGCAGCCCCGACGGCCACGCGGCCAGCCCGGCGACCACCGGCAGCGTGAACGGGTACCGGCCGGTAGCCACCTCGGCCAGCGGCAGCTGCACCCGCCTGACGAACTGGCCACCCTCGCCCGCCGGCGCACTCACCACCACCGGTCGCCGCCCCACCCCCGCACGGTAACCACAACCCCCGACAATCGCCCTCCGACCCGGTGTAACCGCGACGCCGCACAGCTCGGACCGCGTGCGGCGGTAAGGCTCAAGGGGCTTTCCGGATCGGCAATCTGTTACGAGCCAGCCCAGCCCGATCCGTCGGCGCCTCACGCGCGCCGCCAAGATCCACATCAACCTCAGGCACCTTCCTCGGCGCCCGAAGGTGCGTCAGGTTGATGTCGATCTCCAGTTGGGCCGAGTGCCGGCTCTAGAGGGCTTGGACGGCACGGCCGCGCCGTCTGCCGCGACGCGGGTGCGGCCCCGATGCATTAGCTACGGACTGTGGTCGGATTGCCGCCCAGCGGTGGGCGGCTGGGGCGGGTGGCTTCATCGAGCGTTAGCTCAGTCCGGCGAATTCCATGATCGAAGCGGACTGCCCCAGCGCTCGGCGAGTAACGGTAGCTCGGAACCGGGCGGCAACGGTCCCGGCGATTACGGCGCGTGGCGGATGCCCAGAGGCAGCGCAACAGGCGGCTTCGGAGGTGAGCCAGTGCTACGACCGGCGGGCGAGCAGGGTGGCGGCCAGGCCGCCGACGATCAGGGCGGCGACGGCGGTGCCGACCGTGGTCGGCACATCGATCATCCGCTGCGCCATGTAGAACAGCGGAATGATCAAGGTGTAGCCGAGGAACGCGGCCACCGCACCGGTCAGCCCGGGCGAGTCCGCCTCCGCGCACCGCCAGCCGGCCACCACGAACGCGGCACCGGCACCGACGATGAGATACACCAGCGCGGCCTTCGGGTGGATCGTTGCCACCAGCGGTCCGGTCAGCCAGACCAGCACCAGCACGAAGAACGCGCTCCAGGTCCCCTTCGCCACCAACGGCCAGTCGATCCGGTCGATCCAGGAACCGCCCGGTTCCGGTCGGCGCCCGGCCGCGCCCGGACGCCCGCCCCGCTGGCTCACTTCGGTCCCTCAGCACCCGGCGCGGGAACAGCGCCCGGACCAGGAGCCCCTGGAGCGGAGGCCGCACCCGGCGCGGGAGCCGGGGCGGCGGCCGCGCCGGGAGCCGGCACACCTGGGACAGGAGCCCCGCCCGGCGCAGTAACACCGCCCGGAGCCGGCGCCCCACCCGGGACGGGCACGCCACCTGGAGCCGCGGCCGAGCCTCCAGGCCCCGGAGCTGTGCCCGGAGCCGGAACCGGGACACCCCCCGGCACGGGAGCGCCCGGTGCCGGAGCGGAAGCGCCCGGTGCCGGAGCGGGCGCCACCCCCGGGGCCGGAGCCGGAGCGGAAGCGCCCGGGGCCGGAGCCGCGCCGGGAGCCCCCGGTGCCGGAGCCCGGACCGCGCCGGGAGCCGGGGCTGAGCCGGGAGCAGGACCTCCACCCGGTGCCGGAGCCCCGCCCGGATCCGGAGCAGGACCGCCCGGAGCGGGAGCCCCGCCCGGAGCGCCTCCTGGCGCCTGGGCGCCTTGGGGCTGCTGGGGCCGGCCGGCTTCGGGGTCGGGCACCGCGTCGGGGTTGGCGGGGCGGTACTTGTCGGCGTACCGGACGTTGGCGTTCTTGAGCTCGTCGATCAGGAAGGCCTGCCACTTGTCGGCGGCCTTCTCCTCGATCAGCATCTGCTTGAGCGGCCCGGCGACCTTCTCCCACTCGGCGGGCGCGCCGGGCTGCACGGAGACCACCTTGCCGATGTTGAACCCGTACGGCGTGGCCACCGGGCCGTAAACCGAGCCGACCTGGGCGCCGAACGCGATGTTGGCGTACGGCTGCTCCAGCTGGCCGGCCGCCACGACGCCCAGGTTGCCGCCCTGTTCCCGGGTCGCCCCGTCGATGCTGCGCTGCTGGGCGAGCTGCTCGAAGTTGGCGCCGGCGTGCAGCGCGGCCACCACGTCGTCGGCCTCGGTCTTCTCCCGGACCACGATGTTGTGCAGCTCACGCCGCTCCGGGATGGCCAGCTCGGCGCGGCGCTCGTCGAAGGTCCGGCGCACCTCGTCGTCGGAGACGGTGATGCCGGCGGTGACCTGGTCGCGCAGCAGCCCGAGCAGCATCCGCCGCTTGAGCTCGGCCAGCACCTTCTTCTCCGAGGTGCCCTGGTTGAGCAGGTCCTGCACGTAGCGGTCCCGCCCCTCCGGCCCCTCGCCGTAGTACTGCGTGATGTAGCGGGCCAGCACGTCGGACACCTGGCGGTCGGCCACGGCCAGCTGCCGCTCACTGGCCAGCCGGTCGAGCAGCAGCGCGAACGCGGTGGACTTGGCCATGTCCCGGCGGAAGGTGTCCAGCCGGGCCGGCTCGGTGGGCGGCTGCACGCCGTACAGCGCGCGGTTGACCTGGACCTGTTCCTCGAGCTGTTCCTCGGTGACGTCCACGCCGTCCACCCGCAGGGCCACGCCGTTCGGGAGGTGGGTCGCCTGGTACCAGTAGATCCCGCCGCCCAGCAGCGCGACCAGCAGCACGGCCAGCGCTCCGGCCAACCACCAGCGGGTCTTTCCCTGGGTCAGTACCTCGGGCAGCTTCATTCTCGAGCTCCTTGCGAAGACGCCTCGCCGGCGCGCGCGGTCAGCCGCACCACGCACAGCGAGGACAGCAGCGCCAGCAGCACCGCTCCGGCCAGCAGCACACCGAACTCCCGCACCACGGCGATCCCGGAACACATCAGCACCGCGTAACCGAGGGCCGACGTGGTCGTCACCAGGAGCACCGCCCGGCGCAGCGCCGGATTGCTCCGGCGGTGTGCCTCGGCGAGGAGCACGGTGAACTCGCATCCTACGGCGGCGGTCAGCGAGCCCAGCGCGACGGTGATGGGGGACAGCGGGGTGCCGGTGGCCCAGAGCAGGAACAGCCCGCCGCCGGTGGCCAGCACGGCGGCCAGCACGGCCCGTCCGGCGTCCCAGCGCCGGCGCAGGCCCAGGGCCAGCACCAGGCCGGCCGCCAGCACACCGAGCAGGTTGGACCACACCCGGTCCTCGGAGACCAGTTCCTGGCCACGCACCGCCACGATGGGCAGGCCGGCCAGCTTCACCTCGTAGCCGGTGGGCGGCGGCGGCAGCTCGGTGCTCAGCGCCTCGCGCAACCGCTGGATGCCGCCCAGGTCGTCGATCCGCACGCCGTAGATCATCACCGCGGTGCCCCGCTCCAGGCTGACCACGGCACCGGTCAGGTACTGCGGCATCAGCCGCAGCGCGGACGCGATCTCGTCCGGGGACGGGCTGCTGCCCAGGAAGGTGAGCAGCATCGGCAGCGAGATCACCCGGCGGGCCTGGTCCCCGTAGCGGGTGCCGATGATCGCCTCGGCCCGGCTCATCCAGGCGACCGCCTCCGGAGAGGTGACGTCGGCGCCGGTCAGCACCACGTCCAGCTCGCCCGAGCTGCCCAGCACGTTCTCCGCGTGCTCGGCGTCCTTGATCGCGGGCAGCTGGGCGGCGAACTGCTGCACGTTGGTCTCCAGCGGCAGCCGGGGCAGCATCGCCCAGCCGACACCGGCGATCAGCAGCGCCACCACGAAAGCGGCGATCACCACGACCCGCGACCGCCCGGAAGGCGTACCCGGATCCCCGACTCGCCGTACCTCAACTCCCGACTCGCCGGGGTCGTGGTGGTGGCGGAAGCGCTCGAACCAGGGCGTGCGGGTGAGGGCGTAGCCGAGTAGGGCGGAGAGGAGGATGCCTACGGCGAGGGTCACGCCCAGGTCCCGGGCCAGGGGCAGCGGGGAGAAGGCCAGGGTGGCCAGGCTGGCCGCCGTGGCCAGCGCGACGGTCAGCACCGTGCGCGGGCGGGCGGACATGGCGAAGTACGTCGGGTAGTACGTGCCGATGCCCAGCACCACGGAGAGGAACGCCACCACGCCGATGGACAGCGGCCGGCCCAGCCACCCGTAGGCGGAAAGCGTCAGCCCGATCGCCGTCAGCGTGGTGATCAGCGGCAGCAGCCGCATCCACCGTCGCCGGGGCGAGAACCACGGCATGAGCAGGAAGCACAGCCCGACCGCCAACAGCGCCAGGCCGCCCAGCAGCGGCGCCTCCTGCTTCACCTTGGCGCTCAGCGCGGCCACCACGGTCGGCACGCCGGAGACGGTGACCCTGGTGGTGGGCAGCTTGGACTCGCCCACGGTGGCCAGTACCGCACCGACCAGGCGGTGCACGGCGGCCGCGTCGGCACCTTCGCGCGGCCGGATGAGGACCGCCACCGAGGTTTCCGAGGGCACCACGAACCGCCACTGCGGGCGCGGCCCGGTGGGACTGAACACCACGTGGTCGGCGAACGCCTTGTTGTGCAGCGAGGGCAGCCCCACCGGAAGGCCCTGCGCCAGCAGCGGGAAGTAGCGCTGGTCGAACCGCAGCTTCGCCGCCGCCCCTTCCGCCTTGGCCTCGGCGTCCGACTTGCCGGCCTGCCGCGCCTCGACCTCGACGCGCGCGGCGTCCCCGTCGCGGCGGCCGAGCAGCTCGGTGATCAGTGCGCGGGTCTGCCCGGCGATCTGGTTGAGCAGCGTGCCCGGCCCGTAGACGGCGGCCACGTCGGGCAGCCCGGCCAGCCGGCCCTCCAGCCCGCCGAGCGCCATGATCTGGTCACCCTCGAACAGCTGGCGGGGCTGGGCCGTCTCCAGCAGGACCACGATCGGGTCACCGCCGAACAGCTCGCCGACCCGGTTCAGATCGGTGACCGAGGGGTCCGAGGCCGGCAGGAACGACTCTATGCCGGTCTCCACCTT
Source organism: Actinospineispora eucalypti (assembly GCF_039543365.1). Taxonomy (NCBI): domain Bacteria; kingdom Bacillati; phylum Actinomycetota; class Actinomycetes; order Pseudonocardiales; family Pseudonocardiaceae; genus Actinospineispora; species Actinospineispora eucalypti. The sequence goes on from NZ_BAABJP010000045.1 coordinate 11,379, forward strand.
GGCCCGGACCAGGCCGCCGACCACACCGGCGGCGAGCAACAGAACGACTACAAGGGCCACCGCCCGGCGCGGGGTGACCCAGGCACGAAACCTGGTCCACCCGCGCCGGGCGGCGGTGAGTAAGAACGTCAAACCTGCACCATCCGGGGGATCAGTTCGGCCCTTCCTTCTCCACCTTGGTGAACGGCCGCCCCGGGGTACCCGGGGTGTAGCCCTGACCCGGCTTCGGGTACGGGTTGAACTTGGCCAGCGGGCCGACGTGCGTGTTGATCGGCAGGCCCTTGAGGGTCTGCTCGTTCGGCATCAGGTAGGCCCGGAAGTAGTGCCCGTTGTTGTCGCTGTGCGCGAACGTCTGGCTGAACCCGGGCAGCACGTTGGCCAGCTCGGGCGCGTACGGCTTGAGGTAGCCGAGCATCGGGTTCAGGTCTTCCAGGTCGTCGATCGCGGGCGACACGATGTCGCTGGTCGCCTTGGAGAAGTCCGGCACCTTGTGCAGGGTCCTCGGCGCGTTGTCCAGGGCGTCGTCCAACGCCGGCAGCAGGTGGCGCAGGCCCCGCGAGACGTCGGGCAGCTGCTCCAGCGCCTCGGAGAGGTCCGGCCCGGCCGCCTTCAGGTTGCGGGCCACCGGCCACAGCGCGTCGCCGATGTCGTCCACCGCGTGGCTGGCGTCCCGGGCGCTGTGCAGCGTGGGCGGAAGCTCACGCATCACGTTCTCCAGGTCGGCCTTGCCGTCGGCGGTGGCGGTGGTCAGCTTGTTCGCGCTCTCCACCAGGCGGGCGATCTCGCCCCGCTGGGTGTTCAGCGCGTTCATCACCGTGGCCGCGTTGCCGGTGAGCTGCTTGAGGTCCTCGCCCTGGTCGGCGAGGGCATCCAGCGCGGTACGCCCGTTGCGCCCCAGCGCACCGAGCCCGCCGACGCCTTCGGACAGCGAGTCCTTGGTGCCCTCGGTGGCCGCGCCCAGCGACCGCATGCTCTCGGCCAGAGCGCCCCTGGTCTTGCCGTCCAGGGCGACCAGCACGTCGTTCAGCTGGGTCGGCCCCTTGGCGGCGGACGCCGGGAGCTCGGTGCCGGAGGGCAGCTCCGACCCGGTGCCGTCGACGATCTCCACGAAGCTCTCCTCGACCAGGGACTTGGCCCTGATCTCGGCGGTGGCACCGTCGTGCAGCGGCGGGTAGTTGTCCAGGTCCATGACCACCTTGGCGCCCCCACCGGGGGCCGGGGTCACCTCCTGCACCTTGCCGACCTTCACGCCGGCCACCATCACGTCACCGAAGTACACCAGGTTGGCGACCCTGGGGAAGACGGCGGAGACCCGGTAGGTGCTGCCGGTGATGCCCGGCAGCTTGCCGCCGGAGTTCACCCACAGGTAGCCGAACACCACGGCACACAGTGCGGTGAACAGCACCAGGGTGGTCAGCTGAACGACTCTCGGGGAAAGCTTCATCGCTCAGTTCCCCCCGCCAAGCAGGCCGCCCGGCAACAGCTTCCGGGAGTTGTCCGGTGTGGGCACCTCGTTCGGTTCCTTCCTCGGCGTCTTCGAGCCGTCCTGGTGGGGCGGGTTCTGCCCCTCCGGGCCGACCGGCGTCGCCTTCTGCAGCGCGGTGGTGCCCCCGTCGACCGGCTTCGCCGGGATCGGCTTGATCCCGTTGTTCGCACCGAAGACCGGCGGGACGAAGTGGCTGCTGATCTGGGCCTGGCCGCGCAGGATGCCGGAGTTGGCGTCCTGCAGGCTGACCACCGAGCGGGTCTGCACGGTGAACGCGGCCACGTCGGGCAGGTACGGCACCAGCGCGTCGGTCACCGGGTCCAGCCCCTTGACCGCCTTGCGCAGCTCGGGCAGCGCCTCCTGCAGGTCGTCCGCGAACGGCCGCAGGTCCGAGATCACCGGGCGCAGCGCCCGCAGGAACGGCTTGGCCTCGTCCACCACGTCGTCCAGCTTGTCCGAGGTCTTGCGCAGCTTGCGCATCGCCTCGGGGAACGCCTCGGAGGCGTCCTCCAGGTCCCGCAGCGTCGGGTCCAGCTCGTCGGCCAGGTCCTTCACCTCGTCGGTGGACCGGTGCAGGTTGTGCACCAGGCCGGGCAGCACCTTCAGCGTCTCGTCCACCTGCGGTGCGTTCTTGGCGAAGCTGTGCAGCGTGGTCTGCAGGCTGGAGGCCAGCGTGGCCAGCCGCTTGTCGTCCCCGCCGACCGCGTTGGAGATCTGCCCCAACGAGGTGACCAGCGTGGCGATCTTCTCCTTGCGCTTGGCCAGCTCCTCCGCCACCGGGCGCAGGTCGTTGGTGGTGGTGCGCACGCTGTCCAGGCCCCCGGGCAGCTTGGCCTGGGCGTTGGTCAGCGCCACGTCCGACTCGGCCAGCAGCGCGGTGAGCGCCCGCTGCGCGTTGTCGTCCAGGTGGTCCAGCACCTCGTCGACCTGGATCGGCCGCTGGGTACTGGTCCGGGGGAAGACGTAGTCCTCGCCGATCTCCTTGGCCGGCGCGCCGCCCGGGGAGATCTCCACGTACATCTCGTTCAGCGGGCTCTTCGGCCGCAGGACGAGGGTGGCGTTCTCGTAGACGTGGTGGCCGCGCTCCAGGGACAGCTTGAGCCGTGCCTGGCCGTCCTCGTCGATGTCGGCGCCGACGATGTCACCGACGTTCACACCGGCGATACGGACCTCCTGGCCGTTTCCGGGGCTGACGCCCGGGCTGGCCTCGAAGTTCGCGTAGAACTCCATCCGGTCCGCCCACGGGGTGATGAACCGCTGGTTGGCCAGCACGATCCCGCCCACCACGCCGGCGATGGCGATCAGTGCCACCACGACGATGGTGTTGCGAGCCAGGCCCGGCTCGGTCTTGATCCGCTCGAAGGTGCGCGCCGCGCGCTCCCGGCGGCTAGGCCTGCTTGGCAGGGTCACTTCTCCCCCTTAACCGGCGTGCCGCCGAGGAACGGGAACAGGCCGGGGTTGGGACTCGGCGGCTCACCCGGTGACTGGATCGGCGGGTTGATCCGGAACGGGTCGGTGAGCGTGCTCATCGTCGCCTCGCTCCTCGGCCGGCCGTCGTTGGCCACCAGGCCCTCCTGGAACTCGGGCACCACGGCCGCCTGGAAGGGCAGCGCCGAGCCGTTCTTGTTCTGCATGGTGGCGCGGTCCAGGGTGGCCACCGCGTAGCCCAGTTCCTTGTAGATCGGCTTGTCGGTGGCGGTCTGGTAGTACGGCCCCTTGCCCTTGTACGGGTTCAGGATCAGATCGGCGATCGGGCCGTTCACCCGGGCCAGCGTCGGGTTCAGCTCGTGCAGGAGATCCGTGGCCTCACGGACGTCCGGCACCAGCTTGTGCACCAGCGGACGGGCATCCTTCAGCGCGTCGCGCAGGTCGTCGACCACCGGCTGCGCCCGGTCGAGCACCGGGTCCAACCGGTCCAGCGTCTTGTCCAGCTCCTGGACGCTCGGCCGCACGTCGTCGGCGGTGTCCTCCAGGGTGTCCAGCGTGGTGTTCAGCCGGCGCAGGCCGCGGTCCGCGCTGTCCAGGGACGCCGGGAGCTCGTCCAGGGTGGCGGTGAAGTTGCCGCCGTTACGCCCGAGCACGGTGGACAGGGTGGCCAGGTCCGTGGTGATGGCGTCCAGCCGGCCCTTCGGCTCGGCCAGCTCACGGGCCATCGCCTCGAACCCGTCGACCACCTTGGTCAGGTCGTCCGGGTTGCGGCCCTGCAGCGCGGTCAGCACCTGGCCACTGGGCTTCAGCGCGCCGGGGGCGTCGTTGAACAACCGCTGCAGTGCATCCCGGCCGCCGCCGCCCAGGGTCTGGTCGAACTTGGACAGCGTGCCGCGCATGCCCTGCAGCGCGTCGGGCTGGAAGGTGCCGATGATCTTGTCCAGCTCGACCGGCAGCTTCGCCCGCTCCTTGGGGATCATGTCCCCCTCGAACCGGCCCTTGTCGCCGCCGGGCTCCAGGTCGAGCATGTAGTTGCCGCCCAGCATTGTGGTCGGCCGGATGACCGCGGCGGGCTCGCTGCCCAGCCGGTCCCGGGCGTCCCCGAACAGCTTCACCGTGACGATGGAGGAGCCGTCGTCGGCCTTGTCCACGCCGGTGACCATGCCGACCGGCACGAACGCGATCTTCGCCTTGCTGAAGTACGGCCGCAGCCGGTAGTCCGAGGCGAAGTTCACCTGGATCGACTCACCGGGGGTGAGCCAGGTGGTGATCTGCGCCTTGCTGAACACCGCCCAGCCGAGGATCAGCACCCCGACCAGGAAGCCGACACCCAGCTTCCATGCGGAAACCGTCTGGTGACCGTGGACAACCGGGCCACCGAACAGCTTCATGAAGAACTTCTTCATCGACCGGGCACTCCGTTCGTGTTCAGACCAGGCACGCCCGTGCGCTGCTTGCCCGCCTCACCCGGCGCGGGGTACGGGTCCTTGTTCGACGTCGGGTCGCCGACCACACCGATCAGGTCGGTCGCCTGGTTCTGCGGCGTCTGCGGGGTCAGGATGAAGGTCAGCCAGCGGTAGTTGTTGTTGCCGTTGGTCAGGGTCTGCGAGATGTTCGTGAAGAACCCCGCGACCTCGGGCATGTACGGGCTGATCTTGTCCGCGGTCGGCGCGCCCCGGGCGAATCCCTTGGTCAACATCGGGGCCAGCGGCTGCAGGTCGTCGAACGTCTCCCGCAGGTCGCCGAGCGCCGGCCGGGCATCGTCCGCCACACCGGGCACCTTGTCCAGCGGTTCCGGGCTCTCCTGCAGGAAGCCGCGGAAGTCCGGCGTGGCCTCGCCCAGCGCCTTGCCGCCGGGCCGCAGCTCCTTCACCGCCGACGAGGTGTCGATCAGCGCCGGGTCCAGCTTGAGCAGGGCGGCCTTGGTGGTGCGCAGCGAGTCCGGGGCGGTCTTCAGCAGCGCCTCCAGGGCTTGGCCCCGGTCGGCGTTGAAGCCGGCGAACGTCTTGTCCATCTTGCCCAGCAGCTGGCCGATCTGCTCCTGCCGGCCGGCGAAGGAGACCGAGAGGTCGTTGGTGCTGCGCAGCAGCGAGGCGGTGTCCCGCCCGCCGTTGTTGGCGAACGCCAGCGACACCGTGCCCAGGTCGGGCAGCGCGTCCGGGAAGGCGTCGGAGGCCAGGTTGAAGTCGTGCCCGTGGCCGGCGAGGCCACCACCCACGTTGCGGACCACCGAGCCGATGGCCTGCCGGGTCGGCACGTCCAGAACCGCCAGCACGTCGGAGAGCTCCTGCGCGCCGACCGTCTTGGCCGCCGGGATCACCGCGTCCGGCGCGAGCAGGCCGGCCGACGGGTCGCCCGGGTTCAGCTCGACGAACTTCTGGCCCAGTGCGGAACGGGCGCCGACCGAGGCGGTGAGCGCCTTGGCGTTCTGGTAGACCGGCCGCTCGTTGTCCAGCCTCAGGATCGCCACCGGCTCCTTGGCCTGGCCGGCGTTGGGGTCCGTGGTGTCCCGCAGGTGGACGCTCTCCACGTAGCCCACCCGCACGTTGGCGATCCGCACGTCGTCACCGGTGCGCAGCGAACCGATGTCCTGGAACGCCGCCTGCACCGTGGTGCGCGGGGCGAACGGGAGACCCTGGGTGGACACCAGGGACAGCCCGGTCAGCGCGATGAAGAAGACGAAGACGAAGAAGCCGAAGAAGATGGCCCTGCGCCGGCGTGCCGCGGCTCTGCGCACCATTACTTGTCACCGCCCAACAGGAATCCGAGCGCGCCGCTCTCCTGCTTCTCGTTCAGTCCGGTCACGCCGCCGTCCTTGGAGGGTTGCTTCTGGAGCAGGCCGGTCGGCAGCTCCGGGCGCTTCGGCTGGCCGGAGTCGGGCGCCCGGTCCTTGCCGCCGACGCCCAGGTCACCCAGGCCGCCGGGGACGTAACCGGTCACCGTGCTCGGCTCGAAGATCAGGTGGGCCCGGAAGTAGTGCGAGAGGCCGTCCTTGCCGTTGGTGGTCAGCGCCCAGAACCGGATGAAGTTCATGACGTTGTCCACGTTGTGGGCCAGCTCGTTGACGATCGGGTTCAGCGCCTTGGACAGCTTCACGAGGTCCGGCCCGGCCTGGCGCAGCTGCTCCGCGACCGGCTTGGCCGAGCGCAGGAAGTCGGTGCCCTTGTCCAGCACCGGGGCCAGCTTGTCGAACGCCGGGTTGGCCGACTCGGAGAAGTAGATCAGCTCGTCGCTGATCTCCTTCAGGTCGTCGGTGACCGGCCGGATGTCCTTGAGCAGCGGGGTGGTGTCGTCGGCGGTGTCCGCCAGGTGGCCCAGCGTGCCCCGGGCCGCCGCCAGCGAACCGGGCAGCTCGGCCAGCGTGGCGTCCAACGCCTGCACGTTGGTCGACGTGGTCTGCAGCAGCGAAGTGGTCGACGCCACCAGGCTGTCCAGCGTCTTGCCGTCGTCCTGGGCCAGCGACTTGGCCACCGGGTCCAGGTTCTCCACCAGCGAGTTCAGCGTGGCGTTCTGCTGCTGCAGGACCTTCACGAACTGGTCGGTCTGGGTCATCGCCGGGGCCAGTGCCTTCATCGCGGCGTCGACGTCGGCGCCGTTGCCCCGCATGCCCTCGCCGAGCACCGCGACGAACGCGGCCAATGACTGGCCGGTCTTGTCGTCGAAGACGTTCAGCACCTCGTCGAGGTCGGTGTTCTGCCCGGTCTGGCTGACCGGGATGATCCCGCCGGTCCGCAGCAGCGGCGCGCTCGGGGTGCCGGTGTCCAGCTCCATGTACCGCTCACCGAGGAGGCTGACCGGACGGACCGTGGCGCGCGCGTCGCTGTGGATCGGCAGCGCCTCGGGCCCGAGGTCCAGGGCCACCTTGGCGATGCCGTTCTCCTCGGACATCGCGGCGACCTCGCCGACCTTCACGCCGTGCAGCTTCACGTCGTTGCCGGTCAGCATCGGGGAGGCGTCCCGGAACTCGGCGATCACGATGGTGCGCTGCTGGGTCGCCTCCACGGCGAGGCTGCCGCCGGCGGCGGTGCACGCCACCACGGCGACTCCCACAGTCGCCAGCACCCGGGCCTTGGAGAAGCGCTGGGCCGGCCCGGCGAGGGGTTGTCTTCTCACTTCACACCGCTCCCAAACGCGTCTTTCCAGGGGGTGCCGCCGTTCTCACCGGGCAGCGGGTACGGGTTCGACCGGATGCCCGGCGGCATGACGCCCGGGTTGGCGTTCAGCATGGACAGGCCGGCCTGGTACCAGATCCGGGCGTACTTGCCGTTGCCGTCGTACGGTGCCCAGTTGGAGTTCCAGTTGGACAGCCAGCCGGCCGCCTCCGGGGTGTACGGGCGGAGGAAGTCCAGCGGGTCGCTCAGCACCCGCAGGGTCCGGTTCAGCTGGGGGAACGTGTTGTACACGGCCTCCAGGAAGTCCGGCGCGTCGTCGAAGAGGTCATCCAGGTCCTCGAGCGTCGGGCCGAGGTCCCGGACGGCCGGGCGCAGGTCCTTCAGCAGCGGGTTCAGGTTCTTCGACACCGATTCCAGCTTGTCCGTGGCCGGCTCCAGGTCGTGCAGCAGCGGCACCACCTCGTCGGCCACCGGGGGAAGCTTGTCCAGCGTGGTGCGCGCGGTGCGCAGCGTGCCGGGGAGCTTCCGCAGGCCGTCCCGCAGCTGCTGCTGGCGGGTGGCGGCCTGGGTGGTCAGCCGGGAGAGCTGGGCGACGATCGCCCGCACGTCGGTCTGGTGCGTGGCCAGGGTGCCGGTCAGGTTGTTCAGCCGGACGACCAGTGCCTTGATCGCCGGGCCGTCGGTGCCGACGGCGTCCAGCACGCCACCGAGTCCCTTGAGCGTGGGGCCCAGCGCCTGGAGGGTGGCATTGATGTCGCCCTCGTGGCCCTTGCTGGTCGCGTCCAGCTCGTTGATCAGCGACTTCAGGTGGTCCAGCGTCTTCGGGTCGAGGGCGTTGAGCACCTGGTCGACCTCGGTCGGCTTCGGCATCTGCCCCTTGAGGAGGCCGGAGCTCGGGATCTCCGCGTTCGACGACGGACCGTCGGTCACGTCGACCAGGCGCTCACCGAGCACGGCCTTCCAGGGCACCTTGACGACCGCGCCCTCGTGCAGCGGCGCGTAGGCGCGGTCCAGCTCGATCTCCAGGATCGCCTGGTTGTCCACCGCCTTGATGCTCTTCACCGTGCCGGCCGCGAAGCCGTTCACCTGCACGGTTCCACCCGCGATGATGTTGGTGGCCGCCGGTAGGGCCACCTTGACCGTGTAGCCGCCGGTGAACACCCAGACGGCGGCCGCGATGACCACCGCCAGTACTCCCCCGAGGATCAGAAACTTGCGAGGCATGCGTGCTTAATCCATTCCCAGCGGGCCGGCGGATTCGCCGGAGAGGAACTGGCGAACAAACGGGTCCTTGGAAGCGAACGCCTCCTCGGCCTCCCCGTAGTGGACGACCTTGCCCTTCCAGATCAGCCCCACATAGTCACTGACCTTGCGCGCGGTCCGAATATCGTGGGTCACCAACATGTAGGTGCCCCGATGCTCCGCGTGCATATCCAAAATCAAGTCGTTCAACAAGCTGGTCCGCACCGGGTCCAGACCCGAGTCCGGCTCATCGAAGAACACGATCGACGGATCCATCACCAACGCCCGCGCGAAACCCGCCCGCTTGCGCATACCACCGGACACCTCGTTCGGCAGCTTCGACCACGACCGCTCCAGGCCCACCTCGGTGAGCCGCTTCATCACGATCTCCCGGATCTCGTCCTCGGACTTGTCCGTGTGCTTGCGCAACGGGAACGCCGTGTTGTCATAAATGTTCATCGACCCGAACAACGCGCCGTCCTGGAACAACACACCCATCCGGGTCCGCAGCTCGTAGCGCTCCTTCTCGGAGATCTTCCACAGATCCTCCCCGAAAATCAGCACCTCACCGTCGTCCGGCTCCAGCAACCCCACCAAGTGCTTGATCAACACCGACTTACCGGTACCCGAAGGCCCCAGAATCGTGGTGATCGCATCATCCTGGAACTGCAGATCCAGACCGGCCAGCACGTGGAAGTTGCCGAACGACTTGTAGACGTTCCGCACCTCCATGCTGTGCGTGGCATCGCCGTTTCCGTTGCCCCCGGCGGATTGCCGGGACTGCTCCCGGCCGCCAACCTCTGCGTTGAACGACATCTCGCTCCTGTGTGTTTTCCGGCGGCTTCTACTAGTTAGCGATCGGGGCGTTGGGCGACAGTCCCCAGAACAGCTGGGTACCGAGCACACCCACGATGTGGATCAAGACCATGTTCAGCATCATGGACTTGGCGGTGTTGCGTCCCACTCCGACCGAACCACCGCGTGCGGTGAAGCCGTAGTAGCAGCCGACGAAGGTGATACATGTCCCCATCGTCATGATCTTTGCCATTGAATAGACGAAGTCGGCCGGGTTCTGGTACAGCCAGAAGATGTAGAGATAACCACCCGGGGAAACCCCGCCGAGGTTGACCACGGTGATGATGTACTCGGTGACGTACATGACGCCCAGGCCGACGGTGTAGAGGAACGGCATGGCGATCCAGACCGCGATCACCCGGGTGCCCACCAGGTAACTGCGGGACTTGACCCCCATGACCTCCATGGCGTCGATCTCGTCGGCGATCCGCATCGAGCCCAGCTCGGCCACCAGGCCACAACCGACCTTCGCGGCGAAGATGTAGCCCCACATGTACGGGGCCATCTCCCGGATCGCGCACCAGGCGTTGAACACCCCCGAGTAGATCGGGGCGCCGATCTGCTTCAGCGTGTACGCCGCCTCCAGGCCGCAGACCGTGCCCATCACGCCCTGCATCACCCAGATGATCAGGCCGCTGGACAGGATCAGGATGCCCGCCTGGTGCAGCGTTTCGCTGCTGTACTTGCGTACGTCGGGGAACGAGCGGATCACGCTGCCGGAGAACCGGGCGATCTCCCCGACCGAGGCCAGCACGTTCTTGAGGCCGTTCTCCTTCGGCAGCTTGTTCCCGGAGATCGAACCGGGAGCGCCGCCGGGCTGCTCGGTTTCAGTCACAGTCATTTCGGCTCCTCCTCCCGGTTACCGGTAGACCTGCATGTCGGGGTTGAGCCCCAACATCAACGTGGTGAACGCGAAGTTGAACATCCAGATCCCGGCGAACGCGATCACCACCGCCTGGTTCACCGCCCGGCCCACACCGATCGGACCGCCCTCGGCCCGGTAGCCCTTGTAGCAGCACACAATCCCGATGATCAGACCGAACAGGGAGGTCTTGACCACGCTGCACCACATGTCGGTGGTGGTCGCGTTGTTCCAGAAGTTGGCGAAGTACGCGCTCGGGTTCGCGTTCAGCTCCCAGGCGGCGATCAGGCCGCCGAACACGCCGAAGCACAGCGCCACCACATCCATCAGCCCGGTCATGATGAACAGGGCGATGACGCGGGGCAGGATGATCGTGCGGACCGGGTCGACGCCGAGAACCTCCATCGCGTCGAACTCCTCCCGAATGCGCCGGGCACCCAGATCAGCCGTGATCGCGGTGCCCATCACACCGGCGACCACCATGGCGTTGATCCACGGGGCGAACTCACGCACGCTCGCCATCAGGAAGAACGAGCCCAGCCGTTCCGGGATACCGAACAGCAGGAAGATGTTGCCGCCCTGCAACCCGGGAGCGCCCATACCGAACGCGGTGCAGGACACGATCATGGGCAGCCAGCAGAGCTTGAGCGTCTCGAACATCTGCTCACGCACATCGCCCCAGTACCCGACCGGCTTTGTAACGGCGCTCTTGACTACCTCGATAAACAGCTCGAACATCTCGCCGGCCTGCTGCAACGGGCGCGCAGCCATGCCGGGCGCGTTGCGCAGCCCTCGGCCGACACTCGGCCGGCGGGCCGTCTTGAGCTGCCCGAGCGTCCCGGTGCTTTGCACTGGGTCCGTCATCCCACACTCCTATTCCTGTGCTGTGCCGAACCCGATCGACCACCGGGTACGGCAACAGGGACAGCGGCTCCGCGCTGTCCCCGGCCCGCGGGAGGCGGGTAACCCGGTCGCCGCTATCGGGGTTGGCGGCACCTATGCGGCGAGGGGGCGCTGGGGATCGCCCACCGCCGCAACGTGGAAATCATCATCCCGTTTCGCGTCGGCCATTACATCTGCAGTAGGAGGCATCTCCACCCCCCAATCGGGAGGGAGAGCAAGGACCACCCCTTTGGAGGAATAACCCCAACCCTCAAGATAACCCCGTTATACCTGGTCGCCGCTGGTGAGACGCCAGGTCTAACACTCTCCTAACGCATGAGGTCGACCCTGGATACGCATGCGCGGCACACTCTTGGCCTTACCCCTCGATGAGTGAAGAGGACACCACTCAAGTGTTATTAAGCAACACTCGCACCAGTTAGGACGACCAATTCTCACCCTTTGTAGCGGATCATGCTTCGCGATACGGGCAATCGGGGGTCGACCGCTGACTCCCTCCGAGTGGTTCGGTTACTCACCCCGGAGATATCGGTACACCGATGGAGGGAGAAGCAGCACGGTGCCGAGCACCAGCGCCAGGAACGCGAAGCCGGTCTCCACCACGCGGCCGCTGGCGGCCAGTGCCACCACCGCGCCCAGGGCGAGGACCGCGAGCACGTGCCTCGCCCAGCCCTGCCCGATCAGCAGCAACAGCGCCATCATCAGCGTGGCGAAGCCGAGCAGCATCCAGATGGTGGTGTGCTGCGCGGTGTTGCCCGCCGTGTTGGTGGTGATGTTCAGCTCCTTGAGCTGACCCAGCGAGGCGTCGTCGCTGGCGCTGTTCGAGGAGTCACCGAACGCGGACACGATCAGCATCAGCGCCAGCAGGATCCAGATGGCCACCGAGACACCCAGCTGCCAGGGGAACTGGCGCGCCTCCTTGATCTTCGGAGTCTGTTCGGGCTGACCCGGCTCACTCATGATCCACCTCGCGATCTTGTCGCGCGCAGTGTAGGAGTCCCGGCGGGCGATCACCACCGCACAACGGAGGGTCACGCGGTAGCGTGCCGGGGGAGATCGTCCTTTCGTTTCGTCTCGTTTCGTCTCGTTTCGTCGAGGAGCCGCCGGATGAGTCCCACCACCATTCAGTACGACTCGGCCGGCGGCGTGCGGATCACCGCCTACCGCTGGGACCCGAACGGCCCGGCGCGCGGGATCGTCCAGCTCACCCATGGCATGGGCGAGCACGTGCTGCGCTACGACGCGCTGGCCGGCGTGCTGAACGAGGCCGGCCTGGTGGTGTACGGCCAGGACCACCGGGGCCACGGCGCCACGGCGGGCTCCCCCGAGCGCCACGGGGTGCTCGGCGAGAACGGCTGGGTGGAGCTGGTCCGGGACATCGGCCGGCTCACCGACGTGGTGCGCACCGACCAGCCGCTGCTGCCGTTGGCGCTGATCGGGCACAGCATGGGTTCCTTCGCGGTGCAGCAGTACCTGCTGGACCACAGCACCAGGGTGGACGCGGCGGTGCTGTCCGGCACGGCGGCGATCGACCTGCTCGCGCCGGGACTGAACTTGGAAGAGCCCATCGACCTGTCCGCGTTCAACGCCCCGTTCGCCCCGGCGCGCACCGACTTCGACTGGCTGTCGCGGGACGAGGCACAGGTGGACCTGTACGTGGCCGACCCCGACTGCGGGTTCGGCCTGGACACGCCGTCCGGCAAATCGATGTTCGCCGAGGCTTCCCGGCCCGCCGATCCCGCTGCCGCCGCGGCGGTGCGGTCCGACCTGCCGGTGTACGTGGTGGTCGGCGACGCCGACCCGCTCGGCGGCGGCATGGCGCTGGTCGACCCGGTGGTCGCGCGCTACCGGGAGGCGGGCCTGACCGACGTCACCCTGCGCGCCTACCCCGGCGGCCGCCACGAGATCTTCAACGAAACCAACCGCGACGAAGTCTTCGCCGACCTCCTAACCTGGCTCCGCCGAGTCCTCTCCCTCTAACCCCCACCGCGCTCGCACTCCCCGGCCGGCCCGCCGGTGCGGGGTCAGTCGAGGCTGGCGAGGGGGTCGGCGCGGGTGAGTGCCGGGTCGTCGACCGCCAGGGTGCGGGCCTGGCCCGGGCCGGTGTTCCGGGTCTCGAACCGGACGGTCACCCGGCCGTGCCCGCTGCCCTGCACCCAGCCGTGTCCGTGTTCGGTGTGCCGCACGTCGTCCCCGGCGCGCCAGGCCCGCTCGGGGACCTGGTGGTCCACCGGTCCCGGCGGCTCAGCGGGTTCGGCGCTTCTTGCGTTCGCCTCGTCCGCTTCCTCCGTCCCGTCCTCGAACAGGGGTGGCTGCACGAAGTCGGTGAGCCCGGACAGCGAGACACCGATCAGCCGAACCCCCGAGTCCGGCAGCGCGCCATCGGTCAGCCGGCGCGCGGTGGCGGCCAGCGTGGCCAGGTTGGTGCTGGCCGTGGGGGTGGTCGCGGACCGGCTCTTGGTGGCGAAGTCGGCGCCCCGGATCTTCACCGTGACCGTGCGCGCGGCCCGCCCCGAGGCGACCAGGCGCCGGTGCGCGTGCGCGGCCATCTCGGCCACCGCGCGGCGCACCGCCTCCACGTCGGAGAGGTCCGCGTCGAAAGTGGTCTCCGCGCTCACCTGTTTCGCCTCGCCCCGCTGCGCCACCGGGCGGTGGTCCACGCCCTGCGCGAGGCCGTGCAGTTCGGTGCCGATGGCGTTGCCGATCAGCGCGGTCACCTCGGGCAGGGTGAGTGCGGCGAACTTGCCGATGGTGTCCACGCCGGCCCGGCGCAGGGTCGTCTCGGCGACCGGCCCCACGCCCCAGAGCTTGCGCACCGGCAGCGGCGCGAGCAGGTCTTTCTCCGTGCCCTGCGGCACCACTTTGATCCCGTCCGGCTTGGCCATGGTCGACGCGATCTTGGCCAGCTGCTTGCCCGAGCCGGCGCCGACCGAGGCGGTCAGCCCGGTGCTCGCGCGGATGTCCGCGCGCAGCCGTTCGGCGGACTCCAACACCTCGTCGGGGCCGGCGCCGAACAGGCCCGACGGCTCCACGAATGCCTCGTCGATGGAGATCTGCTCCATCGCGCCGTCGATCCGCCGCACGACGTCGAACACCCGCTCGGACAGCACCCGGTAAACCGCCAGCCGCGGCGGCAACACCACGGCGGCCGGCACCAACCGCCGCGCCCGCGACATCGGCATCGCGGAATGCGCGCCGTGCACCCTGGCCTGGTAGCTCGCGCCGGCCACCACCGACCTCGGCCCCAGCCCTCCGACCAGGACCGCCCGCCCGGCCAGCGTCGGCCGGGTCAGCTGCTCCACCGACGCGAAAAACGCATCCAGGTCCAGGTGGAGCACCCAGCGACCCGCCACGACCTCACGCTACCCGCACCCCCCGACAACCCCACCCCCCTTCCCCACCCCGCGAGTCGGGGATTCGGGCACGGTGAGTCGGGGATTCAGGTACGGCCGGAGCGGGTGTGGCGAAACCGCCGACTCGCGGGGATGAGAGTGCCGACTCGCGGGAGAGGGGGTTAGTGGCGGCGGCGGGAGCCGCCGGTGCGGTTGAGTTCGGTGCGGACGGCTTCGGCCACGGCGGGGTCGGTGCGCATCAGGGAGAGCAGCGCGCGGAACACCTCAGCGCCGGCGACCAGGGGCAGGTCAAGGTCGGCGGATGTCTGCGCGCACCACTGGCGCAGGGCCTTGTGCTCCATCGGGGAGAGCTCCACGGTCACCCGGACCGGCCTGGTCCGGGGGGCGCGGGCGGCGGCCTCCGGGTCGGCCGGCGCCGTGCCGCCGGCCACGGCGGCGGCCCGGGCGGCCAGGTCGGCGCGGCGGTCGGGGGCCATCAGGTCCAGCCCCGCAGAAGCTCGTCGGCGGCGGTGCCGTACGGCACGTCGTGGTCCGGGATGCCCGCGCCGAACGCCTGCGCGTACCGCTCCAGGCGGGGCACGGTGGCGTAGAGCACCCGGCGTCCCTGCCCCTCGAGGATCTCGCGCACGGTCTCGGTGCTGGTCGCGTGGGCCACGGTCCGGGTGAGCAGCACGGCCACGGTGGGATCCTCCTCCCGGTGACCGGCGGCATCCTCGAGGGCCTTGAACACCGGCCCGACCCGGTCCAGCTCCATCATCGTGGGCGCGATCGGAACCAGCACGTCGGTGGCCACGCGGAGGGTGGCGGACACGATGCCGTCCCGCTCCTCCAGCGGCGGCGTATCGATCACCACGGTGTCCCAGCGCTCCGGGTCGACCACGCCCCAGAGCTGCCGGTGCAGCGCCGTGGAGGCCAGGCCCATCGCCGGGACCGGCCATCCGGCGAGCCCGTGCCAGCGCAGCGCCGACCCCTGCGGATCGGCATCCACCAGCACCACCTTCCGCCCGCGCTCGTGGAACGCGTGCGCCAGGAAGGCCGCCGAGGTGGTCTTGGCGCTACCGCCCTTCAGGTTGGCGATCGTCACCACTCGGATGCCGGGGGTCATGATCAGAGGCTATCTCCTGGGACGGCTCGCGGCGCTGGTCCATCCGGGCGCCGAAACACCCGGACCGGTAACCCGTTTCCCGCGTGTTGCGCCGAATGCCCTGTTCGAGCGGCCGCCGTTGCTAGCCTTGCGCCCGATTCCAGCGGGGGTGTCATGGAGACTGGGACCGATCGGGCGGCGAACGGCCGGAAGAGGCCGGACGGTGTCGCGACAACCCAGGTCACGGTGAGCGCGCACATCGGCACCAACGCCGATGTCTTCCCGTTGATCCTGGACCTGCACGTCCCCCCGGGTTCCCGGGTGGCCGACGTGACCTGGGGCAAGGGTGCGTTCTGGCGCAAGGTCCGCCAGGACGGCTACCGCGTGCTCGGCACCGACCTGCAGACCGGCGTGGACTGCCGCGACCTGCCCTACCCGGACGGCGGGCTGGACTGCGTGGTGCTCGACCCGCCGTACATGGAGGGCCTGTTCCGCCGGTCCGAGACGCACCTGGCCGGGGCGGGCTCGCACGCGCCGTTCCGGGCCAGCTACTCCGCGGGCCAGGCGACCGCTCCGGTGGACGGGGCGCCCCGCTACCACGAAGCGGTGATCGACCTGTACCTGCGCGCCGGCGCCGAGGCCCGGCGGGTGCTGCGCAACCACGGCGTGTTCATCGTCAAGTGCCAGGACGAGGTGAGCGCCAACCGGCAGCGGCTCACCCACGTCGAGCTGATCAACGCCTACACGGCGGACGGCTTCTACTGCAAGGACCTGTTCGTGGTGGTGCGGCCGAACCGGCCGGTGGTGGCCCGGCTGCTCCGCCAGGAGCACGCGCGCAAGAACCACTCGTACTTCCTGGTGTTCATCAAGCTGGACCCCGAGCACCCGAACCGCCTGCGCGCGCCGGCCTCCCGGTCCTGAGGCCCGAGTCCGCGAGGCGAGGGGACGGCCGGCGACATCGTCGGCACCGGCCGTCCTTTATTCGCCGCGCGGATCAACCGGCGGCAGCCCGGTCGCGCAACTCCCGGCGCAGGATCTTCCCGGTGGTGGTCTTGGGCAGCTCATCCAGGAACTCGATGGAACGCGGGTACTTGTAGGCGGCCATCTGGCCCTTGCAGTACTCGATCAGCTCGGCCGCGGTCACCTCGGCGTCCGGGCGCAGCGAGACGTAGGCCCGCACGCTCTCGCCCCGGTATGCATCGGGTATACCGACCACGGCGGCCTCCAGCACGTCCGGGTGGCCGTAGAGCACGTCCTCCACCTCGCGCGGCCACACCTTGTAACCCGCCGCGTTGATCATGTCCTTCTTGCGGTCGACCAGATAGAACCAGCCGTCCGCGTCCATGAATCCGACGTCGCCGGTGCGCAGTTCGCCACCGGGCAGCGAGGTGGCCGTCGCGTCCGGCTTGTTCCAGTAGCCGGGCACCACCTGTGGCCCGCAGGTGGCGATTTCCCCGATCTCGCCGACCGGGACCTCCTCCCCCGTGTCGGAGAGGATCCGCACCACGGTGTTGAACACCGGCACGCCGACGGACAGCGCGCCGGACGCCGGGTCCACCGGGGCGTGCACCCCGGCCGGTACGGCGTGCGACGGCGAGTTGGTCTCGGTCAGCCCGTAGCAGTTGTGGATGTAGTGCCCGGTCAGGGCCTCGAACCGGTCGGTCACCGAGGGCGCGATCGGCGCGCCGCCCGAGTAGACGAGGCGGAAGGACTCGAAGTCCGACTTGGTCACCCCGGGCACCTGGGTCAGCGCGATGAACACGGTGATCGCGCCGACGGTGAACGTGGGCCGGTGCTCGCGGACGGTGTCCAGCACTACCCCCGGCTCGAACCGGTGCGCCAGCACCAGCGGGCTGGGCACCAGCAGGGCCACGCCGATGTGCCCGATCAGCCCGGTGATGTGGAACAGCGGCGCCACGCCGAGCACCGAGTCGGCCGGGGTCATGCGCATCCACTCGCGGTAGGTCTGCGAGTTGAACGACATGTTCCGGTGCGTGTTCATCGCGCCCTTGGGCACGCCCGTGGTGCCCGAGGTGTAGGTGAGCACGGCGACGTCGTCCGGGCCGGGCGGGGGCGCCGCCGGCGGCGCCCCGTCGGCGTGCTGGTCGAGCAGCTCCAGCAGGTCCAGGGTTTTGTCGGGGTGCGTCTTTACGGTTTGCGCGAACAGGCGTGGGTCGTTGCGCGTCTGCCAGTCCAGCGGAGAGCAGGTGATCACCGTGTGAACCCGGACGCCGTCGGCGTGCGCGATCACGTCCCGGGCCACCGACTCGTACAGCTCGTCCAGACAGAGCAGTGCGGTCGCCCCGGAGTCGGCGAGCAGGTAGGTCAGCTCGCGCGCCTTGTTCATCGGGTTGATCGCCACCGCCGCGCCGCCGGCCTTCCAGGCGCCGAGCAGCCCGATCACGAATGCCGGGTTGTTCTGCGTGTACACCGCGAGCCGGTCACCGGGCGCGAAGCCGTGCGCGGCCAGGCCGGCGGCCAGGGCGCCCGAAGCCCGGTCCAGGTCGGCCAGGGTGAGCACACCGTCGAAGTAGCGGATGGCCGCCGTCTGCGGTGCGCGGGCCACCGAGGCGGCGAACAGCTCCAGCATCGTCGGGTAGTCGGTGTGGATGTCCGCCGGGAGGCCGTCGTTGTAGCGGCCCAGCCATGGCCGGGCGGTATAGCTGCTCATCGGCCGGCCGTCCGCTACTTGATGGCGAGGGGGTTGACCGGTGAGCCGGTGGCTCGGTGCACCTTGAGCGGCGCGGCGGCGTAGAGGAAGGTGTAGCGGCCGTCCTCCGCGCAGCTGGCGGCGAGCTCCTCCAGGTCGCAGATCTCGGTGAGCGCGATGCCGAGGTTGCGCATCAACGCGCAGTGCAACGGCAGCGCGATGCCGGTCTCCGGCTCGTAGGTGGTCTCGTTGGCGATCGTGTCGGTCACCAGGTTCGGGATTTCCCGGTCCGCGAACCACTGGACCAGCTCGGGGCTGTAGGTGAGGCCGGGCTCGGAGAAGTTCTCGTAGAACCTCTCGCCCTCGGCGAAGAACAGCCGCAGGAAGTTGGTCCTGATCAACAGGATGTCGTGCGGCTCGATGGTGTGCCCCTGGGCGGCCGCGCACTCCTCGAGGTCGGTGTGGGAGAACGTCTCGCCCTTGTCGAGGTTCTCCTTGCCCCGGAACCGGGCCATGTCCAGCAGGACGCCCCGGCCGACCACGCCGCGCTGCGCGATGGGTTCCACGCTGGCCTTGTCCATGCCGCCGATCGTGGTGCGCGCGTCGTACCCGTTCCAGATCTTGCCGTCGTACCAGACGTGGCCGAGGGCGTCGTACTGCGTGGAACCCTGCAGGAACGCGTGGATCTTGTCGTCCGCGTAGTGCAGGCCGCCGGGGAAGTTCGGCGCATCCGCGCCGTCCCAGGCCGACTCATCGATGATCATTGTGCGCTGGGCCGGCTCACGGCCCGGCCAGACCGGGTCCCCGTTGGGATCACCGATCAGCCGCTGCAAGGTGAACACCTCGCCGGTGCGTACGTGCGACACCCCGCGCAGCACCTCGGCGGGGGTCAGGAAGTTGAGGGAACCGAGCTCGTCCTGCTCACCCCAGCGCCCCCAGTTCTTCGGCGCGTCGGCGAGCAGTTCACCCATGCTCAGCTGTTCACTCATTCGAGGAAGCCTCCCCAGACCGCGTTGTCCTTAGACCGCCTTATGACCTACTTAACTCTTTCACTAGGCGGCCGACCGCGCAGCCCGAGTGGATGCTCCAGACGGGTGGGTACGTTCTTTCCTGAGAACGCGCAAGGGGCGCCGAACCCCAGTGCAAAAGATCCGGCGCCCCCCTCACTCAGCGCGTACTCAGTTCTTCGCGCTGTTGTCCTGGTCGCACTTGCCGTTGTGCTCGTCCTCGTTGGACAGGTCCTTGGCCAGGTAGCCGACGGTGCCCTCGTAGGTCGAGTTGTTGCAGGCCTGGATCGGGATCTGCACGGCCGTGCCGTTCTGGTTGTAGTGGCCGTCCTGCTCGTTGTCGCTGGCGAACGCGAACGGGCTCAGCGCGAGCAGGCTGACGCCAGCTGCCGCCGCGACGATTGCTGCCTTCTTGTACAAAATTCCCCTCCAGTTGAAAAAGGGTGCCCAGCGTTGGGGAACGCTGCCCTCCGGAACACGGACCTTCATGATCATCGGCGATACATGCGGGGAGCCCACGCCGACGAGCACAAGGTAACTGTTATGTCACAACTCGTACACTTTTCTGGCACAAATGGGACTCAAGTGAAAGATCAAAAAGTTACTCACTCTTTCGAGTGGATCTTGATCACCGACAACTTCAGACAGTTATCAGCACTCGGCCGCCACACCATTCTGCGCGCCGTCGCGAAACCTCGCAACACTTTTCTCCGGATGTTTTTCCGGCACTTTCCCGCGGCATTGTCAATAAGCGTCCGGACGGGCGCCCGCGGGCCGTTCCTGGAGCTTTGAAAGGGTTCGGCGGACAGCCCGAGTTAATCCGGAATTCGTGCCGTCGCGGCCGTCGATGACGCCGCTGCCGGCAACGCTCGGTCAGCGGGTGACGGTATAACTCGATCAAGTGATGAGCAAGTATCGGTGCGCGACGGCGTGGCGTGGCCGCCGGCCCGCCGCTCGCCTACCATTGCGGAATGCCGCGCTACGAATTCCGCTGCCGGGAATGTGTCGGACTCGGCGAGCCGGGCGTGTTCGAGGTGAACCGCCCGATGAGCGCCGCCGGCGACCCCGCGACCTGCCCAGTCGGCCACGGCGACACGGTCAAGCTGCTGTCCGCGATCGCGCTAACCGGGAGCGGCGGCGGGTTCGGCGGAGCACCGGCGCCGGCGGCCGGGGGCGGCTGCTGCGGGGGCGCGTGCGGCTGCGGCTGATGGGGTGACGCCGGCCACGGCGGGTGGTACGCCGATCGGGCTGCCTAGCTGGTCAATCGCCCAGCGTAACCACGCGACACGCCGACCTCACCTGTTCGAGTAGGAAAACTCTGGACTGCAGGTTGAGACACGCTACTGTGTGTCCTCGATGTCTCCCTTTCTTCGCGGCAGCTGGATGCGCCTGTTGACGACCCCGCCCGTGGTGGCGGCGGTCGTTGTCGCGACGACCGCGGCCAGCACCGTGACAATTCAACCGATTATTGCCAGGGATTTCCCCGACCCGGCCCTGTTGGCCGTCGGGAATACCTATTACGCCTATTCAACGGCGAGCAATTACAATGGCAAGGTCTGGCATGTGCCGGTGCAGCGGTCGACCAAGTTGAACGGCCGCTGGACGGTGGTCAACGACGCCATGCCAGACCTGCCGAGCTGGGTCGGCAAGGACGGCGCCGGCAACGGCAACGTGTGGGCGCCCGAGGTCGCGGCGCGCAGCGACGGCACCTACATCCTGTACTTCACCGCGCGGGCGACTCCGCAGAACGTGCAGTGCATCGGGGTGGCGCTGGCCGACTCGCCGACCGGGCCGTTCCAGCAGGTGGGCGACAAGCCGCTGGTGTGCCGGCCCGAGGACATCGACTCGATCGACCCGAAGGCGTTCACCGACAGCAACGGCAAGCAGTACCTGCTCTACACCAGCGGCCGGGGCAAGGCGACCATCTGGCTGCAGCAGGTCTCCATCGACGGCATGACCCCGATCGGCTCCCGCCGGGCGCTCATCCAGTCCGACCGGCCCGAGGAAGGCAACATCGTGGAGGCGCCGACGCTGGTGCGGCAGGGCGACAACTACGTGCTCTTCTACTCGGGCAACGCGTTCAACAGCGGCAAGTACTTCGTGAACTACGCGACGTCGTCGTCGCTGGCCAGCGCGTTCGAGAAGGCACCCGGGCAGTTCCTGAGCAAGGAAACCCTGGGCGGGGCGATCACCAACCCGGGCGGGCAGGACGTGGTGCCCGGTTCCAAGAACGACTACCTGATCTTCCACGGGTACACCGCGCCCGGCCAGCGGGCAATGTTCGTCGCCCCGCTCACCTGGGACGAGAACGGCAAGCCGGTGCTGCACGTGAAGTCGGTCGTCAAGACGCCGTAGGCAGGCGCACGGGCTCGCCCGGCCGGCGCGGGCTCACGCCGCTGTACCTGAATCCCCGACTCACCGTACCCAGATCCCCGACTCGCCGGAGGGCTGTGCCGTTTAGGGGGCGCCGCCGGAGGCCGGGCCCTGGTAACCCGGCTGCGAGCTGTCGTCCATGCCGACCTCGAAGTGGACCGATCCGGCCCGGTTGTCCTTGATGACCGCGTCGGTGCTCTTGTTCTGCAGCGCCCAGGCGTGGCTGATCTTGGAGACCACCTCGTTGCCGGTGATCGTGGCGTGCCGCACGTCGTCCAGCAGCACCGCCTGGGCCGCCTTGTTCTGGCAGTAGTTGTTGCTGAACGTGATGCCGGTGGTCTCGCCCTCGCCGCTGCCGTCGCCGGCGCTGCTGTTCGGGCCCTCCACAATCAGGCAGTTGTTGTCGATCTCGGTGCAGCGGTTGCCGTCGATCAGCACGTTGTGGCTGGCCGGGCTGTCCGAGTCGGTGGCGAAGCTCTGCATACAGTCGGCATGCGAGCCGCGCTCGTTGCGGGTGTCGGTGACCGTGTTGTGCAGGATCTTGATGTTGTCGCCCCAGAACCGGATGCCGTCGCCGTCGCCCTTCTCGGGGCTGTTGATCGTGGTGTTGGTCAGGGTGATGTTGTTGCCCTTGAGCGAGGCGCCGGGCGCCTTGGGCTGGTCGGCGGTGAAGCCGTCGACCACCACGTTGTCGGCCTCCACGTCGATTCCCTTGACCGCCGTGCGGCCGTCCCCGACCACCTGGACCGGCTTGTCCGCCGAGCCACCTTTCTTGATCTTCAACCGGGAGTCGCTCAGGTCCCCGGTCACGCAGATGACGTCCCCGGCGGACGCGGAGTTCAGCGCGGACGACAGGCCGTCGGAGTCGCTGACCTGCTTGGCGCAGTCGGCCCGGGGCGGCGCGGTGGCTCCCGGAGGGCCGCTCGCCGCCGGCGGCGGCTGGTTGCCCCCGCCGCCCCGCCCGCAGCCGGCGACCACCATCACCGCGACGGCTCCGAGGCCGATACAGACGGCGGCGCGACGTTTCCACCTGCGGTTTTGTCGGTTCACCTCACCGATGCTAATCACGCCGGGACCGGCGGCGCCGGTCGTTTGAGGCGGTTCTGAGTGAACCGACAGGAGCGCCACAG
Source organism: Actinospineispora eucalypti (assembly GCF_039543365.1). Classification (NCBI taxonomy): domain Bacteria; kingdom Bacillati; phylum Actinomycetota; class Actinomycetes; order Pseudonocardiales; family Pseudonocardiaceae; genus Actinospineispora; species Actinospineispora eucalypti. Next base: position 33,864 of record NZ_BAABJP010000045.1, read on the forward strand.
CGGACACACAGTTTGCCGGCGTGACAAGCTGGTCCGGTGGATCTCGACGAGGTGGCCGACGCGCTGTACGCGCTGCCTCGCGAGGAGTTCACCCCGGCCCGTGACGCGCGGGCCAAGGAGGCCAAGGCCGGCGGGGACCGCGAGCTGGCCGGCGCGATCGGTCGGCTCCGGCGGCCGACGGTGGCCGCGTGGCTGGTCAACCGGCTCGCCCGGGACGACCCGGACCGGTTGGCCGAGCTGGCCGAGCTGGGCGGGTCCATGCGCGCGGCCCACGACCGCCTGGACGGCGCCGCGTTGCGCGAGCTCTCCGCCCAGCGCCGCACCGTGCTGACCACCCTGACCGAAGCGTCCCGCACCGCGGGCGAACGCGCCGGCGTCCCGGTCAGCGAAACGGTCACCCGCGAACTGGAGGAGATGTTCACCGCCGCCCTGGCCTCCCCCGACGCCGCCCGAGCCCTAACCCTGGGCCGCCTGACCACCCCCAAAGAACTAGCCGATGCCGCCAACCACTGGCCCAACGCTCTCCCCGTTTCCCGGCGAGTCGGCGCTCCCGGCACACCGAGTCGGCAGTCTGAGCACGCCGAGTCGACGTTCTCGGCACACCGAGTCGACGCTCCCGGCACAACGGCCACCACCGACCCGGCATCCGATGACCGTTCTCCTGCCGACGGCGTAGCGGGAGGCGACGACGTTGCGGGAGGCGACGATCTTGCGGGAGGCGACGAGGTTGCGGGAGGCGACGGCTTAGCGAAAGCCGACGGTGTTGCGAAAGCCGACGACGTTGCGGGAGCCGACGGCGTTGCGAAGGGCGGGGACGGCGCCGGACGTCGGGGCGCGGCTGCGGGCACGGCGGTCACGGAGGAACCGGCGCGACCCAGCGGGGAACCGGCGCGGCCGAGCGCGGCGGTGTTGCGCGCCCGCCGGGAGCTGGCCGAGCTGGAGACGCGCCTGGCCGACACCGAACGGCGGCACACCGAAGCCGAGGCCGACCGCGAACGGGCCGCCGGCGAGGAAGCCCAGGCCCACCGGGCGGTCGCCGACCGGCGCGCCGAGCTGATCGCGGCCGAGCAGGCCGAACGGGACGCCAGGCAACGCGCCCGCACCGCCCGCCGCACCCACGAGGACGCCGAGCGGGCGCTGCGGGACACCCGGCGCCGGGTCGCCGTCGCGCGGGAGCGGCTCACCGCACTGGACAAGGGATAGGAGAGGCGCATGCCCCGTGCGATCTGGACCGGCTCGATCTCGTTCGGGCTGGTCACCGTGCCGGTCGGACTGTACAGCGCGACCGAAGACCACACCGTGCACTTCCACCAGTACCAACGCGGCACCACGGACCGCATCCGCTACCAGCGGATCAACGAGCGCACCGGTGAGGAGGTCGCCTTCCGGGACATCGTGCGCGGGCACGAGGAGGACGGCCAGACCGTGATCATCGAGCCGGCCGAGCTGGACGAGATCGCGCCGGGGCGGTCACGGTCCATCGAGGTGATCGCGTTCGTGGACCTGGACGAGATCGACCCGATCCACTACCAGAAGACGTACTGGCTGGCTCCGGCCAAGGAGGAGAACGGCAAGGTGTACGCGCTGCTCTCGGCGGCCATGGAGTCCACCGGCCGGGTGGCCATCGCCAACTTCGTGTTGCGCGGCAAGCAGTACCTGGCGGCGGTGCGCGCCTCCGACGGCGTGCTCTCGCTGGAGACACTCTTCTACGCCGACGAGATCCGCTCGCCGCGTGAGCAGTTGGACTTCCTGCCCGAGGCCGAGCACGACGCCGACAGCCGCGAGCTGGACATGGCCCGCACGCTGATCGAGTCGATGAGCGCGCCGTGGCGGCCCGACGACTACCGGGACACCTACACCGACCGGGTCCGCCAGCTGATCGAGGACAAGCGCGCGGGCAACGAGGTGCAGGCCGCCCCGGAGGCGCCGGAGGCCACCGAGGTCACCGACCTGCTCGAGGCCCTGCGCCGCAGCGTCGAGGCCCGCCGGGCGGACACCGGAGCGGCGTAACTCAAAGCCGTTCAGCCAGCTGAAGCGATCACGTTCCGCTGAACGCGCGCACCAGCCGGCGCAACCACGAAATCCATGTCCGCCAAACTGGCGCGCGGGTTTTGACTCGATCACCACCCCGCCACCATCGGCTCACCAACGGTGAGCGCCTTTCAAGCCCCGGGGCAGCCTGGGACGGCGCGGACTCATCGAGGGGTAGCTCAGTCGCCTTTTGATCATGAATCGGGGCGACTGAGCTACCACTCGACGCGGCCTGGCCCTCAGCCATCCTCACCTGGAGTAATCAGCAGGGCGGGTGCATCGAGTGCTCGCTGAGTCCGCTCGCTTCATGCCCTCCCCCGGGTCAAGGGCTCGCCGGAGCTGGCTTAGCGGTCCGCCTCGGCGGCCAGCCGGGCGACGATCTCGGCCGCCGGGCGGATGTCGTTGACCAGCGTGCAGGACTCGCCGGCGTAGAGCGCGGTGAGCTCCAGGTCTCCGGTGAAACCACGGAGCGGCGGGAACACCGCGTACCGGGGCAGCTCCACCGACTCGCCGGCCACCGGCATGCTGCCCACCGGCTCGCCCTCACCGGGGCGCTGCCCGGACGCGGGCATACCGGCTGTCTCCCACTCGTATACAGCGCGGTTGCGCAGCACCCGGTGCGTGGCGTCCGGCCAGCCGATGTCGAACAGCTTGGTCAGGTAGGTGTCCTCGGCGGTCGCCGCGGCCACCCGTTCCCGGTAGCCGGCCTGTGACTCGTCGCTGCACAGGAACCGGGTGCCCAGGGACACCGAGGAGGCGCCCAGGGCCAGCGCGGCGGCCAGGCCCCGCCCGTCCGCCACTCCGCCGGCCGCGATCACCGGCAGCGGCGCGACCGCGTCCACCACCGCCGGGAGCAGCACGGACAGGGACGTCCGCGCGCACACGTGGCCGCCGGCCTCGACGCCCTGGATCATCACCGCGTCCACGCCGGCGGCGGCCACCCGCTGGGCGTCCTCCACCGAGCCGACCTGGGCGACCAACTTGGTCCCGGCCTCCCGCGCGCGGTCCACGTACGGCGCCGGGTCGCCCCAGAACAGCACCAGCACCGGCACCCGTTCGTCCAGGCAGCACAGGATCTGCGCCTCGTCCGCGACCATCGGCATGATGATGTTGACCCCGAACGGTGCCGCGCCGACCAGTTCCCGCGTGCGGGCGATCTCCGCGCGGATCACCGGCTCGGGCAGCCCACCCATGCCGAGCACGCCCAGGCCACCGGCACCGGTCACGGCGGCGGCCAGTTCCGAGCCGGCGATCCCGCCGCCCATCCCGGCGTTCCAGATGGGCAGCCGGTAACCCCAGGTCCGACACAGTTCGGTAGTCAGCATGAGCGTAGATAGTGGCTGCTATTACAACCGATGTCCGGTCCGCAATCCCCCATTCGGTACCTTGCTCGTTGGCTCGATTGGCAGGAGTCCCGCCCCGGAAAGGTGAGCGCGTGTCGTACGACGAGATGTTCACCGTCGCCAACTCGGCCGAACGCACCACCAAGATCGACCCGGAACCGCCGCGCAGGGACCCCCCTTACGGGCTGATCCTGCTCGGCCTGGCCGTCGTCTGTGTACTGCTTGTATGCATCCCGGTGACCCGGCTGGCCGGGCTGGTGCTTGCGCTCCTGCTCGCCATTCCGGGCGTCTACCTGTGGCTGCGCGAGCGGGACGCGGCGAAGGCCCGGGACGCCATGGCCGGCTGGGGGCCGCCGCACCAGCAACCGCACCAGCAGCCGCAGCAACAGCGCGACCCGCGCTGGGCGATCACCTCGGCGCTGGCCGTGCTGGCCGTGGCGGTGGCCGCCGGCCTGGCCGTCGGCCTGATCACCGGCGAGGGCCTGCAGCTGAGCAACGACGACGGGTCGCCGGGCTCGGGCAGCGACTTCGTCGGCCCGATCGGCGGCCCCGGCCAGCCGAGCCCGTCGCCCTCGCCGGAACCCCCGCCGTCCGCGCGGGCCACCCCCACCACCTCCGCCAAGCCGAAGCCGCCCGCCGCGAACACCAAGGCCACGCACGCGCCGAGCCGGTCGGCGTCCGTGTCCGACGAGGACCGGGACGACCAGCCGCGCCGTTCGGAGAAGCCGAAGGTGCCGGCTTGCAGCTACGGGGCGACCCGGATCGGCGGCTCCAGCGGGGTGGAGATCTGCGACAAACCCACCGAGGACGGCTACACCTGGCGGCCCGGCAACCAGGGCGACATCCCCTCGGACGACGACGACAGCTGACCGCCGCATAAACGGTATGCCCACTGTATGCAGGCCTGCCAGGCTGGACGGATGCCCGAGCGAATTGAGCCGTACACCGCCGTAGGACTCATCCCGACCGTGCGGGGCATCCGCACCCGGGCCGACATCGGCCGCAACCTGGAGCACATCGCGCACCTGTTCAAGGCCGCGTTCTGGCTGTCCAGCCTGGACCTGCCGGTGCGGCTGGTGGCCATCCCCGAGGGCGGGCTGCAGGCATTCAACGACGAGGTGCTGGACCTCGACCACGCCACGTTCGCCAACGAGTGCGCGATCGACATCCCCGGGCCGGAGACCCGCTTCCTCGGTGACCTGGCCCGGGAGTACGACACCTACGTGATGGCGCAGGCCAAGGCCCGGCACCCGGAGTTCCCGGACCGGTTCTTCAACGTCGGGTTCGCGCTAGACCCGACCGGCGAGATCGTGCTGAAGCACTACAAACTGAGCACGCTCTACCCGGTGGAGCACTCGGTCACCCCGCACGATGTGTGGGACCGCTGGGTGGAGCTGTACGGCTGCACGCTCGACGCGTTCTTCCCGGTCGCGGACACCGCCATCGGCCGGCTGGGCGTGCTGATGGCCAACGAGGGCTCCTACCCGGAGAACGCCCGCGGCCTGGCGCTGAACGGCGCCGAGGTGCTGTACCGGGCGTCCTACCCGCACCCGCACACCGGCAACGAGTTCTTCGAGATCCAGAGCCGGGCGCGGGCGCTGGACAACAACCTCTACGTGATCGCGCCGAACCTGGCCACCTACTACCTGACGCCCGAGTCCGCCGACCCGATCGACACGTTCGGCGGGCGATCCATGGTGATCGACTACAAGGGCCGGGTGGTGGGCCAGCACCTGTACGGCGCGGGCTCCTCGTACGTGGCCGGCACGGTGGACATCGGCGCGCTGCGCCACTTCCGCACCCACGCGCAGTGGGACAACTGGGCCAAGGACCTGCGCACCGAGCTCTACCAGCTGGTTTACGCCGACCCGATCTACCCGAAGAACCTGTATACATCTCGTGCACCGTTCACCCACGCCGAGTTCCGCGAGCAGGTGATCCGGCCGCAGATCCAGAAGATGATCGATCGAGGCGCCTACCGCGAGTCGTAACGGCGTTATAGACTCAACCGGACTCGCTCTAGCTCGCCGCCGAGCCGAGGAGGCCGCGATGTTCGGACCGAAGGTGCTGCCCGGGCGCTACACCGCCGATCTGGGCGAAGAGGGCGTCGTCCTGGTCCTGATCGGCATGCGGTTCAACCACTGGTGGCGGGTGGACAAGTGGTGGTTCGTCTTCCGCGCGATGTTCGCCAGCCTGCGTCACCTGGCCACGCACGAGGAGGGCCTGCTGGCCAATCACACCTGGTTCGGCCGGACCACGCTGATGGTGCAGTACTGGCGCAGCATGGAGGAACTGCAGGCGTTCGCCGCCAACCCGGACGCCCCGCACCTGGCCGCGTGGCGCCGCTATGCGCGCAAGATCGGCGACGACGGAACCGTCGGCGCCTACCACGAGGCGTACCGCGTCCGCCCCGGCGGCACCGACGTCGTCTACGTGAACATGCCCGCGTTCGGCCTGGGCGGGGTCAACGAGCCGGTGAAGGTGGACGCCGGCCGCAACACCGCCCGCCAACGCGTCGCCTACCGCTCGTCTCCCACCTCAGACGATTCGGTCACTTCCGCGGGCTGAGTCAGGTGGTGAGGGTGAGTTCGAAGGAGTAGCGGCCGGCGCGGTAGAGGTGCGAGCCGTACTCGACCGCGCGGCCTTCGGCGTCCCAGGCCGTGCGGGTCATGGTGAGCATGGGGGCGCCGCGGCGCTCGCCGAGCAGCTTGGCCTCCTGGGCGGTCGCGGCCTTCGCGCCGACCGTCTGGTTGGCCATTCTCGGGTGGTGGCCGGCGGCCCGCAGCAGCTGGTAGAGGCCGCGTTCGGCCAGGTCGGCGCGGGTGAGCCGGAGCACGTCGACCGGAACCGCGTTGTGCATCAGGGCCAGCGGTTCGCCGTCCGAGTAGCGCAGCCGCTCCATCCAGGTGATCTCCGTGCCGAACGGGATGCCGAGCGCCTCCGCGATGGCGTCCGGGGCCGGGCGGATCTCCAGCACGGTGATCTCGGTGTGCGGCCGCTGGCCGGACTTCACCAGGTCGTCGTACAGGCTGGAGAGCTCCACCGGGCGGCGCAGCTTCGGTTGCACAATCTGTGTACCGACGCCGCGCTTGCGCACCAGCATGCCCCGGTCCACCAGGTAGCCGATCGCCCGGCGCATGGTCGGTCGGGAGACGCCCAGCCGGTCGGCCAGCTCGACCTCGTTCTCCAGCCGGCCGCCCACCGGCAGCTCGCCCTCCTCGATCAGCTGCTGGATCCGACTGGCCACCTGGAAGTACAGCGGCACCGGGCTGTTGCGGTCCAGCTGCACGTCGGGGACCAGGCCCCACCGGCTCATGTTTCCGGCCAACATGCCGCTCCCCGGTTCGGTGAGTTTGTCCGAACAAAGTATGTCAGGACAAACTGTTGACTTACTGTCACCCGGAAGGGTACACATGGACGGGCCAAGCCCGCTACCAGTCAAAACGCGCGAGGACGGCGACATGTTCGAGGTGCTGACCATGGGTCGGCTCGGGGTGGACATCTACCCGCTACAGACCGGGGTGTCACTGCGCGAGGTGCGGAGCTTCGGCAAATACCTGGGCGGCACGGCCGCCAATGTGGCCGTGGCGGCGGCCCGCTACGGCCGGCGCGCCGCGCTGATCTCCCGCACCGGCGCCGACCCGTTCGGCGAGTACCTGCACGACGCGCTGCGCGGGTTCGGCGTGGACGACCGGTTCGTCACCCCGGTGTCCGCGTACCCGACGCCGGTGACGTTCTGCGAGATCTTCCCGCCGGACGACTTCCCGCTCTACTTCTACCGGCTGCCCAAGGCCCCGGACCTGGAGATCCACCCCGAGGAGCTGGACCCGGAGGCGGTCCGGGGCGCGGACATCTTCTGGGTCACCGGCACCGGGCTGTCCGCCGAACCCAGCCGGGCGGCCACGCTGTATGCACTCGGTATACGGGCCAAGCACGGCATCACCGTGCTGGACCTGGACTACCGGCCGATGTTCTGGGACTCGCGGGAGGCCGCGCGGGCCGAGTACGCGAAGGCGCTGCCGCACGTCACGGTGGCGGTGGGCAACCAGGACGAGTGCGAGACGGCGGTCGGCGTACGGGAACCACGCGCCGCGGCGGCCGCCCTGCACGAGGCCGGCGTGGAACTGGCCGTGGTCAAGCAGGGTCCGAAGGGCGTGCTGGCCTCACGGGACGGCGAGATCGTCGAGGTGCCGCCGGTGCCGGTGAACGTGGTGAACGGGCTCGGCGCGGGCGACGCCTTCGGCGGCGCGCTGTGTCACGGACTGCTCGCCGGGTGGCCGTTGGAGCGCATCATGCGGTTCGCCAACACCGCCGGCGCGATCGTGGCCGGCCGGCTGGCCTGCGCGGACGCCATGCCCGGCTACGACGAGGTGGCCGAGGCACTGAGCAGGGCAGCCGTCGATGCATGACGACCGGTGGCTGTCCGCGCTGGTGGGGACCCGGGTGCACCGGCCGGACGCGATCGCCGAGGCCGCCGCCAGGCGGCCCCGTCCCACCTCACTGCTCGGCCCGCACGGCAAGCTGATGATGATCGCCGCCGACCACCCGGCCCGGGGCGCGCTGCGCGCCGGCGACCGGGCGATGGCCATGGGCGACCGCATCGAGCTGCTGGACCGCGTCTGCGAGGCACTCTCCCGGCCCGGGGTGAACGGCGTGCTCGGCACCCCGGACATCCTGGAGGACCTGCTGCTGCTCGGCGCGCTGGACGAGAAGGTGGTCATCGGCACGATGAACCGGGGCGGCCTGGCCGGCACGTCCTTCGAGCTGGACGACCGGTTCACCGCCTACGACGCCGCCGCGCTGGCCGCCGCCCGGTTCGAGGGCGGCAAGATGCTCACCCGGATCGACCCGGCCGACCCGGCCACCGTGGCCACCCTGGCCGCCTCGGCAGAAGCGGTGAGCGAGCTCGCGGCGAATCAACTGATGGCCATGGTCGAGCCGTTCATCTCGCACCGGGTGGACGGCCGGGTGCGCAACGAGCTGACCGCCGAGGCGATGATCCGCGCCATGTCGGTGGCCGCCGGGCTGGGCACAACCTCGGCCTACACATGGCTGAAGGTGCCGATCGTGCCGGACATGGAGCGGGCGATGGCGGCGACCACGCTGCCCGCCCTGGTGCTCGGCGGCGAGGCGGCCAACGACCCCGCCGCGCACGACGCGGCGCTGGCCAACTGGGACAAGGCGCTGGCGCTGCCCACCGTGCAGGGCCTGGTGATCGGGCGCAGCCTGCTCTTTCCCCCGGGTGACGATGTTTCGGCGGCAGTGGATGCGGCGGTGAGTTTGCTGTGAGTAAGCACGTGGTCCGGCGGGGCGAGGCGGCCGAGGGGCCGTTCGAGCTGGTGATCACTCCGGAGTCGGCCGGTTGGGGGTACTCCAGCCTGCGGGTACTGGCGCTGGGAACCGACGAAACGGTCGAGTTCGAGACCGGGCCGGAGGAGATGGTGGTGCTGCCGCTGTCCGGCTCGTGCGTGATGACCTGCGACGGCGCCGAGTTCTCGCTGGCCGGCCGCCGCTCGGTGTTCTCCCGGGTGACCGACTTCGCGTACCTGCCGAGGGACGCCCGCGCGCGGGTCACCTCGGTGGGCGGGGGCCGGTTCGCGCTGCCCGGCGCGCGGTGTTCGCGCCGGCTGACGGCCCGCTACGGCCCGGCGTCCGGGGTTTCCGTGGAGCTGCGGGGCGCCGGCCAGGCCAGTCGCCAGGTGAACAACTTCTGCAATCCCGACACCTTCGACGCGGACAAGCTGATCGCGGTGGAGGTGCTCACCCCGGCCGGCAACTGGTCCTCCTTCCCTCCGCACAAGCACGACGAGCAGCGCCCCGGCGAGTCGGTGCTGGAGGAGATCTACTACTTCGAGGTCGGTGGCCCGACCGACCAAGGCGTCGGTTACCAACGGGTCTACGGCTCCGGGCCGGGCCGGGAGATCGACGTGTGCGCCGAGGTGCGGTCCGGTGACACCGTGCTCATCCCGCACGGCTGGCACGGCCCGTCCATGGCGCCGCCGGGATACCCGCTGTACTACCTGAACGTGATGGCCGGCCCCGATCCCGAGCGGGCCTGGCTGATCTGCGACGACCCGGCGCACGCCTGGGTCCGCTCCACCTGGCCGGACCAGGCCCTCGACCCCCGCCTGCCGTTGACCGGGACCGAGGAGCGGGAGTCATGAAACTCACCGTCGCCCAGGCCGCGGTCCGCTTCCTGGCCGCCCAGTACTCGGAACGGGACGGCCTGGAACACCGCCTGATCCCCGCCATGTTCGGCATCTTCGGCCACGGCAACGTCGCCGGCCTGGCCCAAGCCCTACTCGAATCCTCCGCCAGTCGGCACCCTGAGCACACCGCCGCCGGTTCCGGCGACCTGCCCTACTACCTGGCCCGCAACGAGCAGGGCATGGTGCACACCGCAGTCGGCTACGCCAAGACGCGCAACCGGCTGGCCACCCTGGCCTGCACCGCGTCCATCGGTCCCGGCTCCACCAACATGGTCACCGGGGCCGCGCTGGCCACCATCAACCGCATCCCGGTGCTGCTGCTGCCGAGTGATTTCTTCGCCACCCGGGTGGCGAACCCGGTGTTGCAGGAGCTGGAGGACCCACGCGGTTACGACGTCTCGGTGAACGACGCGTTCCGCCCGGTGTCCCGGTTCTTCGACCGGGTCAACCGGCCGGAACAGCTGCCGGCCGCGCTGCTCGGCGCCATGCGGGTGCTCACCGATCCGGCCGACACCGGCGCGGTCACCCTGGCACTGCCGCAGGACGTGCAGGCGGAGGCGTTCGACTGGCCGGAGGAGCTGTTCGCCCGCCGGGTGTGGCACATCCCGCGCCCGGTGCCCGAACCGGCCGCGCTGGCCCGCGCCGTCGCGCTGCTCCGCTCGGCGCGCCGGCCGCTGGTGATCGCCGGCGGCGGGGTGGTCTACAGCGAGGCGGGGTCCGCGTTGCGCCGGTTCACCGAGGCCACCGGCATCCCGGTGGCCGACACGCAGGCCGGTAAGGGCGCCATTCCGTGGGACCACTCGCTGTCGGTCGGCGGCATCGGCGCCACCGGTTCGCCGCTGGCCAACGAGCTGGCCCGGGAGGCCGACGTGGTGCTCGGCATCGGTACCCGGTACAGCGACTTCACCACGGCGTCGCGAACCGTGTTCGCGAACCCGGGGGTGCGGTTCGTGAACCTGAACGTGGCGCGGTTCGACGCGGCCAAGCACGCCGGAGAAATACTGGTCGCGGACGCGCGCGAGGGCCTGACCGCGCTCACAGAAACGCTGGCCGGGACGGCGCGGGCCGGGAGGGCGCCGGCCGGGAATGCGGCGGCGCTGGCCGGCAATGCGGCGACAGCGCAGGTCGGCACGGCGGCGGCGGTGCTGGCCGACAATGCGGCAGCAGCGCGGGCCGACAATGCAGCGGCGCTGGCCGACACGGCGGCGGCCGACCATGCGGCAGCGGCGCCGGCCGGCACGGCCGCGGCGGCGCTCCACACCGCGAACGCGCCGCTGGGCGTACCCGAAATCCCAACTCACCGTACCCAGATCCCCGACTCGCCGTACCCAGAATCCCGACTCGCCGGGCGACCGGGGGAGAAGCCGGGGCAGGCGGAGGTGTTGGGGGTGTTGAACGCGGCGTTGGAGCCCTCCGACGTGGTGGTGCAGGCGGCGGGGTCGATGCCGGGTGACCTGCAGCGGATGTGGCGGGCGTCGGATCCGAAGGCGTACCACGTGGAGTACGGCTACTCGTGCATGGGCTACGAGATCGCCGGCGCGCTGGGAGTGAAGCTGGCGGCGCCGGAGCGCGAGGTGTTCGCGCTGGTCGGCGACGGCTCGTACCTGATGATGGCGCAGGAGATCGTCACCGCCGTCGCGGAGAACATCAAGCTGAACATCGTGATCGTGCAGAACCACGGGTTCGCGTCGATCGGCGCGCTGTCCGAGTCGGTCGGCTCGCAGCGGTTCGGCACCGCCTACCGGTACCGGGACGCGAACACCGGTCGCCTGGACGGCGAGCGGCTGCCCGTGGACCTGGCCGCCAACGCGGCCAGCCTGGGCGCCGACGTGATCAGGGTGAGCACCATCGACGAGTTCCGGGCGGCCATCGCGCGCTCCCGGGCCGCCACCCGGACCACGGCGATCCACATCGAGACCGACCCGCTGGCCCCGTCACCCGGCTCCAACGCCTGGTGGGACGTGCCGGTGGCCGAGGTGTCCGACCTGGAGAGCACCCGGCAGGCCCGCAAGACCTACGAAGAGCAGAAGACCGCGCAGCGCCCGCTGTACTGACCGGGAGAGCCACGTTGAGAACGATCACCCACTGGATCGGCGGCAAGCCATACGCTGGGGATACCGAGCGCACCGGGCCTGTATACAACCCGTCCACAGGCGAGATACAGGCGAAGGTCGCGCTGGCCGGCGAGGCCGACGTGCACGAGGCGGTGCGGGTGGCCGCCGCCGCGTTCGAAACCTGGTCGCAGTCCTCGCTGTCCCAGCGGACGAAGGTGCTGTTCGCCTTCCGCGAGCTGGTGAACGCCCACGTCGACCAGCTCGCCGAGATCATCTCCGACGAGCACGGGAAGGTGCTCTCCGACGCACGCGGCGAGGTGCAGCGCGGTCTGGAGGTGATCGAGTTCGCCTGCGGGGTGCCGACGCTGCTCAAGGGCGACTACTCCGACCAGGTGTCCACCGGGGTGGACGTGTTCTCGTTCCGCGAGCCGCTGGGCGTGTGCGTGGGGATCACCCCGTTCAACTTCCCGGCCATGGTGCCGATGTGGATGTTCCCGGTGGCCATCGCCTGCGGGAACACCTTCGTGCTCAAGCCCAGCGAGCGGGACCCCGGAGCGGCCGACCTGATCGCCCGGCTGTGGGCCGAAGCCGGCCTGCCGGACGGCGTGTTCAACGTGGTGCACGGCGACAAACAGGCCGTGGACGCGCTGCTCGACCACCCCGAGGTGGCCGCCGTTTCGTTCGTCGGCTCCACCCCGATCGCCCGCTACATCCACCAGCGGGCCAGCGCGAACGGCAAGCGCGTGCAGGCGCTGGGCGGGGCGAAGAACCACGCCGTGGTGCTGCCCGACGCGTCGCCGGACTACGCGTCCGACCACCTGGTCGCGGCCGCGTTCGGGTCGGCCGGGGAGCGCTGCATGGCACTCTCGGCGGCGGTGGTGGTCGGCGGCCCCAGCCGCCCAGGCGGCCCAGGCGGCTCGGGCGGCTCGGGCGGCTCGGGCGGCTCGGGCGGCTCGGGCGGCTCGGGCGGCTCGGGCGGGGGGTACGCGGATGAGCTGGTCGCGGCGGTGTCCGAGAAGGCCCGCGCGGTGCGGGTCGGCCCGGGCCGCGACCCGCGGTCCGAAATGGGGCCGGTGATCACAGCCGAGGCCAGACAACGGATCACCGGCCTGATCGGCACCGGCGCCGAGCAGGGCGCCGACCTGGTGGTGGACGGCCGGGGGCTGACCGTGCCGGGCCACGAGAAGGGCTTCTTCGTCGGCCCGACCGTGCTGGACCGGGTGTCCACCGGGATGGACGTCTACCGCGAGGAGATCTTCGGCCCGGTGCTCTCCGTGCTGCGGGTGGACGACGTCGACCAGGCGATCGCCCTGGTCAACGCCAACCCGTACGGCAACGGGACCGCCGTGTTCACCAGTTCCGGCGAAGCGGCCAGGCGCTTCCAGCGCGGCGTTCGAGTGGGCATGATCGGCATAAACGTGCCGATCCCGGTGCCCATGGCGTACTACTCGTTCGGGGGATGGAAGGACTCGCTGTTCGGTGACCAGCACGTCCACGGACCGGAAGGGGTCTCGTTCTACACCCGGGCGAAGGTGATCACCGCCCGGTGGCCACACGTGGCAGCGCCCACCGGCGCCTCATACCACTTCCCCACCTCGCACTAATACACGCTGTATACAAGGAGCACTCAATGAGGAGTACCCACAAGCTGGGACGCGCGCTCGCCGTCGTGGGCATCGCGGCGGCGCTGGCGATCACCACCGCGTGCAGCAGCAAGGGCGGGGCCCGCAACGAGGGCGGCGGGGCCGCCACCGGCGAGCGCTTCACCATCGCCATGATCACGCACGAGAAGCTGGGCGACACCTTCTGGGACAAGATCCGGTCCGGCGCCGAGGCGGCGGCCAAGCAGCTCAACGTGGACCTGAAGTACTCCTCCGACCCGGAGGCCGGCAAGCAGGCCACCCTGGTGCAGAACGCGATCGACTCCAAGGTCAACGGCATCGCGGTGACCCTGGCCAAGCCGGACGCGGTCGGCCCGGTGGCCCAGGCCGCGCGCAAGGCCGGCATCCCGGTGGTGGCGTTCAACTCGGGCTACCAGGACTGGCAGAAATACGACGCGCAGATGTACTTCGGCTCGGACGAGGACGTCGCCGGGCAGGCCGTGGGCAGCCGGATCGCCTCCGGCGGCGGTGGGAAGGCGGTTTGCGTGATCCAGGAACAGGGTCACGTGGCGCTGGAGGCCCGGTGCGCCGGCGTCAAGAAGACCTTCCCGAACACCGAGATCCTGTACGTGGACTCGGAGAACATGCCCGCCGTGCAGTCGACCATCGTGGCCAAGCTGCAGCAGGACCCGTCCATCACCTGGGTGGTCACCCTGGGCGCCCCGATCGCACTGGCCGCGCAGGGGGCCAAGCAGGGCGCCGGGTCGTCGGCCAAGATCGCCACGTTCGACCTGAACACCGACGTGGCCAAGCAGATCGAGTCGGGCGCGATCGAGTTCTCCGTGGACCAGCAGCCGTACGTGCAGGGCTACATGGCGGTCACCTCGCTGTGGCTGAACCTCACCAACGGCAACGACATCGGCGGCGGCCGCTCGGTGCTCACCGGCCCGTCCTACGTGGACAAGACCAACATCACCAAGATCGCCCAGTACGCCGCGCGGAACACCAGGTAGGCCGGCATGACGACGGACGTGGCAAAACCACCCTCACCGGCCGTGGAGCCGGTGAGGGTGCAGCGATCGATGATCTCCCGGGTGCTGGGCCGCCCGGAGGTCGGCGCGCTGGTCGCGGCGGTGGCGATCTTCGTGTTCTTCTTCGTCATCGCCGAGCCGTTCCGCACCACGGCCGCGCTGGCCACCGTGCTCTACCAGAGCTCCACGATCGGCATCGTCGCCGTCGGGGTGGCGCTGCTGATGATCGGCGGCGAGTTCGACCTTTCCACCGGCGTCGCGGTGACCACCACCGCGCTGGCCTCGTCGATGATCAGCTACCAGCTCAGCCTGAACGCCTGGGTCGGCGTGGTGCTCAGCCTGGCGGTCAGCCTGGGCATCGGGTTCGTCAACGGGTACCTGCGGATGCGCACCGGGATACCCAGCTTCCTGGTCACGCTGAGCACGTTCTTCGTGCTGGCCGGCCTCAACCTCGGGGTGACCAAGCTGATCACCGGCACGGTCGCCACGTCCAACCCGTCCGAGCTGGACGGGTTCGCCTCGGCCAAGGCGGTGTTCGCCTCGGAGATCCCGCTGGGCTTCATGACGGTCAACATCAGCGTGCTGTGGTGGCTGGTATTCACGTTGGTTGCCACCTGGATACTGCTGCGCACCCGGACCGGTAACTGGATCTTCGCGGTGGGCGGCAACGCGGACAGCGCGCGGGCGGTCGGCGTTCCGGTGCGCGCGACCAAGATCGGCCTGTTCATGGGCGTCGGGTTCACCACCTGGTTCTTCGGCCAGCACCAGCTGTTCCAGCTCAGCGTGGTGCAGTCCGGCACCGGGGTGGGCAACGAGTTCATCTACATCATCGCGGCGGTGGTGGGTGGCTGCCTGCTCACCGGCGGGTACGGCTCGGCGATCGGGTCCGCACTGGGCGCGTTCATCTTCGGCATGACCACGCAGGGCATCGTGTACGCCGGCTGGGACCCGAACTGGTTCCGGGCCTTCCTCGGCGCGATGCTGCTGCTCGCCGTGCTGGTCAACCTGTACGTCAAGAACTACGCGTCGACCAGGAAATGAGGACGCCGGTATGACCGACACGATCGCGGCCCATGCGGCGAAGGACCTGAAGCGCGGTGAACCTCTGGTGCGGATGGAGGGCGTCGGCAAGGCGTACGGGGCGATCCGCGCGCTGGAGGGCGTGGACCTGACCGTGCGCGCCGGCGAGGTGGCGTGCGTGCTCGGCGACAACGGTGCCGGCAAGTCCACGCTGATCAAGATCATTGCCGGCCTGCACCCGCATACCGAGGGTGTACTTCGTGTGGACGGGGTGGATACCCGGTTCTCCTCGCCGCGCGAGGCGCTGGACCGGGGCATCGCCACCGTGTACCAGGACCTGGCGGTGGTCTCCCTGATGGAGGTCTGGCGGAACTTCTTCCTGGGCTCGGAGCTCCGCCGAGGCAACTACCCGCTCGCCCCGATGGACATCAACGGGATGCGGGAGATCGCGGACACCGAGCTGAAGAAGATGGGCATCCACGTCAAGGACATCAACCAGCCGATCGGCACGCTGTCCGGAGGGCAGCGGCAGTGCGTGGCGATCGCGCGGGCGGTGTACTTCGGCGCGCGGGTGCTGATCCTGGACGAGCCGACCGCCGCGCTCGGCGTGAAGCAGTCCGGCGTGGTGCTCAAGTACACCGCCGCCGCCCGCGACCAGGGGCTCGGCGTCGTCTTCATCACCCACAACCCGCACCACGCCTACCTGGTCGGGGACCATTTCGTGATCCTGAAACTGGGCCGCTGCGTACTGGACAAACGCCGCGACGAGGTGAGCCTGCAGGAGCTCACCACCGAGATGGCCGGCGGCCAGGAGCTCGCGGAACTCACCCACGAGCTGCGCGGCTCGTGACCAACACCGGCGTGACCAACACCGGCGTAACCGACACCGGCGTGACCAACATCGGCGTGATCGGCACCGGCGTGATCGGCGCGGAGCACATCCGGCGGCTGACCACGGCGGTGCCCGGCGCACGGATCACCTCGGTCACCGACGTGGACCTGGACCGGGCGCGCGCGGTGGCCGACTCGCTGGCCCCGGGCGCCTCGGTGCCGGCGACCGGCGCCGAGCTGATCGAGTCGCCGGAAGTGGACGCGGTGGTGGTCACCTCGTGGGGCAGCACGCACCGGGACTACGTGCTCGGCTGCATCGCCGCCGGCAAGCCGGTGTTCTGCGAGAAACCGCTGGCCAGCTCGTCCACAGATTGTATAACGATCTTGGAAGCGGAGGTGGCGGCCGGGCGCCGCTACGTCCAGGTCGGGTTCATGCGCCGCTACGACCCCGCCTACCTGGCGCTGCGCGCCGCCGTGCACGGGGGCTCGCTGGGCGCGCCGCTGCTGATGCACGCGGCGCACCGCAACCCGGCGCTGCCCGCGCACTTCACCGGCGACATGGTGGTCACCGACAGCGCGGTGCACGAGTTCGACCTCATCCGCTGGATGTTCGCCGACGAGATCGCGGCGATCACCGCGTACACCCCGAGGCGCAACTCGCGCGCCAAGGACGGCTTCCCCGACCCGCTGGTGCTGGTGCTGGAGCTGGCGAACGGGGTACTGGTGGACGTGGAGGTGCTGGCCAACGCGCGGTACGGCTACGACATCCGGGGCGAGGTGGTCTGCGAGGACGGCGTGGCCGCGCTGTCCGAGTCGGCCGGCGTGGTGGTCCGCTCGGCCGGGACGGTGGCCCTGGGGGTGCCGACCGACTGGCCGGAGCGGTTCGCCGCCGCGTTCGACATCGAGTTCCGGTCCTGGCTGGCCTCGGTGGCCGGGGGCGAGGAGCCCACCGGCCCGGATGCCTGGGACGGCTACGCGGCCGCCGCGTGCATCGACGCCGCCCTGGTCTCCCTGCACGACGGCGGGCGGGTCCCGGTCACGCTGGTCGACCGGCCTTCGCTCTATCGACCCTGATGGCGTGGTTGCGCGCGCCCACTCCCCCGAATGACGCGCGCAACCACGCTTCATCAGGCCGACTCGGGGCCGGCAAGTCCTTCGTCCGGGGCAGGCCCGCCACGTTAGCCCTGGTGGTCGCCGCAAGCTGAGAAGAGCGTCCGACTGGCTGTCACCCAACCGGCTTACCGGCGGATCGTGGCGGCCCGGTGGTGGCACGGACCGCCAGGTAGGGCGGGAGCACGACCTCGCGGTGCGTGGTCCGGCCGCCGTCCAGCCGCTCCACCACGGCGGCCACCGCGTGTTCGGTCAACCGGCGGGTGTCCTGGCCGACCGAGGTCAGCCCGACGTGCGCGAGCCGGGCCAGCTGGTCGTCGTCGTAGCCCACCACGGACACCCGCCCGGGCACGTCCACCCCGGAACGGCTGAACACATCGAGCAGGCCCACCGCCGAGCGGTCGTTGAACGCGACGATCGCGGTGGGCAGCTCGTCGCCCGATTCGAGCAGCTCGCGGGCGGCCCGCATGCCGGTCGACTCGTCGTAGCCGCCGCGCAACAGGCGCTCCCGGTCGGCCAGGCCGGCGGCCCGCATGGCCCGCTGATAACCTCGCCGGCGCTCGCTGGGGATCGCGCCGGGACCGGCGTCCAGGTACGCGATGTCCCGGTGGCCCAGCCCGGTGAGGTGGGCGACCGCCTCGCCCACACCGGCGTCGTCGGCCACCCGCACCACGTCCAGCCCCGGCGGGTCCGTGCCGACGCGCCGGCTCACCGCGACCACCGGCAGCTGCCGGTCCAGTGCGGCCAGCTCCTCGTCCCGCGCGTCCGGGCCGAGCAGCACCAGCGCCTCACAGCGGGAGTCGAGCAGCGTCTCCACCGCGCGCCGTTCGCCCCGGCTGCGGGTGATCGTGGCCAGCACCAGGTCGTATCCATGCTTTTCCACGGTGTCGTGCAGGTCCTCGACCAGCTGCGCGTGGAAGGTGCTGCGCACGTCCATCAATACGCCGATCAGCCGGCTGCGCCGCCGGGCCAGCAGGCTGGCCGTCCGGTCCGGCCGGTATCCCAGCCGGGTCGCGGCCTCGAGCACCTTCTCCCTGGTCGCGGCGCTCGGCCCGGGAGCCCCGCGCAGCACCAGGGAGACCGAGGCGGGGGACAGCCCGACCGCCTCGGCCACGTCTTCCAGGCGCACCCGCCTGCCGTTCCCCACTGGCACCCCGTTCGGCCCATTGACACGTACCGCTGGTTCTCGGGATAGTACTAGCAGTCTTAAAGCGCTTTAAAGCAGCTCTGAAGGGACGACCAACGGAGGTCAGGCGGATGGCATCGGCGGGGGAACCACTGCGGATCGGCCTGCTCGGCGCGGCCCGGATCAGCGCGGCGGCCGTGGTCGCCCCGGCGCGGATCACCGGTGACCGGCTGGTCGCGGTGGCCGCCCGGTCCCGGGCCAGGGCGGCGGAGTTCGCCGGTCAGCACGGGGTCGAGCGGGTGCTGGACGATTACGCGGCGGTGTGCGCCGACCCCGAAGTACAGGCTGTATACAACCCCTTGGCAAACGGTATGCACGGCCCGTGGAACCTGGCCGCCATCCGGGCCGGCAAGCACGTGCTCTCGGAGAAGCCGTTCGCCAGCAACGCCGCCGAGGCGCACGTCGTCGCCGACGCCGCCCGCGCTGAGGGCGTGGTGGTGGTCGAGGCGTTCCACTACCGGCACCACCCGGTGATGCGGCGCATGGTGGAGCTGGCCCGCACCGAGCTCGGCCCGGTCCGGCACGTCGAGGCGCACTTCACCATGCCGCCGCCCAAGCCCGTCGACCCGCGCTGGTCGTTCCAGCTGGCCGGCGGCGCGCTCATGGACCTCGGCTGCTACGGACTGCATGCCAGCCGGGTACTGGGGCGCGAGGTGGCCGGCGGCGAGCCGGCCCTCATCCGCGCGGTCGGGGTCGAGCACGCCGACAACCCCGGCGTCGACGAGACGATGACCGTCGAGCTGGCCTTTCCGAGCGGCGCCACCGGCCTGGTCCACTGCTCCATGAACAACGGCCGGCGCACCACCCTGCGGGTGATCGGCGAGCGGGGCGAGGCCGAGGCCCGCCACTTCGTCTCGCCGCAGCGCGACGACACGATCGCGGTCACCACCGGCGGCGCCGAGCGCATTGAACGGCTGGGCACCCGCGCCTCCTACACCTACCAGCTGGAGGCGTTCGCCGAGCTGCTCCGCCACCCGGCGGGCGACGCCATCGCCGACGCGCTGGACGACGCGGTCGCCAACGCGGAACTGATCGACACCGTCTACCGGGCCGCCGGCTTCCCCCTCCGGCCCAGCACGCGGAGCGAACCCACACACAGCGAAGAGGAGCCCTCATGCGGCTAGGTCTGATCGGCTTGGGCCGGATCGGCGCGTTCCACGCGCGCACGCTGGCCGGGCTGGACGAGGTCGAATCGCTGGTGGTCACCGACGCGGTGGCCGATACCACCGCGCGGATCGCCGCCGAGGTGGGCGCGGAGGCGGCCGAGTCGCCGGCGAAGCTGCTCGCCTCCGGGGTGGACGGCGTGCTGATCGCCGCCGCCACCAACGCCCACCCGGAGCTGCTGCTGGCCGCCGTGGACGCCGGGCTGCCGGTGTTCTGCGAGAAGCCGATCGCCGGCGACATCGCCGACGCGGTCCGGCTGGCCGAGCGCATCGCGGGCCGGGACGAGCGGGTGCAGATCGGCTACCCACGCCGGTTCGACGCCGGGTACACCGCCGCGAGACAAGCTGTATACAGCGGCGAGCTGGGGTGGCTGCACACCGTCCGGGCGACCACCCTGGACCCCGCCCCGCCGCCGCCGGACTATCTCCGGGTCTCCGGCGGGATCTTCCGGGACTGCTCGGTGCACGACTTCGACGCGATCCGCTGGGTCACCGGGCGCGAGGTGGTCGAGGTCTACGCCACCGGGGGCAACCGGGCCGACGCGGAGGCCGGCTCGGCGGCCGACCCGGAAGCCGGCTCGAGGGAGGCAGTGAACTTCGGCCGGTACGGCGACGTGGACACCGCCGCGACCACGCTCACCCTGGACGACGGCACGCTGGCGCTGGTCTCCAACAGCCGGTTCAACCCGCGCGGCTACGACGTGCGCCTCGAGCTGCACGGCTCGCGGGACAGCATCGCCGTCGGCCTGGACGCCGGCCTGCCGCTGCGTTCGGTCGAGCCCGGCGTGACCTTCCCCGGCGGCACCCCGCACCGCTTCTTCATGGACCGCCTGGCCGGCGCGTTCCGCGCCGAGCTGGCCGCGTTCACCGAGCTGGTGGCCGGCCGGCGCCCGTCGCCGTGCACGGTGGCCGACGCGCTGGCCGCCGGCTGGATCGCCGAGGCCGCCGCCCGCTCCGCCGCCGAACACCGACCTGTACGGATCACGGAGGTGACTCGATGACCCACCCACCCGAAGCCGCCGCAAAGATCGCCGGCGCACCGATCTCCTGGGGCGTGTGCGAGGTCCCGGGCTGGGGCTACCAGATGCGCCCGGACCGGGTGCTCGCCGAGATGGGCGAGGTCGGCCTGGCCGCCACCGAGTTCGGGCCGGCCGGCTTCCTGCCCGACGCACCGGACCGCATGGCGGCCGTGCTGGCACGCCACCACCTGACGGCGGTCGGCGGGTTCACCCCGCTGCTGCTGCACCGGCCCGAGCACGACCCGCTGCCGGAGGTGGAGCGGCTCCTGGCCGGTTACGCGGCCGCGCACGCCGGCACCCTGGTGCTGTCCGCCGTGACCGGCCAGCACGGTTACGACTCGCGGCCCGAGCTGGACGAGTCCGGCTGGCGCACGCTGCTCACCAACCTCGACCGGATCACCGACCTGGCCGCCCGCCACGGCGTCGCGGCGGTGCTGCATCCGCACGTGGGCACCATGGTGGAGACCGGCGCCGACGTGCGGCGCGTGCTCGACGGGTCGGCCGTGCGCCTCTGCCTGGACACCGGCCACCTGTTGATCGGCGGCACCGACCCGGCCGAGCTGACCCGGCAGGCCCCGGAGCGCATCGCACACACCCACCTCAAGGACGTCGACCTCGGCCTCGCCCGGCAGGTGCGGGACGGCCGGCGCGGCTACACCGAAGCGGTGCGGGCCGGCATGTACCGGCCGCTGGGCACCGGCGACGTGGACACCCCGGCGATCGTCGGGCACCTGCGCGCGCACGGCTACGCCGGCTGGTACGTGCTCGAGCAGGACACCATCCTCACCGAGGAACCGACCGGTATCGGCCCGGTATGCGACGTGCATACCAGCGTCGAGTTCCTGCGCAAGGTGCTGAGCGGGGGCGGCGATGGCTAGCCCGGAACGCGCTCGCCGAGCCCGCGCCCAGTTAGGCGCGGGCGGAGGACAAAGCGCGGAACGCGCACGGCGAGCCCGCGCCCAGCCCGGCGCGGGCGGAGGACACAGCGCGGAACGCGGGGGACACGGCCCGCAGGCCCGGTACGACCTGACCGGCCCGAAGGGCGCCCGCGCCCAGAGCGCCGGCCTGACCGGCGGGCAGTGGTACCGCAGCCCGATCGACCGCCGGCGGATGAAGGAGCTCATGCGCCGCTCCGACGGGCCGGCGCTGCGCGACACGGCGATCTGGCTGGGCCTGCTGGCCGTATCCGGCACGGCGGGCGGGCTGCTCTGGGGAACCTGGTGGGCGGTGCCGTTCTTCCTGGTCTACGGCGTGCTCTACGGGTCGGCCGGCGACTCGCGCTGGCATGAGGCCGGGCACGGCACCGTGTTCCGCACCCGCTGGATGGCCGACGTGGTCTACCAGGTCGCCTCGTTCATGATGATGCGCGACCCGGCGGTCTGGCGGTGGAGCCACACCCGGCACCACACCGACACCCTGATCGTCGGCCGGGACCCGGAGATCGCCGCCATGCGCCCGGCCAAGCTGGCCCGGATCCTGGCCAACTTCTTCGGCCTGGTCGACGTACCGCTGGCGCTGCGGGACATGGTTCGGCACGCACTGGGCCGGCTGGGCGCCGAGGAGGCCACCTTCATCCCGGAGTCCGAGCGGTCCCGGGTGTACCGGACCGCGCGGATCTGGCTGGCCATCTACGCCGCCACGGTGAGTTTGTGCGTGCTGACCGGGTCCGTTATGCCGCTTGTATACATCGGCGGGCCGCGCGTGTACGGCACGTTCATGCACCTGGTCTACGGGCTCACGCAGCACGCCGGGCTGGGCGAGAACGTGCTGGACCACCGGCTGAACACCCGCACCGTCCGGATGTGCCGAATCAACCGGTTCCTCTACTGGAACATGAACTACCACGTGGAACACCACATGTTCCCGATGATCCCCAACCACCGGCTGCCCGAGCTCCACGAGGAGATCAAGCACGACCTGGCCCCGGTGTACCCGTCAATCTGGGCCGCGTACCGCGAGCTGGTGCCGGCCGTACTGCGTCAGCTGCGCGACCAGACCCATTACGTGCGCCGCACGCTGCCGGCGACCGCGCGCCCGTTCCAGGAGGTGTGACCAGGATGTGGATCGAGGCCTGCAAGACCGGTGACATCGAGCCGGACGACGTCATCGGCATCCGGCACGACGGCGTCGACTACGCGATCTTCCGTTCGCCGGAGGACCGCTTCTACGCCACCGCCGGCCACTGCACCCACGAGCGGGAGCTGCTCTGCGACGGCCTGGTGATGGACGGCGAGATCGAGTGTCCCCGGCACATGGGCCGGTTCAACTACGCCACCGGGGAGGCCCAGGGCGCCCCCGTGCTCGTCGACCTGCGCACCTTCCCGGTGAAGGTCACTGACGGCGCCGTCTACCTCGAGGTGTCCGGGTGACCGGGTTCAGGGAGCGCAGGCGCGGAAGCGCCGGAGCGGGGTGGGCGGGATGACGTTGAGAACAGAATCCTGCCGGTTGGCCGAGCTGAAAGCACTCGTGGTCCGGGACGTGCCGGTCTACCAGGCGAAACTGCTGCGCGAGGCTGACCGCACCGCCGTCTGTGAACAGCTTGTATACACGTTGTCCGACGGCCCCGGTATCGTGATCATCCGAGGCGCGTTCGCGGCGGAGACCGTGCACCGGGCCACCGAGGAGTTCGCCGCGATCATCGCCGAGCAGCACGCGACCGGCGCCGCGCAGGGCGACCACTTCGCCAGGCCGGGCGCGAACGACCGCATCTGGAACGCGCTGGAGAAGCTGGCCGTGCGGGCGCCCGAGGTGTTCGTCGACTACTACGCCAACGACATCCTGGCCCTGGTCAGCGAGGCCTGGCTCGGGCCGGGCTACCAGGTGACCTCGCAGGTCAACGTAGTCAAACCGGGCGGCGCCGGGCAGGTCGGGCACCGCGACTACCACCTGGGCTTCCTGGCGCCGGAGCGGATCGAGCGGTTCCCCGAGCACGTGCACCGGCTGTCCCCGGTGCTCACCCTGCAGGGCGCGGTGGCGCACAGCGACATGCCGGTGGAGTCCGGGCCGACCTGCTACCTGCCCGGTTCGCAGCGCTACCTGCCCGGCTACCTGGCCACCGAGCTGCCGGAGTTCCGCGAGTACTTCGACGAGCGCCACGTGCAGCTGCCGCTCGAGCTGGGCGACGCGGTGTTCTTCAATCCGGCGGTGATCCACGGTGCCGGGGCGAACCGGACCGCCAATGTGCAGCGGATGGCCAACCTGCTGCAGGTGTCCTCGCCGTTCGGCCGCGCGATGGAGACGGTGCACCGCGAGCGGATGTGCAACGCGATATACCCCGCTCTGGTCGCGCGCTCGGCCACCGACCCCGGCGGCGCCGGACACGCCCTCACCGCCGCCGCCGAGGGCTACCCGTTCCCGACCGACCTGGACGCCGACCCGCCGGTGGACGGCCTCGCCCCGCCCAGCCAGGCCGACCTGGTCCGCCAGGCGCTGGAGGAGTCCTGGCCGGAGGGCCGCCTGCGCGACCAGCTGGCCGAGCAGGCAAGGCGACGGGGCGGCGGTCGGTGACCAGGACGCGGACGGCGACCGGGCGGCGGCCGGTGACCAGGACGCGGACGGTGAGGGGACGCGGACGGTGAGCGGGATGCGGACGGTCGGGGTCGGGCTGGTGAGCGTGGGCTGGATGGGCAAACTGCACAGCCGCGCCTACCTGGGTATACCGGTTGTGTACCCGGACCTGGGGCTGCGGCCGAAGCTTGTGTGCGCGGCGGACACCTCGCCCGAACGCCAGGTGTATGCAACCGATGTACTGGGCTACGCCCGGGCCACCGGCGACTACCGCGAGGTGGTGGACGACCCGGCGGTCGACGTGGTGTCCATCTGCGCACCCAATGCCCTGCACCGGGAGGTCGCATTGGCCGCCGCGGCGGCCGGCAAGCCGTTCTGGATCGAGAAGCCGGTCGGGCGGGACGCCGAGGATGCGGCCGCGGTGTCGGAGGCGGCGGCCGCCTCCGGGGTGGTGACGGCGGTCGGGTTCAACTACCGGCAGGCGCCGGCCGTGGCGCATATCCGGCGGCTGGTCGCGGACGGCGAGCTGGGCCGGGTGACCAGCGTGCGCTGCGTGTTCCTGAACGGCCAAGCGGCCGACCCGAGGGTGGCGCTGTCCTGGCGGTTCCAGCGCGAGCACGCCGGGACCGGGGTGCTCGGCGACCTGCTCTCGCACGTGGCCGACCTGGTGCGGTTCGTGCTGGACGACCGGATCACCGAGGTCAGCGCGGCTTCCGCGATCGTGCACCGGCAGCGGCCGGTCGCCGACGCGGAGAGCCACTTCGCCGTGGTCGACGGCTCGGCCGGCGACGTGGAACTCGGCGAGGTGGACAACGACGACTACGCCGCCCTGCTGGCCCGGTTCGCCGGCGGGGCGATCGGCACGCTCGAGGTGTCCCGGGTGGTGGTCGGACCCCGGTGCGGCCTGGTGCTCGAGGTCTACGGCACGCGCGGCTCGGCCGGCTGGGACTTCGAGCGGATGAACGAGCTGCGGGTGACCCGGCTGGGCACCGACGGCTACACCACCGTGCTCGGGCACGCCGGGCTCGGCGAGTACGCCCGCTTCCAGCCGGGGCCGGGCAACGCGATGGGCTACGACGACCTGAAGGTGATCGAGGCCGCGCACTTCCTGGACGCCGCTCGCGGCGACGGGATGCTGGAGCCGGCGGCGAGAGCGACCGTGGCGGACGCGCTCGCGGCGGCGCGGGTGGTCGAGGCCGCCGTCGCCGCGTCAGCGGACGAGCGCTGGGTCCGGGTCCAGGGCGGGCGGGTTCGGGTGGAAAGAGCTGGAGGAGCGCGGCGATGAGCTTGCTGAACGACAAGGTGGTACTGGTCAGCGGCGGCACCCAGGGCATCGGGGCGGCGGTGGCGCGCGCGGCGGCGGCCGAGAGCGCGGCCGGCGTCGCGGTCACCGGGCGCCGTCCGGAGCCGGGTCAGGCCCTGGTGGACCAGCTGCATACAGCGGGTACACCGGCGGTATTCGTGGCCGCCGACGTGGCCGACGTGGCCGCCAGCCAGGCGGCGGTGCGCACGGTGATCAACAAGTTCGGCCGGGTGGACTGCCTGGTCAACGCGGCCGGCCTGACCACAAGGGGGAGCCTCACCGACACCACCCCCGAGCTGTTCGACCAGCATGTCGCGGTGAACCTGCGCGGCCCGTTCTTCCTCATGCAGGCGGTGGTCAACCACCTGCGCGAGCACAACCGCCCGGGCAGCATCGTCAACATCATCACTTCCTCCGAGCTGGGCGGGCAGCCCTACCTGGCGCCGTACGTGGCGACCAAGGCCGGCCTGGCCGGCCTGACCCGCAACGCCGCCCACGCCCACCGCTGGGACCGCATCCGGATCAACGGCCTGGACATCGGCTGGACCGACACCGAGGGCGAGGACGAGATCCAGCGCCGGTTCCACGCCGCCGACGACGGCTGGCGGGAACGCGCGGCGAAGTCACTGCCGATGGGCAAGCTCGGTCAGCCGGACGAGATCGCCGCGATGGTGGTGTTCCTGCTGTCCGAACGGTCCGGCGTGGTCACGGGTTCCGTGCTGGACTGGGACCAGAACGTCTTCGGCGCCTTCGACTGAGGCGTGTCCCGCCTCAGAGCGTGATCTCCTCGCCTACGGGCAGGACCCAGGCGGCCTGCACCCTGCTGAGGTCCATGGTCGGGGACACCGATGTCTCGCCGGCGGCCAGGCCGGCCTGGAGCTTGTCGGCGACCGCGCGGATCTGCTCCACGGTGTCCGCCTCCACCGGATAGACCGCCGCGTAGCGGCCGGGTTCCGGCAAGCCGGGCAGCAGCGGCACCCCGGAGGACCGGTAGCGGCGGCCGCTGCGCAGGCCGCCGAGACGCAGCACGTCCGGGATGTGTTCCTCGGTGTACCAGCGGTTGAACTCCTCCTCCTCGGCGTCCGAGGACGGGTTGGAGAACACGATCAGCAGCGCGCGGGTGTGAGCGGCCTGGACCATCAGGTGACTATGTGACAAAATCTGATGACTGTCAAGGAGAGGCGCCCGCTCATGACCGCCGCCCGGAGACGACTCCACCTGATCTGAGCCCACTCCTGGGTGCCCTTCGTCGTGCTGACCGGGATCGGCTTCTGGGGGCTCGCGGGATTCATCCCCCCGCCGGACCCGAGCGCCGGAGCCGTCGAGATCTTCGACCGGTTCCGGGAGAACGCCACCGGCATCAGGGTCGGCATGGCGATCTGCATCTTCGCGGCGGCCTTCCTCCTCCCCTGGGGGGCCGCGATCTCGGCCCAGATCCACCGGCTCGAGGGGCGCGACCCCCTGCTGCTGTGGGCCTTCGTCGCCGCCACCGGGTGCATCGTGCTCGAGTTCGCCTTCCCGAGCGCGTTCTGGGTGGCGGCCGCCTACCGGCTCGACGTCCCGCAGACCGTGCGCGCGCTCAACGACCTGGCCTGGCTGCCGTGGATGATCGTGTGCACCGGCATGTTCCAGATGCTGATCCTGGCCGCGGTCACCCTGGCCGACGAACGGGCCGATCCGGTCTACCCGCGCTGGTTCGGCTACTACAACCTGTGGAGCGCGTTCGGCGTGGCGCCCGCCGGCCTGCTCTATGTCTTCCAGACCGGCCCGTTCGCCTGGAACGGCATCTTCGGCTTCTACGTCCCCGCCGTGACCGCGTTCTCCTGGATCGTCCTCAGCGGCGTGATGACCGCCCGCGCCGTCCGAAGACAACCCGGCCAACCCGGCCAACCCGAGCACCCGGACGACCGGATCGAGGAACGGTTGCGTGCGTTGGAACGGCGGGCAGACTCAGGTGCGCGAGGCGACCAGGGTGATCGCGCCGAGATGGTGCCGGTAGCGGTGGAAGACGCGGTAGAACGCGGCTAACCGGGGCAGCACTTGAGGGTGCGCCAGCGCCCGGCCGAGGATAGCGGCGGTTCCGCCGGCGCCTTCGTCGGCGAGCACGGTGCGCGGCTCCAGCAACAGCAACGGCGTGGTGCGCTCCTCCCGGACGGCGAACCCGGAGCCGGCGAGCAGCTCGTGCCATTCCGTGCGGGTGAGCGGTCGCGCGCCGATGCGGAGCACCCGGGTGAGCACGGCCTGGATCTCGGTCTTGGTCTCCTCGGGCAGGTCATCGGGGGTGAGAAGGAGCTCGTGGACGCCGTAGCGGCCGTCCGGGCGTAGCAGCCGGGCGGCCTCCGCGACGATCTCGACCTTGCGGCCGGCCGGTTCCAGCGTCAGCAGTGCCTCGCCGTAGAGCGCGGAGGCACACCGGTCGGGAAGGCCGCTGCGGTGCACGGGCGCGACGATGCACCGCTGGTCGGGGCCGCCGAACGCGCGGCGGGCACGGGCGGCTTCGGCCTCACCGCGTTCGATCCCGACGTAGGAGCGCGGCTTCCGGGTGAGCGCGAGCGCGGTGGTCCGGCCCAGGCCGGGCCACATCTCCACCACATCGTCGTCCGGCCCGATGCCCAACCGGTCGATCAACCACTGGGAGGAGCCGAGACCACCCGGGCGCATCACCCGTTTACCCAGCCGGCCGAGCATCCAGTGCGCCGGCATGCGCCGCAGCGACAGTCCCTCACCCAGACGCGGCGCCTCGCTCGTCATCGGGTCAGCGTAGCCATACCTAACGCATCCGGTCGGACGGCGGCGGAGACGCGTCTCACAGTGCGGATCGTGTCGATCCGATGAGTTCCGGTTCGACGTCTGGTCAGAACCATCGGACACGGACGAGAGGAACCCGGCGATGAGCACCCTGGAAACCCCCACCGCGCCGAGGAGGGCGGGCCGGCGCGAATGGGTCGGCCTGGCTGTGCTCGCGCTGGCCTGCCTGCTGTACGTGATGGACCTGACCGTGTTGCACCTGGCCATCCCCGCGCTCACCGAGCAGCTGCGCCCGACCAGCAGCCAGCTGCTGTGGATCATCGACGGGTACGGATTCATGGTGGCCGGCGCGCTGGTGACCATGGGCACCCTGGGCGACCGGATCGGCCGGCGGCGGCTGCTGCTGATCGGGGCGGCGGCGTTCGGCGCGCTGTCCGTGCTGGCCGCGTTCTCCACCTCGCCGGAGATGCTGATCGTCACCCGCGCGTTGCTGGGCATCGCCGGCGCCACGGTCGCGCCGTCCACCCTGTCGCTGATCTTTCACATGTTCCCCGACCCGAAGCAGCGCTCGCTCGCGGTGGGCATCTGGATCGGCGCGTTCTCCGCCGGCAGCGCGATCGGGCCGGTGCTCGGCGGACTGCTGCTGCAGTGGTTCTGGTGGGGTTCGGTGTTCCTGCTGGCGCTGCCGGTGATGAGCGCGCTGCTGGTGCTCGGGCCGAGGGTGCTGCCGGAGTACCGGGACCCCGACGCCGGCCGGCTGGACCTGGTCAGCGCCGGGATGTCGGTGGTCGCGCTGCTCGCCGTGGTGTACGGGATCAAGCAGATCGCGCAGGACGGCCTGCACACCGGCGCGGTGCTGGCCATCGCGGGCGGTATCGCCGTCGGGGTGGCCTGGGTGCACCGGCAGCGGCGGCTGGCCGAGCCGATGATCGACGTCGGCCTGTTCCGCATCCGCGCGTTCAACTCCGCGCTGGTGGTGAACTTCCTGTCGATCTTCGTGATGGTCGGCTACTTCCTGTTCATCGCGCAGTACCTGCAGCTGGTGCTGGAGCAGTCGCCACTGGAGGCCGGGCTGTGGTCGCTGCCGTCGGCGATCGCGTTCGTGATCAGCTCGCAGCTGGCGCCCCGGCTGCTGGCGCGGGCGCGGCCGGGTTACGTGGTGGCCGGCGGGCTCGGCTCGTCGGCGATCGGGTTGCTGCTGCTCACCCAGGTCGGCGTGACCGGCGGGCTGCCCGCGCTGATCGCCGCCTCGGTGGTCATCTCCCTCGGCATGGGGCCGGTGTTCGGGCTGACCACGGAGATGGTGGTCGGGTCCGCGCCGCCGGAGAAGGCCGGCGCCGCCTCCGGCATCTCGGAGACCGCCGCCGAGCTGGGCGGCGCGCTGGGCATCGCGGCGCTGGGCAGCATCGCGGTGACCATCTACCGGAGCGGGGTGGCCTCCGCGCTGCCCGCCGGAGTGCCGGCCGACGCGGTGGACGCCGCGCGGGACACCCTGGGCGGGGCGGTCGTGGCCGCCTCACAGCTGCCCGAGGCGCTCGGCTCCGCGCTGCTCGGCGCGGCCCGCGAGGCCTTCGTCTCCGGCCTGGTACTCACCTCGGCGGTGGCGGCGGTGATCGCCGCCGTGCTGGCCGTGGTCGCCGCCGTGGCCCTGCGCACCCCGGCTCCGGCCGACAACCCGGCCGCGGCCGAGGCGCTGGAGCAGGACGAGGCCCTGGTTTAGCTCAGGCGGACCGGAACGTGGGTGGGACCGGAGATGAAGTTGGATGCCAACCAGGTGGGTTCCCCGGCCAGGGCCAGGCCGGGGAACCGGCCGAGCAGCTGGCCGAGCATCTCCACCGCCTCGATCCGGCCGAAGTGCGCGCCGAGGCAGAAGTGCGGCCCGCCGCCGCCGAACGCGATGTGCTCGTTCGGCGTGCGGTCCAGCACCAGCTCCTCCGGGCGGTCGAACACCGCCGGATCACGGTTCGCCGCACCGTAATAGAGGACAACCTTGTCGCCGGCCGCGATCGGGACGTCACCCAACGCGGTGTCGGCGACCGCGGTGCGCCGCATGTAGATCACCGGGGCCTGGAAGCGCAGCAGCTCCTCGGCGGCGGCCGGTATGCGCGCCGGCAGGTCGGAGCGCAGCCAGGCCAGCTGCGCGGGCCGGTCCAGCAGCGCCGCCACGGCCCCGCCGATCAGGTTGCGCGTGGTGTCGCCGCCGGCGTTGAGCAGCAGCATGAAGAAGGAGATGAACTCCTCCTCGGTCAGCCGCTGGCCGTCCACCTCGGCGGTCACCAGCCGGGTGGCCATGTCCGGGGCCGGGTTGGCCAGCTTGTCGGCGCGCACCCCGGCCGCGTACTGCATGATCTCGACCATCGCGGCCGACCGCCGCTCCACGATCACCGCGTCCGGCGCCGAGTGCATGATCTCGGTCTGTTCGTAGAGCCGCTCACCGTCCGCCCTCGGAATGCCGAGCAGTTCGGCGATCACGTAGGACGGCAGCTTGCCGGCCACCTCGGTGACCAGGTCACATGAGCCGGCCGCGCGCTCCGCCTCGGCCGCCTCGTCCAGGATCGCGGTCACCGTGGCGGCGATCCGCTCGCGCCACTGCGCCGCCCGCTTCGGGGTGAACAGCCCGCCGACCAGCCGCCGGTAGAACGAGTGCCGGGGCGGGTCCATGGCCAGCATCATCGTGCGGAAAAACTCTAGCTCCTGCGGCGGCAGGTCGGGGATCAGGATGCCGCCCAGCGCGCTGGAGAACCGCTCCGGATGCATGCTCACCTCGCGCACCAGCGCGTGCGAGGTGACCGCCCAGAAACCCGGCCCATCCGGCTCTTCGTGCCGGTACACCGGGGCGTTCTCCCGCAGACACCGGTACTGCTCGACCGGATGCCCCTCGGCGAACGAGGCCGAGCTCCACAGATCGATTCGAGCGGTCAACTCGGCCGGAGCGGACATCGCGTTCCCCCGTCTGGGCGCCTGGTTGCACGGCACTGTGCCTAACGAGAATAGGCGCGGCCGGGTCACCCCGCCGTCAGGGAACAGCGGGCCTCTCCCGCCGCTGACCGGCCTCACGGGCGCATTTCGGGAGTTCGAAGCGGACCCCCGGCCGCGACACGCCGACACCATTGGAGTATTCGCTGGTCCGGCCGGGTTACCCTGACCGCACTCCCCGACCCGAATCCCGCTCCCCTAGCATGGGCCGCTGCCGTACGGACCACCGTGCGACTGACGATCTGAGGAGGATTGCAATATGCAGCGACGCCTGCGCATCAGCTTGGCAATCGCGGCCGCCAGCGGGGCACTCCTGCTCGGCGCCGGCAGCGCGTATGCCGACGGACTCGGTGGCCTCGGGGGCATCCTCGGCGGTGACGACTCGAGCGCGAGCAGCCCGGGCGACGAGGAGCTCCGGAGCGACAGCAGCGACAGCCTTTCGGACTCGGAGGACGGCGACACCGGCTCGGCGACGGACTCCGCCTCGGACAGCAGCAAGCCGTCCACCAAGAAGTCTTCGTCCTCGTCCGGTGACGACTCGGACGACAGCGGCAGCGGTTCGTCCAGCTCTGGCTCTTCCGGTTCCTCCGGCTCGGACGACGACAGCTGACTCCCCGCATGACTTAGTCCGCTCCCCAGCGGTATGACCGGACGCCGGTCGGTGCATCCTCGAGTGCGCCGACCGGCGTTTCGTATTTCCGGAGCCGGCCGGCCGCGCCGACCGGCGTTTCGCATTCCCGGCCCCGGGCCGGGGTCAACCCAGGCACCGGCGGATGGCGCTGAGGCGCTCGGTGACCGCGGTGTCGGCGCCGGCCAGCGCGGCGGCCCGGCGGTGCAGCGCGGCGGCCAGGCCGGCCAGCTCGGCGACGTCGGCGGCCGTGCCGGCCAGCACCTGATCCGCGTACTCGGACCACCCGCCGCCGGGCACATCCTGGATGCCCGCCACGCGCGCCGCCTCGGCCGCGGCGGCCAACTCGTGCGCCAGAGCCGAGATCCGGGCCGCGCGCGACCACAGGGCCGAGGGGTCAGCGTCGATGTCCGCCACGACCGGGATCCTGCCGGCAGGCCGCTCGGCGCTGTGGCCGTTCCCGATCACCCATTCGCGATCGCGATCCAATACCACCAATGGACCTAGATAGGACCGAACGACTTACCCCAGATAGCGTAGTGATCAATAACGACTTGGTAACTGCTCCGCTGAACGTGCATAGGGTACCGCCCGGCGCACGCGCACGGTGAGCACGCGAGTACGGGTTGCAATCACCCACATGGATCCGTCTACAGTGGCGGCCGCTGTCCGGCCATACGTGCTAACAGTTCAAACCCCGAGAGGACAGACATGCGTCTGCGCTACACCCTGGCCCTCGCCGCCGCCGGAGGAGCCCTGCTCCTCGGCGTTGGCACCGCGGCCGCCGACGACCTCGACACCGACTCGCTGAGCACCGACAGCGTTTCGTCCAGCGACCCCACCGACTCGGTCAACACCGACTCGGAGGACACCGACTCCGACAGCCCGAAGTCTGACGACACGGGCAAGAGCCCGTTGGGCAGCGTGGCCGACGTGAAGCCGCCGACCGATCTGGGCGGCTTGGGCGGTCTGGGCGGCCTGTAACCACCCACGCTCGATCTCCGGAACGGCCGATCTGATCCCCCGAGGTCAGGCCGGCCGTTCTGGTGTTTCCGGACCGCTTTTGAGCAGGCGTAACGTGCGCGCGCTGAGCGGCGCGGTGAGCAGCCCGGTGACCAGGTCGGTGAGCTGGCTGGCGAACAGCCGGTCGTCCCGCCTGGGCTGTGGCTGGAGCGCGCGCCGGCCCAGCTCCACGTAGACGAACCGCATCGCGGCGAACCGCCGGTGCAGCCGCCCGGTCGCGGCGTCGTCACTGCCCGGCATCAACGGTTCGACCAGGTCACCCCAGCCGTGCTGGTGGGTGATCAGCTCGGAGATCGGCGTGCCCGGCGCGACCACCCAGTCGCTGCGGTTGACCACCTCGGCGGCGATGCGCAGGAAGTCCGGGCCGCCGTCCGCGCACTCCAGCTCCGCGCAGGCCGGCATGACCAGTGCGTCGGCCAGCTCCCGCAGCCGATCCCGCGCGGAGGCCGGCGGGTTCTCCAGGTACCGGTCCACCAGCGTGCGGTGGCGGATGCGCAGCTCGGCCAGGTGGTGCTCCAGCACGGCCCGCAGCAGGCCGTCGCGGGAGCCGAAGTGGTAGTTCACGGCGGTGACGTTGCGCTGCCCGGCCTCCTTGGTGATCTGCCGCAGCGACGCCCCGTCCACGCCGTGCTCGGCGAACAGCCGCTCGGCCGACCGGCGCAGCCGGGAGGCGGTGTCGCCCCCGGCCGCGCTGGTTTCGGCTGGCGCGGAGGTCACGCGTTCGCGGTGGCCAGGTCGAGCTGCTCGGCGAACTTCTTGCGGGCCGCCTCCCGGCGGGTCGGAATGTGCTCGGTGGGCACCTCGGTCGCCTGGTAGCCGCGCAGGATGCGCCGCGCCACCGACTCCTTGTGCACCTCGTCCGGGCCGTCGTAGATGCGCGCGGCGCGGGCCGCCCGGTACATCTGCTCGAGCGGGAGGTCGCCGGAGAAGCCCAGCGAGCCGTGTACCTGGATGGCCTGGTCGATCACGTCGTGCAGCACCCGGGCGCCCCAGTACTTGATCATGGCGATCTCGTTGCGGGCGTTGGACGCGCCGACCTGGTCCATGGTCCACGCCGCGTGCAGGGTGAGCAGGCGGGCGGCCTGCATGTCGGCGGCCGAGGTGGCCACCCAGTCCTGCACCATCTGCTTGTCGGCCAGGCGCGAACCGTGGGCGATCCGGCTGACCGCCCGCTCGCACAGCATGTCGAACGCCCGCTTGGACTGGCCCAGCCAGCGCATCGCGTGGTGGATCCGGCCCGGCCCCAGCCGCTGCTGGGCCAGCTTGAACCCGTCACCGGGGTTGCCCACCAGGTTCTCCCTGGGCACCCGCACGTCGGTGTAGATGATCTCGGCGTGGCCGCCGTCCAGGCCGCCGGACCACGGATGGTCCATCACCGGGATGTCCCGCAGGATGTTCACCCCCGGCGTGTCCACCGGCACGACGATCATGGACGAGCCCTGGTAGGGGGACACGTCCGGGTCGGTCACCGCCATCACGATGAGGAAGTCGGCCACGCTCGCGTTGGACGAGAACCACTTGTGACCGTTGATCACGTAGTCGTCGCCGTCCAGCACCGCACGGGTGCTCAGCATGGTCGGGTCCGCGCCGGCGCCCGGCTCGGTCATGGAGAAGCAGCTGCGCAGCTCGCCGCGCAGCAGCGGGTGCATCCAGCGCTCCTTCTGCTCCTCGTTGCCGCCGACGGACAGTAGCTCGGCGTTGCCGGAGTCCGGCGCCTGGTTCCCGAAGATGCCGGGCGCATACTTGCACTGCCCCAGGATCTCGTGCATCAGACCCAGCTTGACCTGCCCGAACCCGCCGCCGCCCAGCTCCGGCGGCAGGTGCGAGGCCCACAGCCCCTGCTCCTTGACCCGGTCCTTGAGCGGTTGGGTGATCCGGTCGTAGGTCGCCCAGTCCAGGTCCAGCGTCTCCAGCGGGATGATCTCTTCACGCACGAACTCGCGCATCCATGCGAGCTTGGCTTCGAACTCCGGCTCGGTGGAGAAGTCCCACGCCATCGTCGGCTACCGCCCTCCGTCTAGTTCATGTGCCAGAGACTGTAATGCACATGCATTAACGGGCCAAGGCGTCACCGTGAACTCGAAGCGCACGTCACACCGGCGGCGTACCCAAATCCCCGACTCGCCGTACCCAAATCCCCGACTCGCGGACGCGGGCACGACACCTCGGGTGAGGTGTCGTGCCCGGCCCTCGTTCGCGTTCTAGGCCGTGCGAGAGAGGAGGGAGGCGACGCACTCCTCGGCCGGCTCCCGGAGCAGCTCGTGGGCCTGCCGGAAGACCTTGTGGGCCGTCCAACCGGCCCAGTCCTCCGGCAGCAGCTGCACGGGCAGCTCCGGGTCCCGGTAGAGCGACTCCCGGTACCGGCCGACCAGCCGGGTCCGCTCCACCAGCGCGTCCTGTCCGGCCAGGTCACCGGAGCTGTAGTGCTCCAGCCTCGGCTCGAACTCGGCGACCAGTTCGGCATAGTCCCGGTTCAGCTCGTCCAGGTCCCAGGACCGGGCCGCCATCGCCCGGTCCACCTGCGGTCCCTCGGACGCGGCGCTGAACAGGTCCATCCGCACCGAGGACCACTGGGCGACCGCCAGCTTCACCTCGTCCACCCGGTCGTGCGGACTCAGCCACACCGAAGGCGAAAGCGGGCCGTACCCGAGCCAGCTGAGCTTCTTGCGCAGCTGTTCGCGCACCGCCCGCTCGGTCTCCGGGACCGAGTAGATGACCAGGTGCCACCGCCCGTCCCAGGCCTGCTCACTGCGCCGGAAGACGCGCTCCTGCCCCTCCTCCAGCATGTGCCCGGCGGCGTCGGTGAGCAGGTAGGTGGTTTCCCGGCCGTCACGACGGCTGGCCAACCAACCCTCCTTGCGCAGCCGGGTGACCACCACGCGGACTGTCGCCTCCGGAACCCCGAAGCAGCCCATCAGGGCTATGAGCCCTCTTAGTCGGACCTCTCCACCGCCCGTACACAAGTAGTCGCCGAAGAGGTCGAAAACCAACGATCGAGCCTTCACCGTTTCCCCCTTCTGATCGACCGCTCGTCCCCACAAGCGGTCGTCCAGTCCTGGTAGCGAAAACCCCGGGCGGATCGGGTCCGGTGAACGCCCCCGACGCACCCAAGGTGGCTGTGATAGTCGCACAGAGTAAACCTGATTACTTCGCGTCGCGGCCGTTGGACTCCCCGCAACCCCACCATCGGGTCAGTTAAGCCCGGGCCCGAATCCCCTGGCCCCAGGTCTGCATACCGCTAAGTATTGAAAGTTATACCATTGCAACTGCGACATAACGTCGTTCTCCTGCTGTGTCGCGTGGTGCCAGTGGGCAACGACGATCACCCAGCGCATCCGACCGAACACACCTCTAAACTTTCAGCGGCAACAACAGGAGGAGGCGCGGATGAGTGGCGGCCACAACCCCCCGACGGACCTCGGCTCGTGGATGGCCCGGCGGGCGGCCAGCTCGCCGGAGCGCCCGGCGCTCACCTTCGGCGGCGAGACGGACAGCTACGCCCAGCTGCTCGACAAGATCGACCGGCTGGCCGCCGAGCTGCGGGCCGGCGGGGTGTCCGCCGGCGACCGGGTGGGCTACCTCGGGCTGAACCACCCGCTGTTCCTGCACACCATGTTCGCCGCCGCGCGGCTGGGCGCCATCTTCGTTCCGCTCAACTTCCGGCTCAGCGCCGCCGAGCTCGCGTTCATCGTGGGCGACGCGGAGATCCACACCCTGATCGCCGACGCGGACCGCGCGCGGGTGATCGACCCGGTGCGGGGGGAGACGCCGCTGCGCCGGGTCATCACGCACACCGACGACGTGCCGGGCTGGGAGGCACTGGACGCGCTGCTGACCTCGCGCGAGCCGCTGGCCGAGGCCGACGCGGTCGGCGCCGGCACCGAGGACGTCGCGGTGATCATGTACACCTCGGGCACCACCGGCCGGCCCAAGGGCGCCATGCTCACCCACGGCAACCTGTTCTGGAACAACGTCAACGCGCTGCTGTCCTTCGACATCCTGTCCGACGACACCACGCTGGTCTGCGCTCCGCTGTTCCACATCGGCGGGCTGAACGTGACCACGCTGCTCACCCTGCAGAAGGGCGGCCGGGTGGTGCTGATGCCGGGGTTCGACCCCGGCGCCGCGCTGGCCCTGATCGCCGAGCACCGGGTGACCACGATGTTCGGCGTGCCGGCGATGTTCCTGTTCATGAGCCAGCACCCGTCGTTCGGCGAGGCCGACCTGTCCAGCGTGCGGCTGCTCATGTGCGGCGGCGCGCCGGTTCCGGAGCGGCTGATGAAGCTGTACAACGGCCTGGGCGTGCCGTTCGCGCAGGGCTACGGGCTGACCGAGACCGCGCCGTTGGCGCTGGTCACCCGGCCGGAGGAGACCGTACGCAAGACCGGTTCCGCCGGGCGGACCACGACCATGCTCTCCGACGTGCGGCTGCTCGCCCCGGACGGCACGCCGGTGCCGGTGGGCGAGCGCGGGGAGATCTGCGTGCGCGGCCCGCAGGTGATGGCCGGCTACTGGCGCAACCCTTCCGCCACGGACAACGTGATCGACGCGGACGGCTGGTTCCACACCGGCGACGTGGGGGTGTGCGACCCGGACGGCTACGTGTACGTGGTCGACCGGGTGAAGGACATGGTGATCAGCGGCGGGGAGAACGTGTACCCGGCCGAGGTGGAGAGCGTGCTCTACGACCACCCGTCGGTGGCCGAGGTGGCCATCATCGGCACGCCGGACACCCGGTGGGGCGAGGCGGTCACCGCGGTGGTGGTGCTGGCCTCCGGCGCGTCCCTGACGCTGGACGAGCTGCGCGAGTTCGCCCGCGAGCGGCTGGCCGGGTACAAGCTGCCGCTGCGGCTGGAGATCGTCGACGTGCTGCCACGCAACCCGGCCGGCAAGGTGCTCAAGTACGAGCTCCGCGAACGCTTCGCGCCGGAGTGATCAGGCGTCGAAGTCGATGGTCAGGGTGTCGGTGGTGGGCAGGGCCTGGCAGGTGAGGGCGTAGCCGGCGGCCAGCTCGGCCGGCTCCAGGGCGAAGTTGCGCCGCATCCGCACCTCGCCGTCGGTGACCAGCGCGCGACAGGTCCCGCAGACCCCGCCCTTGCAGGCGAACGGGAGGTCGGCGCGCACCCGCTGCGCGGCGTCCAGCACCGGTTCCGTCCGGGGCAGGGTGAGCACGGTGGACCGGCCGTTGAGTACCACGGTGACCTCGGCGGTCTCGCCGTCCAGCGGGGCCGGGTCGTCCGGGTGGTGCAGCTCGGGGGGCGGTTCGTCGACGTAGAACAGCTCGCGGTGCACCCGTTTCGCGTCGACGTCGAGCGACTCCAGCACGCCGCGCGCGGCCTCGGTCACACCCAGCGGGCCGCACAGCCACCAGTGGTCCACGCCGTCGGTGTCCACGAGCAGCGTGAGCAGCTCGCGCAGCTTCGGCTCGTCCAACCGGCCGGACCCGATGTCCGCCTCCTGCGGTTCCCGGGACAACACGTGCACCAGGTGCAGGCGGGGGCCGTAGCGGTTCTTCAGGTCGGCCAGCTCCTCGGCGAACATCACCGTGTCGGTGCGCCGGTTGCCGTAGAGCAGGGTGACGTGGGTGTCCTCGTGGGCGGCCAGCACGGACGCGGCGATGGACAGCACCGGGGTGATGCCCGAGCCGGCCGCGATCAGCCCGTGGTGCTCGCCCCGCGCGATCCGGGCCGGGCTGAACGTGCCGGACGGCGGGGCCACCTCCACCCGGTCGCCGGCGCGTACCCGGTCGACCAGCCAGCTGGAGAACAGCCCGCCGTCGATGCGCCGCACACCGACCCGGGGCGGCGCGCCGGCCGGCGCGCAGATCGAGTAGGAGCGGCGCTCCTCCCGGCCGTCCACGTTTTGGCGGAGGGTCAGGTACTGGCCCGGGCGGAAGGCGTACTCGGCGCGCAGCTCGTCCGGGATCTCGAAGGTCACGGCGGCCGCGTCGTCGCACAGCCGTTCCACCTCGGCCACTCGTAGTGCGTTGAAACCGGTCACAGCGGCCTCACGTGCTCGAAGGGTTCCCGGCAGGCCGGGCAGCGGCGCAGCGCGGTACATGCCGTCGGCCCGAACCGGGACAGCTCCTCGGTCGAAGGCGCGCCACAATGCGGGCAGGGCACCCGGGCGCTGAGCGGCTCCAGGTTCAGCGGCACCGGCCCGGCCGGCCGCTCGCCGACCCGGTCCGGTGGCGCGACGCCGGCCTCGGCCAGTTTGCGCCGGCCGCGCTCACTGATCCAGTCGGTGCTCCACGGCGGGGAGAGCACGGTGCGCACCTCGACCTCGCGGTAACCGGCGCCGTGCAGGGCTTCCCGCAGGTCGTCGCGCATCTCGGCCAACGCCGGGCAGCCGCTGTAGGTGGGCGTGATGGTCACCGTGACCGCGTCCCCGGACACCTCGACACCGCGCAGCACGCCGAGGTCGGCGAGGGTGAGCATGGGCATCTCCGGGTCCACCACCTCGCCGGCGACCCGGCGCGCGTCCCGGCTCTCGGTACTCAGCACCGACGCCTCCTCACTCGTACTGACCGAATGTTCGGTCGTCTAGTAACAGGATGCCGCCTCAGCACCGCTGGCGCAAGCCCCGCGTGAGCGTCCCGCACGTCCGGCGCAAGCCCCGCGTGAGCGTCCCGCACGTCCGGCGCAAGCCCCGCATGGGCGAGCCGCCGGCGACGCGCCGCGCAGACCGGGCCCAGGCGGCTCGCCGATCGGGGCGCGAACGTCTCGCTCGAGGAGTGATCACCGTCCGCGGCGGTTCAGCGTCGAAAATCGACGCCAGAGCGCCAGAGACGGCGATCACCCCCTCGGGCCGGGGCTCGCTGCCCTGGGCAAGGAGCGGCAGCGCCGCCATCACCCCGTTCACCGTGCGGGCGGTGAACGGGGCGTCCAGAGGTTCACGGGACAGCAGCCGCCGGTAGAAGATCGGCCCCAGGAACAGCTCGGCCACCGCTTCGGCGTCGATCCGCGGGTCGATCTCCCCACGCCCGGCCGCGCGCGCCACCGCCTCCCGGATCGGCGCCCGACGCCCGGCGGTGAACCCGGCGAGCGGCTTCGCCGGCGCCGTGTCCCGCTCGGCCGAGTCGACCAGCGCGGGAACCAACGCCGAGGTCGGCGGCGCGGACAGCACCCCGGCCAACTCCTCGGCGAACCGCGCCAGGTCGCCGCGCAGGCTGCCGCTGTCCGGCGCGGTGGCCATCGGGATGATCGACTCGATGGTGCCGCCCAGCACGGCCCCCTTGTCCGGCCAGTGCCGGTAGGTGGTGGTCTTCGCGGCGCCGGAGCGCTCGGCGATCGCCTCCACCGTGGTGGCCGCGAAACCCGTTCCACCAGCAGATCTACCGTGGCTTTGATGATCATTTGACGGGACCTGACCACCCAGGGCTGGCTGCCGGCCAAGCTCGGCCCGGAGGGGATCCAGGCCGGGCGGACCAAGCTGGACTCCTACGCCCGGGAAGCCGGCCGAGATCCCGCCGAGATCACCACCGCGCCGCGGTCCGTGGTCTGCCTCGGCGACACCCCCGGGCAGGCCAGGAACTCCTCGTTCGACCCGCCCGGCGTGGGATTCCGGTGCGCGACGACATGCTCGGCGACGACCGGCCGGCTGAGGTGGCGCGGTTCCACCGGGAGGCGTTCGCCTGGGCGGGGCTGCCCGAGGCCTGCTGAACCGACTGAATCACCGTGCCCAAACCACTGAATCACCGTGCTCAAAGCACTGAATCAGAGTGCTGGGGGCACTGAATCAGGGTTGGGGGGAGAAGGCGGTGTCGAAGGCCGCTTCTGGTGGGGGGAATACGTTGGCGCGGATGTAGGCGAGGGCTTCGGGGGCGCCTTGTAGGCGGTCCATGCCGGCGTCTTCCCATTCGATCGAGATGGGGCCGGTGTAGTTGATCGCGTTGAGCATGCGGAAGGACGCTTCCCAGGGGACGTCGCCCCGGCCGACCGAGACGAAGTCCCAGCCCCGGCGGGGGTCGGCCCAGGGGAGGTGCGAGCCGAGGCGGCCGTTGCGGCCGTTTCCGGTGCGCAACGCCGTGTCCTTGCAGTCCACGTGGTAGATCCGGTCCCGGAAGTCCCAGAGGAAGCCGACCGGGTCGATGTCCTGCCAGACCATGTGGCTGGGGTCCCAGTTCAGGCCGAAGGCCGGCCTGCGCCCGAGCGCGTCCAGCGCGGCGACCGTGGTCCAGTAGTCGTAGGCGATCTCGCTCGGGTGCACCTCGTGGGCGAAGCGCACGCCGACCTCGTCGAACACGTCCAGGATCGGGTTCCACCGGTCGGCGAAGTCCCGGTACCCGTCCTCCACCATCGACGCGGGGACCGGCGGGAACATGGCCACCGTCTTCCAGATCTTCGAGCCGGTGAACCCCACGACCGTGTCCACGCCGAGCGCGGCGGCCGCCCGGGCGGTCACCTTCATCGCCTCGGCGGCCCGTTCCCGTACCCCCTCCGGCGAGCCGTCGCCCCAGACCCGGGAGGGCAGCAGTGCCCGGTGGCGCTCGTCGATCGGGTCGTCGCACACCGCCTGCCCGGTGAGGTGGTTGGAGATGGCGTACACGGACAGGCCGTGCTTCTCCAGGATGTCCCGGCGGCCGCGCAGATAGCGATCATCGGAAACCGCCGCCCAGGGGTCGAAGTGGTCGCCCCAGCAGGCGATCTCCAGCCCGTCATAGCCCCACTCGCCGGCCAGCCGGGCCACCTCCTCGAACGGCAGGTCCGCCCACTGGCCGGTGAACAGCGTGATCGGTCGGGCCAAGTCACTCACTCCCAATCGGCTGCCAGGCGCCGCCGCCGTCCGCCGAGCGGGCGACCGCGTCCAGCACCAGTTGCACGTTCAGGCCGTCGGCAAAGGACGGGGTCGGGTCACGGTCGGCGGCGATGTCGGAAACCAGGTCGGCCACCTGGTGGGTGAAGGTGTGCTCGTAGCCGAGCAGGTGCCCGGGCGGCCACCAGGCGTGCACGTAGGGATGGGTCGGCTCGGTGGCCAGGATGCGCCGGAAGCCGGCGGTCTCCGGGTCCTCGGTGTTGTCGTAGTAGGCCAGCTCGTTCATCGACTCCAGGTCGAAGGCCAGCGCGCCGAGGCTGCCGGACAGCTCGATGCGCAGCGCGTTCTTCCGGCCGGTGGCGAACCGGGTGGCCTCGAAGGAGGCCAGTGCGCCGCCGGCGAACCGGCCCAGGAACAGCGCCGCGTCGTCCACGGTCACCGCACCGCGTTCCGCGCTGACCCCGCCGGCCGCCAGACCGCCGGCCGCGGCACCCACCGGCAGCGGGCGTTCCTTCACGAACGTCTCGGTGAGCGCGCACACCCCGGTCAGCCGGTCGCCGGTGAGGTACTGGGCCATGTCCACGATGTGCGCGCCGATGTCACCCAGCGCGCCCGACCCGGCCGCCTCCCTGCGCAGCCGCCAGACCAGCGGCGCCTCCGGGTCGACCAGCCAGTCCTGCTGGTAGGACGCCCGCACGTGCCGCACCTCGCCGATCCGGCCCCGCGCCACCAGCCGCCGGGCCAGCGCCAGCGCGGGCACCCGGCGGTAGGAGAAGCCGACCATGCTGCGCACCCCGCGTTCCGCCGCGTGGGCGGCCGCGGCGGCCATCTCCCGCGCCTCGGCGACGCTGTTGGCCAGGGGTTTCTCACACAGCACGTGTTTGCCGGCGGCCAGTGCGGCGATGGCGATCTCCGCGTGGGTGTCGCCGGGGGTGCACACGTCGACCAGCGCGATGTCATCCCGGCGCAGCAGCGCCCGCCAGTCCGTCTCCACCGACGCCCAGCCCATCCGGTCCGCCGCCGCGTCCACCGCCGCCCGGTTGCGCCCGCACAGCGCGGTCAGCTCCGGGGTCAGGGGCAGGTCGAAGAACCGGGCGGCCGACCGCCAGGCGTGCGAGTGCGCCGCCCCCATGAACGCGTAGCCGACCATGCCCACGCCGAGTACCGAAGCGCCCATCAGGACTCGAAGCCCAACGGCAGGTACTCACCGACGTTGTCCTTGGTCACCGTGGCCGAGGCCAGGGTGATCGACGCCGGCACCTCGTGCTCGACCAGGTCGCCCAGCCCCCTTCGCTGGGCGACCAGGCGAGCCAGGGAAATCGCCGAGGAAGCCATGGTCGGGCTGTAGGTGACCGTCGCCTTCAGCACCGTGTTGTCCGCCTGGATGGCCTGCATCGCGTTCGACGAGCCGGCCCCGCCGACCATGAAGAACTCGGAGCGCCCGGCCTGCTGGATGGCGGCGAGCACGCCGATGCCCTGGTCGTCGTCGTGGTTCCACAGCGCGTCCAGCCGGGGCGCGGCCTGCAGCAGGTTGGCCGCGACCCGCTGGCCGCCCTGCGCGGTGAAGTCGGCCGCCTGGCGCGGCCCCACGGAGAAGCCGAAGCTGGCCAGCGCGTCCTTGAAGCCCTGGCTGCGCTGCTGGGTGAGCGGCAGGTTGTCGATGCCGGCGATCTCCCCGATCACCGGCTGGGCGACGTTCCGCTCGCGAAGCCGGTTGGCGATGTAGTTGCCCGCGCTCACGCCCATGCCGTAGTTGTCCCCGCCGATCCAGCAGCGGTAGGCCAGCGGGGTGTCGAAGATGCGGTCCAGGTTGACCACCGGGATGCCCGCCTGCATGGCGCGCCGGCCCAGCGAGGTGAGCTGGCTGCCGTCGTTGGGCAGGATGACCAGCGCGTCCACCTTCTTGTTGATCAGTGTCTCCACGGCGGCGATCTGCTGGGTGATGTCGTTGGTCGGGTTCACCGGCTGGTAGGTGACGTCCGGGTACTGCCCGGCCTGCGCCTGGGCGTTCTTGGCGATGGCCGCGATCCAGCCGTGGTCGGCGGCCGGCGCGGAGAACCCGATGGTCACCGGGCGGCCCGGAGCCGCATTGTTTCCGGCCGGTGCGGCGGCACCCGGGGCGGGCGCGGCGTTGTTGCCGGCCGGTGTGTTGCTCGTACAAGCGGTGAGTGCCACCCCGGCTCCCACCCCGACCGCACCGGCCAGGAATCCCCTACGTAGCACGTGTCCTCCTCTGCACCAGCACGGCGGCGACGATGATCGCGCCCTTGGCGATGTTCTGGACCTCGGTCTCCAGGTTGTTCAGCACGAACAGGTTGGTGATCGTGGTGAACACCAGTACGCCGAGGATGGAGCCGATCAGGGTGCCCCGGCCGCCGGAGAGCAGCGTGCCGCCGATGATCACCGCCGCGATCGCGTCCAGCTCGTAGAGCGTGCCGTGGGTGCTGGACCCGGTGGTGGTCAGCGAGGCGATCATGATCGCGGCGATGCCGCAGCACAGCCCGGACACCGCGTACAGCGCGGCGGTGTGCCGG
This sequence comes from Actinospineispora eucalypti, assembly GCF_039543365.1. Taxonomy (NCBI): domain Bacteria; kingdom Bacillati; phylum Actinomycetota; class Actinomycetes; order Pseudonocardiales; family Pseudonocardiaceae; genus Actinospineispora; species Actinospineispora eucalypti. The sequence goes on from NZ_BAABJP010000045.1 coordinate 77,935, forward strand.
CGCACGTCGATGCCGGCCAGCCGGGCCGCCTCGGGGTTGCCGCCGATGGCGAAGGTGCGCCGGCCGAACGTGGTGCGGTTCAGCAGCACCCAGCCCAGCGCCACCACCACGGCGAAGATGTAGACCAGCAGCGGGATGCCCAGCAGCCGGGTGCTGGCGATGCCGGCGATCACCGGGTCGGTGACGATCTGGCTGCGCTTCCCGGAGATCCGCTCGGCCAGGCCCTGCGCGGAGATGAGCATGGCCAGCGTGACGATGAACGGCACGATCCGCCCGTAGGAGATGAGCAGCCCGTTGACCAGCCCGGCACCCACGCCGACGACCAGCGCGCAGAACACCATCACCACCGGCCCGTAGGACTGCGTGGCCACCGTGGTCGCCCACACCGAGGCCAGCGCCATCACCTTGCCGACCGAAAGGTCGATTCCCCCGCCGATGATCACGAAGGTGGCCCCGACGGTGAGCACGCCGATGATCGACGCCGAGGTCAGGATGGTCAGCAGGTTGCCGGCGCTGAGGAAGGTCGGCGCGGTGAGCACGCCGATCACGCCCAGCGCGGCGAGCACCCCGACCAGGCCCAGGTTGTGCCGGGGCAGCCGGGACACGGAGAACCGCCCGGGCCGGGTCGGGCCGGCCACGTCGTCGGGGTCGGCTGGATGGCCGGCCCGGGCGGTCTCCTTCGCGGGAGGTACGTTCGCGCGCGTCATGCCCGCTCCCCCTGCATCACCAGGTCGAGCACGCTTTGTTCGTCCAGCTCGGCGGCCGGCGCGCGGTGCACCACCCGGCCGTCCGCGACCACCAGCACCTGGTCGGCCAGCCCGAGCACCTCGGGGATGTCGCTGGACACCAGCACCACGGCCACACCCCGCCCCACCGCGTCCCGGATCAGCGAGTAGATCTCCGCGCGGGCACCGACGTCCACGCCCCGGGTCGGCTCGTCCAGCAACAACACCCGCGAGCCGGCCAGCAGCCAGCGGGCCAGCACCACCTTCTGCTGGTTGCCGCCGGAAAGGGTGCGCACCGGCGCGGTCGGGTCGGCCGGCCGCACGTCCAGCCGTTCCGTGGTGCGCGCGGCCTCGGCCAGGTCGGCGTCCTCGGCCAGGAAGCCGGCGCGGGCGAACCGGTCCAGCACCGGCAGCGAGACGTTCCGGTACACCGACTCGTGCAGGATCAGGGCCTGGCCCTTGCGCTCCTCCGGGCACAGCCCGACGCCGGCTTCGACGGCGGCCGGCACGGAGCCGGGGGCGAGTGGGTTGCCGCGCACCCGGACCGTTCCGGCGCCGGCACGGCGGGCGCCGTAGACCGTCTCCAGGATCTCCGAGCGCCCGGATCCGACCAGCCCGGCCAGCCCGACGATCTCCCCGGCCCGCACCTGGAAGCTGACGTCAGCGAACTCGCCGTCGCGGCCCAGCCCGTCGACCTCCAGCGCGAACCCGCCGGGCGGTCGGGCGCCGCCCGGCGCGGACCGGGCCGGCTGGTCCAGCGCCCGGCCGGTCATCAGCCGGATGACCTGCTCGGTGGAGGTGTCGGCGGCGGGCAGGTTGCGGGCCACCGTGCGCCCGTCCTTGAGCACGGTGAGGCGGTCGCCGATGGCCCGGATCTCGTCCAGCCGGTGCGATATGTAGACCACGGCGACCCCAGCGTGGGTCAGCTCGCGGATCACCCGGAACAGGTTGGTCACCTCGGCCGGGTCCAGCACGGCCGACGGCTCGTCCATCACGATCAGCTCGGCGTTGCGGGAAAGCGCGCGGGCCACGCTGACGATCTGCTGTCCGGCCGCCGGAAGGTCACCGACCTCGCGGTGGGTGGGGATCTCCGGGTGACCCAGCCGGGTGAGCAGCTCGCGGGCCTTCCGGTGCGCCTCCCGCCGCCGGACCCAACCCAGCCGGGCCGGCTCGTGGCCGAGGAAGATGTTCTCCGCCACGCTCAGCCCGGGCACCAGGTCCAGCTCCTGGTGGATGGCGGCGACGCCCGCGGCGTCGGCGGCGTGCGGGTTGTCGAAGTTGACCAGCTCGCCGGACCAGTACAGCTCGCCGCCGTCCGGCTTGTGTGCGCCGGCCAGCACCTTGATCAGGGTGGACTTGCCGGCGCCGTTCTGGCCGAGCAGGCAGTGCACCTCGCCGGCGGCCACGTCCAGGTCCACGCCGTCCAGCGCGCGCACACCGGGGAAGTGCTTGCATACACCGCGCATACGCAGAAGTTCCACCGGTGGCTCCTTCGACACGCATGCAGTTTCGGCGGTTGACCAATGCCGCACAACGACGGAATAATGTTTCACCTGGTTATTAATCCGGCGAAAAGAGGAAGACGATTCTCGAGTTGCCGGTGTTGCCCCTGTTACGCCTGAACCCGCCGACGGACGCCGCGCGGAACGGTTCGGCCGTTCTCCTGAGCACCCTCGCCCGGCTGCTCGCCTCGGGCGCGGCGGCCAGCAAGGCCGACCTGGTGATCGCCACCGGGTTGGCGCGCACCACGGTGAGCAACGCGGTGGACCAGCTGCTCGCCGGGCATCTGCTGGAGCTCGACGCGAACCCGCCTCCGCCGGTCGGCCGCGGCCGGCCGGCCGAGCGGTTGCGCCTGTCCCCCGGTGGCGGCCACGTACTGGTCGCCGACCTGGGAGCACACGGTGCCCACCTGGCCGTGGTCGACCTCGGCCAGCGCCTGCTCGCGCACACCCACGTGGACTGCGAGATCGCGGACGGGCCGGACCCGGTGCTGGACGTGGTCGAGGCGTCGCTGCGCAAGCTCCGCGCCCGGCTGCCCGGGCCGGCACGAGCGATGGTGATCGGGGTCCCCGGGCCGGTGGACACCCGCCAAGGCATGCCGGTCCGCCCGCCGATCATGCCCGGCTGGCACGCCTACCCGGTGTCCGGCCGGCTGCGCCGGGAGTTCGAATGCCCGGTGATGCTGGAGAACGACGTCAACCTGCGCGCCCTCGGCGAGGCGCGTTCGTTGCCGGCGGACCAGGCGCCGCTGCTGTTCGTCAAGGTGGGCACCGGCATCGGCGGCGGGCTGATCACCCGGGCCGGCGAGCTGCACCACGGCGCGGACGGCTCGGCCGGCGACATCGGGCACATCCGGGTGCGCGGCGGCCCGGACATCCGGTGCGTGTGCGGCAACGTGGGCTGCATCGAGGCGGTCGCCTCCGCGTCGGCCATCGCCGGCCGGTTACCGGCGCAGCCCGCCACCATCGCCGACGTCCGCGCGCTGGCCGCGCACGGCGACCCGGTCGCGGTGCGCCTGGTCCGGGAGGCCGCCGAGCTGATCGGCGAAGTGGTGGCCACCCTGGTCCACTTCTACAACCCGGCCCGGGTGACCATCGGCGGCTCGCTCACCGCCGCGAGCGACGAGCTCCTGGCCGGCATCCGCGCCGTCGTCTACGAACGCGCCCTCCCCCTGGCCACCCGCAACCTGGTCCTCACCACGTCCACGCTGGGCGAGTACGCCGGCCTGGCCGGCGCCACAGTCCTGGGCATAGAACGAGCGTTGTCACCAAGCCGCATCAAACGCACCCTCACCTAACCCCATATCGCGGGTCTCCCCAGCCCATATCGCGGGTTTCCCCAGCCCATATCGCGGGTTTTCACAGCCCATGTCGCGGATTCGTCCGCACTGTGTCGCGGATTTTGCGCTCCGGCCCGCCGGTTCGGAACGGGCAGGTTCGGCAGCAGCTTGGACGGCGCGGAGCGGCGGTCTGCCGTGGCTTGCGAGCCGCCTGCCGCGGCTGGCGGGCACTGCGGGTCGGATCGGCCGGCGCGTCGTGTCGAGGTCCACGTCAGTCTGATTGCTCAAAAATCGAACCAGGCTGGTGTCGAACTCGATGATGACGAATTAGTTGCTGTCCGTAGTTGGCGCTCGGTGGCCCGGCGCCGAACCGGGGCAGGGCACCCTGCCCCACCGTCCAAGTCGTCGGCCAAACCTGCCCCACCCGAACCGGCGGGCCGGAGCACAAATCCGCGACACAGTGCGGACAAACCCGCGACATGGGCTGGGGAAACCCGCGATATGGGTTTAGGGGGTGAGGACTACTTTGCTGACGCCGGCTGAGCGGGTGGACATTAGGCGGTAGCCTTCGGCGGCCTCGGATAGGGGTAAGCGGTGCGTCACCACTTCGGCGGGGCGGAGGCGGCCGGCGGCGGTCAGGGCGAGCAGGGTGGGCAGCTCGTACTGCACCGAGCACAGGCCGATGGCGAACTCCAGCTCGCGGACCTGCGCCGCCGGCATGTGCAGCGGGAACGCCTTGTTCTGGCTGACCCCGACCACACTCACCCGGCCGCCGGTGCGGACCGCGCCGATGGCCAGGTCGATGCTGGCGTCGGCGCCGACCGCCTCCAAGGCCACGTCCGCGCCGCCGCCGGTGGCCGCCCGGATTGCCGCCTTCGCCTCCTTGCCCGCTTTGGCCGCGCTGCCCCGGTCCGGGTCGGGGCCCTCCGGCGGCGCGACCGGTTCGGCGCCCATCGCGGCCGCCCGGTCGCGCCGGTCCGGCACCTTGTCCATGCCGAACACCCTGGCCGCACCCAGCGCGTATGCCGCCTGTATACACATCAAGCCTACCGGCCCCAGCCCGACCACGACCACCGAGTCGCCCGGCTGGATGCGCGCCCGGCGGGCGCCGTACCAGGCGGTCGGCGCGTTGTCGGTGAGCACCACCGCGTCCTCGTCGGACAGCCCGTCGGGGACGGGGATCAGGTTGGTCGCCGCGTGCGGCACCGCGACCGCCTCGGCCTGGCTGCCGGGCAGCGCGTGGCTCAGCCCGTAGCAGGCCACCGTGCCGGCGGCCACCGGCGGCGCCGCGCACCTGGACACCCGGCCCCGCCGGCACTCCGCACAGAACGCGCAGCCGACCGAGGCCGCCACCAGCACCCGGTCGCCCACCGCCAGCCCGGTGACCGCGCGGCCCAGCTCGACCACCCGGCCGACCGCTTCGTGCCCCAGGCAGTAGCCGGTGTCGGGGCTGAACCCGTGCCCGGCGTAGATGTGCAGGTCGCTGCCGCAGATGCCGGCCAGGTCGACCGCGACCACGGCGCCATGCTCGTCCGGCAGCGCCGCGTCGGGCACCGAACGGACCTCGACCGAGGACGGCCCCCGGTAGGTGACCCCCCTCACGGCGCGCCGCCGTCCAGCCGCAGCACCGCGCCGGTGCAGTAGGAGGACGCGTCCGAGGCGAAGTACAGCGCCGCCCCGACCAGTTCTTCCGGCTCGCCGACCCGGCCGAGCGCGAAGGTCCGCTCGATCCGCTCGAACGCCTCCGGCGGCCACGCATTGGAGATGTCGGTGCGGAACGGGCCGGCCTGGATGCAGTTGACCCGCACCTTCGGGCCGAACGCCCGCGCCATGCTCTCGGTGATCACGTTCAGGCCGGCCTTGGCGGTGGCGTAGGGCAGCTCGTGCGGGCCGGGCCGGATGGCGGCGATGGAGCTGACGTTGATGATCACGCCGCCGTCCCCTTCGGCCATCCGGGTACCGATCACCGAGGACAGCCGGAACGGCCCCTTCAGGTTCACCCCGATGACCTTGTCGAACAGCGCCTCGGAGACCTGGTCCAGGCTCGGGTAGAGCGGGGACAGCCCGGCGTTGTTGATCAGCACGTCGACCCGGCCATACTCGTTGTATACAGCGTCGATCAGCGCGTCGCAGTCCGGCCAGCTGGACACGTTCGCGGCCACCGGCAACGCGCGCACGCCGTGTTCCGCGCGCACCGACTCGGCCAGCTCGACGCAGGCGTCCAGCTTCCGGCTGGCGATCACCACGTGCGCGCCGCGCTCGGCGAACGCCTCGACCATCCGCCGGCCCATGCCCCGGCTGCCGCCGGTGACCAGCACAACCTTGTCCTGGAACTCCATTCGTTCTCCCTCAGATGGTGATCCCGTGCGCGGCCAGCGCGAAGAACCGTTCGGCGATCTCCTCCGGCTCGAGCGGGCCGCTCGGCCGGTACCAGTAGAAGACGGAGTTGGCCAACCCCAGCAGGCCGTTCACCTCGACCCGCTCCACCGGCCGGAAAACCCCGGCGGCCATGCCCTCCCGGAGCACCCGCCACCACACCGACTCCACCTCTTCGCGCAGCCGCTGCAGCTCATCGGCCCGCTCGCCGGTCAGCTTGTCCTGCTCCCGCAGGTAGATCACCACGTCGTCGCGGCGATCGGCGATCGTGGCCACGTGATGGGTGATCAGCAGGCGCAGCTTCTCCGCCGGCGGCCGGTCGCCGTCCGCGATGGCCGACTCGCCGCGCAGCGACTCCGCCACGTGCCGCTTGAGCACCTCGAACAGCAGCTCCTCCTTGGAGCCGATGTGGTAGTAGAGCGCGCCCTGGCGTACCCCGGCGGCCCGGCCGATCTCGGCCACCCCGGTGCCGTGGTAGCCCCGCTCGGCGAACAGCCGGACGGCCACCTGGTGGATCCGCTTCCGGGTGGCCTCCCCCTGCGGCACCTCCTTGGGTGGCCGTCCGACCGATCGCACCGTTGCCTTCGCCCCCAATATATTGAGTAATCAGTACATTAAGGGCAGCGGAAAACCCCCGCAACCGGACGGAGGCCTTCCCGAACTACCAGGTGGCTTGCGGGTGCTGGCGGGCCAGGCTCTGCATCTCGGCCAGCACCCGGCCGAGGTGCTCGGTGTGCACGCCCTGGCGGCCGCCGCGCCCGCCGATGGTGCCGATCGGCGTCCGCTCCGGCACCTCCAGGGTGGCGCGGGTGATCACCCGCCCCAGCACCTCGCGCACCTCGGCCTCGACCTCCGCCGGGTCCACCGCGACGCCCTGGGCGGCCAGCCGGCGCTCGGGCTCACTGACCCGGAACAGCTCGGCCAGATAGGGCCAGGCGTAGTCCAGCGCGGCCCGCATCCGGTCGTGGGACTCGGGCGTGCCGTCACCGAGGCGCAACGTCCAGCGCGCCGCGTAGTCCCGGTGATAGGCCAGCTCCTTGACCCCCTTGGCGGCCACCGCGGCCAGCACCGGATCGCGCGAGTCACGCAGCCGGTGCAGCACCGCCAGCCGCCAGCTGGCGAAGATCAGCAGCCGGGCGACCGCGACGCCGAAGTCGTCCCCGTCGCCCAGCTCGGCCAGGTTGACGTGCCGGAACTCGGCGTCGGACCGCCAGTACGCCAGCTCGTCCTCGGTCCGGCCGAGCAGGTGGCCGGCCCGTGACAACAGCAACCGCGCCTGGCCGAGCAGGTCCAGCGCGGTGTTGGCCAGCGCGACCTCCTCCTCCAGCTCCGGCGCGTTGGCCACCCACTCGGACAGCCGCTGAGCGTAGATCAGCGCGTCGTCTCCGAGCATCAGGCAGTACTCGGCCAGCTCCGCCGGGCCCGCCCCGTCCGGCACCGGCGCGTCGATCTGCACGCCCGCGTCGGTGAACCCGGTACCGAAGGCCCAGTGCTCGTCCCCGCCGTGCGCCTCGGCCAGCTCGTCGTAAACCTTCTCCGCGCTCACAGGTGCGGCACCTCCTCCGGGATGTCGTAGAAGGTGGGGTGCCGGTAGACCTTGTCCGCCGAGGGCGCGAAGAACGGGTCCTTCTCCGCCGGGCTGGACGCGGTGATGTCGGCCGCCCTGACCACCCAGATGCTCACGCCCTCGTTGCGCCGGGTGTACACGTCCCGCGCGTTGTGCAGCGCCATCTCCGCGTCGGCCGCGTGCAGCGAACCCACGTGCACGTGGTTCAGCCCGCGCTTGCCCCGCACGAAGACCTCCCACAACGGCCAGTTGCGCTGGCCCCGTGAGTGGCGAGTGTGGCTATGGGCAGACTTCTCACTCACGGGTGCACCTCCTGCTTGGCCGCGTAGGCGGCGGCCGCCTCGCGGACCCAGGCGCCGCTCTCGTGCGCCCGGCGGCGGCGGGCCAGGCGCTGGGTGTTGCACGGGCCGCCGCCGGAGATCACCGACTTGAACTCCACCCAGTCCGGCTCGCCATAGTCATGGGCGTCGCGCTCGGCGTTCCAGCGCAGCTCCGGGTCGGGCAGCGTGACGCCCAGCGCCTCGGCCTGCGGCACGGTCATGTCCACGAACCGCTGGCGCAGCTCGTCGTTGGTGTGCCGCTTGATCCCCCAGGCCATGCTCTGCCGGGTGTTCGGCGAGTCGGCGTCGGGCGGGCCGAACATCATCAGCGACGGCCACCACCAGCGGTTCGTCGCCTCCTGGACCATGGCCTTCTGCGCGTCGGTGCCGCGCATCATGGTCATCAGCAGCTCGTAGCCCTGCCGCTGGTGGAAGGACTCCTCCTTGCAGATCCGGATCATCGCGCGGGCGTAGGGGCCGTAGGAGCAGCGGCACAGCGGCACCTGGTTGCAGATCGCCGCGCCGTCCACCAGCCAGCCGATCACGCCGATGTCCGCGTAGGTCAGCGTCGGATAGTTGAAGATCGAGGAGTACTTCTGGCGGGACTCGATGAGCTTCTCGGTGAGCTCCTCGCGGTCCACGCCGAGGGTCTCCGCCGCCGCGTAGAGGTAGAGCCCGTGGCCGGCCTCGTCCTGCACCTTGGCCAGCAGGATCGCCTTGCGCCGCAGGCTGGGCGCGCGCAGGATCCAGTTCCCCTCCGGTTGCATCCCGATGATCTCGGAGTGCGCGTGCTGGGCGATCTGCCGGACCAGCGTGGCGCGGTACGCGTCCGGCATCCAGTCCCTCGGCTCGACCCGTTGGTCGGCGGCGACGATCTCTTCGAACCCGGCGGACAGCTCGGTCTCGCCACGCCGTTCGGTGGTGGTCACGGCGCCTCCTCGTTGTGAACCGAATGTTCGGTTGGTTGGTATTCTGCCTCGGAACGACGCACGTTTCAACCCCGGGAAGCCGCCGCCCGCGCTACCTTCGGCGAGCTGTTGATCAGGTTGGAGGGGTGGGGACGGCGCGCGCAAGAAGGCGGGACCACCCGGTGGATGGCCCGCCGCGAGGACTGGGACGCCCTCACGGCACAGTTCAGGCCAGCACCAGGATGACGATGGCGATCAGGATGGCCGCCGTGAGCAGGGCCAGGTAGAAGCCCATCATCCCGCCGGACCGCCGCCGGCGCGCCGGCTGGTTGAAGTCCGGCGTGGCGAAGACGTCGGTGGGGAACCGCTCGACGTGATAGGCCTCCGGCCGGTACCGCTCGCGCTGGAACGCCGCGTCCGCGAAGGACTCCGCCGGCGGGTAGGCCACCGGCCGGTGCTCCGGGGTGGAGGGCTGGAACGGCGTCTCGGCGGGTTCCGTGCCGCGTTGCCTCGGCAGCACCGGCCCGCCGCCGAGCGGCTCCGGCGGGGACGGCCTCGGCACGGGCGACCAGGGCTTAGGGGTGGCCCGCACCGGGGGCTCCGGCTCGGCGACCGGCGCCGGTTCCGCAACCGGCTCCGGTTCCGCGGCGGAATGCGGCTGCGCGGCCGTATTCGGCTCCCCCGCCGAATTCGGTTCCCCGCCGGAATTCGGTCCCGCAGCGGAATTCGGTCCCGCGGCGGGTTCCTCGGTCACCTCCGGGTCCGAGGAGGGTTGCGGGGAATCCGCGCCGGCCTCCGGTGCGACGGGGTGCTGTTCGGCCGCCCCGGCGAGCGCCTCATCCAGCACCGATGCGCCGACCTCCCAGCGCCGGGCGTGCGCGACCAGCCGCTCGGGCTCGTCGGATCCGGCGGCCAGCACGGCCAGCGGCATCACCAGTGCGCGCGGCAACTCGGCGTGCAGCGCGGCGAGCACGGTCTGGTCCAGGCCGTCGTCCTCCAGGTCGGCGACCCGGTACCGCAGGTGCTCCCAGAACTCGGCGCGCCGGAGCAGCTCGCTCCACAGCTTCGCGGCGGCCAGCCAGAGCGCGTCCGCGACCTCCCGTTCCTCGGGCTCGGCCTCCAGGTCGAGCGCCAGGGCGTGCGCCCGGACCGCCTCGTCGTGCTCGGCGTGGAACTCTCCGGTGCACCCGCACCGGGGCTTGTCCGTGCCCCACAGCCAGAAGACCTCGCCGACGATGCGCCGACCCGGATCGCCGAGCTCCTCCAGCGCGGCGACCAGCTCGGCCTCGGTCGCCGGCACCGCCAACTCGCCGGACGCCGGCGCGGGCACGCCGCCGGACTCCACCCGCTGCCGCGCCGCGCGCACCACGCGGCGGTTGACGTCCGTCGGCAGGCCGGTCAACCGGAAGGGGTTGCGCAGGTAGAGCCGGGGACCGGCCAGCTCGCGGAGATGGTCGACGGCCGTGACGACTCCGGCCGACATCCCGGTCCGATCCACCGCGCCCCCCAAGCACGCCCCAAAGCGGGCACCAGGCAAGCACGATCGGGGCGCCCTATCAACCGTATAAGTTATGCCGTGTCGCCGACGAGGCGTCAGGTCTGTCCGAGTATCCCCTCCGAGACGACCCGGACCACGTCGTCGGGCAGGTCCGGCAGGCCACCGCGCTCCGGCCGGTACCACTCGATGATCGAGTTGACCGTGCCGGAGAGCAACCGGGCAACCATGCCGGGCGAGATGTCCGCGCGCACCTGGCCGGCCGCCGCCGCCTCGGTGACCAGTGCGGCGATGGCCGCGTCGAAGGCCCGCCGGCGGTCCAGCGCCCAGCGTTCGGTCTCGGTGTTGCCGCGCACTCGCAGCAGCAGCGTGACGTAGGGCAGGTCGCCGGTGAGCACCTGCACCTGCCGGCGCACGATGTACCGCAGCCGGTCCAGCGGCGTACCCCGCCCGGCGTCCGGTTCGTCCAGGATGCCGAACAGCCCGTCCAATGCCCGGGCCAGCGCGGCGCGCAGCAGCTCCTCCTTGCCGCTCACGTGGTGGTAGAAGGAGGACTTGGTGATGCCGGCGGCCTTGGACAGGTGCTCCATGCTGGTCGCGTCGTAGCCCCGGGTGTTGAACTCGGCGACGGCGACCGCGAGCAGCGACTCCGCGTCGTAGACCGCCCGCCGGGCGCCGTCCCGCGCGCGCCGGGTGCGGGTGGCGGGCTCGCTCACTTGCCCTCGAAGACCGGGCGCCGCTTGGCCAGGAAGGCCTCGACGGCGCCGGCGTGGTCGCCGGTGAGGCCCAGCCGGGCCTGCGCGGCACCCTCGGCGGCCAGCGTCTCGTCCAGCCCGGCGACCGCGCCGAGCGCGATGCCCCGTTTGATCTCCGCGTAGGCGGCGGTGGGCCCGGCGGCCAGGCGGCGGGCCAGGTCCAGCGCGGCCGGCAACAGCTCCGCCGGGGGTACCACCGCGCGTACCAGGCCCAGCCGCAGTGCCTTCTCCGCGTCGAACGGTTCGGCCAGCAGCAGGAGCTCGGCGGCCCGGGACGCGCCCACGGCGTGCACCAGGCTCGCGGACAGCCCGGAGTCGGCGGTCAGCCCGATCGCCGCGAACGCGGTGCCGAACGAGGCGCCCTCGGCGGCGATCCGCAGGTCGGCGGCCAGCGCGAAGCCCAGACCCGCGCCGACCGCCCCGCCGTTGATCGCCGCGACCACCGGTTTCGGCATGCCGGCCAGCGCGCGGACGATCGGGTTGTAGTGCCGGTCGACGGTGTCGAACGCGGTGGCCGGGTCGGCGCGCAGCGCCTCGGCGTGTTCCCCGAGGTCCTGGCCCACGCAGAACGACTTGCCGGCGCCGGTCAGCACCACGGCCCGCACACCCGGGTCGTCGGCGACCTCGCTCAGCGCGCCGGCCAGGGCTTCCTTCAGCTCCACGGTGAGCGAGTTGCGCCGGTCCGGGCGGTTCAGCGTGACCACGGCGACGGCTGCGTTCTGCTGGTCCCGCTCGAGCCGGACGGGCGCGTTCTCCGGGCTGCTCATCCGCCCATGCTAGCGCGTCAAACGACCGAACGATCGGTCAGATCGTGTGGACGGCACTAGGCCGGCGGGGCCGGCGGGCGGGTGTTCGCGTACAGCCAGGTCTGGGCGACGTCGCCGACCGGTTTGCCGGACACCCGCTCCAGGGTGGCCAGGAAGTCCGCCACCGTGCCGTTGCCGTTTCGCCGTTCGGCCAGCCAGGTGCGCAGCGTGGTGAAGAATGCCTGGTCACCGACCCGCGCGCGGAACGCGGCCAGCGCCATCGCGCCCCGGCCGTACACGGCGGCGTGGAAGATGTTGTCCTTGCCGGGCGCGCCCGGCGGCACCTGCCAGAACCGCGCGTTGCCGAACTGGCAGTCGTAGGTCCGGTTGGCGATGTCCCGCGCCGACGGGCCGCCGGTGCGCTCCCGGTACAGCCATTCGGCGTAGCTGGCGAAGCCCTCGTTCAGCCAGATGTCCGCCCAGGTGCGCACCGAGACGCTGTCTCCGAACCACTGGTGGGCCAGCTCGTGCACGATGATGCTGACGTCGACGTCCACCCGGAAGCTGGTCGGCCCGTAGACCGGCCGGCCCTGGTTCTCCAGCGCTCCGGTGAAGTCGCAGACGTTCGGCACCACGCCGCCGATGCCGTCGAACGGGTACGGCCCGAACACGTCGGAGAGCACGCCCACGACCTGCGCGGAACGGTCCACCGAGGCCCGCGCGACCTGGGCGACGCGCGGGTCCAGGTTCGCCGCATAGGCCGCGAGGAACGGGCCGAACGGGGTGTCCCGGCGCACGATGTCGTACTTGCCCACGGTGAGAAAGGCCAGGTAGGAGGCCATCGGGGTAGTGGAACGCCAGTGCCAGCGCCGCCACCCCGGCTCGACCGGTTCGGGATCTCCGAGCAGCGTGCCGTTGGAGATCGCCTGCACCGCCTCGGGCACCGTGATGGCGACCGACATGGTCGCCTTGTCCGTGGGGTGGTCGTTGGACGGGAACCACCAGGCGGCGGCCTCCGGCTCGCCGGCCACCAGCGCGCCGTCCGGCGAGCGCACCCACGGCGGGCCGTCGCCGTCCTTGATCGTCGACGGCACGCCGGCGTAGGTGACCACGGCGGTGAACGGCCGGCCGGAGGTCAGCGGGCGTTCCGGGGTGACCCGCAGTTCGCCGGCCTCCTGCTTGATCGCGGCGGGCCGGTCGTCCACGGTGACCGCGCTGGCCGGCACCCGCAGGTCCAGGTTGAACCACTCGCGGTTCTCGGTGGCCGTCGCGGTGATCGTGGCCCGACCGTCCAGCTGGTCGGTGGCCGGGTCGTAGCGCAGCTGGAGGTCGTAGCCGCCGACGTCGTAGCCCCGGTTCCCGGCGTCCGGGTAGTACGGATCGCCGACGCCCTCGGCGAGCGAACCCCGGGCCGGCGGTTCCTCGCCCCCCTGCGTGCCGCGAAAGGCGTAACCGCCGGCTGCCCCGACGACCAGGAGCAGCACCGCACCCAAACCGAGCAGCACCCGCGTCCGCACGAAACCTCCCGGATTGCCGACCTCACCGACGATCTTCGCGCATCACCCCCGGACCCTCCCTCGCGCCACGCCCACCAGGCTCGCCCGGACGTGATGGCCGAAGCACGGTTGCCGCTTCCGACATAGGTAACGGTGTTTTGATGCCGGAAGCGGCAACCGTTCGCCAGCACCAGCCCGAGGTCACCGATACCTCCGACACTTCGGGCCGACCGGACGCGACTGATCGCCATCTCTGCCGGTTCCAGGTCGCTGAGCGAGGCCCCAGCGCCCCGGACCGCTGTCACCGGCGGGGAGCCGTGCCCCGCGAGCCGGCGACGCCTTCCGTGCGCCGCTCGGACAGGCGCAACGCCAGCCACAGCTCGGCCCGGAGGTCGGCGGAGTCCAGCTCCCGGCCGAGCAGCCGCTCCACCTTGCGGATCCGGTTGCGCAGGGTGTGCCGGTGCACGCCGAGCTCGGCGGCGGCCGGGTCCCACTGCCCGTGGTGGGCCAGCCAGGCCCGCAGCGAGCGGGTCAGGTCGCCCGGCTCGTCCAGCAGCGGGCGCAGCACCGCCGCGCTGAACTCGGCGGCCGGCCGCGCCGGGAGCAGGTCCAGCAGGTCGCGGGGCAGCTCAGCGAACCGGCTCACCACGGTCCCGCCCCGGTACTCCGCCGCCCGGCGCGCCTCGTCCCGGGCCCGGCCCAGCTCCGGGTAGCCGGCCGGGCTGGAAACCCCCAGCCGCAGGCCGTCGACCTGGGCCAACACCCGCAGCAGCGAGTCGGTCGGCGGCCCCTCGGAGGCGATCACCACCAGGATCCCGTCCAGCTCGGCGAACAACACGCGGGCCGAGGCGACCCGGCGGTCGGCGGTCAACCGGTCCCGCACGGCCGCCATGGCGAGCCGGCCACCCCGGCCGACCAGCACGTTCAGTGGTTCCGCCGGCATGCCGTGCCAGAGCTCGCCGGCCGCCTCCGCGACCAGGCCGAGCGCGTCGGGTGCGCCGGCCAGCAGCAGCCGCAGCATTCCCGCGCGCAACCGCCATCCCGCGCGGCCCACCGTGCGCGAGCGGTCCAGCAGCAGCGTGCACAGCGGCACGGCGGCGTTCACCACCTGACGGGCGGAGTGCCCCGGCGCCCGCTCGTGGGTGACCACCAGGAAGCCGAGCGGCTCACCCCCGCCGGAGCCGCGGCGGCCGCCCGCGCCGCCGACCAGCGACTGCGCCCACACCTCGGCGGCGCCGTACCGGGCAACCAGGCTGGCCGGCCCGGGCGCCTCGCGCAGCCGGTCCAGGTCAGCGGCCGACACCGGCACGTCCACCCCCGAGCCGTCGGCCGGCCCGGACACGTCCACCCCGGAACCGTCCGGCGGAACGGACACGTCCACCCCGGAACCGTCGGGAGGAACGGGCGCGGCGGCCAGCACCGCGCCCGACCCGTCCAGCAGCACGGCGGTGCCGCCGGCCAGCTTGACCAGCTCGGTGAGCAGGCCGGCGAGCACCACCGGCGGAGCGCCGGGACCCACGGCCGCCGAGGTGAGCGCCCGCTGCGCGGCCACCAGGGCGTCCTTGGCCGCCAGCTCGCGGCCGTGGATGGCCTGAGCCACGGCGCGCGTGATGGCCAGGAACGGCGTGGGCCGGGGCACCTCGAGCAGCGGCAGCCCCAGTTCCTCGGCGGCCACGACCATCGCGGGTGGCACCTCCGGCCAGACCATCCGCACCCCGAACGCCACCGCCGCCACCCCGGCTCCGGCCAGCCGCCGCAGGTACTCGCGCTGCGCCTCGGGGCCGGCCGGCAGGTTCAGCCCGGTGAGCAGCAGCAGCTCGCCGCCCCGCAGGAACTCGGTCGGGTCGGCCATCTCGCTGGCGTGCGCCCAGGCGATCTCCCTGGCCAGCGCGTCGGCGCCGGCCAGCACCCGCAGCCCCAACCCGGACACGGCGACCAGCTCGCGCACCGTCATGGTGGACAAAGTGGAGTCCGGCACGATCGACATGCTCCATATTGTCCATATCTGCACGCCTGGCGCGGGGCGCAGACTGGTTCACATGCCGGTAGCGAGCACCCCGTTCTGGCTCGCGGGCAAGCCCGCGACCAGTTCCGAATCCGTGACCATCAACAACCCCTACGACGGCGCCGAGGCCGGGCGGCACGACGTGCCCACCGCCGAGGACGTGGAGAGCGCCGTGCAGGCGGCGCGGGACGTCAGCGCGGAGACCGCCGCGCTTCCCGCGCACGTGCGGGCCGACGCGCTCGACCACGTCTCCCGCACCATCGCCGCCCGCCGCGACGAGTTCGCCGAGCTGATCACCGCCGAGTCCGGCAAGCCGCTCAAGTGGGCGCTGATCGAGGCCAACCGCGCGGTGTCCACCTTCCGCTGGGCGGCCGAGGAGGCCCGCCGGTTCTCCGGCCGGCTGCAGCGGCTGGACACTGACCCGGGGGGCGTCGGGCGCACCGCGCTGATCCGCCGGGTGCCCCGGGGCCCGGTGCTGGGCATCACCCCGTTCAACTTCCCGCTCAACCTGGTCGCGCACAAGGTGGCCCCGGCGATCGCGGCCGGCGCCCCGATCGTGGTCAAGCCGGCGCCCAAGACCCCGCTGACCGCGCTCGCGCTGGGCGAGGTGCTGAGCGCCACCGACCTGCCCGCCGGGTCCTGGTCGATCCTGCCGGTGCCGAACTCGGCCGCGCCCGGGCTGGTCGCCGACCCCCGGCTGCCGGTGGTGTCGTTCACCGGCTCCGGCCCGGTCGGCTGGTCGATCAAGGAGAGCGTGCCGCGCAAGCACGTGGCGCTGGAGCTGGGCGGCAACGGCGGCGTGCTGGTCTGCGACGACTGGACCGACCTGGACTTCGCCGCCAAGCGCATCGCCACCTTCGCCATGTACCAGGCCGGGCAGTCCTGCATCTCGGTGCAGCGGGTGTACGCGCACGCATCGGTCTACGACGAGCTGCGCGAGAAGCTGCGCACCGAGGTGGCCGCGCTGGTCACCGGTGACCCCCGGGACGCGGCGACCGACGTCGGCCCGATGATCAACGAGGACGCGGCGCGGCGCGCCGAGTCCTGGATCTCGGCGGCGGTCGACGCCGGTGCGCGCCGGGAGCTGGGCGGCGAGCGGGACGGGGCGACGCTGGCCCCGACCATGCTCTCCGAGGTGCCCGAGAACACCGACATCATGGCCGACGAGGCGTTCGCCCCGGTGCTCTGCCTGAACCGGGTGGAGTCGGTGGAGGAGGGCTTCGACCGGATCAACGCGGCCAAGTTCGGCCTGCAGGCCGGCGTGTTCACCCGCGACCTGCAGACCGCGTTCCGGGCGTCCGCCGCGCTGGACGTGGGCGGGCTGCTGATCGGTGACGTGCCCAGCTTCCGGGCCGACCAGATGCCGTACGGCGGGGTCAAGGACTCCGGCGTGGGCCGCGAGGGCCCGGCCTCGGCGATGCTGGACTTCACCGAGGAGCGGGTCACCGTCCTCACCGGCCTGCCGATCGCGCTGTAGACCGGGCCTCCGGCGGGGGCGTGGTTGCCGCGGCCCCCGCCGGGGATACCCCCTAGGGCATAGGCCCGAATCCTGGTAGCATGCCGCTCAGATACCCCCCTCGGTATCAGTCAGGGAGGCGGCGATGACCAGTACCCAGCACTCCCCCATCGACCCGGCCGAGCTGCGGGAGCGGCTGGGCACCGAGCACCCGCCGAGGCTGCTCGACGTGCGCACCCCGGCCGAGTTCGCCGCCGCGCACATCCCCGGCTCGCACAACGTGCCGCTGGACGACGTGCGGGCGCACCGGACCCGGCTGGCCGGCGAGTTGGCCGGTGGACCGCCGACCGTGCTGATCTGCCGCTCCGGGCAGCGCGCGGGGCAGGCCGAGCGGGAGCTGGCCGGGGCGGGCCTCACCGGCCTGCGGGTGCTCACCGGCGGCCTGGCCGGCTGGGAGTCGGCCGGCGCGCCGGTCAGCCGGGGGCACAACCGCTGGGACATGGACCGCCAGGTGCGGTTCGCCGCGGGCTGTCTGGTGCTGCTCGGCGTGCTGGGCAGCCTGGTGGTACCGGGGCTGCAGTGGTTCGCCGGGTTGATCGGGTTCGCCCTGGCGTTCACCGCCCTGTTGGGCATCTGCCCGATGGCGTTGATGCTCGGCAGGATGCCGTGGAACCGGTCCGCCGACTACGACCTGGACACCGCGCTCCGCGGGCTCACCGCCCCGGCGCACTGACCGGGGCAGATATCCCGCACCCAGACCCACTCCGCGACGTTAAGCTTGGCCTACCGGTCGATCGCACACGAAGGAGTGCCGGATGCGGCTTGATGAGGACGTCGTCGGTGACGTGATCAACCGACTGCGTCGGGCCGAGGGCCAGCTCTCCGGCGTGATCCGGATGATGCGCGAGGGCCGCGACTGCGAGGAAGTGATCACCCAGCTGGCCGCCGTCTCCCGCGCACTGGACAAGGCCGGCTTCGCCCTGATCGCCTCCGGCCTGCAGAAATGCATCTCCGAGGGCGAGCGCGGCCAGGTGGACGTGGCCAAGCTGGAGAAGCTGTTCCTCTCCCTGGCCTGACTCGGTAGTAGCGGACCGCGGAGAAGGTGGCCGGCCGCGACGCTACCGGATCAGCCGAGGGCGAGGGTGCGCAGCAGCAGCCGGGCCGCCTCCCCGCCGGACTCCTCGGCGATGTCCAGTGCGCGGCGGGTGTCCAGCTCGGTGCACAGCGCGTCGACCAGCGCCTCCGCCGCCTTGGCCGACGAGGTGGAGGGGCGGCCGGCGGCGGCGTACAGCCGTTCCAACCGGTCGGCGGCCCGGGTCAGCTCGATCGCCCGGTAGTCCCAATCCTCGCGCCAGTCGCGGTCCAGCAGCATCAGCCGGATGGCCGCCGGTTCGTGCTTCTTCAGCAGGTCACCGACCAGCACCAGGTTGCCGGTGGACTTGGCCATCTTGGCCCCGTCGATGTTGACCGTGCCCACGGACAGCCTGGCCCGGGCGAAGGGCCGCACACCGGTGGCCGCGCTGGCCAGTGCCGCCTGGTACGCGTGGTGCGGGAACGCCAGGTCCGCGCCGCCGGCCACCAGGTCCACCGCCGGGCCGAGCACGCTCACCGCGATCGCCGCGCACTCCGCGTGCCAGCCCGGCCGGCCGGGTCCCCACGGGCTGGGCCAGGCCGGGTTCCCGTCACCGGGGTCGGAACGCCGCCACACCGCCACGTCGTACGGCTCCGCCTGCTCACCGCGCTGGGTCAGCTCACCGTGCTGCTCCGGCACCGCCGGCGAGCCGCCGGGCACCGAGGGATAGCCGCGGAAGAACACCTGGCCGTCCCGCACGTAGGCGTGCCCGGTGTCCAGCAGCGCGGCGGCCAGCTCGATCACCCGGTGCACGTGCCGGCGGGCCCGCGGGGTGAACTGGGGCGGGCGCACCCGCAGCGCCGCCATGTCCCGCTCGAACAGGTACTCCTGGGTGACCGCCAGCTCGTCGTAGCTGCTTCCCCCCTCGGCGGCGGCCCGGGTGAGGACGTCGTCCACGTCCGTCACGTTCCGGCAGACCTGCACCTCGACGCCGGCCAGCCGCATGACCGAGGTGGCCGCGTCGGCCCACACGAAGGTCGCCGCGTGGCCGAGGTGCGTCACGTCGTAGGGCGTGATTCCGCACAGGTACACCCGCGCCGGACTGACCAACGGCAACGCGTGCCCGCCGATCGTCACCGCAACCACAACCGCCTCCTCAAGCTGTTCGGCTTTGCGGTCGCAGTATCTCAGTTCGTGGAAATGCGGGCCGTCCAGTACATCGTGCGGTAGCCGCCCACCCCGGCCGCCGGGTTCCCCGAGGTGGCGGGGAAGCTCTGGTCCGTGAAGGGCGTGGAGCGGAACGGGATGGTCTGCACCAGGTCGCCGTTCATCCGCACCTCGATCGTGCCGCTGGCCGGCAGGTCCCCGGTGTTGGACAGCTTGACGGTCGCGGT
Organism: Actinospineispora eucalypti; assembly: GCF_039543365.1. Taxonomy (NCBI): domain Bacteria; kingdom Bacillati; phylum Actinomycetota; class Actinomycetes; order Pseudonocardiales; family Pseudonocardiaceae; genus Actinospineispora; species Actinospineispora eucalypti. The sequence continues at coordinate 97,029 of NZ_BAABJP010000045.1, forward strand.
ACAGGTCGGCGTGGTGCACAGCTTCGGCGGCTCGATGCTCAGCGTCAGCTTGGGCTGCTCGTAGAGCCGGACGCTGAAGCTCTTCGCGCCGGCCGCCGTGCTCTGCGCCGTACGCAGGCCGGCCAGCTGCGCCGGGTCCGCCGGGCTGATCTTCAGCGGCGCCTTGGTGTAGAGGGAGATCGACGGCAGGTAGCTGAGCAGCTGGGGCGGCGAGTCGTCGGATATCACCACGGTGCCGATCAGCGGGGACTTGAACGTGCGGCCGTCGACGCCGTCGATGGTCTGCTCCGGTTCCTCGGTCCAGAACGTCGCGCCGCCCCGGAACTGTTGGGCGAGCTCGGAAGGGGACTTCAGGACGGAGTTCAGGGTGGGCACGTCCTGCGGGTTCTTCAGCCAGATGTCGGCCAGCCGGTCGGCCTTGGCCGAGTTCGTGCCGGACTTCCACCAGTTGACGTCCGCCTTGATCAGCGTGTCGTTGCCGACCACGGCGAACTCCGCGCGGTTGCCCTCCTTGCTGATCGTGCCGTAGGCGTCGCCGTTCTTGGCCACGGTCATGTCGATATCGAACTCGCCGGCCGTGTACGCCGACACCTTGCCCTGGTAACGCATCCCGTCGGCCTTGTCCAGCTGGTCGGCGACCTCCGCCGCGACCTGCTGGGGCGGCGGGTCGGACACCGCGAACCAGATCAGCACCGAGCCCACCAGCAGCGCGAACACCACGCCCAGGGCAATCCACAGGCCGATCGGCCCGCCCTTCTTCGGGCCACCGGGGCGGCCGGGCGCCGCCGGCGGCTGCCACGGCGGGGGTTGCTGCCCCCCGTACGGCGGCACGCCCGGGGGCTGTGGCCCCCCGTAAGGCGGCGCGCCCGGCGGCTGCGCACCCGCGTACGGCGGCGTACCCGGTGGCTGCGCGCCCCCGTAAGGCGGCGCGCCCGGTGACTGTGCGCCCCCGTAAGGCGGCGCGCCCGGTGACTGCGCGCCGGGCGGCGGTGTACCTGGCAGCTGAGCCTGACCCCAGCCCGGCGGCATCCAAGCCTGGTGCGGATGCTGCCCGGGCGCCGGGTACTGGCCCTGACCGGGGTACTCGCCCTGCCCCGGGTACTGGCCGAGCCCGGGATACTGGCCCGGTTGTGCCCAGGCGGGCGGCGGCTGCTGGGGCGTCTGCGTTGGAGTCTGCGGTGGGGCCGCGCTCGCCGGCCGCGGTGCGCTCAACCAGTCCGGCAGCGCGGGCGCCGGGGTGTCCGACACCGGAGTCCCCGCCGACGGAGTGTCCGATACCGCTGGACCGGCCGGCGCGGGGATCGCCGTGGTCCGGCCCTCCGGGTCGGAATCTTCGGAACCACCCCGGGAGAGGATCGTCGTCTTCTCATCATCGTCCGGCGCCTTGCCGCGGCTCACCCGGACCACCCCGCCGGCCGGCAGGATCACCGTGTGCTCGTCCGCCTCGGCCGGCACATACCCCTGCTCGGCCTCGCCCGCGTGGTCTCGACGTCGCACAGCTTCCTGTGACGCCGCATACGGTGCGGCGTCACGGTTTGTTGTGCGGCGTGCTGAGGAGAGCACGTCCGAGTCGGCGTCCGCGTCCCTGGCTTCGTCCGCCGACGCGTGCGCGTCCCCGCGGTAGCCCGGTTCGTCCGAACCAACTCCGTCCGGATCCACCGCGTCCGAGCCCCCAACATCCGAGCCCCCGACATCCGAGCCCCCGACATCCGAGCCCGTCACGTCCGTGACCTGGCCGTCTAAGACAGCATCGTCCTTGCTGGCATCGTCCTTGCTGGCGTCGTCCGAGCCCCGACCGTCCGGGGCGGCTTCGTCCCTGGTCGCTTCGTCCGAGGGCTGGCCGTCCGAGACGGCGTCGCCCCGGGTTGCTTCCTGCGAGCCCCGGCCGTCCGGGACGGCGCCGTCCCCGGTGGCTTCTTCCGTGACGGCTTCGCCCGGGGTAGCGGTCTCGGGTGCGGCCTCCGGACCGGGGCGCTCAATGGTGGACGCGGGATCCGGGGTGCGATCCTCCGGCGCCGTTTCAGCGGCGTTCCCTTCGGGCGTCCCCAGCTCGGGCGCGGCGCCCTCGGAGTCCGGCCGCTGGTCCCGCGCGTCAGCGCGAGCGGTACTCGCCGGCTCCGGCCGACCCTCGTTCATTGCACGGTCCCCCCTGGTAGGACGGTTCTTTGTACCCATTGCGACCGCATCCGGGCGCCCCGGGTTGGCACTGTGACCGGATCGTGACCTCACGTAATCAAACCGGCTGGCGGGCCGGTTCGCCCGCCGACACGACAGGACATGCGCAGGCGCGCGCTTTGGGGCACGGTCGAGTCGGGGAACGGCAACCGAGGGGAGCACCCATGATCGACGAGGTGCCAGTAACGATCTTCACCGCCCGGACGGTCCACGCCCAGGCCGGGCGGCCGGTGGAAGCATTCGCGGTGACCGGCGAACGGATCGGCGCGGTCGGCGAGCTGGCCGGGCTGCGCGAGCGATACCCGGCGGCGGCGGTGCGAGACTTCGGCCCGGCGACCGTCGTGCCCGGGTTCCACGACGCGCACATGCACATCGGCCTCACCGCCGAGGACCTGCTCCACCTGGACCTGTCGCACGCGGCGGTGGGCAGTATGGACAACCTGCTCGCCACGGTCCGCGAGGGCGCGCGGGCCAAAGGTCCCGGCGAGTGGCTGCGCGGCGCCCGCTTCGACGACGCGAAGACCGGCCGGCTCACCCGCCACGAGCTGGACGCGGCGGCCGGGGACGTGCCGACCATCGTCACCCACGTCGCCGCCCACTGGGGCGTGGCGAACAGCGCGGCGCTGCGCGAGCTGGGCTACCACGAGGACAGCGAGCCACCGGCCGGCGGCGAGTTCGGCCGGGACGCGGACAACCGCCTGGATGGTCGGTTGGTCGAGCGCGCACTGCTGGACGTGCTGTACCCGGCGACCAGCAGGACGGAGTCACCGATCCGGCCCAGCTCGCCGGAGGAACGCCTGGTCGGGCTGCGCCGCGCCACCGAGATGTTCCACGCCGCCGGCCTCACCTCCATCTGCGACGCGCTCGCCTCGCCCGCCGACATCGCGCTGCTGCGCCGCGCGCAACGGGCCGGCGAGCTCACCCTGCGCACCAGCCTGCTGGTCGCCGTCGACCACTACGCGAAGGTCCGCGAGTTGGGGGTCGGCAGCGGTTTCGGCGACGACCGGCTGCGCATCATCGGGGTGAAGGGCTTCGTCGACGGGGCCATCGGCGGGCGCACCTGCCTGTTGTCCGAGCCGTTCTGTGACTCGGACTACCGGGGCATCCAGATCACCGACACCGAGGAGCTGCACCGGTCCATCGCGCAGGTGCACGCGGACGGCAACCAGATGGCCGTGCACGCCAACGGCGACCAGGCGATCAGGCTGCTCCTGGACGCCTACGAGGAGGCGGCGCACACCAACCCAAGGCCCGGCCTGCGGCACCGCATCGAACACTGCACCCTGATCGACGAGGAGATCCTCCGGCGGATGCGCGCACTGGACGCGATAGCGGTGCCGTTCGCCGGCTATCCCGCGTACCACGGCGGGGCGCTGGAGTCCTGGTACGGCCCGGAGCGCACCTCGCGGATGTTCGCGCACCGCTCGTTCCTGGACGCCGGCATCACGGTCGCCGGGTCCTCGGACTACCCGTGCGGGCCGTTCGAGCCGTTGCTGGGGCTGCAGAGCATGGTCACCCGGCGCGGGATGGACGACGGCATCACCGTCGGCGCGGCGCAACGGGTCACCGCCGCCGAGGCCCTGGAGATTTACACGGTGGGCTCGGCTGAGGCCTGCGGCGAAGCCGGGCGGAAGGGCCGGCTGGCCCCGGGCTACCTGGCCGACTTCGTGGTGCTGGACCGCGACCCGCTGGCCGCCGACCCGGAGGATCTGGCCGCCGTACCGGTCGCCCACACCTACGTCGGCGGCACCCCGGTCTGGTCCCGTCAGACCTGACCCGTCCCCGCTCACCACGCCGGCCCCCGCGTACCCGAATCCCCGACTCGCCGTACCTGAAGTCCCGACTCGCCGTACCTGAAAGCCCGACTCACCGCACCTGAAAGCCCGACTCGCCGTACCTAGATCCCCGACTCGCCGTACTTGAAAGCCCGACTCGCCGGGTGTGTCATCTTGGGTGGGTGGGAGACGATCACGACTGGGCCGGGTTCGGCGAGGCGGTCGACGCGTTGGTGGCGACCGATTTCACGGCGCGCGGCGTCTGTGCGCCGCTCTACGCGGCCGCCCGGGAGCGCACGGGCGAGCCGCTGGTGCTGGCCGCCGCGACCCGGCTGCGCGAGCGGGTGCGCCCGGGTGACCCGGTGCTCATCTGCACCGGGTGGCCGTGCGCCACCTGGCTGCTGTCCGACCTGACCGAGACCGACGGTCCGGTCGGTGCGGCGCACCTGGCCCGCGCGCTGGAGGAGTGTCTCGGCGCCGTGCCGGTACTGGTAACCGCGCCCGCCCTGGTACCGGTCGCCGCCGCCGCGCTGCGCGGGGCCGGGCTGGTCGTGGCCGACCTGGACGTCGCGGCGCGGTCCAAGTCCGGCCCCCGGCGCGCGGCGGTGGCCGGGGCGATCGGGTTCACCACCGACGCCGCGCGCGCCGGCGACGACGCCGCCGGCCTGCTCGACCGGCTGCGCCCGGCGGCGGTGATCGGCATCGAGGTCCCGGGCGCGAACCAGGCCGGCGACTACCACGACGCCACCGCCAGCCGGATCCCCTCCGAGCTGGTGGTGAAGGCCGACGCACTGGTGCGCGCCGCCGCCGAACGCGGCTCGTTGACCATCGGCATCGGTGACGGCGGCAACGAGCTGGGCATGGGCTCGATCGCCGAAGCGGTCCGCCGGCACCTGCCGGACGGGGAGATCGTTGCACCGGCCACCGAGGTGGACACGCTGATCGTCGGTTGCGTGTCCAACTGGGCGGCCGTGGCGCTCTCGGCCGCGATCAGCGCGCTGGCCGGACGGCCGGACTTCCTGGCGGGGGTGGACCTCCGGCGGATCATCGACCAGGCCTGCGACGCCGGGGCCATCGACGGCCCCACCTCCTACATCGACGCCAAGTCCGACGGCACGCCCCTAGCGGCCAACCTCGGCCTGGTCGCCCTGCTGGAGACGGCGGTGCGCGCGCACTCCACCGGCTGGCGGATGGCGTGACCCATCCGGCCGGCGGCGTGCTCTGGACCGGCACGACGCGATGGCCGACGACGTCGGGGCACGGGCGTGATCGGAAGTGGTCCTCGCTGGTCCGGCACCGAACCTGTCCGGGCTCGAGACGCTAGGCCGGCTTGGTGCCCGGCGGCCGCTGCGACGGCGTGGACGGCATCTCGGGCGAGGGACCGTAGGGCGAGGAGCCGTAGGGCGAGCCGCCGTACGGGCCGCGCGGGTAGCCGTAGCCGGGCAACCGGCTCATCACGCTCGGCGCGCTGTTCGCCTGGGGAACCAGCGCGCCGATCTCGGCCAGGGTGTCCGGGCTGGCCGGAGCGATCTTGGCGGTGAAGTTCGCGCCGCCGGCCGGGTTGTTCTCCACGGAGACCAACCGGGGACGTCGCCCGTCGGCCACCAGCACGGTGCCGAACGAGTCGGCGGCGAACACCCGCAGCCGCCGGCCGTCCACGGTCCGCTCGGGCTGCTCGGTCCAGCCGACCACCGTGGCCAGCCGGTCGGCGTACCGGGCCGGCGGGTCGTGCACCACCTGGTTGAGCCCGGGCGTGCCCGACACGGTCTGCCCGCGCAGCCAGCCGTTGCCCAGCGAGGCCGTCTTGACCAGCACCTGGTCACCGACCATGCCGATCTCCATGCGGGTGGCACCCACGGTGACGTCGCCCTTGCCGTTGCCGGCGCGGTCGATGGTCAGGTTGATGCCGAAGCTGCCCAGCGAGGAGCCGGTGCTGCTGCCCTGGATCGCCATGCCCTCCCAGCCGCGCATCTCGTCGGCGATCTGGGCGACCACCTCGGACGGCTCGGCCTTCGCGGTGGCCACGAACAGCCCGACCGCCCCGGCCACCAGCAGCGCCACCACGCCGAGCGAGACCCAGACCAGCGCCCGGACCCCGCCCGAACGCCTCGGCGGCGGCACCGGCCCGCCGGCCACCGGCCAGCCGGGGTGCGGCTGCCTCGGCTGGGGAATGAGCCCGGGCGGCACACCCTGTCCGTGCGGAAGCCCCGGCCCCTGGGATGCGCCCGGCGGGTACTGGCCACCCGCCCACCACGCACCCGGCTGGTGGGGCGTTCCGGGGGCGCCGGCCGGTCCTACCCGAGCGGGAGGCGGCGCCCAAGCGCCCGGCGGCGCGGCGCGTTGCGTGGGGACTACTGGCCGCGGCGCGGCGCCGGGCTCGGCGCCCGCCCTCGGGTCCGCCGAGGGCCGGTTGTGGTTCATGCCGTGGTCCTCACTGCTCGGCTCCAGCTCGCTTCCCCCACAGTGACCGGCCGAATGGCCGCCGGGTTGTGGTCAACAATTGTCGTTACCAAGTTGTGATCCTACGGCCAAATCCGCCGCTTAACGATCACCAGATCTAGGACTTGCGCTGGCCACGGGCGTGCGGCATGTGCGGCGGCGAGGGCTTCGCTGAGCGCCCGGCCAAGCCTCGGCATCGGGTTTATTACGACGGGTCTCGGCGACGTCACAGCCGTCCCGTTCGGTGGACACCCTCAGATCGGCGCGGGTACCTTGGTAGCACAGCTAATGACCAGGGGGAGCTGTTCCGTGCTCAAGCCACGTTCGTTCGGGAAGGTACTGGTCGGCACCGCGCTGCTGCTGCCGGCGGGCATGCTGACCCAGACCGCCGTCGCGCACGCCCAGCCGAGCGCGGGCACATCGGTGCTGGCCAGCTACTCGCAGGACGATGGCACCGACGATGGGGCCGATGGCTCCGAAGAGCTGCCGCGGAGTGCCCGCCCCGACAAGGGGTCTACGTCCGGAGCGCAGTACGAGGAGGTCGGCCCGGCCCGGTCCCTGGAGGACATTCGGAACGCCAACCAGTCCGGCGCCTCACAGGAGCCCGCGAAGGAGCCCGAGTACGACCCGCCCCTGTTCAACGGCGTGAGCCAGCTGGCCAAGAGCATCGTGGGCGGCGTGGTCGGCGCCGTCGCACGCGAGGGCGGCCCGTTCGACGACGACAAGGGCACCTGGTTCAACCTGTTCCTGCAGCAGTTCCTCTCGGCCGCGAGCCAGACCGCCGGCCAGGTGGGCCAGGCCACGCAGAACACCGTCAACACGCTCACCGGGAACCAGCCGGAGCCGGCCGCCTCCGCTCCGGCCCAGTCCGCGCCCGCGCCGCAGGCTCCCCCGGACCCCGCCGCCTCGATGCCCGCACCGCAGCCCAGCACGTCGATCACCGAATCTCAGCCGCAGTACAACGGGTCGCCGCCTGCCGGCCCCGGCCACGGCAGCGGCAAGCAACCGGGTGTCGGCGAAGCGGACGGCCCGGTGCCCGACGGCAGCAAGGGCAAGGGCGCCAAGCCCTGAGGGCTCAGCCTTCCAGGCCCTCCAGCCGGAAGTGCCAGATGAGCATGACCGGCGCGTAGTCGCCCACCAGGTGCCGGTACCCGGGCAACCGCCCCGGCCGGCCGTCCGGGTCGCGCACGGTGGGGATCGAACCGCGCAGGATGCGCTCCGGATGCAGGTCGGCGATGACCAGGTGGCCACCGGGCCGCAGCACCCGGGCGAACTCGGCGAGCACCGGGTCCAGCTCCGGCACATGGGTCAGGGCGAGCCCGCACACCACCAGGTCGACGTGGTCGTCCGGCACCGGCAGCCGGCGAAGGTCGCCCAGTCGGAAGTCGGCCTCGGGCAGCCGTCGCCGGGCGTGCTCGAGCATGTCCGGCGAGCCGTCCACCCCGATCACCCGGTGCCCGCGCCCGGCCAGTAGCGCCGCGTGGTGGCCGGTCCCGCAGGCCGCGTCCAGCGCGACGCCGGCCGGCAGCGGCTCGATGATCTCCCGCACGGCCGGTTCGTCGAAGGCGAAGGCGCCGTTGGGGGCGGAGTCGTAGGTCGCGGACCAGGCCCGGTATCCGGCCACCGGGTCGACCCAGGTGACCCTCACGGCGGCCTCGGCCAGTTCCGGGTCGTCCAGCAGCCGGCGCACCTCGGCGATCCGCGCCCGGACGAACTCCTCGTCGCGTTCCCCGATGAAACCGCGCAACAGCGCGAGCCCTTCGATGCCGAGCAGGTAGGCGAGCGGGTGCTCGTAGATCACCCGGCCGACGTTAGGGCGTCCCCCCGGGAGCGGCGAGCGACTTTTCCAGCCGGCGCCGCCAGGCCCTGATCTCGCCGGCGAAGTCGTAGCGCTCCGGGGTGAGCACGGACCGGAAGCACAGCCCGATCGCGTAGGACACGAACTCCTCCGCCTCGCGCGGGGGGTCCAGGTCGGGCCGGACCGAGCCGTCCCGCTGGCCGGTGGCCAGGTGCCCAGCCAGCTCGGACTGGTAGCCGACGATCAGGTCGGCGAACCAGGGGGCGAAGTTGCGCAGCCCGCCCGGGGTCTCGAACGTGAGCACGATCAGCGCGCGCATCACCTCGGGGTCGTGCTCGACGGCGTGCAGCAGGTCGTCCAGCTGGCCCAGCACGTGGTCGCGCCCGGTGCCGATCCGCTCGCCCCGCGCGGCCGGCAGCAGCCGCTGGCCGAACGTCTCGAACAGCGAGCCGAGCAGCGCCTCCTTGGACCCGTACCGGTCGCGCACCATGTTCCGGCTGAACCCGGCGCGCAACCCGATCTCGGCGGCGGTGGTCCGCTCGTAGCCCTGCTGGGCGAACAGCTCGACGGCCGCGTCCAGCAGCGCCAGCTCCGACTCCCGCACCCGCTCGGCGTTCGTCCTGGGCGAGCGCCTGGTCATCGTGGTCACCCGGGCAAGGCTACCCGTCTGCACCGAAACAGATATCTGTCTGTTGACAGACAGATAGGCTACGCTCCCCAACATGACGTCGACGGCGACGCGGGTCGAACCGGACCGGCTCGAGGGACAGCGGACGGCCGCGCGACTCTGGGTGCTGCACGGCCTGGCCTGGTTCGCGCTGATCGCCTACTGCTGGACGATGTGGGTGCTCTCCGGCGACTTCACCCCGAACACCCTCGGGCGCGGGCTGGAACCCACCTGGTACGTGGTGCTGGTCCGCTGCGTGGAGGTGTTCTTCGGCATCCTGATGTCCGGCTGGATCCTCTGGCGGTTCGTCCTGGGACCGAAGATCAGGACCGGCCGGTTCACCTTCGACGGGCTGTTCTTCCTGTCCGCCTGGCTGATGTTCTTCCAGGAGCCGTGGATCAACTGGACCGTCTACCAGTTCCAGTACGCCACGACGTTCGTCAACTTCGGCGGATGGATGGCGCACATACCCGGCTGGAGCTCGCCGAACGCGGACAAGATCCCGGTGCCGCTGGTGTACGGCATGGCCTACCTGTGGATGTGCGGCATGCTCGGCTACGCCAGCTCCCGGTACATGGCCCGCCAGCGCCGCCGCGACCCGGGCCGGAGCGTGTTCCGGCTGATCACGCAGACCTACGCGCTGATGATCGCCATCGACATCGTGATGGAGCTGACCATGACCCGGCTCGGGTTGATCAGCTATTCGATGACCATCCCTTCGCTGACCCTGTTCGCCGGCACCGACCACCAGTTCCCGCTGTACGAACCGTTCAGCTGGGCCGGCACCTTCGTGGTGCTCGGCTGCCTGCACTTCTTCCGCGACGACCGGGGGCGCTCGCTGCCCGAGCGGCACATCGACAAGCTGCGCCTGGGTGAGCGGGCGCGCACGTTCGCCCGGTTCCTGGCCGTTCTCGGGGTGTGCCAGCTGGCCATCCTGGGCACCTTCAACATCCCGTACTGGTTATACGCGTTGCATACAGGGCCGATACCGGCTGCACACATAGAGCGGGAATGGCGCAACGGCGGGGTGTGCGGCCCGCAAACCACGTGGAAGGAATGCCGCCTTGTCTATCGGTAGAGCCGCTGTGATCGGCGCCGGGATCGCCGGCACCACCGCCGCGTACCGGCTTCAGCAGGCCGGGTTCGAGACCACCCTGTTCGAGAGCCGCGACCGGGTCGGCGGGCGGATCTGGACCGTGCGCAAGGGCGAGTTCCTGATGGACCTGGGCACGGCGGTCTACCTGGGCACCTACCGGGACGCCATCGCACTGATCAAGGAAGTGGGCCTGGAGCCGGAGTTCGTGGTGCGCTCCGCGATGGGCGCGATCCCGCGCGACGGGGTGAACCACTACCTGGACTACACCACGCCCATCCGGACCGCACTGGGCACTCGGCTGCTGTCCCCCGGCGCCAAGCTGCGCGGGCTGCGGCTGGCCGCCGACGTGTTCGCCCATCGCCGCGGCCTGGGCTACGACAGCTACGACCAGCTGGCCGAGATCGACACGGAGACTGTCCGCGAGTACTGCCGGCGGCGGCTCAACGAGGAGCTGCTGCAGTGGTGCGGGCGCCCGCTGGTGTCCGGCACCTGGGTGGCCGACGACGCGGACACCTCGGTCGCGCTCATGCACTGGACCGTGCGCAACATGCTGGTGCCCAACGTGTACAACCTGATCTCCGGCGTGGTCGGCCTGCCGGCGAAGCTGGCCGAGTACGTGGACCTGCGCCTCGGGCACGCCGTGCGCAACGTGACCGACAACGGCTCCTCGGTGGAGATCACGTACGACGCCGGCGGGGAACGCACCGAGCGGTTCGACACCGGCGTCATCGCCACCACCGCCCGGCCGGCGCTGGAGATCTACCCGCAGGTGGACGAGGTCACCCGGGGCCTGTACTCCAGCACCCGGTATCGCCGGCTGGGCAGCATCTGCCTCGGGCTGTCCCGGCGGCCGCCCGACCCGGCGACCTACTTCCTCGTCCCGCCGGCCGAGGACCCGGACACCATCGCGGTGATCGCCGACCACAACAAGGCCCCCGGCCGGGCGCCGGAGGGCAAGGGCCTGCTCACCGTGCTGCTCTCGCACGAGTACCTGGAACGCACCGAACACCTGACCGACGAGCAGGTGCTCGACTACGCGCTGGACCGCGCGGCCCGCTACCACGGCTACGACGTGGCGGCCGACCTGGAGGAGCACGCCGTGGTGCGCTGGCCGGAGTCGGTGCCCACCCTGGACCGGGGCCGCTTCGCCCGGATCGCCGACTACCGGCGCCGGATCGACCGGTCGGCCCGCGTGCAGTTCGCCGGCGACCTGGACCGCATCCCCGGCCTGAACGGCGCCCTGGTCAGCGGCCAGGAAGCCGCTACCCGGGTACTCGACCGGTTCGCCGCCCGCCGGGTGGCCAGCCCGTCCTGAGGCTTCGCGCACACACCTTGGCTCTGCGTGGAAATACGCAACGGGGGCTAATCGAGGTTCACTTTATGTGACTGACGGGACATGTGGGACTGACCGAGGGCCGTGCGGCCGTTACTGACCGCGCACCGATGCCCGCCACCGGGCCGTACGCCCCACGATCCATGATCGATATCAACCTGAGTGCCCTTTGTCGCGACAAAACGGGCTCTGAGGTTGATGTCGATCAGTCGCGAGTTGTGAACGGCGATTAGCCCGCGTTGCGTATTTCCACGCAGAGCCAAGGGGAGGAACAGCCCGCGGCGCCGGGGAACTACGCAGCGCGATCGATCGTAATCGAACCGTTGCCACCCAGAACAAGTGCCACTTGCTAAATATGGTCGAGTCCGCGACCATATAACGAGTAATCGAGGACTAGACGAAGTCGCCGACGACTTGGCGACAACCCGTACAGGGGGTTCCCATGCCCACGTTCAACACCGTGGTCGCCGGGGTCCACGACTCGGAAACCGGTTTCCGCACCGTCGAGGTCGCCGCGCTACAGGCCGCGGAAGCCGGCAACCGGCTGATTCTGGTCACCGCGTTCCGGGGGATGGTGCGCGGCCGGAGCGGCGACGAAGAGACCACCTACCAGTCCGAGGACCGCGAGGCCGCCGAGCGGGTACTGGCCCGCGCCGCGGCGCGGTGCGCCGAGGTCGGCGCGTCCAACGTGGAGATCGAGGCAGTGCCGGGTGAGCCGGTGGCTGTGCTGGTCAACGCGGTGAAGCGGCATGGGGCGGACATGCTGCTGGTGGGCAACCACGGGCTGTCCAGCATCGCCGGCCGGCTGCTCGGCTCGGTTCCCTCGGGAGTGCGCAAGGAAGCCCGGTGCGACGTGCTGATCGCGCACACCACGACACACGAGTGGCGGAAGCTGCTGAGCCGCCGGCACCACCCGCGCACCAGCAACTACCAGCGCAAGATCGTGGTCGGCGTGCACAACTCGCCACTGTCCCACCGCGCGCAGGAGAAGGCCGCCGCGCTGTGCATCGAGGGCGGCGCCAAGCTGATCCTGGTCGGCGTGCGGCTGCCGGCCAACATGCGCGAGCTGGCCTACGCCACCGACATGCTCCGCGAGGACAGCTACCAGGCACACGACGCGACGTTCAACCGGGACGCCATCGCCGAGTCGCTCTACGAGGCCGAGGAACACGCGCGCGAGCTCGGCGTCGCCGACGTGGACAAGGTGATCGCGCACGGCGACCCCGGCCCCGGCGTGCTCCGGGTGACCGAGGAGCGCGAGGCGGACCTGCTGGTCGTGGGCAACCGGCACGACCACGGCCGGGCCGAGCGCGCCCTGGAGTGGGTCACCACCCGGGTCTCCAAGCACACCGCCACCCACCTGCTACTGGTGGATTAGATAGCGAGCGGCCAACACCGCTCCCACCTCGGCGGCGTGGTCGATGATCCCCTCGGCGGGGACGTCGACCACGCCGGCGCGCCACGCCTTGATCAGTTCGACGAACCCGCCGATGCCGATCAGCGTGCTCATCCGTAGCCCGTTCTCGTCCGCGCCGGGCCGGAAGAACGGCCGGCCAAACTGAATGAGCAGGTCGGTGACCTGCTGCAACGCGTCGATGTGCCGGCGCTCCAGCGCGTCGTTGCCGGTGTGCTCACCGAACAGGATGCGCGCCCTGGCCGGGTTCGCCGCCACGTCGTGCACCAGCGTGGCGATGGCCGCGCGCAGCTGCGCGATCGGGTTCTGCACCGCGCCGGTGATCACCGCGACCAGCTTGGCGATCAGCTCGTCGCCCATCTGGTCCCAGACCGCCACGAGCAGCGCCTCCCGCTCCGGGAAGCTCTCGTAGAAGTAGCGGTCGATCAGTCCGGCCTTCGCGCACACCCCGCGCATGGTGACCGCCGACCAGCCCTGCTCGCCCCAGATCTCGATCGCGGCGTCGATCAGCTGGCGGCGGCGTTCGGCCCGGCGCTGCTCGGTGCTGCGCCCGCCGTACACCCGCGAGTTGGTTTGCACGCCCTCCATCTTGACAAGCTACCGCCGGTAAGCACAATCTGATGGCATGCACCTTCAGAGAAGGCAGGTGCCATCAGAAGCGTCCTGGCGGGCCGTCGCCGCGCGCCGGTTCACCCGGGCGACGCTGCGGCCGCTGGGCACGTTCATCCCGGCCACCCCGGGCGGGGTGCGGTTCACCCGGCGCCTGGTCGCCGGCTCGCTGGCCGTGTTCGGGCCGCCGCTGCGCGGCACCTCGGTCCGGCGGGTCCAACTGGCCACCCAGGGCGCGCCGGCGGTGCGCGGGGAGTGGGTCCTCGGCCCCGGGGTGAGCGGTGCGGACGCCGCCGTGCTGTACATCCACGGCAGCGGTTACGCGATCTGCTCCGCCCGCACCCACCGGGGCCTGACCTCGCGGTTGTCCGCCGACACCGGCCTGCCGGTGTTCGCCTGCGACTACCGGCTCGCCCCTTCCCACCGCTTCCCGGCCGCCGCCGACGACGTGCGTTCCGCCTTCGAGTGGCTGCTCACCCAGGGCTTCCCGGCGCACCGGATCGCCCTGGCCGGCGACTCCGCCGGCGGCCACCTGGCTATGGACCTGATCGGCGAGCTGGGCCGCGCCGGGCTGCCCCTTCCGGCGGCGGTCGCGCTGTTCTCCCCGCTGGTCGACCCGACGTTCGCGCTGGCCGGGGAACGCGACCTGTTCCGGCCCGACCCGATGATCTCGGCCGGCCGGGCGCGCCGGCTGGTGGCCCACTACCTGCGGGACGCCGACGCCGAGCACCCCCGGCTGGCGCTGCCCTTCGACCCGTCGGTCGACTACCCGCCGACGCTGGTGCACGCCGGCGGCGCGGAGATGCTCGCCGCCGACGCCGAGTACCTGGCCCGGCGGCTGCGCGCCCTCGGTGCGCGCTGCGAGCTACGCGTCTGGCCGGGCCAGATGCACGTGTTCCAGGCGCTGCCGGCGCTGATCCCGGAGGCCCGGCCGGCCGTGCGCGAAGCGGCCGCCTTCCTGCGCGAAGAACTAGTGCCCCGACACGGAACGTCGGCATGTTTATTCGGTGGATCCAGAGGTCGGCTGGCAAGGCGGAGGAGGAGTGCGTAGCGGAGCTACGTGCGACGACGACAACGCCGCCAGGCGGCGTCTGGGCCGCCGAGAAACGTGCCGAACGTTTCGTGTCGGGGCACTAGCACGGATGTGAGGAGCAAACGATGACGTTCGACTTCGACAACATGCTGCAGACGATCAAGGACAAGCAGTGGGCGCTGGCCGACATCGACTGGGAGGCCCCCGGCGCCGAGCTGATCACCGACGAGCAGCGGCCCGCGCTGAAGGCGTTCATGGCCGACCTGGTGTGGATCGAGAACATCGGCGCGCGCGGTTTCGCCGCGCTGGCCCAGAAGGCGCCCACGCCGACGATCAAGGAGATCTACCAGTACTTCCACGCCGAGGAGCAGAAGCACGCCAACGCCGAGCTGGCGCTGATGCGCCGCTGGGGCATGCTGGAGAACGACGAGTGGCCCGAGCCGAACGTGAACGTGCGGATGGCCGCGCAGATGCTGGACCGCTTCGGCGACGACTCGCCGCTGTCCACCCTGGCCCCGCTGATCTCCATGCTGGAGTGCGCCCTGGACGGGGCGCTGGTCAAGTTCCTGCTGGAAGAGGTGCAGGATCCGCTGTGCCACGAGGTGTTCAAGCACATCAACTCCGACGAGTCGCGGCACATCGTGGTCGACTTCCAGGTGCTGGACGTGATCGGCGCGAGCTCGATGAGCAAGATCCTGATCCGCAGTGCCGGCGCGCTGAAACCGCAGCTGCTGTTCGGGCTGCTGGTGTACATCCCGCTGCTGAACAAGATGCGGGACAACATCGTGGCCATGGGCCTGTCGGAGAAGCGCCTGTTCAACGCGGCCAAGCGGTTCATCACCAACGGTGAACGCGGCCGGTATACAAAGCGTATACCCGAGTACCACGTGTTCAAGGCGCACGCCCAGATGACGATCAACCGGGCGCACCCCTACCACCGGCTGGTGGCCGACCCGCTGGTGCGCATCACCGACCGGCTGCCCAAGCGGCTGGTCGGCGACCGGCTGCCCACCTGGGCGCGCGAGCTCACCCACGAGCCGGTGGCCAAATGAGCGTGCTGATCATCGGTGCCGGGTTCGCCGGGCTGGGCACCGCGATCCGGCTCAAGCAGGCCGGCATCGAGGACTTCGTGGTGCTGGAACGCGCCGACCGGGTCGGCGGCACCTGGCGGGACAACACCTATCCCGGCGCCGCCTGCGACATCCCCTCGCTGCTCTACTCGTACTCGTTCGCACCGAACCCGGACTGGTCGCGGGCCTACTCGGGCAGCGCGGAGATCCAGGCCTACATCGAGGACGTGGTGCGCGAGCACAACCTTCAGACGCACCTGCGGTTCGGCGCCGACGTCACCGGGCTGGCCTTCGACGAGGACACCGCGCGCTGGACCGCCCACACCTCGGCCGGCGACACCTACACCGCCCGGCACGCCGTTCTCGCCGCCGGCGCGCTGGCCAACGCCTCGCTGCCGGACATCCGGGGCATGGCCGACTACACCGGCAAGATCATGCACAGCGCGCGCTGGGACCACGACTACGACTTCACCGGGAAGACCGTCGCGGTGGTCGGCACCGGGGCCAGCGCGGTGCAGATCATCCCCGAGCTGGTCAAGACGGCGGGCAAGGTGAAGGTGTTCCAGCGCACCCCGGGATGGGTGCTGCCCCGGCTGGACTTCGCGCACCCGTCCTGGGCGAAGTCCCTGTTCCGCGATCGGCCGGAAACCCAGGCCGCCGCCCGCGGGGCGTGGTTCTGGGGCCACGAGGCGGTCGCGCTCGGCCTGGTGTGGAACTCGCTGGCCACCGGCCTGGTGCAGACCGCCGCCAAACGCCACCTGCGCACCCAGGTCAAGGACCGATGGCTGCGCCGCCAGCTCACCCCGGACTTCCGGGCCGGCTGCAAGCGCATGCTGGTCTCCAGCGACTACTACCCCGCGCTGCAGGCCGACAACTGCAAACTGATCACCTGGCCGATCGCCCGCCTCTCGGCGGACGGTATCCGCACCGCCGAGGGCATCGAGCACCGGGCCGACGCCATCGTGTTCGCCACCGGGTTCCAGGTGAACAAGACCGGCACGCCGTTCCCGGTCACCGGCCCCGGCGGGCGGGATCTGGCGCGCGAGTGGGCGGGCGGGGCGCAGGCGTACAAGAGCGTCAGCGTGGCCGGCTACCCGAACCTGTTCCTCACCTTCGGCCCCAACTCCGGCCCCGGCCACAACTCCGCACTGTTCTACCTGGAGGCGCAGATCGACTACCTGGTGCGCGCCATCCGGCTGTGCCGGGAGCGGCGGATCCGCACGCTGGACGTGCGGCCCGCCGTACAACGTGTATACAACGAGTCCCTGCAGCGCCGGCTGGCCGGAACCACCTGGAACTCCGGCTGCCGCAGCTGGTACCTGACGGCGGACGGCTTCAACGCCACCATGTTCCCCGGGTTCGCCACCCAGTACCGCCGCCAACTGGCCGACCTGGACCTGGCCGACTACACCGCCACCCCCGTCACGGCTTCCGAGCCAGCGCTCCGTGGGCGGTCACCGGCCCGCTGACCGGGGCGGGCGGGTAGTCCGGGCGCCAGTCGGTGACCGGCACCAGCCCGGGCTCGACCAGGGCCAGGCCGGTCAGCCGGCCGGTCATCCACCGGGGGTCGGCACAGCACAGGGCCAGGTAGCTCCCGGACGGCACGGCGGCCATCACCCCGGCGATCACCGCCGCGACGCCCGATCCGTCGCACGCTCCGGTCGCCGGGTCGCGGGGTGGGGCGCCCAGCCACAGCACCGCGACCTGCCGGCCCGGGTCCAGGCGTTGGGCGATGATCCGTCGCGCATCGCGTTCCCCGTCCGGACGGGCCACCAGGGCCTCCGGGGCGATCCGCCGGATCACCTCGCCAGCTTCCAGCCCGCCAGTTTCCGGCCCGCCAGTTTCCGGCCCGCCGGCTTCCGGCCCGCCGGCTTTCGGTCCGCCGGCTTTCGGTCCGCCGGCTTTCGGTCCGCCGGCTTTCGGTCCGCCGGCTTTCGGTCCGCCGGCTTCCGGCCCGCCGGCGAGGGAAAGCTCCAGGAACTGCCGGACACCGGCCTCGGCGGCCAGATAGCGGAGCACCCGCACGGCGAACTGAGCGCTCGGTGTCCCTGCCGCCTCAACCACCGGGCGGTTATAACCCACTAGCCGAGCCACCCGCACCCTCCGTAACCACCGCCCACCCAGACGTCTCAACCCCTCACCCCATGGCTGCCCCGAACCGCCCCGCGCCGATGCGCCACCCGGCCCACCGCCCCCATCCGCCAAACGCGCCGCCCCGGCCGCCGCCCGCACAGCCGCGATTGGCGCACGGCCTCCGCATCACCGGCCCGGCGTCCGGGCCGGCTCGGACCGACGTCGCGGCTGGCATGATCGGGGGATGGAGTCCACCCGGGTAGATCGGTGGCTGTGGGCGGTGCGGCTGGTGAAGACCCGGCCGGACGCGGCGGCCGCCTGCCGGGGCGGGCACGTGCGGATCAACGACCGCCCGGCCAAGCCGGCCACCCCGGTGGTGCCGGGTGACGAGGTCCGGGTCCGGGTGCACCACGTGAACCGGATCGTGGAGGTCACCCGGGTGATCCAGAAACGGGTGGGCGCCGCCGAGGCGGCCGGCTGCTTCGTCGACCACACCCCGCCGCCCCCGGCAATGCCGCTGCTGCCGGTGGCCCGCCGCGAACGCGGCGCCGGCCGCCCCACCAAGAAGGAACGCCGCGTACTGGACGCCTGGCGCACCGGCCAGCCCTGATCCCCTCCCACCCCTTGCTCTGCGCACAAATACGCAACACCAGGTCTCCTTGACGCACCGCCGATCCCCATCGCCGCCCGCCCCATGGCGGTAGTGCGCACCGAGCGGCAGCGCAGTACCCCGTCGATCATGATCAACAGTGCCTGGGCTGCCACTCGGCGTCGTCGCGACCAGGACCTCGCGCCACACGGGCCTCGAGCGCCGACGGGGGGCGGACCGGGCGGGAGCCGGTCCGGCTTTTCGCGGGCCGTGGGGTCGCGGTGCGCGAAACCGGGAGCGCGATCAGTACCCGGATTGTTGCGTATTTGCACGCAGAGCAAAGCATTGCCGGTCGACCTCGAGACAGAGAAGCCGGTGGGGCGAACCCCTGCGCCCGACCTAGATTCGCGCGAGGCGGCCGCGCCGAGTGCCACGAGGCCGGGATCGACCAGGCATTAGGCCATATGAAGTAGGTACTCACCAGTAGGCGTGGGGGGCGCCACATTTCCGTTGACGCGGCTTTACGCGTTGCGTAACTTACGCAGTGCGTAAATGAGCGCAAAACAAAACCACCAAGGAGTTGAGAGCCATGGCCCGCCGCCGTCGCAGCAGCAGCAGCGTCACCGACTTCCTGCAGGACATCACCGACGACATCAAGGACTTCATCGACGACGAGGTCGTCGACCGGGGTCGGGACACCGAGCGAGACCTCCGCCGGGCCGGCCGCAACTGGTTCGACTCGGACGACGACGATGACCGCGGCGGCCGTCGCCGCGGCGGCCGTCGGGACGACGAGCTGGACGAGCTGCGCGAGGCCATCAAGGCCCTGAGCGAGAAGGTCAGCGAGCTGGGCGCCGGCTCGACCGCCGCCAAGAAGTGATCCGCTGAACCCCAGTCGGACGCGCCACAGCCCCCGGCGGCTCCGCACGGAGCAACCGGGGGTTTTTGCGCCACAGCGGTGATTGTTTTCCGTCGCCACGTTAGCTTTCCGTCATGAGCCTGGAGGCGAAGCCGTGAGTCGCCGGTCCCCGCGCAGCAAGCTGCCCGCTCGGCGACTCCGCCGGGAGAGCGACGGCTCGCTGTTCGACGTCGACGAGCGCCGCCGGCTCGAGCTCGCCGAACTCTGCGACGACGTGCGCGCCGGGCGATACTTCCGGGCGGTCCGGCACAGCAGCGGCGAGGACTGCACGCACGAGGTGCTCAGCGAGGTGCTCGCCGTCGGCCTGCCCCGCGCGATCCTGCCCGGCAGCGGTGGCGGCGGGTTCGAGTCGATGGTGTCCAGCCTGTTCAAGGGGCTGCTGCGGACCGGAGGGTCCGCCCGGTCACACGTCGAGGACCGGGATCGGGAGCACGCCAAGGACCGCGGCCGAGACCGGCGGCGCACCGGCAAGCACGACTGGTGGGAGGGCGGACCGGAATGACCGGACGCGCCGGGGGAGGCAGTCGTGGGTAGCGGCCGGGGTCGGGTGGTGGCCAAGGTGCTGGCCTCCCTGCTAGCGGGGGAAGCAGGGCGGAGCGTCGGGTTCGGCCGGAAGAAGCGGTCGGACTCGGACAACACGGCCGTCGAGCGGCAACGGGCCCGGGCGGTGCGCCGCGCGCTGGAGGACCTCGGCCCGTTCTACGTCAAGATCGGCCAGATGCTGTCCACCCGGCCGGACATCGTGCCGGAGATCATGATCGACGAGTTCAAGAACCTGCACGAGCAGGTGAAGGTGGCGCCGTTCGCCGACTTCGAGCCGGTGCTGGCCGCCGAGCTGGGCTCGAACTGGCAGAGCTACTTCAAGGAGATCGAGGTCGAGAAGCCGCTCGGCGCGGCCTCGCTGGCCCAGGTCTACCGGGTGCGGCTGGCCAACGGGCGGCCCGCCGTGGTGAAGATCCAACGCCCGGGCGTGCGCCCGGTGATGCTGGACGACATGGCGCTGCTGCGCAAGATGTCCAAGCAGGTGGCCAAGCGTGCGCCGGACTTCAACGCGGTCATCGACGTGGAGTCGATGCTGGGCGTCCTCTTCGACGCGATGGAACCCGAGCTGGATTTCACGCTCGAGGCCGAGAACATGCGAAACGCGCTGGACCAGGCGGACAACCACGAGTTCATCACGGTGCCCGAGGTCATTTTCGACACGCCCCGGGTAATGGTGCAGGAAATGGCGCCGGGAAAGTCGATCCGGCACGTCAACCGGGACGACTTCACCGCCGAGGAACGGGAGAACATCGGCAAGGACCTGCTTGCCTACATGTTTCAGGCGTTCTTCGTGGAGCGCGCCTTCCACGCCGACCCACACCCCGGGAACATCTTCGTCGCGCCTGGTCAGCCCGCCTACATCATCGACTGGGGAATGGTCGGGCGGGCCGACCGGCGAATGAGCATGACCATGCTCCTGATCATCATGGCGCTCGCCCAGAACGACGGCACGGCGCTGGCCAAGGCCTGGATAGAGCTGGGCCGGCCGACGCCGTGGGCGAACATTCCCGGATTCGTCTCCGACATGCAGCAGTTCGTGCCCAAGGTGGCCGGTGCCTCGATGGAACAGCTGGATTTCGGCGTTGCGCTTTCCTCGGTGCTGAAGTACTCGACGAGACGCGGCATTCAGACCGGGCCGGTGATGAGCCTGCTCGGCAAGTCGTTCGCCAACCTGGAGGGCTCGGTGCGCTACCTGGCCCCGGAGCTGGCGATCACCGACACGCTCGAGGACGAGCTGAAAACGATCATGATGGAGCTGGCCCGGGAGACCCTCTCCCAGGAGTCGGCGGCGAAGCTCGCGGTGGAGGCGATGCTCACCACCGCCGCCGCTCCGGAGCAGATGCGCGCGTTCATGCGTGACCTGTCGAACCGCGAGTTCACCTTCCAGAACAACACCGTGCAGGGACCGGCCGCGCGCAACGAGGACCGCGCCGACCGCCGCGCCGCCGCCATGCGCCGCACGATGCTCGCCATCGCCGGCGCGGCCGTCTACCTCGACCACCGCCGCCGCAAGTCCTGACCTACCCGGCGGCGCCCGCCGACCGCCGTTCCGCGCCGACAGCGAAGTTCGCCAACAGGCTCTAACGTTGTTTGGTATGCAGACCGCTGAGCTGGACCGGGTTTTCGTACCGCAACGGGACGTACCGAGGTGGAGTGAGACGGCGTGGCTGGGCAGCTGGAACCCCGATGCGGGCGTCGGCCTGTTCCTGCACATCGGGCGCTGCCAGCAGGATCTGGACATGTGGTGGGCCCAGACCATGGTCTACCTGCCCGATGGCCGGGTGGCGGTGGACCGCTCGCACGGCCGCCCGGGCGACCCCGACACCATGGGCTCGGGAAACCTGCGGCTGCGCATCGAGGAACCCGGCCGTCGCTGGTCCGCCGCGTTCGACGGCGCCGCCGAGCTCACCACCACCGAGGCGCTGGCCGAAGGGCTGGTCGGGTCCGGGCCGAGCCAACCCATGCGGTTCGAGCTGCGCGGCGAAGCGGTGGCGCCGATGTGGGACCTGTTCGCCGGCCGGGACGGCCATACCCAGGACTTCGCCGGCGGCACGCACACCCAGCAGGCGTTCGACGCGACCGGCCGGGTCACCATCGGCGACACGACCTACCCCTTGGACGGTTGCGCCTACCGCGATCACTCCAGCGGCACTCGTGACCTGCAACGGTTCGGCACCCACCACT
The DNA here is from genome assembly GCF_039543365.1 of Actinospineispora eucalypti. NCBI lineage: Bacteria > Bacillati > Actinomycetota > Actinomycetes > Pseudonocardiales > Pseudonocardiaceae > Actinospineispora > Actinospineispora eucalypti. The sequence continues at coordinate 118,746 of NZ_BAABJP010000045.1, forward strand.
TCGTGCTGATCGTCTTCCCGGACCGCGTGATCCACAACATCCAGGTGAAGATGCCGGACGGCACCACCATGATCGACGCGGGCGTGGTGCTGCACCGGGACGGCGGCCAAACCCCGGTCACCGGCACCGAGCTGCCCTTCGTGTCCGCCCTTCCGGCCGAGCCGACCGAGTGCGACCTGGTCGTGAGCACCCCGGAGGGCAGCGAGACCATCCACGTCGAGGCGCTGCACGCGGTGAACATGTGCATCACCGACTCCGGGGACAACCTGAACGGCGTCGGCTGGCAGCTGGACGAGGACATGCCGGTGCTGGTGGAGTGCGCGGCCCGGTACACGGCGGCCGACGGGACGGTCGGTTACGGCCACTTCGAACGCAGCGTCCGCCGCTCCATGCTGCCCGACGGCTAGCGCGCCGGGAGGATCCGGCCGCGCACCTCGCCCAGCTCCAACCGCCCGCCGCCGAACGCCGGCGCGTCGGCGGTGATCACCAGCTCGTCGCCGTCCCGCAGGTACCCGAGCTCTGATCCGTCGGCCAGCGTGAGCGGTTCCCGGCCGTGCTTGGTCAGCTCCAACAGGCTGCCCAGCTGGTCCGGGGCCGGGCCGGAGAGCGTGCCGGAGCCGAGCAGGTCCCCGGGGCGCAGCGTGGCGCCGCCGCTGGTCAGGTGGGCGATCATCTGCGGCGCGGTCCAGTACAGCGCGTCACCCGGCGGACTGCTGATGAGCTCGCCGTTCAGCCGCACCCGCAGCGCGAGGTTCAGGCCCAGGTCGGCCCCGCCGCGCAGGTACGGCAGCGGCTCCGGGTCGCGGGCCGGCGGCGGCACCCGCGCCGAGTTGAGCGCCTCCCACGGGGTCACCCAGCTGGAGATCGAGGTGGCGAAGGCCTTGCCCAGCAACGGCCCGAGCGGCCGGGTCTCCCAGAACTGGATGTCCCGGGCCGACCAGTCGTTGAGCAGCACCAGGCCGAACAGATGGTCGGCCGCGTGCTCCATGGTGACCGGCTCCCCGGGGGTGCTCGCGCCGCCGATCACGAAGCCCAGCTCGGCCTCGAAGTCCAGCGCGCGGGTCGGGCCGTAGTCCCCCGGACCGCGCTGCCCGTTCGGCCGGCGCACCGGCGAGCCGGAGCCGCGCACGGTGGCCGCCCGGCCGTGGTAGCCGACCGGCAGGTGCCGCCAGTTCGGCGCCAACGGCTCGTCGTTCGGCCGGAAGATGCGCGCGGCGTTCACCGCGTGCTGCTCGCAGGCGAAGAAATCCACGTAGTCGGCCACGGTGAACGGCAGCACGGGGGTGACCGAGGCCACCGGGTGCCGGTGCCGGGCCGAGCGGTCCGGGTCGGCGAGCGTGTCGGCCAGCCAGCCGTGCACCTCCCGCCACACCGGGCGCGCGGCGGCGAGCAGCCGGTCCAGGTTCGCCGCGACGAGCAACTCCGGCCACGGCACCGGTTCGGCGGCGTGCAGCGCGGCCAGGTCCAGCACGGTGTCGTCCTCGCAGAGCACGCCGACCCGTGACCCATCACCGCCCGACGGCACGAACGCTCCATAACGCATGCCCCCACCCTGCCATCCCGCCCCGACGGAAACCGGGCGTTCACCTCGTTCGGGCAAGGTCGAGAACGTGATCGACGGCTACTGCGAGCGGCTGACCGCGACGTTCTGGGCGGAGCCGGTGAACGCGTTGTCCAACCTGGCGTTCCTGGTCGCGGCCGCCCTCGCGGCGCTGCACCTGCGCCGGACCGGGCGGCGCCCACCCCCGGACCTGGTGTTGCTGGTCGCCATTTTGACCGCGATCGGCGTGGGCAGCTTCCTGTTCCACACGCTGGCCACCCGGTGGGCGGCGCTGGCCGACACGCTGCCCATCGGCGTGTTCATGCTGGTCTACCTGGTGGTGTTCACGCACCGGTTCGCCGGCGTGGGCCGGCGGCTGGCCTGGCTGGCCGCGCCGGCGTTCCTGGCCTTCGCCGCCGTGGTCGCACCAGCCGCCCGCGGCGGGCCCGTACCCGGCCTCTACCTGCCGGCACTGCTCGGCCTGGCCGGGCTCACCGCATTCCTCGCCGCCCGCCGCGATCCAGCCTGGCGCACGTTCGGGCTGGTCACGTCGCTGTTCGTGGTTTCCCTGACCTTCCGCCAGCTGGACGGCCCGCTGTGCCCGAGCTGGCCGCTGGGCACCCATTTCGCCTGGCACCTGTGCAACGCCACCGTGCTCTACCTGCTGCTGCGCGCGGCAATCCGCCGCTACGACTTGCGGGTGGCGGCGGCCAGGTAGTCGGCGGTCCAGCTGTCGCTGGTGCGGCGTTCCCAGATGCTGACCAGGCGTTGGTACTCGTACTCCTGGTAGCGGGCGATCCGGTCCAAAGTGTCCCGGCGCAGCTGCCACTTGGACATGGCGAAGGTGTCCGCGGGCGCGCGTTCGGCCAGCTCGGCGGCGAGCGCGATCGACCGCTCCAGCAGCGCCTCCGGGTCGACCACCTCGTCCACCAGACCCAGGGTCAGCGCCTCCTCCGGGGTCACCGCGTCCGCACCGTAGACCAGCCGCTGCGCCACCTTGGGGCCGACCGCGTGCACCAGCATCTCCAGCGGCACCCGGGGGAACGGCACGCCGACCTTGATCTCCGGGACGCCGATCCGCCCCCGCCCGGACGCCATCACCCGCAGGTCGGCGCAGCAGGCCAACACGCACCCGCCGGCGATCGCGTGCCCGTTCACCGCCGCCACCATCGGCTTGTCCAGGGTGAACAGGGCCAGGCAGGCCTCGTCCAGCGCCGGCAGGAACTCGGCCAGGTAGGGCGGTCCGCCGGCCAGCATGGCGCGCAGGTCGACGCCGGCGGAGAAGGCCCGCCCCGAGCCGGTGAACACCACGGCCGCCGGCCCTTCCGGGCCGTTCAGCGCGCTGAACTCGGCCGTGATCGCGCGCAGCGCGGCGGTGTCCGTGGCGTTCACCGGCCCGTGCTCCAAGGTGATCACCGCAACGCCGCCGTGCTCCTCTTTTTTAAGCATGGCAAGAATCTATCTGCCACGGATGCGGAGCGCCGGAGATCCATGGCACGCTGCGCACGGACACATTCACGCATGCACATAGGAGTGAGCCAAATGGCGCAGGAGGTCCGCGGGGTCGTCGCGCACGGGAAGGGCGAGCCGGTGTCGGTGGAGACGATCACGGTGCCGGATCCGGGTCCGGGTGAGGCGGTGGTCGCGGTGCGGGCCTGCGGGGTGTGTCACACGGATTTGCATTATCGGGAGGGCGGGATCAATGACG
>NZ_BAABJP010000046.1:0-11590 GCF_039543365.1 Actinospineispora eucalypti
GCCCATCTCGCCGGACCTCAGCCCGGCGCGTCGGGCCGGAAACACCGATCTTGGAACAGTCCCCCAGGTGGGAGACCCGGCACACCCGAGTGGGGTGTGCCGAGGTCTCGTGTCCGGGTCAGGCGCCGACGGGTTCGGCGTCGGGGTCCATGGGTTGGCGTTCGGGGAGGGCGCGGAGGGCCGCCAGGGGCGGTTCGCGCCAGGGGTCGGGCAGGGCGCCCTTCCTTGCGTTCTCGATGGCCCGCCAGACGGCGTGGGGGGTGCAGGGGAGGTCGATGTGGCGGATGCCGAGGTGGCTGACCGCGTCGACGATGGCGTTGTGCACGGCGGGGGTGGAGCCGACGGTGGCGCTCTCCCCGATGCCCTTGGCGCCCAGTGGGTTGTGCGGCGTGGGCGTCTCGGTGTTGGACACGTCGAACCAGGGCAGGTCGGCCGCCGACGGGATGGTGTAGTCGGTCAGCGTGGCCGTGGTCGGGTTGCCGTCCGCGTCGTAGACGAAGTGCTCCCAGAGCGTCTGGGCCATGCCCTGGGCCAGCCCGCCGTGCTGCTGACCGGCCACGATCAGCGGGTTGAGGATGCGCCCGCAGTCGTCCACCGCGTAGTGCTTGAGCGGGGTGACCTTGCCGGTGTCGGTGTCCACCTCCACCACGGACAGGTGGGTGCCGAACGGGAAGGTGGAACCGCCCTGCTGCTCCCAGTCCAGCTCGGTGCCCAGCCGCTGGCCGCGCTCGGTGGCGGCCTCGGACAGCTTCGACCAGCTGAGCGTCCGGTCCGGCACGCCGGCCACGCCCAGCTCGCCGCTGTCCGAGACCTCGATGTCGTCGACGTCGGCCTCGAGCAGCTCAGCCGCCAGCTCGCGGGCGGACTGCAGCACCACCTCGGCGGCCCGGTTCACCGCATTGCCGCCGATCTGCAGCGAACGGGAGCCCATGGTCCCGCCGCCGCGCGGCACCTCGGCGGTGTCCGCCTGGACAAACTTGATCTTCTCCAGCGGAATGCCCAGCCGGTCCGACACGATCATGCCGAACGAGGTGGCGTGCCCCTGGCCGTGCGCCGAGGTGCCCACCTTGATGGTCGCCCCGCCGTCGGCGTGCACGTCCACGGCGGCCCACTCGGTGAAGTTGCCGGCGCCGGTGACCTCCACGTAGGAGGCCAGCCCGATGCCCAGCTGCTTGGGGTCACCGCTGCTCCGGCGGCGCTCCTGCTCGGCCCGCAGGTCTTCGTAGCCGGCCAGCTCGAGCGCCTTGCGCAGCGGCAGCTCGTAGTCACCGTTGTCGTACGGCGCGCCGACCACGGTGGTGTGCGGGAACTCGTCGGGCTGGATGTAGTTGCGCCGGCGCAGCTCGGCCGGGTCGATCTTCAGTTCGACGGCGGCCATGTCCATGATCCGCTCGAGCAGCTCGGCCGCCTCCGGACGGCCGGCGCCGCGGAACGCACCGACCGAGGCGGTGTTGGTGAGCACCGCGGCGACGTTGTAGCTGATCTTCGGGATGCGGTAGACGCCGGCCGACATCATGCGGGTGAACACGATGCCCAGGAAGCCGTTGAACCCGCCGTAGGCACCGCAGTCCACCAGCACGTTCAGCCGCAGGCCGACGATCGTGCCGTCCTGGCGCAGGCCCATCTCCACCCACTCCTGCTGGGCCCGGCCGTGCATCATGGAGACCGCGTTCTCCGAGCGGGTCTCGATCCACTTCACCGGGCGGCCCAGCTTCAGCGCGGCGGCCAGCACGACCAGGTGCTCGGCCTGCGCGCCGATCTTGGCGCCGAACCCGCCGCCGACGTGCGGCGAGATCACCCGCAGCCGGGACATGTCCATGCCGATGCCACCGGCCAGCAGCGCCTGGGCCATGTGGGCCGCCTGCGCGGACACGTAGACCGTGGCGTCGTAGTCCGTGCCGTCGATGCCGCCCGGGATGGCGATCATCGCGTTGGGCTCCATCGGCATCGGGGCCAGCCGCTGGTTGCGCATGGTCACCCGGACCACGACGTCGGCGCCCTCGAGCGGGTCGCCCTCCTCGTCCGGCTCCCGCTCGCCGGCGGCGATGTTGGAGCCCAGCTCCTCGAACTGGAGCGGGCCGTCCGGGTCGAGGGCCGCTTCCAGGTCGACCACCACGTCGAGCGGGTCGTAGTCCACCACGACCAGCTCGGCGGCGTCGTTGGCCTGGGCCTTGGTGTCCGCGATGACGACCGCGACCACATCCCCGACGAACCGGACCTTGCCCACCGCGAGCGGCGGCCGGGCGGTCTTCGGGTTCAACGGGATGGCCCCGACCTGCGGGGCAAGGTTGAGGTCCTCGGCCAGATACACCGCGCGCACGCCGGGCGCGGTCTTTGCCTCAGAAGTGTCGACGCCCTCGATAAGGGCGTGGGCCAATGGCGACCGGACGAAGGTCGCGTGCAAGGTGTCGGGGATGTCCAGGTTGTCCACATAGGTGCCCTGGCCACGCATCAACTCGTCGTCTTCGACCCGCCGCACCTCGGTGCCAAGAATGGATCCGCGCATAGCCGGACTGTAGCCGCGATCACCCCGGGCCGGCACGCCGAGGTCCCGCGTGCCGGCCGGCGGCCTCTCAGATGGGCTCGATGTTGGAGATCAGCCACTTGCCGTCGGCGAGGGTCATGGTGACCCGCATGCCGGCCGCGCCGGTGGCCGGCTGGGGCGCGCTGGCCGCGCGCACCGTCTGGTTCACGAACAGCAGCACCTTGGCCTCCCGCGGCCCGGACTCGATAACCGCCGCGTGCGTCACCTCGGCATTGGTGGACAGCTTCGTCTGCTTGCTCGCCGGCAGCAGGAACTGGGTGGCGAGCTGGTCGAAGTCGGCGGCGAACTTGCCGGTGAGCAGCGCCTTGGTCCGGGCGATGTCCGCGTCGATGGTGTCCGAGTTGTAGCTGAGTGCCTGCGCGGACGAGGTGCGCGCCGCATCCAGGGCGGCGGTCCGGTCCTGCTCGGCGTTCGAGCTGCTCACCGCCTGGACGGTGAAGAAGCCGACCGCGATCGCCAGGCCCAGGACGACCACCCCGAGCACCAGCGGCACCAGCGTCCGGGATCGGCCGCCGGCCGCGTTCGGCTCGGCCGGCTTGGTCTTCTCCTCCGACTCGAGCACGACGGTCTTGTCGTCCGCGTCGGCCTCGGTCTTGGCGTCGGTCTTGGTGTCACTGATGCTCATACGAAGTTCACCTCCGACGCCAGCCAGCGGCTGCCGTCATGCTGGAGTTGGACGGAGATCCGGTACGAGACCTGCTGCGGCTGGGGCAGCTTGCTGCTCGAGATCGTCGCCGCGACGGAGACCAGCACCGACGCGGACTTGTCGTCGATCTTCTCCACGGCCGCACCGTTGACGGTGCCCTTGGAGCTGGCGTTCAGCTGCTGCAGCGCACCCTGCAGCTGCCCGCTGAGGCTGCCGATCTTGTTCTTGAAGTCGCCCGTGGTCTCGCCGTTCAGGCTGGCGATCACCGCCTGGGCGTTGTCCGCGCCCAGCGAGGTGAGGTCGGTGGCGACCTTCTGCGCCACGCCGGACGCCTCCACCCGCTGGGCGTCCAGATCGGCCGCCGACCGGTTGTGCACGAACAGCAGCACACCGGCCACCAGCAGCCCGACCGCCACCACGCTCAACGCGCCGACCAGGATCTTCCACTGCTTGGACGGCCCGCCCGAGCGGGGCGAGGGAAGTACGACGGTCTCTTCCTCGCCGGCCAGCTTGGCCGACGCGGCGGCGGCCTTCACGCCGTTCTCCTCCGCCTTCGGGGAGGAGATCACCACCGTCCGTTCGTCCTTGTCGTCCTCGGACTTCTCGGTCTTCGCATCCTCGGAAGCCTTGGCCTCCTCAGGCTTGGCGTCCTCGGAAGCCTTGGACTCCGCGGGCTCCGCGTCCTCGGAAGCCTTGGACTCCGCAGGCTTCGCGTCGTCGGCCTCAGACTGCTCAGGCTTGGCGCCCTTGGCCTCAGGCTCCTCAGCCTTGGCCTCCGCGACCGGCGCGTCCGCGTCCTTCTCCGGCGCCGCGTCGGTGGCCTCGGCGCCGGCGGGCTTGGCGCCCTCGGCCTTCGTGTCCGCGGGCTTCTCGGCCGGCGCGTCCTCGACCTTGGCGTCCTCGACCTTGGCGTCAGCCGGCTTCTCCGCCACCTCGGCGGCGGGTTCAGCCTTCGCGGGCTCCGCCGGCTTGGCCTCACCCTTCGCGGGCTCGGCGTCCCCGGCGGCCTTCGCCTCGGAGACTGCGGCGTCAGCCTTGGCGGCCCCGTCCTTCGCCTCCGATGCCTTCACCTCGGAAGCCTCGGTCTCCTCGACCGCGGCGTCGGCCTTGGCCACCTCGGCGTCGGCCTTCGGTTCCTCGGCTTTCGCCTCGGCCCCGGGCTTCGTATCCGCCTTCTCCTGGGGCGTTGTGGTAGACGCGGCCTCGGCCTTGGGCTCCTCGGGCCCCGCGTCGCCTGGTCCCACCTTGACCTGAGCCATCAGCTGTCGACCTCGCTCACTGCGCTATGACGGCGGCGCCGAGCGATACCGGGACAGAGCGGCCGCCGAGTGCACTGGCACCGGGCGGAGTTGGTGGCCCCGCCCAGTGTGGGGAGCGCCCCGGTGCAGGAGATGGTAAGTGGCCGCCACCACTCGCCGTCCGGCGGGGGCACCAATGCCTTCACCCAATGCGGGGAAATCGCTCTCCTTGCTTGCGCAAGCCGTGTAGTTGCGCTCTCACGTATCGCCGTGGCCCAGCGGGCGTGCTATCGCACAGGTTGCGGGCAGGACGGCTGGGCAGAAAGGTATGCGGAAGTTCTCAGGAAACGGGTCCACCAGCGCCGGGAGGCCGTCCAGATGATCGCGACCAAGTCGAGCACCGTGGCCGACGTGCCGGCGCGCAGCGCCCGCCGCACGCCCGACCGGGTGGCGCTGCGCTTCGCCGGCCGGACGTGGACCTACCGGGAGCTGGACGACGCGGTCAGCCGGGCGGCGGCCGTCCTGCTCGGGCTCGGCCTGGACAAGGGCGACCGGGTCGCCGCCTACGGGAAGAACTCGGACGCCTACGTGATCGGTTTCCTGGCCTGCGCCAGGGCCGGCCTGGTGCACGTGCCGATCAACTACAACCTGACCGGAGACGAGCTGGCCTACCTGGTGGAGCAGTCCGGGGCCAGCGCGATCCTGGTCGATCCGGCGCTGGCCGGGCCGGTGGAGGCGCTGCCCGAGCCGCCGAAGCAGGTGCTCGCGCTGCGCGACACGGAGGACTCGCTGCTGGCCCGCGCCAGTGCCGGCGAGGTGCCGCACATCGACGTCCCGGTGGCGGACACCGACCTGGTCCAGCTGCTCTACACCTCCGGCACCACCAGCCGGCCCAAGGGCGCGATGATGACCCACCGGGCGCTGGTGCACGAGTACGTGTCCTGCATCGTGGCCATGGGCTGCCACGAGCACGACCAGCCGCTGCACCCGATGCCGCTGTACCACTCGGCCGGCATGCACGTGTTGATGCTCCCCTACCTGGCCGTCGGCGCGACCAATCACGTGATGGAGGCCCCGGACGTCCCGGAGATCCTGCGCCGGATCGAGGCGGACAAGATCGGCGCGCTGTTCCTGGCCCCCACGGTGTGGGTGCCGCTCTCCCAGCACCCCGACTTCGCCACCCGGGACCTGAGCTCGCTGCGCAAGGCCTTCTACGGGGCGTCGATCATGCCGGGGCCGGTGCTGGAGCGGCTCCAGCAGGCGCTGCCCGGGCTGGGCTTCTACAACCTGTTCGGGCAGTCCGAGATCGGCCCGCTGGCCACCGCGCTGCAGCCGGAGGAGCACCCCGACCGGCCCGGCTCCTGCGGCCGCGCGGTGCTGTTCGTGGAGCTGCGGGTGGTGGACGGCGAGGGCAACGACGTCGCGCCGGGCGAGCTGGGCGAGGTGGTCTACCGCTCGCCGCAGCTGTGCGAGGGCTACTGGGAGAAGCCGGAGGAGACGGCCGAGGCGTTCGCCAGCGGCTGGTTCCACTCCGGTGACCTGGTTCGCGCGGACGAGGAGGGCTACATCACCGTGGTGGACCGGATCAAGGACGTGATCAACACGGGCGGTGTGCTAGTGGCCTCCCGCGAGGTCGAGGACGCCCTCTACACCCACCCGGCGGTCGCCGAGGCGGCGGTGATCGGCGTGCCGCACGAGCGGTGGATCGAGGCGATCACCGCGTTCGTGGTGACCAAGTCACCGGTGGACCCCGAGGAGCTGATCGCGCACGCCAAGGGCCGGCTGGCCGGCTTCAAGGTGCCCAAGGCGGTGCACCTGGTCGGGGAGCTGCCCCGCAACGCGTCCGGCAAGCTGCTCAAACGGGTCCTGCGCGACCAGCTGCCCTAGCGACAAGGCCGCCCGGTTAACGGGTCGCACCGGTCGTCTTCGGTCCGCCGGTGCGGCGGGAATCGGGTCCGAAGGATCGGCCCGGACGGCGGCGCGGTGGCCGCCCTGCCGCGGTTCGCGCTCCCGACCGCCGGCCTCGTTACGGAACGTGACCGGTATCGGTCGGGTTCGGTTTGTCCCATTCACCGAAGTCGACACCATTCTGGTTTTTTCCAAGATCAAACCAGAATGGTGTCGCACTCGACGACGACCCGCCGCGGAATCGACCGCGCGGCCTCCGCGCCTGGCAACCCTGCGTTACGAAGGCCGCCACACACCAACCGTTCGTCCTGAGCACGGGAGCGGGCGCACGGGAGCGGGCGCGGGTGGCGAGCGAAAGGCGCCGGGCGAGACCGAGCCGCGCCAGCCCGACCGGTCCGCGCCGTCGAGGCCGTCTTTCGAACCCGACCCCCGCCGAACCGGCGGACCGAAGACGACCGGTGCGGCCCCTGACTGAAGGACGTTGGCCCTAGCCCGGCTGATCAGGCCGGTACCGGCGCCCCGGTCAGCCGGTACCGGATGGGCAGCCGCTTCAGCCCGCTGACGAACGTGCTGGGCACCCCCTCGGGGGTGCCGGCCAGCTCGATGTGCTCCAGCCGGGGCAGCAGCTCGGCGAAGATGGCCTGGGTCTCCATGCGGGCGAGTGCCGCGCCGAGGCAGAAGTGCACGCCGGCGCCGAACGCCACGTGCCGGTTCGGCCGCCGGGTCACGTCGAACACGTCCGGGTTGTCGAACTCCTCCTCGTCCCGGTTGCCCGACGGGTACATGAGCAGCAGGCTCTGCCCGGCCTTGATGGTCTGCCCGCCGATCTCGTAGTCCTCCCGCGCGGTGCGCATGAACTCCTTCACCGGCGTGACCCAGCGGATCATCTCCTCCACCGCGCCGGGCATCAGGCTCGGGTCGGCCCGCAGCTTCTCCAGCTGGTCGGGGTGCTCGAGCAGGGCGTGCAGCCCACCGGCGATGGTCGAGCTGGTGGTGTCGTGCCCGGCGGTCGCGATGATCACGAAGTAGGAGGCGCAGTCGATGTCGGACAGGTACTCGCCGTCGATCCGGGCGTTGGCGATCGCCGAGGCCAGGTCCTCGGTCGGGGTCTCCCGGCGGTCGTTGATCAGCCGCTGGAAGTAGGCGAAGAAGTCCATCACCACGGCCATCTGCTCCTCCGGGGTCTCCCCCCGGCGGCGCTCCGGGTCGTCCCCGCCGAAGATCTCCTGGGTGAGCTGCAGCATCCGGGGGAAGTCGCTCTCCGGCAGCCCGAGCAGGGACAGGATCACCTGCAGCGGGTAGTGCACGGCGACCTCGCTGACGAAGTCGCACTCGCTGCCCCTGGCCGCCATCTGGTCCACGTACCGCCGCGCCAGGACGTCCACGTTCTCCTGCATGGTGCGCAGCGTCTTGGGCTTGAACCAGTCGGCCGCGACCGGGCGCAGCGCCTTGTGGTCCGGGTCGTCGATGTGGATCAGGGTGCGCAGCAGCTGGCCCTGCTCGGCCTGCCGCTGGTCCTCCACGGCGGGGACCAGCACCGGGCGCGGGTGGTTGCGGAACTGCTGGTGGTTCTTCTCGATCTCCAGGATGTGCGCCCGCTTGGTGATCACCCAGAACGGGTTGTACTCGGGCAGGCCGTCGACCCAGTGAACCGGCGACTCCCGGCGCAGCAGGGCGCACGCCTCGTGCAGGCGGCGTTCCTCCGCGTACGCGGTCGGGTCGATCACGGTCAACCCGGCCTGCTCAACTGTCATGGTCATCGATGACTCCAATCGGGGGCCTGGGTCGTCGCGAACAGACCGTACCTGATGGTATGTTCATTCTGAAAGGGCCGCACCCGGTAGGGCCGGGAGCGTCGCGTTCAGCTCCTCGAGCATGGCGCGCAGCGTCACGACATCGACCGGGTTCTCCCGCTGCTGAACGCCCACCAGCAGGGAGATGGCCATCCGGGCGCGCAGCCCGGCCCGCTCCTCGGACAGCCCGAACAGCCGCATCGACTCGGCGATGTGCCGTTCCCGCGCGGCGTCCACACGGGTCACCACCGCGTGTACCTCGGGGTTGCTGCGGCCCCAGGCGCGCAGCGCCGCCTCGGCGCCGTGCGGCAGGCCCTCGGCGATGCGCAGCAGCAGCTCATAGCGGGCCACCGGGTCCGGCTCGGCCGAGGACACCTCGATCAGCCGCTGGCTGCGTTCGTCCGCCCAGAACCGCAGCAGGGCGCTCACCAGCTCCGGCATGCCGGTGAAGTGGTGGTAGAAGGAACCCTTGGTGACACCGAGGCGGGCGCACAGCTCGGCCACCGTCAGGCCCTCGCTGCCGGCCTCGGCGAGCACCTCAAGGGCCGCCTCGAGATAGGCCGACCGACTTACCCGCGCCATCCGGCTCCGCCCTTTCGCCTGAGGCGTGTCCCGGGCCGAGCCTAACGGTTGTCCCGCCCCCGCCCGGCGAACGGCACGGTCTCCACGTGTCCACCGGTCGTCGCAACGGCGGTTGCCCAGCGCAGTCGCCCCGCCGCCCCGCCGCGGCATAAGAGCTAACAACTTCACACGTCAGGTCCGGGCCTTGTGACCTGCGCCGACGGTACCTACGGTCGAATCACCCACGAGTAGGGAGGTCGGGGAGATGATGGCACTGCGCGGCACGGACAGCTGCACCACCAACTGCGGCTGCAGCACACCGTAGGACGTAGCCGACCGGGAGCAGCGGCGCTCCCGGTCACCTCGCGCGGGCCGGATGGCCGCGGCAGTATGTGCCGCATGGCCGCCACCCCCTCCGTACACATCACCGGGCGCGGCATGACCGCCGCCGACCAGCTCGCCCGGCACGCCCGCAAGATCCCGAACCAGCCGGCGATCAGCTTCGGCGAGGACGGCCGCACCTACCGTGAGCTGGACGAACGGGTCAGCCGGCTGGCCAACGCGCTGCGCGCCCGGGGGGTCGGGGCCGGCGACCGGGTGGCCATCCTGGGACTGAACTCGATCGAGTACATCGAGGCGATGCTCGCCTCGGTGCGCCTCGGGGCGATCTGCGTGCCGATCAACTTCCGGCTGGTGGCCAGGGAGATCGCCTACGCCCTCGCCGACAGCGGCTCGGTGGCCGTGGTGGTGGACCCGATGTTCGCCGAGGCGCTGGCCTCGGCGCGCGCGGAGGCCCCCTCGGTGCACACCGTGCTGGTCATCGGGGAGGACTACGAACGAGCGCTGGCCGGGGCCGACCCGGAGTTCGGCGAGCTGGTGGTGGACGAGCACGCGCCGGCGTTCATCATGTACACCTCGGGCACCACGGGCCGCCCGAAGGGCGCGGTGCTCACCCACTACAACCTGATGCTGCACGCGTTCAGCTGCAGCGTGCACGTCGGCGCACCGGCCGACGACCGGGTGTCCCTGAACGGCGCGCCGATGTTCCACATCGCCGGGGTGTCCGGGTACCTGATGTGCCTGCTGCCCGGCGGGAAGTTCGTGATCACGCCGTCCGGCGGGTTCGACCCGGCGGCCATGGTGGACCTGCTGGAACGGGAGCGGGTGTCCACCTGCTTCTTCGTGCCCTCGCAGTGGCAGGCGATCTGCGCCGTGCCGGGCATCGCCGAGCGAGACCTCTCCGCGCTGCGCCGCGCCTCCTGGGGCGCCGCTCCCGCCTCCACCACGCTGCTGCGCACCATGATGGAAACGTTCCCCCTGGCCAACGTGCAGACCGCGTTCGGGCAGACCGAGTGCAGCCCGGTCACCTGCTACCTGATCGGCGAGGACGCCATCCGCAAGATCGGGTCGGTGGGAACGCCCATCCTCAACGTCGAGGTCCGGGTGGTGGACGACGAGATGAACGACGTGCCGAGGGGCACGGTCGGCGAGATCGTCTACCGGGGCCCCATGGTGATGAAGGAGTACTGGAACAACCCGGAGGCGACCGCCGAGGCCTTCGCCGGCGGCTGGTTCCACTCCGGCGACCTGGTCCGGGAGGACGAGGACGGCTTCTTCTACGTGGTGGACCGGAAGAAGGACATGATCATCTCGGGCGGGGAGAACATCTACTGCGCCGAGGTGGAGAACGTGCTCGCCGGTCACCCCAAGGTGGCCGACGTCTCCCTGATCGGCGTGGCCGACCCCAAGTGGGGCGAGACGCCGCTGGCCGTGATCGTGCCGGCCGACCAGGCCGACCCGCCGGATGCCGAGGAGATCGAGGCGTTCGCCCGGCAACACCTGGCGGCGTACAAGTGCCCCCGGCGGATCGCCCTGCTGGACGCGCTTCCCCGCAACCCCAGCGGGAAGGTGTTGAAGGTCGAGCTGAGGTCGGCGTTCGGCGCGGAGAACGTGGTTTCGGCCCCTCAGGTGTAACCCACACGCGGTGACCGACGTCAAACTGAAGCGTTCCAGCAATAGAGAACGAGTCGTCTTCAAGTAAAGTACGAATATGACCTCACAGGCCGAGCTGGCCCAACCGACCGACGACTGCCGCGAGTCGGTGGAGGCGGACGCCTGCGCCTCGGCGGAGGGCGACCATCGCCGGGCCCCGCGCCGCCGGGGGGAGGCGCTGACCGCCGCGATCTTCGAGGCCACGCTGGCCGAACTGGACGAGTTCGGCTACGCGGAGCTCACCATGGAGAGGGTGGCGAACCGGGCGCACGCCAGCAAGGGTTCGCTGTACCGGCGCTGGACGAACCGGGCCGAGCTGGTGGTGGACGCGCTGGAACACATCCGGCCGTTCGAGCTGGAGGCACCGGACACCGGCGACATCCGGGAGGACCTGCTCGGGCTGCTGCGCGCAATCACCGCGCGGTTCGAGGGCGCGCCGGGCGAGGGCGCCCGGGGAATGATCGTGGAGACGGTGCGGGACCCGGACCTGATGCACGTCGTCCGCCGCCGCTTCGTGGACCCGGTGATCAACATGGTGCTGGACCTCATGCGCCGCGGCGCGGTACGCGGCGAGGTGCGGCCCAGTGCGCTCACCCACCGGGTGGCCAACGTGGGCCCGGCGCTGCTCCGGCACCACTTCCTGGTGCACGGCGGCCCGATCGCCGACGAGTTCGTGGTGGAGATCGTGGACGAGGTCCTCATGCCCCTCATCTCGATCTGACCCAGACGACCGGAGGCCCGGGTCCCGTTGGCTGGGACCCGGGCCTCCGGGGTTTCGTTGGGAACTACCGGGGTGCCTGGCCGCCCGGGGCCACCTGCGCCTGCGGAAGCAGGATCGGCTGACCCTCGCGCAGACCGGAAACCACCTCGGTGTTGTCGTCACCGACCATGCCCGGCTGGAACGGCT
>NZ_BAABJP010000047.1:0-20421 GCF_039543365.1 Actinospineispora eucalypti
GCCCATCTCGCCGGACCTCAGCCCGGCGCGTCGGGCCGGAAACACCGATCTTGGAACAGTCCCCCGATCCCTCCCGCCGATCCCCTCCCGCTGATTCAGTGCCTTCTGGCGGGGTGTTCAGTCACTTCTGGCGGGGGTGCTTGGCCGATCGGTGTGCTGAAGTGACTGAATCAGAGTGCTGAACCGACTGAATCAGAGTGCTGAAGTGACTAAATCAGAGTGCTGAAGTGACTGAATCAGGGTGCTGGGGTGACTGAATCGGGGAGTGGCGGCGGGCGCGGCGGCGGAGGATGTGGCGGGTGAGGGCGGCGGCGGTGACGCCGATCAGGCCGCCGAGGGCGTTGGCCAGCCAGTCACGGGGGGAGCACTGGCGGCCGGGCACGACCACCTGGAGCAGCTCGATGGCGATGGGCATCGACGCCATCAGCGCGGCCGGCCACATCACCCGCCTGGACGCCATGACCAGGCAGAACCCGAGCGGGACGAACAGCACGATGTTGAGGATGCTCTCCGCGCTGCCGCCGACCCCGGCCGCCGAGCTGGCCAGCTGCCACCACTCGGTGGGTACACATTCGGCCAGCGAGCGGTGGTTGCCGTACCAACCCCTCGGCGACAGGGTCAGCGCAACGACCCCGGCCAGGGCGAGCAGGGCGCCGAGCGTGGGCAGCCGGTACCACCTGGCCCACCTGGCCAGCGGTCGCCAGCCGAGCAGCGCGAAGGCGACGCCGAGCAGCGCGACCAGTGGGGTCCAACGGGAGATCGGGACCAGCCAGCGCAGCTGGTGCGCGGCCTCGAACAAGTGTGACATCGATACCTAGCTAACCGATCTCGCACTGAGAGTCACTCAGTCGAGTGTACGGGGCCACCGGTTCCCGACCGGTGCGTCGCAAGATGAGACGGCCGGTGCGAGCGGGCGGGTCGAGGGTGGGGGAATGGCGGCTCCGGAGAGCTACAACCCCTGGACGGTGGTCAACCTGGTGTTCCACCACCTGGCCGACCAGGGCCTGCACCCGACCTTCGGTGACGCGGGCGACCCCGGGGAGCACGCCGCCGCCCTGCTGCGCGCGCTCGGGATCGAGCCGGCGCCGGAGGGCAACCGGCAGGCCTCCGAGCAGACCCGCGACGAGCTGGCCCGGATCCGCGCCGCGATGTTCGGTGAGGCTTAAGAGCGTCCGGCAAATGAGGGATCCGGCTCGCGGCGCCCAGGTGAATGCCTCGCGGCGTTGTCGTCGGTCGACATAGCTCCGCTATGCCTCCCTCCTCCGCCTTGCGATCCATCCACCTGGACCCCGCTCCCTGATCGAACCCCTCATTTGCCGGGCGCTCTAAGCCTTCGTAGCGGGAATCGCGATGCCGTAGTCGCGGATCTTGCGGTAGATGGTGGCGCGGGACATGCCCAGGTGCCGCGCCGCCTCGGCCCGGTTGCCGTCCAGCCCGCGCAGGCAGGCGATGATCGCGTCGCACTCCAGCGACTCCAGCGTGGTGAGCACCCGCCGGCTGGTCGCCTGCACCTCGGCGGGCAGGTCGGTGGGCGTGATCACCCCGGTGCGCCGCTGCGCGACGATCTTCCGCAGCACCTGGTAGAGCTGCTCCACATTGCCCGGCCAGCGGTTGCGCAGCAGGATCCGCATCGCCTCCGGCGAGCAGCGCAGGCCGGACCGCCGGGTCAGCCGGCCGAGCAGGAACGGCACCAGCTCGCGCACGTCGTCGATGTGGTGGCGCAGCGGGGGCACCCGCACCGAGCGAGGGAACCGGGCGGCGAACCGCTCCAGCGCGGCACTGTCCTCGCGGGCCGCCGGCCACCCCTGGCCGGTCGGGGCCGACGCCGGCCCGGTGGCCTGCCGGGTGGCCACCACCCAGGGCCGATCGGCGCCGACCAAAAGGTCGGTAAGCGCGTCCAGGGTGTCGTCGGCCAGGCGGTCCACGTGGCGCAGGATCAGCGTGCCCCTGGCCTCCAGGACCTCCTCGCGCACGCTGTCCAACCAGGTCGGATCGGTGGGCGCGGTGTCAGCGTCGAACACCCGCAGGTGTCCGCCCGGGGTGTTCGCCAGGTGGGTCGCCCTGGCCACGGTGAGCTTGCCGGTTCCGGGCTCGCCCTCCAGCATCAGCCATTCGCCGGACCGGAAGTGCCGGCCGACCTCGTTGCGGCACTTGGTCCACAGCGCTCCGCTGCCCACCATCCCGGGCAGGACGCCGCGCGGGGCGGGCAGTGCGGGCGGCGCGGCCGGCCCGGCGGGCAGGGTCTCGGCGGCGGAGAGCCGCACCTGCACCACACCGCCGATCACCGAGGCGTCGCTCCAGCTTGGCCGGCACTGCACCCGGGCCGTGACACCGGTGGGCAGCGGGCAGTCGAACTGGGTGACCTTGCCGGTGGCCAGTGCGTCGGTGGCCAGCCCGAGCAGGGTCAGCTGGTCCCGGGGGTCGATCAGTGCGCGGGCGGCGTCGTTCAGCATCACCAGGTCGTGGCCGAGTGCCACCACCGGGCCGCGACTGCGCTGGCAGGTGCGCAGGTAGTCCTGCAGCAGCGCCTGCTCGCGGCGGCCGGTGCGGTCCAGCAGCGCCTCCTCGATGCTGCGCGCGATGCTGGACGCGGCGGTGACCATCACCTGGTTGGCGTCCGCCCGCCAGCAGGTCAGGTCGACAACGCCGAGCACCTTGCCGCTGGTCGGGTGGTGGATCGGCGCGCCCGCGCAGGCCAGTTCCTCCAGGTGTTCCACATAGTGCTCGTGCCCGAACACCTGCGCCGGTGCCTTGCCCTGCAGCGCGGTGCCGATGCCGTTGGTGCCGGCGAACCGTTCCGCATAGCTGAACCCGGGGGCCAGCGAGACCCGGTCCAGGTGGCTCTGCAGCTTGCTGTCACCGGTGCGGCGCTCCAGCACGACGCCTTCGTCGTCGGTCAGGATCAGGCTCACCGACTCGCCGGAGAACTGCTCGCCGACCTCGGCCATGATCTTGTTCGCGCTGTCGGTGAGCAGGTCGGCGCGGGCCGGGGCGGCCTCGTAGGGCAGCTCGAACGGCTCGGCGGACACGCGGTAGTCCCGCGAGCGGATCCAGGACGCCAGGATCGGCTCGCGGACCACGCCCGGCCGCACGGCGGCCTCGGACTCGGTCAGGAACTGTTCTCGCGCACGAGCCAGCTCGCGGCTGGTGGACGGCCGCGAGGTGCGTGGTGGTGTGGGTGCGCCGGGCAAACAGGGCCTCCTCGCCCGCTCGACGGTACCGGGAACACGTCAAGAACGGTAGGGCGAGGGAGAACGCATAAGCGTCTCATGATGAGACCGCTCGATAGGCGAACGCCCGGTGTGATTTGAGGCACGAGGCCGGCGAGCGTCCGGACCCACCCGCGTACGGGTAGAGGAGTGGCCATGAGTCGCCAGAGCGTGGCAAGGGCTCACCAGAAGATCCAGGAACTCTCCTGGGAACCGATGTACCACACGCCGTACCAGAAGTACGGCACCGATTACACCTTCCAGAAGGCGCAGAAGAAGGACCCGCTGAAGCAGGTGCTGCGGTCCTATTTCCCGATGCAGGAAGAGAAGGACCACCGGGTTTACGGCGCGCAGGACGGCGCCATCCGGGGCAACATGTTCCGCCAGGTGCAGGAACGCTGGCTGGAATGGCAGAAGCTGTTCCTGTCCATCATTCCGCTGCCGGAGATCTCGGCCGCCCGGTCGATGCCGATGCTGTTCCACACGGTGCCCAACCCGGAGCTGCACAACGGCCAGGCCATTCAGATGATCGACGAGGTTCGGCACTCCACGATCCAGCAGAACCTCAAGCGCCTCTACATGAACAACTACATCGACCCGGCGGGTTTCAACTCGAGCCTGCGGAATTTCCACAACGACTACTGCGGGACGATCGGCCGGCAGTTCGCCGAGGGTTTCATCACCGGTGACGCCATCACCGCGGCCAGCATCTACCTCACCATCGTGGCCGAGACGGCGTTCACCAACACACTGTTCGTGGCCATGCCGGCGGAGGCGGCGGCGAACGGCGACTACCTGTTGCCGACGGTGTTCCACTCGGTGCAGTCCGACGAGTCGCGGCACATTTCCAACGGTTACGCCACGCTGCTCATGGCGCTTTCCGACGAGGCCAACCACCAACTGCTCGAGCGTGACCTGCGCTATGCGTGGTGGAACAATCACGCGGTGGTTGACGCCGCGATCGGCACATTCATCGAGTACGGCACCAAGGACCGCCGCAAGGACCGCGAATCGTACGCGGAAATGTGGCGGCGGTGGATCTACGACGACTACTACCGCTCGTACCTTGTGCCGCTGGAGAAGTACGGCCTGGTAATTCCGCACGACCTCATCGAGGAGTCCTGGAACCGCATTTGGCACAAGGGCTACGTGCACGAGGTGGCGCAGTTCTTCGCCACCGGCTGGCTGGCCAACTACTGGCGCATCGACCCGATGACCGACGAAGACTTCGAATGGTTCGAGTACAAGTACCCGGGCTGGTACGACCGATACGGAAAGTGGTGGGAGAACTACAACCGGTTGTCCACGCCTAACGGACACAACCCGATCGTCTTCGAGGACGTCGACTACGTGTACCCGAACCGCTGCTGGACCTGCATGGTGCCCTGCCTGATCCGGCAGGACATTTGCACGGCTGAGGTGGACGGCGTGCACCGCACCTACTGCAGCGAGACCTGCAAGTGGACCGACGTCACCGCGTTCCGGCCCACCTACCAGGGCCGCAACACGCCGAACATGGGCCGGCTGGTCGGCCACCGCGAGTGGGAGACCCTGTACCACGGCTGGAACTGGGCCGACGTGGTCGCGGACATGGGCTTCGTGCGCGACGACGGCAAGACCATGACCGCCCAGCCGCACCTGAACCTGGACCCGTCCAAGATGTGGACGCTCGACCACCTGCGCCGGTGCCCACCCCTGCAGAGCCCGAACGTCCTCTTCAACGAGATGACGGACGCGCAGCGGGACGCCTTCGTGGCCGACTACCGCCGCCAAGGCCCCGCCGGCCGCCCCGCCCCGGCCAACCCCACCCCCTAACCCAGCCCCATATCGCGGGTTTGACCACGTCATGTCGCTGATTTCACCAGCGACATGAACTGGTCGAACCCGCGATATGAGCTGGGGAAATCAGCGACATAGGGAGTTTGGGGATGGGCGATCGGCATGTGGTGCGGTTTGAGCCGGTGGGGGTGGAGATCACTGTCGGGGAGGACCAGACGATTTTGCGGGCGGCGGCCGAGCAGGGCGTCATGCTCATGCACGGGTGCAAGGAAGGGCAGTGCGCCGCTTGTAAGTCGTTCATTCTCGACGGCGAGGACGTGGAGCTGGACCGGTACTCCACGTTCGCGCTGCCCGACTACGAGCGGGAAGAGGGCTACACCCTGCTCTGCCGGGCGCACGCGTACGAGGACCTCACCATCGAGCTGCTCAACTACGACGAGGAGATGATCAGGTCCGGGTTGCCGATCGTGAGCGCCACCGCGACCGTGGTCGCCAACGAGCCGGTCACCCGGGACATGCGCCGGCTGGTGCTGCGCCTCGAGCAACCAGAAGAGATCAAGTTCTTCCCCGGGCAGTACGTGGACATCCGGGTCCCGGGCACCGACGAGCACCGTTCGTTCTCCATGGCCAACACGCCGGGCGGCCGCGAGCTGGAGTTCGTGATCAAGGTGTACCCGGGCGGGCTGTTCTCCGAGCGGCTGGACACCGAGATCGAACTCGGTGACCGGCTGGAGCTCGCCGGCCCGTTCGGGGTGTTCACGCTGCGGGAGAGCCACCAGGCGGAGCTGGTCTTCCTCGGCGGCGGGGCCGGCATGGCGCCGATCCTGTCCCTGCTGCGGTCCATGTCCGAGCGGGGCATCGACCGCAAGGCCACCTTCTACTACGGCGCACGCACCCGGGCCGACCTGTGTTTCGAGGGCGAGCTGCGTGAGCTGGAGCGCACCCTGCCGGGGTTCCGGTACGTCCCGGCGCTTTCCGAGGACGAGTGGGACGGCGAGACCGGCCTGATCACCGACGTGGTCAGGCAGCGGGAGGGCGACCTCACCGGGCGGGACGCCTACGTCTGCGGCCCGCCGCCGATGGTCGAGGCGGCCATGCCGCTGCTGAGCCGGCTGGGCGTCGACGAATCACGCATCTACTACGACAAGTTCACCACCACCGGAGAAGCCGGAGACAAGCCATGACCGCCACGCAGCCACGGTCCGTGCCGAAGGTCCAGTTCACCGACGCCGAGGCCGGGGCCAAGGAGTTTCCCGACTCGAACGCGCGAAGGTACAACTACTTCACGCCGGCCAAGCGCAAGCAGTCGCACTACGAGGACGTCACCGTCGAGGTGCAGCCGGACCCCCGGCACTACCTGTCCCAGGGCTGGATCTACGGGTTCGCCGACGGCTCGCGGGGCTACCCGCTGAACTGGACCAAGCTCAAGGCCTGGGGCGTGGACAACCCCGAGCCCAACCGGGGCGTGGGCACCGGCGGCGGGGGCAAGGACCTGGTCTGGCCGGCGCACGGTTGGCACGAGTTCCGCGACCCCAACGAAGAGTGGGAGATGACCCTCTACCGGTACGGCGCGAACGTCGTCCGGCAGGTGAACCAGAACATCGAGAACGCCCGGAGCGAGAAGGCGTTCGAGCAGTGGAACCCGAACTGGGTGCACTTCGTGGAGAACCACGTCGGCGCGTGGATGCACATCGAGCACATCCTCGGCCTGTACGTGTTCAGTCACGCCAACCGCTCCGGCCCGACCAACATGCACAACACCGCCATAGCCGTGAACGGCATGCACAAGATCCGGTTCGCCCAGGACCTGGCCCTGTACAACCTGACCCTGACCGAGGAGATCGACGGGTTCGACGGCGCGGCACACCTGAAGGCCTGGAACGAGGACCCGGTCTGGCAGGGCGCCCGCCGGGTGACCGAGGCGCTCACCGCGGTGGAGGACGACTGGGGTGAGTCGATCTTCGCGGCGAATGTGGTGTTCGAGCCGCTGGTCGGCGAGCTGTTCCGCAGCGGCCTGGTGCAGCAGTGCGCCGCCGGCAACGGCGACTTCGTCACCCCGACCGTCGTGGGCGTCGGCGAGTACGACTACTCGCAGCGCGACCTGCGGATGAGTGTGGCGATGTTCCAGCCGCGGGTCGTGGACAAGGAGTTCGCCGCGCACAACGTGGAAATCATGAACGGCTGGCTGGCCAACTGGGTGCCGCAATGCCTGGAAGCGGCCCGCGCGATGCAACCGCTGTGGTCGTTGCCCGACAACAAACCACCGCGATTCGAGGACTCCTTGGACCGGGCGAAGAAACGGTTCACCGGAATTCTGTCCGAACTCGGCCTGGACGTACCGAAGGAGCTGTCACAGTGACCACGTTCAAAACGGTGGAAAGCCCGTTCAAGGCGGACAACACCGCATCCAACATGTGTGGCTTCACATTGATGAACAACCAGGTCGGGGCGGTCGTGGCCAGCGTTATGCAAAAGCTGGACAACGTCACGGTGACCCCGCTCCCTTCCATGATCCGGGTGGACGGCAAGGGCCGGTTCGACGTGGTCTACGCCGATATCGACGAGGCCGCGGGCGAGGAAGAGGGCTGGTTCGACGCGGCCGAGTTCGAGGAGAACATGTCCACCCACTACGGCCGGATGATTCACGAGGACGACCGGACGATCATGTTTGCCAATCCGGAGGACGCGGCCGACTACATCGGTTTCGACCTCACCGCCAAGGGGGCGTGAGTCATGTACGAAAAAGATGGTGAGAAGTACTTCGTGGTCGATTCCCACGCGCATTTCTGGGACGCCAGCCGGGGCAACTGGGTGCCCGGCGCGGAGAATTACGCCAAGGGCTGGATCGACTGTTTCTACGGCTACCACCAGCTGGCCCCGCCGGAGACCCACTGGGAATGGGACGAGTTCGTGCAGGTCTCCGAGGACCGGTTCGTGCAGGACATGTTCGTGGACGGCCATGTGGACGTGGCCATCTTCCAGTCCACCTATCTGACCGAGTGGTACCGGACCGGGTTCAACACCGCCGCGCGCAACCACGTCCTCACCGAGAAGTACCCGGACAAACTCATCACCAACGGCCGCTGGGACCCGAGGGACGGGGACGCCGGCCTGAAGCAGCTGGAGGAGGACCACAAGCGGTACAACCTCAAGGGCGTGAAGCTCTACAGCGCCGAGTGGCGGGAGGGCTCGCGCGGCTGGAAGCTGACCGACCCGGAGGCGTACCGGTTCCTGGAGCGCTGCCAGGAGCTGGGCATCCGCAACCAGCACGTCCACAAGGGCCCGACCATCTGGCCGCTGGACAAGGACGCCTTCGACGCCGCCGACGTGGACCAGGCGGCGACCGACTTCCCGGCGCTCAACTTCATCGTGGAGCACGCGGGGATCCCGCGCATCGACGACTTCTGCTACATGGCCGTGCAGGAGCCGAACGTGTACGCCGGTTGTTCGGTGGTGATCGGCGCGCTGATGCACGCCCGGCCCAAGTTCTTCGCCCGGGTGATGGGTGAGCTGCTGTTCTGGGTCGGCGAGGACCGGATGACCTTCGGCGGCGACTACAACATCTGGACGCCGAAGTGGCAGGTGGAGGGCTTCGTGGACTGGCAGATGCCGGACGACGAGGCGTTCGACGACTACCCGAGGCTGACCACCGCCAGCCGGAAGAAGATCCTCGGGCTGAACGCGGCCAAGCTGTACGACATCCCGGTGCCGGCGGAGTGCCAGCTCCCCGCGCCCGAGATCCCGAAGCAGCCCGAAGCGCCGGCCGAGCAGCTGGCGTGACCACGCACGCCGACGTGATCGCCGCGCTGGACACGGTGCGCGACCCCGAGCTGGACACCTCCATCGTCGAGCTGGAGTTCGTCTCGGAAGCCACCGTGTCCGGCGCGGGCGTGGCTCGTGTGCGGCTGCGCCTGCCCACGTTCTTCTGCGCGCCCAACTTCGCCTTCCTGATGGTCGCCGACGCCTACGACGCGGTGTCCGCCGTTCCCGGCGTCACGCAAACGGAGATCGTGCTGGAGGACCACTTCGCCGCGCCGACGATCAACGAGGGCGTGGCCGCGCGGGCCGGTTTCGTGCGCACCTTCGACGGCGAGGCGGTCGACGAGCTGCACGAGCTGCGGGCGTTCTTCATCCGCAAGGCCATGCTGGCCGGCCAGGACCGGGTGGCCCGGCCCTTGCTCGCGGACGGGTTCACCCCGGACGACCTGGCGCGCGCCACGCTGGGTGATGTTCCGCCGACCGACGACCGGGAAAGGCTCCGGGAACGCCGCCGTGAGCTGGGCATTCCAGCGGACGACCAGGCGGCGCTGCTGGTCGACGAGCACGGCGCGCCGATCACCCCGGACGGGGTTCCGCTGCATCTGCGCCGGGTACGCAGCACCCGGGTCAACATCGAAGCCAACACCGGGCAGTGCCTGAGTTTGCTGGCCGCCCGCTACCCAGACATGGTCAAGGAGTCGCGATGAGAGCGGTGCGGTTGCACGACTACCACAAGCAGCCGGTGGTGGAGCAGGTTCCGGACCCGACCATCCAGGGGCCGCTGGACGTGATCGTGAAGATCGGCGGGGCCGGCGTCTGCCGCACCGACCTGCACATCATCGAGGGCCAGTGGGCCGAGGCGATGGCCCCGGAGCTGCCGTACACCATCGGCCACGAGAACGCCGGCTGGATCGCCGAGGTCGGCGCGGGTGTCACCAACGTGGCCGTGGGCGACACGGTGATCCTGCACCCGCAGCCGTCCTGCGGGCTGTGCCTGGCCTGCCGGTCCGGGCGGGACATGCAGTGCGAGAACGCGTTCTTCCCCGGGCTTTCCGACAACGACGGCGGCATGGCCGAGTACCTGCGCACCACCGCGCGCGCGTGCGTGAAGCTGAACCCGGACACCCGGCCCGCCGACGTGGCCGCGCTGGCCGACGCCGGCATCACCGCCTACCACGCGGTGCGCAAGTCGGTGCCGATGCTCTATCCGGGCACGTCGGCGGTGGTGCAGGGCGCCGGCGGGCTGGGCCACATCGGCATCCAGTGCCTGGCCGCGCTCACCGCGACGAAGATCATCGTAGTGGACCGGAACCCGGACGCACTGGCGCTGGCGCGGGAGATCGGGGCCGATGAAACGGTCCTGGCCGACGGCTCGCATGTGGCCGCCGTACAAGAACTCACCGGCGGGGGCGCCACCGTGGTGTTCGACTTCGTCGCCGAGCAGGGCGCCGAGCTGGACGCCTGGGCCATGACCGCGCCGGCCGGCGCGCAGTTCATCATCGGCTACGGCGGCGAGTTCAAGGCCCCCACGCTGGACTTCGTGGCCGGCGAGAAGAACGTCATCGGCAACATCGTCGGCACCTACAACGACCTGGCCGAGCTGATGGTGCTGGCCCAGGCCGGCAAGGTCACCCTGCACACCCGGCAGTACCCGCTGGACAACGCCGTCGAGGCGCTGGACGACCTGGACAACGGCCGGGTACGCGGCCGCGCGGTGCTGGTGCCGTAATGGCCAAGGAGCTGCGTTTCGACGAGGAGGCCCGCACGCTGCTGCGGGCCGGCGTGGACAAGCTGGCCGACGCGGTCAAGTCGACCCTGGGGCCCAAGGGTCGCAACGTCATCCTGGAGAAGATCACCGGAAGCCCGGTGGTGACCAACGACGGGGTCACCATCGCGCGCGAGATCCACCTCCCCGACCAGTTCGAGAACATGGGCGCGCAACTGGTCAAAGAGGCCGCGATCAAGACCAACGACGTGGTCGGGGACGGGACGACCACGGCCACCGTGCTGGCCCAGGCGATCGTCCGGGAGGGCATGAAGGCGATCGGCGCCGGGGGCAACCCGGTGCTGGTCAAACGGGGGATCGATGTCGCCGTCGGTAAACTGGTTGCACACTTGGAGTCGGTTGCGCACCCGGTGCGCAGTGAGTCCGACCTGGCGCACGTGGCGGCCATCTCGGCCAACGACGACCCGAGCGTGGGTGAGGTGATCGCGCGCGCCCTGCACGCGGTCGGCGACACCGGGATCGTGTCGGTGGAGGAGGCGCCGGCGATCGGCATGGACGTCGAGTTCGTGGAGGGCTTCGAGTTCGACAACGGGTACCTGTCGCCCTACCTGGTCACCGATCCGGGACGGCTGGAGGCGGTGCTGGACGACCCGTACCTGCTGCTCTCCGACCAGAAGATCACCGAGGTGCGCCAGCTGATGCCGGTGCTGGACCAGATCATGCGGGCCGACCGGCGGCCGCTGCTGGTGATCGCCGAGGACGTCACCGGTACCGCGCTGTCCATGCTGGTGCACAACCACGTGAACGGCACGTTCCGCTCCTGCGCGGTGCGCGCGCCCGGGTTCGGCGACCGGCGGCTGCACAAGCTGGAGGACATCGCGGCGATCACCGGTGGGGCGGTGCTGTCCAAGCACTCGTCGTTCTCCCTGGAGACGATGAAGGTGGAGCACCTGGGCCGGGCCCGGCAGGTGCGGGTGACCGACAACGTCACCGCGATCATCGACGGCGCCGGCTCGGCCGAGCAGCTGGCGTTCCGGGTGGCGCAGCTGCGGTCGGAGATGGGCCGGGCGCAGTACGGCATCGACGAGGACGTGCTGTCCGAACGGATCGGCGCGCTCACCGGGAAGATCGCGGTGATCCGGGTCGGCGCGCCCACCCCGGCCGAGCTGAACGAGCTGCAACACCGGGTGGAGGATGCGCTGTCGGCCACCCGTGCGGCCATGGCCGAGGGCATCGTGGCCGGTGGCGGTGCTGCATTGGTGCACGCAGAGCAAGCGTTGGACGGGCTGGATCTGGCCGGCGACTACGCGGTGGGCGCGGACATCGTGCGCCGGGCACTCACCGAGCCGGCCTACCTGATCGCCTCGAACGCCGGTTACCCCGGCCAGGAGGTGGTCGCCCGGGTGTCGGCCATGGACGTGGACGAGGGCTTCGACGCGCTGGAGGGCCGCTACGGGAACATGATCGAACTGGGCATCGTGGACCCGCTGCGGGTGGCCAGGGCGGCGCTGCGCAACGGTGCCTCGGTGGCCGGGCTGCTGCTCACCACCAACTCGCTCATCGCCGAGGAGCAGACCCCGTGGGGCGGCAGTCGCGCCCTGATGACCGAGTTCGGCCCGTTGGACGAGGGCCTGCGCCAGCCGTCCCCGGACGCCAGCACCCCCCAGTCCCTCGGCCTGGGGCCGGCCATCGGTTAGGGCCGCGAGCCCGGCCGGCACACACCGGTTGGTGCTGGCACACGCTCAATTGCCCGTGTGCCAGCGCCGAACCGTGTGTGCGGGCCAGACTGGCCTACGCTAAGCCGTGTGGACTCCGAGCGGTACTCGGCGGCGGTGGAGGACTACCTCAAGGTGATCTTCGCGTTCGAGGAGCGCGAGGACGCTTCGGTGACCACCTCGCGGCTGGCCGAGCGGCTCGGTGTGTCCGCGTCGTCGGTCTCCGGGATGGTGCGCAAGCTGGGCGAGCTGGGCCTGCTGGAGCATCGGCGGTACGGCGCGATCAGCTTCACCGAGAACGGCCGGCGGGTGGCGCTCGGCGTGGTCCGCCGGCACCGCCTGATCGAGCTGTACCTGGCCACCGAGCTGGGTTACGCCTGGGACGAGGTGCACGACGAGGCCGAGGTGCTGGAGCACGCGGTCTCCGACCGGCTGCTGGAGCGGATGGCCGAGCGGCTGGGCGACCCGACGGTGGATCCGCACGGCGACCCGATCCCCACCCGGGACGGACGGCTGGTCCCGTGGAACGCCCGGCGGCTGTCCGCCGTGCCGACCGGGGCGGGCGGGCAGTTCGTCCGGGTGGACGACGGCGACCCCGGAATGCTGCGGCACCTGAGCGCGGCCGGGATCGAGCTGGGGCAGCGGCTGGAGCTGCTGGAACGCGCGCCGTACGGCGGCTCCTACCTGGTGCGCGCCGCCTCCGGAGCCACCCACCAGCTGGGTCCGGAGTTGGTCGACGCGATGTGGTTGCGGGTCGACTGAGCCTTGTCCGGGTTCCGGGTTCCGGGTTCCGGGTTCCGGGTTCCGGGTTCCGGGCTTCGTGGCCGGCGGTTCGGTGGGGCGCGGTTTCGAAAGACGGCTTGGACGGGCCGGGGGAGTCGGTCTGCCGCGGTTTGGGCTCCCGGCCGCCAGCATTGTTACGGAGCGTGAGCATTGTGGGCCGGGTTCGGTCCGTCCGGTTCATCGAGCTCGACACCAGTCTCCTTTTTTCAAGATCGAAGCAGACTGGTGTCGAGCTCGACGCGGCCTGCCGACGGAATCGCCAGCACGGGTCCGGTACATCGCTACACTCCGTCACGACGGCCGCCACGCGCCAATCGATCGGCGCGAGCGCGGGCGCCGAGTGCCGCGAAACCGCGCGGGACGAGTTCCGAGCCGCGGCAGACCGACCCCCGGGCCGTCCGAGCCGTCTTTCGAACCGCGGTTCCACCGCACCGCCAGGCACGAAACTCAGGCCGCGACCCGCCAGGCCGGGGTGGTTGACGGGGTTGCGCCGAGCGGGGGTTGTGGTAGGGCACACTTGGGTTTTCGCTAGGGCGTAGCTTAAAGTTAGGCATGCCGAACTCTGGTGTGGTGACCTCTGCGGAAAGTGCGCCCGCCGGGGCGGCCTCCCTCACCGAGCTGCGCGCGCGGGGCCGGGTGCGCGGGCCGGTTGCGCTGCTGGGGCCGGCCTTCGTGGCCGCGGTGGCCTACATCGACCCGGGCAACTTCGCCACCAACTTCACCGCCGGCGCGCACTTCGGCTACACCCTGGTGTGGGTGATCGTCGGGGCCAACCTGATGGCCATGCTGGTGCAGTACCTCTCGGCCAAGACCGGCGTCGCCACCGGCCGGGACCTGCCCGAACTGTGCCGCGAGCACCTGCCGAAGCCGGTCTCCCGCGGCCTCTGGGTGCAGGCCGAACTGATCGCCATGGCCACCGACCTGGCCGAGTTCGTCGGCGCGGCGGTCGGGCTGAACCTGCTGTTCGGCGTGCCGTTGCTGCACGCCGGGCTGATCACCGCGGTGGTCGCGTTCGGCATCCTGGCGCTGGAGCAGCGCGGCTACCGGCGGTTCGAGCTGGCCATCGCCGGCCTGCTGGGCATCGTGTTCCTCGGCTTCGCCTACGACCTGCTGCTGGTGGGCGCCTCGGCCGGCGAGGCGGCCGCCGGGCTGGTGCCGAGCTTCGCCGGCTCGGAGAGCGTGCTGCTCGCGGCCGGCATCATCGGCGCCACCGTGATGCCGCACGTGGTCTACCTGCACTCCGCGCTGACCAAGAACCGGGTGCTGACGCGGACCGCCGAGGAGCGCCGGCAGGTGCTCCGGTTCGCCCGGCTGGACGTTTTCGTCGGGCTCGGCGCCGCCGGATTGATCAACCTGTCCATGCTGTTCATCGCCGCGTCGCTGTTCGCCGGGCGCGCGGGCGCATCGGAGGTGGACTCCATCGAGGCGGCGCACGCCGGGCTGGGCCAGCTGGTCGGCGGCGGCGCCGCGCTGGCGTTCGCGGTGGCGCTGCTGGCTTCCGGCCTGTCCTCGTCCTCGGTGGGCACCTATGCCGGCCAGGTGGTCATGCAGGGCTTCATCCGGATGCGCATCCCGCTGTTCCTGCGCCGCGCGCTGACCATGCTGCCGGCCCTGGTGGTGCTCGGGCTCGGGCTTCCGACCACGGACAGCCTGGTGGTGTCGCAGGTGGTGCTGTCCTTCGGCATCCCGTTCGCCCTGGTCCCGATGATCATGCTGACCCGGCGCGCCGACGTCATGGGCGAGCTGGTGAACCGCCGGCTCACCACCCTGGTGGCCTCGGCCATCGCGGGCGTGATCATCGTGCTGAACGCCTATCTGCTCTGGGACCTCTTCGTCGGCTGATCCGCCTCGGCGCCAGAAGTCGCGCTCCCACTTCACCCCGTCGTACCCTCCCGGCCATGATCCGGTTGCTGAAGGTCTTTCCATTCCGCTTGTAGGATGTAGGATTGTCGACAACTCGGTGTGTCGAACGTCACTCCGGGTGTGGAAATCCTTATGGAGGGGAACGGGAACGGTGGGTTCACCGGCTTTCCGGAGTGCGCTCGGCGTTCCCGATGACGGATAAGGAGCTGGCAATGACGACGTCCGAGGCGGGCCAGCCGGTCGAGGTCGACGAAAAAACCGTACGAAAGGCCGTCGGCGCGGCGGCCATGGGAAATCTGGTCGAGTGGTTCGACTACGGCATATACAGCTACGTCGCGGTGATCATCGCGCACAATTTCTTCCCCGGCGGTGACTCGGCCAGCAACCTGGCTCTCACCTTCGCACTGTTCTCGGTGGCCTACCTGGTCCGCCCGCTCGGCGGCCTGATTCTCGGCCCGCTGGGCGACCGGATCGGCCGCAAGCGGGTGCTGGCACTGACCATCGTGGTGATGTCGGGGGCCAGCTTCTGTATCGGCCTGATGCCAACCTTCGAGATGGTCGGTTGGTTCGCGCCGCTGCTGCTGGTGGTGGCCCGGTTGGTCCAGGGCTTCGCCACCGGCGGCGAGTACGGCGGTGCCGCCGCGTTCATCGCGGAGTACGCACCGGACAAGCGGCGGGGCTTCTACTGCAGCTTCCTGGAGTTCGGCACCACCGGCGGGTTCGTGCTGGCCGCCGGCCTGGTCACCGCGCTGCAGGCCGGCCTGAGCCCGGACAACATGAACGCGTGGGGTTGGCGGATCCCGTTCCTGATCGCCGGACCGCTCGGCATCGTGGGGCTCTACCTGCGGAGCAAGCTGGAGGACACGCCGGCCTTCCAGCAGCTGGAAGAGGCGGCCAGCGTCTCGGAGTCGCCGCTGCGGGACGTGCTCACGCACCACTGGCAGCCGATCGTGCGCTGCTTCTTCCTGGTGCTGTTCTACAACGTCGCGGTGTACGCGATCTTGTTCCACATGCCGTCCTACCTGGAGGCCACGCTCAAGCTGCCGGCCACCACCGCACTGCTCTACATCCTGGCCATGATGTTGCTGATCATGTTCGTGATCATCCCGATCGGCGCGCTCTCCGACCGGGTCGGCCGGAAGCCGCTGATCGTCACCTCGGCGGTCGGCCTGATCGTGCTGTCCTACCCGGCGTACCTGTTGCTGGGCCGGGGCACCGTGGGCGGCACGATCGCCGGGCTGGCCATCCTCGGCGTGCTGCTGGTGCTGCTGCTGGGCACCATGTCGGCCACGCTGCCGGCGCTGTTCGACACCGACGTCCGCTACGGCGGGTTCTCCATCGGGTACAACCTGTCCACCTCGCTCTTCGGCGGCACGGCGCCGGCGATCATGACCTATCTGATCGTGGAGCTGGACGACCCGACGCTGCCCGGCATCTACATCGCGGTCGCCTCGCTGATCTCCTTCTTCGTCGTGATCAAGATGAAGGAGAGCGCCGGGCACCCGCTGCCCGGGGCCAAGGCCAACGTGGCGCGCGGGGAGTCATCCGCCCCGCAGCCATCCTGACGGGTCCAGGCTGACCCTGGTCGGCGCCCCGGACACCTCATCGGCGGTCAGCCCGTCGTCGGGGGCCGGGGCGCCGATCAGTTCACGGGCCTTCACCTGGTCGACCTCCTCGCAGCGGACCGGGTCGCCGTTCATCAACAGCGGCCGGCGGTGAGGGGGAAGTCCCAGGTAGCAGTAGGGGCGGTCGACCTCCGTGCCGGTTTCGGTGCGCACCTCACCGGTGCGGAGGCGGGCCAGCCGGTAGCGCTCGCCCCGCCCTTCGCAGACATCCAGCACAGCCAGCTGCTCCGGTGTGGCCAGCCAGAGCGAGTGCCGCTCGGTGACTCCGGGGGCGGCGGCGAGCACGGCCGGGCGCTGCCCGTCCCGTTTGCGCACCCCGGTCGCCCACACGGCGGCCAACCCCTCGGCGACCACGGCCAGCACCACCACGGGGCCGGTGAGGCCGAGCTCCGCGCGCAACCACGTGATCTTGGAAGGGCAGCGGTTGGAGCCGTAGGCCAGCACCGGGAACCGGCCGGTCAGGGGCGGTGCGCCGTGCCCGGCCAGCCAGTCGTCCAACGGCTCGCCCCGCACCCCGCCGTCCACGATCCGGTGGCCGAGACCGTCCAGGTGCACGAACGAGCCGTCCGGCATCCCGCCCGGGTACGGGTCGGCCGGGTAGTCCTCGTCGGGAAATCTGTCGCGCACGGACACTACGGTAATGGTCGGGATGGGGACTCAGAGCAGCGTTCGCGGGGGCGCGTTCCGGCTGTTGCTGTGCACCACGGTGCTCGGTTTCGGCGGGTACGCGCTGCTTCTGCCGGTCGTGCCGCTGTGGGTCGCGCACGGGGGCTCGGGCGCCTTCGGCGCGGGTGCGAGCACCGGCGTGTTCATGTTGTTCACCGTGCTGAGCCAGTTCGGCGTGCCGTGGTTGCTGCGCCGGATCGGTCACCGCTGGGTACTCGGCATCGGGCTGGCCCTGGTCGGAGCCCCGGCACCGGCCTTCGCGCTGTCCGCCGCGCTGGCCCCGGTGCTAGGGCTGAGCGCGGTGCGCGGCGTGGGGTTCGGGCTGCTCACCGTCGGCGGCGCCGCGCTGGTCGCGGAGCTGGCGCCGGCGGGGGAGCACGGCCGGGCGTCGGCCTGGCTGGGTGTGGCGATCGGGCTGCCCCAGCTGACCCTGCTGCCGCTGGGCGTCACCGGCGTGGACCGGCTGGGTTTCCCGGTGGTGCTGGCGCTCGGCGCGTCGCCGCTGCTCGCCCTGCCCCTGGTGCCGTTCCTGGGTCCGCCGGCGCGGGCCGTCGCTCGGGCCGCCCCTTCGGCGGGGCGGGGCGAGGGTGGGCGGGCGGCCAGTGCGGCCGGCGGATTCGGGCGGGCAGGGCCGGGAGGGTGGGCCGTGACGGCCGGGCCGGTGGTGGCGATGCTGGCTTGCGCCACCGCGCAGGGCGGGCTGGTCACCTTCCTGCCGCTGGTCGCCGAGGCGGGCGCGGTGACCGTGGCGCTGTTCGGCACGGCGGTCGGTGCGCTGGCCGGGCGGCTGGTGGCCGGCGAGCTGGTGGACCGGTACTCGCTGGGCGGCCGGCTGCTCGCCCCGGGGGTCGCATTCACGCTGGTCGGCATGTTGGTCGAGGTCTTCGCGGTGAGCGCCGAGGCGCCCGCCGGGCTGGCCGAGGTCGGGGTGTTCTCCGGCGGGGCGCTGCTGGTGGGCCTCGGCTTCGGCCTGGTGCAGAACGACTCGCTGGTGGCGCTGTTCGCCGCCGCCGGCCCGGCCCGCTACGGCCACGCCAGCGCGGTGTGGAACATCGCCTACGATGCCGGCACCGGCGTCGGGGCGCTCGGCCTGGGCGCCGTCGCCCAGGCGTTCGGCTTCGGCGGCGCGTTCGGCGTGGCGGCGGCGCTGGTGCTGGTCGCCACCCCCTTCACCCTGCGCCGCCGCCCGTGCTGATCAGACCTTGGTCGGCTCCAGCACCCCGACCCTGGCCCGCCCCACTACCACCGGCCCCCGGTTGACCTCGCCCACCTCCAGGCGCATCGCGCTGCCCATCCGCTTCTCCATCCCGGCGGCCACCGCGCCCGCGGCGAGCGCGGTCGACTCGTCGGGGAACAGCATCACGGTCATCGCGTCGCCGTCCCCGATGTCCACGGCCGCATAGAGCAGGGCGCCCACCTGGTCCGGGATGCTGTCCGCGAGCTCCGGCGTGACCCGCCCGAACAGGTCGGCCACGGAGTCGGTGCGATACCGGCGAACCACCGCGTACATAATTTCCCTCTCTGTTGAATTAATTGCCGAGCGCAGTCTAACCGGAGCTCGGCGGACTTTGTCAACAGAGATTGAATTAGGACGGGAAGCGGTAGCTTCTTGTGTGTGGAACCCGCCGAGACCCGCAAACTGGCCCGGCATCGCGGACTACCCCAGTGGCCATCAACATCTGGGTGAGCGCATGCGGGCCGGGAGTGAGGATGTCAGGCCGGGGCGGCGGTTTTGAGCCCATGCGCGGCTGTCGCCGCGACCAGCCGATCGTCGTAGCTGAGTAGCAGCTCGATGTCGTCCCTGATCAGCAGGGCGGTGGCGAGGTGGATGGCATCGAGCGATCGCAACGTCGGATCCGGGAATCGGCTTGCTGACTCGAGCACGGCGTCGGAAATTTCGATCTGAGTGACGCCGTCGAGCATCAGGTCCAGCCGGGGTAGCCGATGCGGCGCGTAGCGCTGGAGTCCGCGCCGTGCCTCGACGGTCAGCAGTTTGCTCGAGACGAAGTCCCGGGTGCCACGCTCACCGAGGTACTCGTTCAGTGCCCGCGACTCATTCTCGTCCTTGACCAGCTTGAGAAACGCGGAGGTGTCAATATAGATCAATATCTTTCCTCGTCGCGCATCTCGAGTAGCCCATCGGAGAGCGATCTCTCGCCCGGTTCGGCCGGTGGCGGGGGGAGAAGGTCTAACAGGCTGGCTTTGGCTTCGCGGACCTGGCCGGCTGCCTTCAGGCGCTCGAACATGGAGGTGGGTTCCTCGGCTGGGACGAGGTACGCGACGAGTCTGCCGCGAACGGTCACCGGGACGCGCTGGCCGGCTTCGGCCAGCGCGACGTACCGCGAGGCGTGCTGTCGCAGTTCTCGGATACCGATGCTCTCTGGCTCGGGTACGACCTGCACCATAGGTGCATTGTAGCACCTGGTGTGCTACATCTGGCGTTGCTTTAGTGGCCTCGGTCGAGCCATTCCTGCAGGTGGGGGGACTCCGCGCCGATGCGGGTGGAGTCGCCGTGACCGGTGCGCACCTCGGTCTCCGGTGGCAGCGTGAGCAGTCGGTCGCGGATCGATGCGACGATCGTGTCGAAGCTGGAGTAGGAGCGCCCGGTCGCGCCCGGCCCGCCGTTGAACAGCGTGTCGCCGGAGAAGAGCACGTTCAGCGCCGGCGCGTACAGGCAGGTGGAGCCGGGTGAGTGGCCGGGCGTGGTGATCGCGCGCAGCTCGACGCCGCCGGCTTTCAGCACCTGCCCGTCGGTCAGTTCGGCGTCGGGCGCACGGTCCGGCCAGGTCATCTCCCACAGCGGGGCCTCGGCCGGGTTGACCAGGATCGGCGCCTGGTAGCGGTCGGCCAGCGCGGGCGCCTGGTTGACGTGGTCGTCGTGCGCGTGCGTGCACACCACCGCGACCAAGCGCCGGTCGCCGATGGCCCCCGCGATGGCGTCGGCGGAGTGGGCGGCGTCGATGACCAGCACCTCGTGCTCGTCGCCGACCAGCCACACGTTGTTGTCCACCTCCCAGGTGCCGCCGTCCAGGGAGAACGTTCCCGAGGTGACCAGGTGCTCGATCACAGCACCACCACCGAGCGCAGGACCTCGCCGCGTTCCATGCGGTGGAAGGCCTGCTCGACCTCGCCCAATCCGATGGTCTCGGACACGAACTTCTCCAACGGCAACCGCCCCTGCAAATGCAGATCCACCAACATCGGGAAATCCCGACTGGGTAGACAGTCCCCGTACCACGACGACTTCGTCGCCCCACCCCGACCGAACACATCGATCAACGGCAACTCAACCGTCA
>NZ_BAABJP010000048.1:0-170490 GCF_039543365.1 Actinospineispora eucalypti
CGGTGTTCTGCTCGATCTACGACCGCCAGTTCTGGCGGCACGAGCGGTACTGGAAGCTGGCCAATTTCAACTACCAGCCGCTGTTCAACGGCACGCCGTTCAAGGGCCTGGTCTGGCGGCTGGGCGGCGCCCGGGTCGGGCGGCGGCTGTTCGACGACGGGGCCGGGTACATCTCGGAAAAGTCGCTGACCACGATCGGCGATGACTGCACACTGAACGCGGCCAGCAGGATCCAGCCACACTCGCAGGAGGACGGCACCTTCAAGTCCGACCACGTCACCATCGGCAACGGCTGCACACTGGGCATCAACTCGCTGGTGCACTACGGCACGGAGCTGGGTGACGGCAGCGTCCTGGAGACCGACGGCTTCCTGATGAAGGGCGAGCAGACCACGCCCCGCACCCGCTGGATCGGCAACCCGGCCACCGAACTGCGCTGAAAGGAACTCCCAAGTGAGGACCTCACTGGCCAAACGGCTCGCCGCCGGGCTGGTTGCCCTGGGCACGCTCGCCGCGTGCAGTCACGCGTCGCCGTCCGGCCCGGTGGGCAACCCGGATGGCCAGCTGGCCAAGGCGGCCGGCCAGGCCGGCGCCTTCACCCACCTGGAGGCGCTGCAGAAGATCGCCGACGACAACGGCGGGACCAGGGAGACGCCGAGCCCGGGTTACGACGCGAGCGTGGAGTACGTCGCCAAGGTGCTGCGCGACGCCGGCTACGAGGTGAGCACGCCGACCTTCGAAGCCACCTCCTCGTCCGATGATGACGAGGACTCGCGCAAGCGACCCCGCCGCCAGGGCAGCTACCGCAACGTGATCGCGCAGACCCGCACCGGCGACCCGAATCGGGTGGTGTTCCTCGGCGCCCACCTCGACTCGGTGCCCGAGGGCCCGGGCATCAACGACGACGGTTCCGGCGTGGCTGCCCTGCTCGAGCTGGCCACCCGGCTCGGCTCCTCCCCCGGCGTGCACAACGCGGTGCGCTTCGCCTTCTGGGGCTCGGAGGAGAGCGACATGATCGGCTCGGCGTACTACGTGAAGAACCTCTCCGGCCAGCAGCGCCAGCAGATCCTGCTCTACATGAACCTGGACATGGTGGCCTCGCCCAACGCCGGCTACTTCGTGCAGGGCGGATCCGGGGGGAAGAAGAAGGGCGCCGGCCCGCCCGGTTCCTCCACCGTGGCCAGGGTGATCACCGAGCAGCTGACCAAGACCGGTGTCCAGGTGGAGCCGATGAAGTTCGCGGGGGACTCCGACTACGACCCGTTCGTCAGGGCGGGCATCCCCTCGGCCGGCCCGCTGACCGGCGACGAGAAGAAGATGACCGACGAGCAGGCCTCGAAGTGGGGCGGGGAGTCCGGCGAGGTGTTCGACCGCTGCTACCACCAAGCTTGCGACAACCTGGCCAACATCAACCGCACCGCCCTGGACCGCAACGTCCGCGCAACCGCCGCCGCCCTCGAGTACTTCGCCTCCTACACCGGCGGCCTAACCTCCGAATGACCGACGCCACGCCTGCACTGTCGTCCGCGCACACGCCCCGCGCGATTCGTGACGCCCTGGTCGGCACGGAGCGAGCCGAGTTCGAAACACGCTATGCCGAGGAGATGGGCCGAGCTGCTCGGACCCTGGACCTGACGGGTGTGCTCGAGGTCATCGACACCTTCCGGAAGATCGCCGAGATCACCCAGCGGCAGGGCGAACAGGCGCACCGCATGATGTTGGAACGCGCCGCCCAGCTAGAACGCGGTGAGCAGGTTCCTATCGTTTCGGGGTCTGTACACAAGGCCGAGATCGACGCCCGGCTCAGACGTTAATCGGCACGCGGCCAGGTCGACGGGCTGTCTGCCAGCGCGCTCCCCTTCTACGCGGAGCTCATCGGGTTTCTCGAGCTCACGCCCTGGAGCGGCCCGGCTTACCGTGATGACAACCCGCGGGGCAACATGCGCAAAATCTTGTTCGGGCCGATGGGCGAGGGGATCGCTGTCTACCTCGTCCTGGAGCACGAGCGACGCGTGGTTGTGCTGAGCGTGACCTGGCTGGATTAGAGCTGCCCCAAAGCATCGCCTATTCGAAGCGGAGTGCCTGGATGGGGCGGAGGCGGGCGGCCCGGTGAGCGGGGTAGCCACCGGCGAGTACGCCGATGACCAGGCTGACCGCGAACGCGACCAGCACCGGCCCCGGGCTCAGGATCGGTGCGGGCAGCTCCTCGTCGAAGTCCGGTAGCACCGCCCCGGCCAGGTAGGTCAGCGCGACGCCGAGCAGCGCGCCGACCAGGCCGCCCAGCCCGGTCAGCACCACCGCTTCGGACAGGAACTGCCGCATGATCGCGGTGGTCTTCGCGCCCACCGCCTTGCGGATGCCGATCTCCCGGGTCCGCTCGGTCACCGACACCAACATGATGTTGGCGACCCCCACCCCGCCGACGAACAGGGAAATCGCCGCCACGGCGACGATGAACATGGCCAAGAACTTGATCGACCGGGTGCTCTTCTCGATCCAGTCGGTGAACGTCTTGACGTTGAAGTCGCGGCTGGCCGGGTCGTCGATGTTGTGCCGGGCCATCAGGATGTCGGTGGCCTGCCCGGCGGCGTCCTCCACGGTGTCCACGCTGCCCGACTTGAGGATGATCAGGTCGAGCTTGCCGCCGTTGTCCCCGACCAGGCTGGTCCGGGCCGCGTCCAGCGGGACGATCGCCAGGTTGTCGTCCTGCCCGTTGGACTCCAGCACGCCGTGCACCTTGAAGTTGGTGGTGCTCAGCCGGACCGTCTTGCCGACGACGTCCTGGTGCGGGGTGTCGTACCCCCACAGCAGGTTCACCGCCTCCGGCCCGAGCACCACGGCCCGCGTTCCGTTGTCGATCTCCTCCGGGGTGAACCAGCGGCCGGCGTCGGTGTGCCGGTCCACCAGGTCCAGGTAGTTCGCCGAGGCGCCGACCAGGCTGGCCTTGCTCTTCGCCTGCCCGGCGGCGAGTACCACCGAGGCGACGACCGCCGGCGAGATGTCCACGATGTCCGGCGCCTGCCGGGGGTCGCTCAACGCCTGGACGTCGCGGTCGGTCAGGTCGCGCGGCTGGCGGCCGTCCGGTACCGAGCCCTTCGCGGCGGTCACCGTGATCTGGTTGGCCAGCCGGCTGAACTCCTTGTCGAAGTCGGCCTTCATGCCGTCGCCCAGCGCCACCAGCACGATCACCGCGGCCACCCCGACGATGATGCCGGTGGTGGTCAGCAACGACCGGAGCCGGTTGTTGGCCAGGCTGTGGCAGGCGGCGGCCAGCGCCTCCTGCATCTGGCCGGCAACCCGGCCGGAATTGGACCGGACCTCTCCCCGGCGGGTCGCCCGGATGGTCAGCACCGCCCGGCGCCACAGGTTCGCGTCGTCGCCGGGCAGTACGGCCTCGGCCGGGATCGGCATGCCGCTCAGGGCGGCCGCGGCCGCCCGGCGCTCCTGGGCGGCGCGCAGCCGGCGCTCGATCTTTTCCGTCCGTCGCGGGTTCAGGCTTTCGCGTGGCTCCGCCGTCCGACGCAGCCGCCGCCCGGCCGGCGAGGGCGCTGGCACCGACCCGGCCGGCGAGGGTGGCAGCAGCCATTCCGGCTGGGACGGTGGCGGGGCGGCGGTGAACCGCGCCTTGCGGATCCCGCGCGAGGCGTGCGGCCGGTTCGACCAGCGGAACCACCACGACGTGGGTTCGGGCACCAGCCGCCGGTGGGTCTCCCGGGGTCGCGGTTCGGGAGCCCGCGGCGGGGCGGGAAGCGACACCGCGCTCCCCTGCTCCGGCGCGGGCGAACCCGACCGGCGAGCGGTCCAGCCCGAGGCCTCGTCCCGGCGCACCCGATGGGCGATCTTGCGATGCGCCGGACAGCAGTAGTGCCGAGGCTTTCCCGATCCGGGCTGCTCGACGGGTCTCCCGCAGCCCGGCAGCGCGCAGATCACCTCGACGCCGTTCATGAAGACGGCTCGACAGATGGTGCGGTGGCGAGCATGGCCGCTGTCCCCTGGTGCGCGATCGCGGAGTGAGCCACGCGCCGGAAATCACCAGGCCGAGCCAGCCACGCTCGACACGCGCGCTCACACTCCGGGGTCCGGCTGTGCCGCCCATCGACACAGGGACGGTCCCGCGCGGGGACTGCCCGGGGCTAAATCGTGAGCAAGTCTAAGCGCCCACGGCTCGGTGCTCGCCCGTCGTCGAACTAAGGAGACGTTAAGTCAGCCCATGCCCTTGACCATGCCGAGGATCGCGCTGAACAGCTGGGAGAGGAACTGCAGAATTGCTCCACCGGGGTTCGCCGCCCCGCTGGTCTCCGAGCCGCCGCCGGAGCGCCCGTTCCGCGAGTCCTTGTCGTCGTCGCCGTCGTGGTCTCCGCCGTTGTCACGCACGTTGGACGCCTTGGGCTCGGCGGGGTGCACGTTGACGTCGATCTCCAGCTTCTTCTTCTCGACGTCCTCGCGCTCCTTGCGTTCCCACTCCTCGCGGTGCCGGTCCCGGGAGCCGGAGTCCGAGACGGCCGGCCGGTCGTTGTTCGAGAACCAGCCGAAGAAGAAGCCGTCGCTCTCGGGCTCCCGCACCTCCGGCTCCCGCCGCGAGTCACCGCCACCGGTCGAGCCGGAGAAGAAGCCGCTCGAGCCGCCGCCTTCTCGGCTCCGGGTGCGGGACGAGCCGTCGTGCCCGTCCGCGTCCGAGAAGCCGTTGTCGTCGGAGCCGCGAGCCGCCAACGGCTGGGCGGCGGCCGCCAACTGAACCGGCGCCGTCTCGCCAACCGATCCGGTGGCCGGTGCGGCCGGCCCCAGGGCCGACCCCACCACCACCGCCGCTCCGCCGAACAACACCGATATCGATCCGGAAATCGCCAACATGATCTTTACCCCCATCGCGCAAAGAATCAGTACAAGGACGTCGGGAATGACCGGGACTTCTCCGGGGAACACCACACCCAGGCCCGGCCTCAAGCACTTCCACGGTCGCCGTCACGCCGAAGGCTCGATTCTCAGTCACCGCTTGGCGCACTGCAGCGACTTGTCGCTCACAGGGTTGCAGAGGTAATGAGTACGCGCAACTAACAGCCGATGACGAAGCGGCCAAGCAAATAACGAACCGGTCTCCCGGAGTCGATCACGACCACCCGGGACGATGGCCGCACACTGATCGTTAAAGCCGCCTCACAACCCCAGAGAGCATGTCACAGTTTGGTAACGGAAACAGTGGCCATTTGGTCAGCCATGGTGACCACGAAACGGTGGCCACCAATTCCGCCGGACGTGGCCGCGGCCATTTCGGCGGTGGCCATCACCGGGACCGTACCCACGGATGGCCATCGCGCCGCGGCCGGTCGACCCGGCCACATACCCGTGGCCACTTACTCTGTGGCCAAATCAACGGAGATCAACGGACACCGAGGAAACGCCGTTCGTGCCGCCGACCTTTAGCTGGATAAATAAAGTGCGCCTTTAGCTTCCGCCCGAGCGGCTGGCCACCGGCTCACCCGCGGCCAGCACCCCGGTGAGCCGTGGCCAACCGCGACCGCGTGGCCGGCCAGGCTCCACCCTTCCGCGTGGCCAGCACGGACCCGTGGCCGGCCAAGATGGCCAGCGGACCGCGGCAACCCGCCGGACGAACGGCCGGCCGTGGCCATGTCCACTCCCCCTCGACCGCGCTCGCCGGCCTCGGCGTCCGCCGGCGTCGGTTGCATCGTTAAGACTTTTAGGTATCCTCAGTTCCGCGTCCCTGGACGATGAACCCAACGATGCTGTAGGGCACTTGGGGCAGGGCCTCCGTGTGAGTCGTACCGCGGCTGGCCAGTCATCCGGGCACGTTGGCACCCGCGTGAGTGCGTCCGCGGCTCGCCAGGCGATTCCCGCTGCGCGCTACCAGCGCGTTTCTCCCGGTCAACCGACCCAGGTGGAGTGATTGGCGATGGCCCCAGCGGCTGCGACTGGAGCACGGCGCATGTGCGTCGTGTCGCCAGTGCTGCACGCTGTCGCCCGGCTGATCGCTCGCTCACCGATGGCCGTGTTGCTCGGGGCGGCGGCGGCCGTGTGGTTGGTCGGGGCGTGGTTCTCCCCGGCGAGTTCGCCGGCCGGCCAGGTCGAGGTTTCCGCCTCCATCGTGAAGACGGCGGCGGACGGCTCATCCGGCGCTGAGCAAGACCAGGCCGCGCAGCACGCCAATGGCAAGTCGGCGGAGAGCAAGGACACCGGTGGAACCGCCGAGCAGAAGAAGGAAGAAGCAGACAAGGCCGCCAGCAACAAAAAGGCCGAAGGCGACAAGGGCGGCACCGGCAAGACCGGGGAATCGGACAAAAAGGAAGAAGAGAACAAGAACGACGGTGCCAACAAGCCCGGCGACAAGCCGCAAGGCACCGAGCACCAACCGAGCACCGAGGAAACGGACGCCGCGTCCAATACCAATAACGCCCAGGGCAACCAGAACACCGGTGCCCAGGTGGACGCGGCCCCCGAGGAACATCCCGCCCAGGCCGCCAACCACCGGGACCCCCAGGGCCAGGACGCGAATGTGCGAACCGCCCAGCGGCGCGATGACGGCCAGGACGAAGTAGTCGCCGACGCCGGCAAGACCGACAAGCCACGGGCCACCGATACAACGGCCACGGCGCAAACGGCGGAGCAAAGGCCCGACTGCACGGCCGATTCCGGATCGTGCGGCGGCGCCCAGGGCACCGACAACAACACGGTGCGGAACGCCAGCGTCAAGACCGACGACGGTGTGGACGCCGGCACCGCGTGTAAGGCCGGCGCCGGTACCGCGTGCGCCAACACCGCCGACGACAACGCTTCGGCGTCCACCGGCGAGACCGGCCGGAGCACAACCGCGACGGTGGCCACCGATGACGGCACCTGCAAGGACTGCGCCCCCGAGGCACCCGTGCCCGGCAAGCAGGACCCCGCCGTCCCGGCCAGCGCCACCAACAACGGTCAGGGCACCGCCGCCAGCGGCAACGGTTCCGGCGACTCGGGCGAGGTTCCCGCCGACGCGCCGCTGCCGATGGTCGGAGCCGTGAGCGCCATTCCGGCCAACTCGACCGACACCGGCCGGCAAACCGGCGGCGCGGGCAACAACGACCCCCCGGCCACCGACGGCACTCAAACCCCCGAGATCCTCCGCAGCTCCAACCCGCACGACACCACGGACCTTGCCGCGCAGCCGGATGGCGGAGCGCGCAGCCTGGTGGACGATCTTCTCGACCCGAACCTCGGTGAGCAGAACCGGCTCACCACCCCGGGCTCCGTCCTGGTGCAGGGCGCCGTGCAGGACGCCGGCTCGCAGGCCCGCGAGGAAGCCCTCGCCGGCGGCGCCGACCCGGAGACCGCAAGGCGCGCCGAAGAGCAGGGCCGCGCGGCCGCGCTGGTCGACCTGGTCGAGCATGAACAGCTGACCAACGGCCCCAGCCAGCAGCCGGTCGACTACTCCGGCAGCTACGCCGACTACAACCAGGAAAACCGGCTGAGCGTGCGGCGCGACCGGGGGCCGGCCGCCGAAGCCGGGTGCCTCAACGAGTGCCTGCAGCTGCGCGAGCAGGTCGGCGCGGCTGGCGAGAGCGCCTTCCGGGAGGCCATCGGCAACGGGCTGCCCGAGGCCGAGGCCCAGCGGGCCAGCGCCGAGGCCCAGGCCCGCGCCAACGGCGACATCGCGCTCGGCGGTAACCCCGCGCCCGGCCGCCCGGCGGTAGCACCGGGCACCGTGGCCGGATCGGTCAACCGGGGTGGCTACATCGCGGCCGGCGGAATCGCCGACGACGGCAAGGGCCAGCCCAAGTACGCCGGTTGCGGCGGGGTCGGCGGCCCGTGTGCCTTCGCCGCCACCGACGGCACGCAGCGCATCTCCAGCGACCTGAACGCCCCCGGCGGCCCGGTCGTCCGCGCCGAGGTGCTCGGCGCCAACGCCCGGCCGATCGCCGCCGCCACCGCGCCGTTCGCCACCGCCGGCACCGCCCGCCCCGCCCCGGTCGACCCGGCGCGGGCCGCCGAGCTTCCGGCCGGGCAGGTGCGCGCCATTCAGAATGAGGCATCCGGTGCGGTGCAGGTCGCCTACGGCGGCACCGGTACGGCCACCATGGGCGCCCGCCGGGTCGCCACCGACAACGGCGGCTCCATCACCAACCCCGGTGGCGGCCGCCCGGTCGAGCTGGCCGGCGCCGGCAAGGGCGAGATCCGCAAGGCCGGTGGCGACGTCGTCAAGGTGCCGGCCGACGGCTCGGGCAAGGTCGCCGTCCGCGACGCCGGCCCCGACAACACCGGCCACGCCGGCAACCGCAACGAGGATGCCACCGCGACGGACCACACGGCCGCGTCGACCGGTTCCCGGAACGAGCACCCCGAAGCCACCGAGGGCGCCGCGAACCCCGGACCGGGCGCCGGCGCGGCGACCGACGACCCGGGCGCCGCCACCGCGGTCACCGACGCCGGCACCGCCGCGACCGGCCCGGAGGCGGTTCCCGCCCAACGCCGCACCGCCCTCACCGGCGACCGGCTGGCAGGCCCGGATGTGACGGTGGGCGGCCGCGAGGACGGCGTGAACACCGGCGCCCGGCCGAACGGCGACAACGGCGCCGTGCCGGCGTCGGCCACGCTCGCGGTCGGCGCCCCGGCCGGGCCGGTCGCCGCCGGCGACCCCGCCGGCACCGGGACCCCCGCCGCCCAGAACTTCACCGGCGACTCCCGGGACGTCGCCGACGACATCCTCGCGCTGGCCGCGATCCAGGACGGCCAGGGTGACGACCGCGCGAACGACGTCCCGGGGCTGATCGGCGACGTGGTCGAGAACGGCGACAACCGGGGCGGCAACGGCACCCAGCCGCTGGGCGGTCAGCTCCCGGCGGTGCCGGCCCCCGGTGCACCGACCGGCGCCGGCGGCAACACGGCCGGCGGCCAGACCGGCGGTGCCGGTGGAGCGGTACCGGCGACGGCCCTGCCGGTGTCGGCCGAGAGCGTCGACCCACATGCCGGCACCGTGGTCTCCGCCACCAACGGGCCGGTGTCCACCGAGCCGCGCGCCGACGAGTCGTCCGGCACCGACCCACCGGGGGACGGCACCATCCCCACCCCGATCGACGAAGTCATGCGAGCCCTCGCCAGCCCGCAAGAGAAGACGCCCGCCGAGACGCTGCTCGACCCGCTGCTCAGCAACAACCCCCAGACTTCCGACGAACCGCCGCTGTCCGACCCCGCCGCGATCCTCGGCGGACCCGCGCACCGCGACGGCGAAGACATCCCCCTGTCGACGCCCGGCGCGATCCTGAGCCAGCCCCAGCGCGGCGACGACAACAACGGCATGGTTCCCGGCACGATCACCGACCCCGCGCTCAACGGCGCTCCGCCGCGCACGCCGAAGCCGACCGAGACCGGCACCCTGACCCCCGACGAGCGGCGGGTGCTGGCCGCCGCCGACAAGGCCGAGGACGAGCTCGGCGAGACGCCCCTCCCGACCGGCCCCACGGACGAGCGGGGCGAGGCCAACGACCTCCGGATCCTCGCCGCGAACCCGAAGCTCGATTACGACGACCTCGCGGCCAAGCGGCAGAAGACCAACGCGTACAGTCGCGCCCGCGACTGGGCAACCCGCAACGGTTACAGCCCGGAGGACGCGGCGGCGATCGCCGACGAGTACGCGGACCGCAACTTCT
Source organism: Actinospineispora eucalypti (assembly GCF_039543365.1). Taxonomy (NCBI): domain Bacteria; kingdom Bacillati; phylum Actinomycetota; class Actinomycetes; order Pseudonocardiales; family Pseudonocardiaceae; genus Actinospineispora; species Actinospineispora eucalypti. Next base: position 9,636 of record NZ_BAABJP010000048.1, read on the forward strand.
CCCGGGACCTGCCCGAGCCCGAGCAGCCGATGGCGCCCGGCGCCGACCAGGGTGTCGAGGCCCGGGCATCCAACGGCGCGCGGGGTCCCGCCGGCGCCAGCGTCACCACCGTCCGGGACGGCCTCACCGACGTCGAGACCTGCGACGCGTCCAGCTCCGGCTGCGAGCTGTCCGCCGACACCCCCGACGGCCATGCCGAGGCCTCGGTCGATGACGACGGCGGGACCCACACCAGCGCCACCCTCGGTGGCCGAAAGGCCGACGGCGCCGACGCCTCGAGCCTCAGCGACAACACGGAGACCGGCGAGAAGACCACCTCGCACACCGGCAAGGGCCACTCCAACGACGGCGTCCGCGACGTCAGCTCCACCGACGGCGGCAGCATCCACGACCAGCCGGGCGACGGTCCGATCGCCATCACCGGCCACGGCAGCGGCACCATCCGGGATGACGACGGGAACCTCTACTCGTTCGGCGACGAGGCCCCGAACGGCAAGCACAACCCCAACGGCACGGTCACCGTGATGGACGACCCCGGTGACAAGGCCAGCACCTTCGACGCCAACACCGAGGTGGACTGGCGGGCGGAGAGCTCCAGGGACACCCCGAACGGCCGGAAGACCGACGTGGTCAGCGGGCACGGCGACCCGGGTGACCCGATCCGGATGAACGGCAAGGACGGCACCCCGCTGCTCGCCCCGAAGTGCGCCGGCTGCGACGCGGTCATCGACGGTCGCCTGCTGAACACGGTCGGCGGCGAGGACGCCTACATCGAGAGCCCCGGCGCGGACGGCGTCGGAGGCCGGCTCGGCGTCACCAACCTGCAGCCCAGCACCCGCCCCGGTGACGACCGGCCGAGCGGGGACGAGCTGGCGGCCGGCGATCCGGACAGCCCGTGGAACAGCTCCGCCGTGCTGCGCACCCCAGACGGCGTGGCCATCGACCCTCAGGACGGCACCGTCGACTCGGTCCAGCACTACCTGCCCACCGGCCCCGATGACGGTGGCCACACCGAGATCATCACCCACGGCGAGAAGAACAGCATCAAGGTGACGGGGACCCTGCCCGACGGCCGGCAGGACGATATCGACGCGTTCGTCCGGGGCGAGGGCGGCGGTTACGAGATCACCATCCAGCACCGCAACGCCTACGGCACCGGCGGCGGCATCGTCGGCCGCACCTTCGGCGACGCCCGGATCGGCAACCGGGATGCGTTCGGCGAGTGGAACGCGGTGTGGGGCGACGGCGGCCAGGTCGGCCTGCTGCTCGGTGAGGACGGCGGCTACAAGACCGGCGGGTACTGCACCGCCGGCGCCGGCGGCGGTTGTGCCGGCTCGCCGAAGGGGCTGACGTTGGGCGCTCCCAAGGGCGACGGCCTCGGCTTCCCCGAGGGCAAGGGTCTGCTGCCGACGTTGGTGCCGACCGACCAGTGGCTCGCGCAGAACGGCCTGGCCACGCCGGCCCACCCGACCAACGGCAACCTGCCCGACGTCAGCCAGACCCAGCGCGACCTGGGAATGATCCTCGGCATGGGCGCCCAGGCGCACAGCCAGTGGATGGCCGAGAAGCAGGAGGAGCTCGCCCCGTTCACGGCCGCCGCCGCGGCCGCCGGAGCCGACGACGTCCTCACCCCCCAGGAGCTGCGGGGGCTCAACGCCGAGTTGGCCAAGCTGGACCCGAAGACCGCCGCCAGGGTGGCAGCCACGGGCGTCGAGGCCTACCGGCTGTCCACGCTGCTGGACTCCAACCTGGAGACCACGCCACGGTTCGGCGGCCCGTCGTCGGACGCCAACCTCACCCGGCTGCTGGCCGACAACCCCGCCCTCACGGCCGCCATCCTGGGCAAGCCGTGGAACCCGGACCCCGCCCAGCACGATGCGCAGCTCCAGGAGGCCAAGACCGCCATCCTGCAGAGACGGGCCGACATGCAGGGTCGGCTGGAAGACCTGCGAAAGACCCAGGAGGGCTGGGACGCCATCCAGAAGTTGAACGACCAGCTGCACACGGCCCAGGCCGACGGCGCGTCGGCGGCCACCCAGCAGCGGTTGATCAACCAGATCAACAAGATGGTGGACGAGCAGCAGGCCCGTGATCTGGAGGCCTGGAAGGCGTACAGGACCGCCCAGGGTCCGGTGCGGGACGTCGACCTGGCGGCGGCGCAGGCCGCCGACCCCGCCTACGCCCAGACCATGCTGCGGGCCCGGCAGCAGGCCGAGGTGTTCGAGAAGCTGCGCTACCTGCGCGTCACCCAGCGGCCGACCACCCAGGCGGAGGCGGACGCCAACCAGCGGCTGCTGGAGTTCGCCGGTGGCATGGCCGACGGCTACCTTTCCTCGACCGTGACTCCGCGCCGGCCGGGCAACGGGCTGGGGTACATGAACCTCCCGTCCACCGGCTCGCTCGACCTGGTCATGGCGATGCGGGCGGCCCAGGGCTACGACACCGTCGAGGCCCAGACCAAGGAACACAACCCGGGGTTCATCGCCAGGGGCCCGGAGCGGCCCACATCCGCCCAGCCCGACCCGGACGCACAGCCGAGGGAGCTCACCCCGAACGAGATCGCCTCCATCGCGGCCTACTGGGTCCCGGACACGCCGGCCATGATCGAGGCCGTCCAGGGCGGCGAGTTCCTGAGCAAGGATCCGGCGATCCAGGAGAAGGTGCTGGCCAAGCTGGCCGCCGAGAACGGCGCGCCGCAGGACGCCAACGACGCCGTTGCCCTGATCGCCAGCTCGGCGGGCATGGCCGGCACCACCGCGGTGCTGCTGGATGACGAGCTGGGCGAGACCCCCAGCCCGGTGGACGACACCGGCACCGCGAAACTGGTGGCCCCGGTGAACGCGTTCTTCCGGCAGAACAACGTGCAGGACGGCCTGAACGGCGTCGGCCCCTACGCCGCGCTCGCCGCGGGCCTCTCCCCCGACCAGCAGGAACAGCTGAAGCGCTTCGCGATCATCGCCGACCCGGGCAACGACAAGACCTTCTCCTGGAGCGGTTTGTTCGATCTCGACAAGAACCGCAGCGAAGCGCAGGCCTCGATCGACGAGGCCGACCAGGAGATGCTGGAGACCCAGCTGGCGTTCAACGACGCGTTCGGCGCCCAGACGGACGACGGCGGGCGCAACTTCTGGCGCAGCGCCACCCTCTTGGTCGCCGGCTTCCCCGCCACGATCCAGAAGGCCTTCGGCTCCCTCGGCGTCGAGGCGATGAACACCGCCGGCCAAGGCGTACCGATCACCAAGACCTCACCCACCAACTGGGCCAACTACAGCGTCCTGCTCCCGGCGATGGAGAGGCTCGAGCCCGACCCGAGCAGCCCGGCAACGCGGCGCCTGATCGGTGAGGACGAAGAGACGTTCCGGAACCGGTTGCTCCCACTGACCGGTATGGGCACCGGAATGATCATGCACACCGCCGACGCGTTCACGGACCTGTGGAAGTCCTGGATCAACAACGACGCGGAGGCCGGGGCCCGGCTCGGCAAGCAGTGGCACCTGGATCCGTTCGGCACCGCGATGGCCTTCGCGCTGCCGGCCCAGCTGGTGCTGCCGATCCCGAAGGCAATGGCCGTGGCCAAGGTGGCCAAGACCGTGACCAAGGCCGACGCGCTGCGGCTGGAGATCGGTGCGCTGCGGCGCGGCGGCGCCCCGTCCGGCCGGGTCCAGCCCCTGGAAGCGCAGCTCTCCCAGCTCGACCGGTCGGCCGGGCGTTGGCAGAAGTGGGCGGCGACCCCCCTGACCATCGCCAACGGGGTGGCGAACGCGCCGTTCACGGTGCTCGGCGTGCCGGCCCGGGCCGCCGCCGGGCTCTCCCGACCGCTGCTGGCCGCCGGTTCCCGGGCGGCGGAGGCGGCCGGTTGGCGGGCCAGGGTTCGCGCGGGCAACGGGGACACCCCGGCACAGCGGGCCATCGGCAAGACGGGCAACCTGCTGCACGGCACCGCCAACGTGCTGGCCCGAGGTGCCGAGCGGGCCCGCCTGATCCGGAACTACGGCCTGTTCGGTGCCGCCGGGCTGCACGGCGCCTACCGGAACCTGGGCCTGCGTTCGGCGGGCCGTTCCTCGGCCGAGCTGCGTGACGCGGTGGCGTCCAAGCGGCAGCGGCTCACCGAGAAGACCGGCCCGTCCGGCCTGCCGGATCCGGTCCGCGCCGCCCGGGCCGCCCAGCTGGACCGGTCCTTGCGGGCGATCGAGGCGCAACGCTCGGCGCGGGTGGCCGAGAGCCTGCGCATAGCGGCCGGCGGTGCCCTGTTGCGGTCCCGGGCGGCCAACGAACGACTCAACGACGCATGGGCCGCCCACAAGACCGCCCGTGAGGCCCTCTGGCTCGCCGACGAGGCGGTTTGGAAGGCCAAGGACCCGCAGGCCCGGGAGGCGGCGTTCCAGGAACGGGCGGAGAGACAAGCGGCGCTCCGGCAGGCCCGCCAGGAAGTCGTCGACGCCCGCAACGCGTACGAGCAGCTGAACACGAAGCAGGCCGAGGCGGCGGCGAAGGCCCGCGAAAGCGCCGCCCAGGCCGCGGCCAAGGCGAAGGACGCCGACCCGAAGGCGCAAGACGCGAAGCAGGCGGAGCAAGGCGAGACCAAGGACGGCGAGGGCACCGAGCAGACCTCACCCAAGGACGGCGAGGAGAACGCGCTCGACCCGGAACAGGGTGGCGAGGGGAACGTGCCAGCGGAGGGTGCCGCCTGGCAGGACGGTCCGGCACTGATCGACCGGATCGACGCCGCGGTCCGCACGAACGGCGACGCCCCGCTCAGCATCGGTGAGCTCGCCTGGCGCCTGAAGGTCGGGGTGGACGACGTCCGCCAGGCCATCGACCAGCGACGGGAGAACCCCGACGTCGGTGGTGGCGACGCCCAGATCGTCAACGGGCGCTTCGTCGGCGGGCCGGGCGGCGACCGTCCCGCCCCACCGCCCGGTGACCCGGCCCCGAGCGGCCCCGACGGCACCCCGCCGCCCGGACCGCACCACGGCGGCAACGGGCACCATCCGACCCCCGACGCGGACGGCGTTGCCGACCTACCCGGCCAGCCGGGCGGGCCCGGCCAGGCGGTCGAGAGCAACCCGAAGATGGGCATCCGCAAGTTCGACGGGACCACGCAGAACGGTGATCCCCCGGCTCGGACCACCTTCACTTCACTGGTCAAGGAGGCGTGGACCAAGTTCCGCGAGCTCCGGCAGGCGCGTGCCGGGCGGTACGACCGCCACGGTGCCGACGACCTGGTGCGCCAGGCCGCGCAGCAGCGGTCCGACGCGGCCCAGGCCGTCGAGCAGGCCCGGCGCGACTTCGACCAGACGGTGCGCGAGGCCCTGAGCAACGAGGGGCTCGAGCGGCAGTACTACGCCAAGCGGAAGGCACTGGCCGACGCCGAGGCCCGGTACCGCGAGCTGGACCGGCGCTACCAGCGCACGGTGCGCGAGCGCGACCAGCATCGGGCCGACCCGGTGGGGCGCGCGGAGAAGGAGCTGGACCAGGCACGGCAGAACCTGAAGCGGTACCTGACGGCACCGCGGGGAGCCCGGAAGCTGCTGCGCACGGCGCGGCTGCAGTGGTCCCTGCGCTCGGCCGATGAACTACGCGGGCTGGACCGGCGCGCGCGGCGCGGCGAGCAGCTCAGCACCAACGAGTACTGGGCCTGGGTGAGGGACCAGGTCCGAGACGACAACCGGCTGCTGGCCGAGATCCCGGCCTACCGGGCGGCCCGCGAGGCGGAGAACGCGGCCCGCGAGGCCAACCGGCGGAGCGTCGAGCGGGGTGCCCAGCAGGCGAAGGCGCGCGCCGACCGGGAACGAGCCGGCCAGGCGGCGTCCGAGCGCGACCAGGCGGCGCGGCAACGGGACGAGGTGCGGCGGAACGCCGACCGGCTGATTTCCCAGGCCGAGGCCGAGGGGCACTCCAGGAAGTCGGTCGGGCAGGCCGCCGAGGCCGCCCGCGCCGGTGAGCCGAAGCAGGCCCCGGACGCCGTCCAGGCAGCCGCCGAGGCGGTCAACGACCTCGACCGGGCCAACCGGCAGCTCGCCGCCAAGGAGGCGGACGCCGCGCGGGCCGACCGGACCGCCGAGGCGTCCGAACGCGCCGTCACCGGGGCCGAGCGGGCCGAGGCGAGGGCGGCCGAGCGCGCCCGGCAGGCCAGCCGGGAGGCCCTCGAGGTTCGCACCGCCGAGGCGAACCGCCGGCACGCCGAGGCGCAACGACGCGCGGACCAGCGCGCCGCCCAGGCCCGGAAGCAGGGTCACGACCAGGCGGAGATCGACCGGGCCACCCAGGCCCACACCGCGGCCGACCACGCCGGCCAGCAGGCCAGCGAGAAGCAGGCCGAGGCCCAGCGGACTGCGGACGCCGCCGGGCAGGCCACCGGGCGGGCCGACGGGGCGCGGCGCAACGCCGCCCGCGCCGCCGCGCACGTCGAGCAGGCCAAACGCGCCGTCGCGGCGGCCGTCGAGAAGGTCAAGCAGGCCCGCGCGCGGGTCGCCGAGGCCGAGATGTCCGCCGTGCTGCCCGAGTCGGCCGAGGTCGCGGCGGCCCGGGCGGAGCTGCGGAAGGCGCGGCGGGAACGGTCCGAGGCCAACCGGCAACTGGCCGACGCGAAGCGGGAGCGGGCAGCGGCGGAGCGGGACCTGGCCGAGGCCGGGCGCGCGGAAGCGGACGCCACCTCGGCCGCCGAAGCCGCCCGGGACGAGGCCGCCACCGCCCGCCGGCGGGCCGGCGAGCTGCGCGCCGAGGCCGGCCAGGCCCCGGCGCCGGTCCGGGCCGCCGCCTTGGCCCGCCTCGCCGCCGAGCGGGCGAAGGCCGAGCTGGCCCGCCGGGCACTGGCGGAGCGGGTCCACGCCGCGCTGGCCGAGAGCGGCGGCCGCCCGGTCACGGTCAACGGCCTGGCCAAGCGGCTCGGCGCCGAAGCCGGTGAGGTCCGCGCCGCGATCGAGGGCGCGCCGACCGGCACCCTGGGCCGGCTGCACATCGGCAAGCGCGCCCGTGAGCGGGCCGAGCCCGCCCTCCAGGCCGCCGATCGCCGGGCCGCCGTCAACGAGTGGCAGCGCGCCGAAGCCGAGACCCAGGCCGCCACGACCGAGCGGAATGCCGCCGCCGACACCCACCGGGCCGCCCAGCGCAACCTGATCGAGGTCATCGGCCAGGTCACCCGCGTCAGGCAACTGGCGGACCGCCTGGCCGGCACCCCGAAGTCGGTCCTCGAAGCCGCCCGGTTCCTCATCGCCGTGGACCGGGCCGACCGGTACACCTGGAAGCACGCCCGCCAGCTGGCCAAGGGGTACTCGCGGGAGTCGATCGAGCGGGCGGTCCAGGACCTGCGCGACCTCGAGCAGGCTGTGCAGAGGGCCAGGGCCAAGGACCGCGACGTCCGCCGGGCGGAGGCCGAACTGGCCCGGGCCGAGCAGGTCCTGGCGCGGGCCACCGAGCGGGGCGAGCGGGCCGAGGCCGCAGCGGTGCGGGCCCGGGCGAACGAGCGGGCGGCGCGGGCGGCCGAACGAGCCGCCCGGCCCAAGGTGGCCGCCGCCAACCGCGAGTTCGCCGCCCAGCTGGAAGCGGAGGCGGCCGCCGCCCGGGTCGAGCAGGCCGCCGCCGAGGAGGCGTACCGGGCGGCGCGGCACAAGGCCGATCGGGTCGACGAGCCGCGGGCCAGGATCGACGCGGCCGCGGAACCGGTCACCCTGGCCGCCCGGGCCCGGCTCGCGCTCGCCGAGGCCGCACGCAAGTACGCCCGGTCCCGCAAGGCCGATCCCGAGCAGCTCGCGCGGGACGCCGTGACGACCGCTAAGCGGGAGCTCGACCGGGCCACGGCGGAGGCCGACGCGCTGAGCGCCAAGGCGCTCGAGCAGCACAGCCCCGAGGCCATCGACCGGGCGGTGCGGCGGCTGGAGGCGGCGGAGCGGCGGCTGCTCGAGGCCAGGCAGCGGTTCCGGGACGCGGACCGCGCGGCGACCCGGGCGGTCCAGGACGCCAGGCGGTCCGACGCGGCCGCCGCCGAGGCCGGCAACATCCGCCAACGGGCAACCCGGGTGCGTGAGGCCGTTGACGAGGCACACCGGAACGGCCGGGCCGACGACCTCGACCTCCGCATCGCCGAGGAGCTGGAAACCGCCGCCCGGCGGGCGGAACGGGATGCCGCCGAGACCGCCCGGGCGGCCTGGGCTTCGGCCAACCGGCGGTTGCACGAGGTCAAGCGGGCGCGGGACCGCATCGCGCCGGCCGAAAAGCTCGCCCAGGCCCTGGACCCGACGGGCCGGCTGCCCATACCGGTGCGCGACGCCGCCCGGGCCCGGGTCGCCGCCGAGCGGGTCGGCCAGGCCTACCAGGCGCTCCGCCGGGCCGACCCGGCCCAGGTGGCGCGGGACGCGCTACACGCCGCCCGAGAGGCACTCCGCGACGCGCAGCGGCGCGCCGACGACCTCGCGGCCCGGGCCGTCGAGGAGGGCCACACCCAGGGGTCGATCGACCAGCTCACCCGGGACCTGCGGGACCTGCCCCGGGCCAAGCGGATGCACGAGGCCAACGAGAAGATCGCCGAACGGGCGGCCGAGGAACTTGCCGCGGCGGAACGGAACCTCATGTACGCCCGCGAGCACGCCACCGCGACCGCGGCGGACGCGGCGCTGGCCAGGAGCGTCACGCCGGACGCCGGCCCGGCCAACCCGCCGAAGCAATCCGCCGCCGAACCGCTGGCGTTGCGGCCGCTGGCCAACAGGTGGCTGGAGACGCGCAAGTCCTACACGGCCGCCAAACGGAACTACGAACGCGCGGCGGACCGGTTCAGCCGGCGGGAACTCGAGCTGTACGAGGAACTGGGCCGGCAGCGCAAGGTCGCCGAGCTGACCGGCAACTACCGGCGCGTGCAAGAGCTGGAGCGGAAACGGCCCGAGGTCCACGACCAGAACCTGGTGGACGAGCTGGCGACGGCCCGGGAGGAACTCCGGTCGCGGGAACGCGCCCACCGCGAGGCCGGGAACCATCTCAGGCTCTACTGGGCGGCGCTGCGCGGCGGCCACCTCAAGGCGCTGAACGCGGCGTTGACCGCACGCCAGGAACTGCGCGCGCACGGCGAAGAGGGCCTGCGCGAGCTGCGGCGGCGCTACGAGGCCGGCGGCCGGATCAGTCAGGCCGAGTACTGGGCCATGATCGACGAAACCATCCGGCGGAACCGGCTGATCAACCACAAGGACCCGTTGGGCATGCACCGGGCGCAGCTGCTCGGCGAAATCGTGATGGACCGGGGCGCGCGCAACGGGTTCGGCAGGCGGCTGCGCGGCGTGATCGCGGAGATGAAGACCGGTGAGGGCAAGACCTTCCCGACCGGTGGCGCGGTGGCGGTGAAGCGCGCATTGGAGAACCGCTGGAACGGCCGGCACGGCGTGCACGTCATGACCAGCAGCACCAAGCTGGCCGACGACGCCTTCCGGATGTACGAGGCGCTGGCCGACGAGTTCGGCCTGAAGACCGGTCGGGTCCGGGACCGGGGGAAGGCGGGTTTGCCGGAACGCCAGGCGGCCTACCGGGCGGACATCACCGTCGGCACCGGCAGCGAGTTCTACTTCGACGTCCTCGACGACACCAAGTTCCCGAACCGGCGGGTGCAGGTCGGCGGGCGCAGCTTCGCGCTGGTCGACGAGGCCGACATGGTGATGCTGGACTGGGGCGCCAGCCCGCACATCCTGGCCGAGTCCATCGGCGCCACCGCCCGCCGCGCCGAGACCATCTGGGCCCGCGACTTCCTCGAGAAGCTGCGGGTGGGTGAGCACTACAGCGTCCGCCGCCAGGTCGAACCCAGCATCGGCCCGAGGCAGCTGGACCGTATCGCCCGCGACTTCGGCCACCGCCTGACCGGGCAACAGGTCCAGGACGTGCTCAACGCCTGGCGGGCCGCCGGCAAGCATCTCGACATCCACTACGTCGTCACGGACGGCGTGAACATCCAGATCCTGGACGAGCTGAACGGCCGCCCGCTGCCGGGCCGGCGTTGGAGCCAGGGCCTGCACGAGGCGGTCGAGGCGAAGCACGGCCTGCCGGTCCGGAGCGCGCAGCGCTCTGTGGCCCGCACCACCGCCGCCGAGGTGCTCGGCCGGTACGACCAGGTCGCCGGCATGACCGGCACCGCGCGCAGCGGCCTGGGCGGCCTGGGCCTCGACATCACGAAGAGGCAGTTCCGCAACCGCTACGGCATGAAGGTGGCGGTGATCCCGCGCCACGAGCCGACCCGGATGAAGATCCCCGCCCCGAGGCTGTACCGCACCGCGGCCGACCGGATCCGGGCGCTGGCCGACGAGGTCGCGGAGCACCGGAACGACGCCCAGCCGAGGATCATCGGCTTCCGCACGCCTCGGGAGTCCGAGATGTTCGCCCGGGAGCTGCGGCGGCGGGGCGTCGAGCACCTGGTGCTCAACGCCACGGACGCCCGGTACCGCTTCGAGGACAGCGTGGTGGACAAGGCGGGCAAGCCGTTCTCGGTGGTCGTGACCACGAACATGATCGGCCGGGGTACCGACATCAAGGCCGGCGGCGGTGGCCGGTTCGTCTCGGAGACCAACAAGGAGGCGGTCGAGGCGGCCGGCGGTGTGCACGTCACCGTGGCCGACCTTTTCGAGTCGCGCCGCGCCACCCACCAGGCCTTCGGCCGGACCTTCCGGCAGGGCGCCGACGGTGCGATCGTCGAGGTGTTGTCCCTGGAAGACCCGCTGTTGGCCGGATACGCGAACCGGGCGCGGCTGGAGCTGTTCAAGCGGATGCACCGCGGCGAGGTGGTCGAGGGGAAGGCCGCCCGCAAGCTGGTGGAGCACGCGGTGCGGCGCGCGGAGAAGCAGCGGGCGAAGCAGCTGCGCGACGTCATCCGGGGCAAGCGGGAGGGCGAGCAGGCGATCGTGGCGATGGTCGACAGCAGCCCGATCGGCCGAATCGTCCAGGAGGCCCGGGAAACCGGCCAGCGGACCCGGGCCGACCGGGCGGTCGAGCGGATCGGCGACAGCCACGGCAACAACGACGGCCTGAGCAGCACCTTCCACCAGGCCGTCGGCGAGATGATCGCGGGCCTGGAGGCCGAGCTGGAGGCCGCCGCCGAGGCGCGCGACCCGAGCATGTCCCCCGAGCAGCGTCGGGCGGCCGCGACCAAGGCCGCCAAGGCCGCCATCGAAGCGGCCGAGCACGCGGCCCGGGCCAGCCAGCTGCACGACCAGCTGGACGGGCAGCTGCGCGCCTACCGGGAGATCACCGAGCCGGAGATCTCCCCGCTGCGTCGGGTCGCGGTGAAGGCCGGCGGGGCGGCACCGGCCTGGTCGTCGATCCAGAACCCGGTCGACCCGGTGACCGCACAGCTGGGGGTGAGCGGCGCGGATGCCGTCGCCCTGGTGCGGACCCTGGTCGCCGGGGGTGAGTTGGACGGGGCCCGCACCACCCTGCTCCAGCTGGCCGACGTCATCCACCGGGGATACCCGGAGGACCGCGAGTTCGAGGCCGTAATGGCCGAGGCCAACGCGCGGGCGGCGGCCGACGCGCTGAGCCAGCGGCTGCGCTACCCCAACGCCGGCCCCGTCGAGCAGGCGGAGCTGGACCGCACCCTGGACCTGCTCGCGGCCCAGCTGGCCAACGCGCCGACGGCCACCCCCGACCAGGCAACCAGGGCGGCGGTGGGCGAGCTGGTCTACGACGGCCTGAACCGGCTCGCCGGCGGTGTCTCCGCCGGGCGCCAAACCGGGCGCCCGCCCCAGCGCGTGCCGACCGGCATGATGACCGACCTGTTCGAGCTCGCCCGGCACGGCGAGCTCAGCGCCGAGGAGATGGCCTGGCTGTTCCGGGGCGGCGCGAGGCCGGCCGGCGCCTCCTCCGGCAGCCAGGCCGTCGCGGAGTTCGTCGGCCGCCACGGCCTGCGCCACTGGGGCCGGGAGGCCAGCCAGCGGCTGCGCAACGGCCTGCGCAAGCTGCAGCGGCCGGAGGATCGGGGCCGGCGGATCGGTGGCCTGTTCTACCTCGGCAGGGCGCCGGACGGCGAGATCTTCGTGCTCGACCAGGACGAGCTGACCACCCGGCCGGAGATTTCCACCCGGGAGGACATCGCCTGGGGCATCGTGCTGTTCGGTGTCACCGCGGCCGAGCTGTTCCCCTCGGACGCGCCGGCCAACACCGGCCCCAGCTCGCTGCCGGAGCTGCGCGGGGAGATCGCGGAGTCGTTGCCGAAGGACTCGCGCCCGATGCTGGCCGCTCGGCTGGCCAGCCGGCTGGGCGTGACCGAGCGGCAGGTCATCGACGCGATCGACTACGACGCCAAGCCCAAGCACCGGTCCAAGCTGCACCGGTTCACCCTGGCCGGTGAGGTGTGGGTGGCCCGCTGGGACGGCTTCACGGTGCCGGACCAGGGGCTGCTGCTCCGGCTCGCCGCCGACGAGACCATGCGGGCGTACTGGGCGGCGGTCGCGGCCGGCGAGCCGGCGCCGGTGCCGGACACCCGGCGGCGGAAGCTCCAGCTGCGCGCCGCGATCACCGCACGGTTGCCCGAGGGGTTGGGCGCTCACCCGGTCGCGGCCAGCCACCTGGCCACCGCCCTGGGCGTGACCGAGCGGCGGGTCATCGACGCGGTGGACCTCGACCCGATGGGCGGGTTGCACCGGTTCACCGTCGCTGGCGAAGCGTGGGTGACTCGGTGGGCACCCGACCCGGCGACGCGGGACGAGGCGCGGCTGGTGGCCGGTGCGGCCTCGGAGATCTGGCAGGCGTACCGGGGCGCCGTCGAGGCCGGCGACCAGCTCCTGGCCATCCGGCTGGGCTGGATCCTGACCCAGCTGGAACGCCAGGGCGTGGTGGTGCACGACCACACCGGCGCCGGATACGACCCGCTGCACTCCTCGGCCCACTCGGACGTACTGGACATCGAGCGGTCCGCGTGGACGGGCCCGAAGACGGTCGTCGAGGTACACGAACCGGTGGTCTATGTGCACGGCGCCCAGATGCTCGGCGGCCAGGTCGTCGTCGCCCGCGGGCCCGACCCGTCGACCGCCCGCACCGGGCTGGCCCTGGAGAGCCGCCGGGGCTCCGGCCGGCCGAACACCGAGCTGGTGCGACGGCGCGCCTTCGACCCGGCGGCCATCCAACGAGCGAAGGAGATCATCGAGCGGCAACTGCCCGAGCTGTACCTGGGCGTCACCGACCGCACCGGCCTGGACCGAGCCTTCGAAGCCCTGGGCATCGAGCCGGTCGCCCCACCGGAGCGGGACGGCCGGGGCGGCGCCGGCATCGAAGGCACCCACACCGGTGGCACCGGCGACGCCACCGCCCCGGACGGGCAGGACCCGGCCGCCGATGCCGGCTCCTCGGCCGAGGCCGACGCCAACCCCGCGACGCCCGCCAAGCGCGGCTGGTTCGAGCGGATCCGCGGTCCGCCGGGCCTGGCGCGGGTCATCTCCTTCACCCGGCGCGCGCCGGTCACCTCGGCCCTGATCGCGGCCAACCTGGTTGCCTACCTGGTCACCGCGATCCAGGCGGCGAGCCCGATCAACCCGACGGCGGCCGCGCTGTTCCACGCCTGGGCGCTCACCCCCGGCATGGCCGAAGGCTGGCAGTGGATCACCGCCGCCTTCCTGCACCTGGACCCGGTGCACCTGCTGGGCAACGTGCTCATGCTGGCGATGCTGGGCCACGCTCTGGAGCCGGCGCTGGGCAAGGCGCGCATCCTGGCCGTGCTCGCCCTCGGCGTGCTCGGTGGCGCGGCCGGTGTGCTGGCCGCGGCGGCCCTGCACCTCACCGCCGCCGGCCTGCCGGTGGTCGGCGCCTCCGGGGCGATCTTCGCGCTGCTCTGCACCGAGCTGGTGTACAGCGAGCGCAAGACCGGGCCACTGGTGAAGATCGGGTTCAACCTGCTGGTGCTGCCCCTGCTCTGGCCCGGTGTGTCCATCCCGGCGCACGTGGGCGGTCTGGTCACCGGGATGGCCGTGGCGATGCTGCTGCCGGTGCGGACGTCACCGCGCGCCTTCGCCTTCCCCAGCCGCGAACAGCCCGGCTATCTGCCGCTGCGCCGCGTGCTCGCCGCCGGCGTGATCCTCGCGCTGGTCCTGCCGCACTTCGCCAACCTCGCCGTGGGCGCGGCAGCGATGGCGGCGCCGCTGCCGCCGGGCAGGACCGGCGGCGCGCCGCACAGCGGTGCGGTGATCAAGGACGGCTGGCGGGACGGTGAGGAACAGCGCTGGACCGAGGCCCTGCACGAGCTGGACAGGCTCGGCAAACCGCGCGAGTACGCCCCGGCGCGGCCGCGAGGGCCGCCGGCGGTGGCGACGGTCCCATTGGACCGGGACGTGCGGTCGGTGCTCCGCGAGCACGGCCTCACGGACCTGCCCGAACGGCTGGATGGCTACTACTGGGCCGAGCGCGACGTCGTGGTCGTCTTCGCGCCGAAGCTGAGCCAGCTGCGCCGGGCCGGGCTGCTCGGTGAGCTGCTGGCGCACGAGGACTTCTTCCACCGCCAGGGGAACGAGCACGCGCGCAACGACCTCGGCCTGCTCCACGACGAGGACGCCGCCCGGATCGCGGGCGCACTCGAGCGGGCCGACGGGCAAGCTCCGGCCTACTCGACCGGCTGGCTGGAGATCGGTGATCTGGGCGCCGGCACGCACCAGGCGCTCTTGCGGGTGCTGCCCCGGCTGGTCGAGGAGGCACGCGCGGCGGGCGAGGTTGTGCCGCCGTTCCAGGCCCGGGGCCCGCCGTTCGTGATCGACCCCATTGTCGCCGGTGGCATTCTCACCGAGGCGGGCCTGGGCGTTCTGCTGTCGCGTCCGCTTGTGTTCCTCTGGCGGCACCCGACGCTCGCGCCCGCCGGAGTGGTCGTGACGTTCGGGGATGTCCTGCGGGAGCGCGACGACCTCCTCGACTTCGGTGGTTTGCCCGAGTCGTGGTGGTCCCGGGCTCAGAGCTACGTGGCGAACCCAGATCCGCTCGAGGCCGCGGCGTTGGTCGAGGAGTGGCAGCGGGCGCAGGTGCGGACCGCGCTCGCCATCGCCCGTGATTACCGGGACGTCGCAAGGCGCGCGCTGGCCCGGGTCCGGCACACCACTGTCACCACGGAGCTGCCGTGGGCTCAGGACCAGGTCGACCGGGCCGCGCGGGAGTTGGCGCGGCCGACCGGCCTGCCGATCGAACCCAGCTGGCGGTCGGCCGCCGCCGCCGAACGGGAGGCCATCGCGGGCGAACTCGCCACGCTTGGCCGGGCCGGCGCGATCCTGGCGTTCGAGCCGCTGGAGAACGCACCGACCGCGCGGTTCTGGCGCGAGGTGCACGACGCGCTCCCCGCGCTCACCGCAGCGCGAAGCGGCGACCCCAGCACCTATGCCGGACTGTTCGAGCAGCTCGCCGACGCGGTCGGCCGCCCGTTCGCGGCTGGTGGGGACTGGGGCTTCCTCGAGCGCTCGGGCTGGCTGGCCGGTCACCGGACCGGGCCGAACCGGCGGGACAAGCTGGCCATGGCGCTGCTGATCGCCGTCACCGGCCGGGGCGAGTGGGTCGGCGACGTTCCACGCCGGCAGAGCTCGTATCGCCAGCTCACCGAGCTACTGCGGCTGCTCACCACCCCCGAGCTGGAGACACTGAGGCCGGCGCTGGTCGACCTGCTCGTGCGGCTGCCCGGCCGGGAGTGGGGCGGCGACCGGGCACAGTTCCTCACCGCCTGGATCGGGTTGGCGCGGAACGTGCTGCGCACCCACCCGGCGGTCACCACTCTCGACCTCGGACCGGCGGTCCGCGACGCGCTGGACGACCTCGGCCGGGGGCTGATCACGGTCGAGCGCACCCGGCTGGCGGGCACGATCCGCGCCGCCACCGCCGCGATGCAGGGGATGCTCGTCCGGCACGCGGGCGCGTTGTACGGCGTCGAGATCGGACCCGGCCAAGCCGTCGACATCGAACCCGGCTCGGACCTGTGGAACGCCCTGATCGGTTACCTCGGGGAGACCGGCGCCCGCCCCGAGCTGAGCCGACTGTTCGCCCCCTACCTGGAGACCTTCGTGCGCACCGGCAGCCGGGCGGACGCGAGCGCCGCGTTCTGGGCCGCATGGCGCGAGTGGCTCACCGGGCCGGACGGCCTCGGGCCGGCGGTAGTTGCCCGCGAACAGGTGCCGGCGGACGTGGTCGCCAACGTCGAGGGCCGAGACGTGATCATCGGTACGGCTCAGGACCCGGTGGACATCTTGCATCTCGGCCACCCGGGGCTCGGCGGGTCCTGCCTCGACTGCGTGCGCGGGGAACAACGCCAGGACGCGCAGGACTACGTGCTGCACCCGCGCGTCGCCGTCGTCTTCGCGTGGGTGCAGCACGCGGACGGCTCCCGCGGCCAGCGGCTGGCCGCCGCCACTACGTTCGTCACCGACCAGGGCATTGTCTGGCTCAGCCACCCCTACACCAGCGCCGGCCTCGACTTCGGCCGGTCGTTCCGCGACTACCTCGAACGGTGGGGCGCCCACACGGACCAGGCGGTGATCACACCCACGACGGAGGCCACCTGGTACCGCCCTGGGGAAACGGCGATCCCGGCCAGCGGCTCGGAGCGGACCATGGCGCTCACCTTCACCGCCGACGACGCGCTGGAAATCATCTGGGCGGACCCGTTCGACGGCCATGTCGCGCTCCCGGTCACGTTCACCGTGCCGGTGCACATCTGGCGCGCCGTCGTCGTGGCGATGGCTGGTGTCGCGGTGATCGGCGCGCTGGCGATGGGCGTCGATCCGTCCGCCGGGCTCGCCGCCAGGGTGTTGTGGCCGCTCAACCGGCGCGGCCCGCGCATCGGCGGGACGCGCCCGCTCGGTGGTCTGCTCGCCGCGCGGGCCAGGGCCGCCGGCGCCGCCGAGTTCGAGCGGTTGCTGCCCGACGCGCGCACCTATGAGAACCAGGGAGACGACCAGCTGGCCCAGGACCGCGCCGACGCCGCCGAGCTCGGTGTGGTGCCCGCCCGACTCGGCACCCCCACCGCCGACGTGTACCTGCGGTCCGGGCACAAGCTGCTCTGGGTGATCCGCACCGACGGGTCCATGTGGGTGGCCCCCGCGCTGAAGCGCACCGTGCGGCGGGGCAACGAGACCGTCCAACTGAAGGTGAGCCACCCGGTGGTGGCCGACGGCCAGGACGTGTTCGGCGCCGGCGAGATGCTGCCGGGCGCCTACCTGAACCCGCTCAGCGGCCACTACCACCAGCACCGCACCACCCCGACGCTCGACGCCCAGGTGCTCGCGCTGGGGCGCGCCGCCTTCGCCGCACACGGCATCGTCTTCCCGGCCGAACCATCCCCCACAGCGGTCAAGCTGCTGGCTCGGCGGGCGCACCCAGCGACCCGGCTACCCGCCGGGGCCTGGCTGGTGGATCACATGCCGGCGACCATCGTCGAGCTGACCCACGGTGACTCGACCCGCGCGACCTCGGCGAGCATCGCGTCGCTCATCGAGCGCAACGCGGCGACCTCGGCATCGCACATGGTCGTCGTGGCGCCGCTGGCCGCGCTGCGCACCGAGGAGCTGCGCGAGGCGATCTCCATGTCCTCGCCGAGGGTCTGGTCGTCGGTGGAGCGGATCAGCGTGTTCACCAACGCGGCTCACGCTTCCTCGACCCGGCCGACACAGGAGCGCGCCGACGCGACCGGCCGATCGCGGGGTTGGTTCGGCACGGGCGTCGGTGTGGGTGCCGCGATCGGAGTCGGCTCCGGCTTCGCCTCGGGTTCCGGCGCGATGCCGGTGATGATCGGGCTGGCCGGTGCCGGATTGGTCACGGCCGGCGCCGCGCGGTTGCTGAAACGGACGGCGCTGCCGGGTCTCGCGCGCGGTCCACCCCGTTGGGTGGCGCCCTTCTTCACCGGGTTCGCTCTGGGGGCGGCGCTCGCCCTGCCGGTCGTCGGATTCTCCGGGGTCGCGGCAATGGTGGCGTTGCCGGTCAGCGCTGGACACCAGCGATCCGGGGCGAGGCGCGGGTGGCTGATCTCGGTCGGGCGCAGGGTGATCGGCGCCGGTGTGCTGCTCGCCGCGGTGGGCGGGGCGCTGCTCGGGTTCGCCCCGGCGGCCTCGGCGGCACCGGCCGTGCACACCGAGGTCGTGCACGTCGCGCAGGCCAGCAATGCGTCGGTGGACCACTACACGCCTCGGCGGGGCGAAGTGCTCAGCGAGATCGCGCCGAGATTCGGCGTCTCGATCGCAGACTTCGTCGCGGCCAACCCCGGCCTGAACCCGGACAAGATCACCGCCGGCAAACCACTGCGCCTGCCGGCCAACGCACGCCAGATCCGGGTCAACGAAGGCGACCGTCTCATCTCGCTCGCGCGGCAGCTCGGCACCGACGCCGCCAGCATCGCCGCCGCGCAACCCGACCGGTTCCCGACCCGGGAGAGCTGGGACCACATCTGGCCGGACGAGTGGCTCACCCTCCCCGGCCGGGAGCTGGCTCCGGCAGTACAACCCGCACCGGCCCCGCAAGCACCGCCCGCCCAGCCGGACTCGCACACCCAGCCGGGCCAGCCCGAGAACCAGACCCCGGCACCGGCGGATGACGCCGCGCCGCGCGGTTCCCCGACACCGGCCGAGGACTGGACACTGTTCGGCTACGGAGTGGCCGGCGTGCTGGCCGCCGCATGGTTCTTCCTCGGCCGCATGTCCTGGCCGGGCAGCCGGTCCTGGCTGCGCGCCCGCGCCGAGCGCGGCAAGGCGGCGGGCTCCGCCCCCGACCCGAGCCACGGCCATAGCGCCGGCGACGGCCACGGCCACGGCCACGGCCACAGCCACAGCCACAGCCACAGCCACAGCCACAGCCACAGCCACGGCACGGTGGACCCGTCCATCCTGCGCAACAAGACCGCCGTGCGGGTCACCGCGTTCAGCTTCGCCGCGCTGGTGGCCACCGCCGGCCTGGAAGGCCTCGCGGCCTGGTGGATCGGCCTGGACAGCGCGGCGGTGACCGGCGACCTGTGGCACAACCTGGGCGACGCGTTCACCGCGATCACGATGATCGCCGCGCTCAAGTTCAGGTCGATCGCGGCCAAGGGCTGGCCGCTACTGCGCAAGCTGACCGAGCGGATCGGCACCACCGACCGGGCCGTGCGGGCCGCGCAGTGGAGCATCGTGGCCGGGATCGCCACGTCCGGCGGGTACGTCGTCGTCGAGTCGGTACTTGCGTTCCTCGACCCGCACCGCTTAGTCAACCCGTTGGCGGTGGCGGCGATCGCGCTGGGGGCCGGCCTGGCGAACCAGCTGGTCGCCCAGGTGCGGCTGTACTACGCCGACAAGCTGAAGCTCAAGGCACTGCGCGACGAAGCCCTGCACGCCCTCTCCGACGCGTGGGCGTCCTACGGCGCGGCGGGCGCCGCCGGGCTGGCCGCCGGCCTGCTCACGCTGGCCGGCACCACCAGCGGAGTACTGGCCGACCTGCTCACCGGCCTGGCCGGTTACGCCGACCCGGTCATCGGCCTGGCCATCGCGGCGCTGATCCTGCACACCGGCTACGAGGTGGCGCACGACCTGCTCGAAGGCCACACCACCCGGTTGGACCGCACCCACCCGGTCACCCCGGCCACCCCGACGGGCCAGCGCCTGGACTGGGCGCGGCTGCTCCTCGCCGTCTGGTTCGCCACCGACCCCACGGCCAGGCCGGACGGGTACACCGCCGCCCAGCTGCGCGCCGGCCTGGCCGCACAGCTGCCGGCCGACGCGCCGGAATGGTTGCTCGCGCTGGCCACCGACCTCCCCACGCTCGCCGACCGCCAGGTCAGCGACGGCATGTTCCGCATGATCGTGAAGATCCTGGTCCGGTCGGGCCTCGTCACCGCCGAGGAACGGCACCGCGTGCGCTACTACCGGCCCAACGCGGAGATCGCCGAGCTGATGGACCGCGCACCGGCCGCGTTCGTGCTGGACCTGCTGGCCGACCCGGCCGACGTCACCGGCGTCGCGGACCTGGCCGGGCGAAGCCAGCTCGAGCAGCTCTGGGCGCTGCGGGAGGCGCTCACCCACGCCATCCGGCACGCCCGTGGCCCGGCTGTCCGGGCCACCCACCAGGCACTGGTGGACGCCGAGGCCGAGGCCGGCGCGGCCAGGGACGACGCCCGGGCGGCCGCCGCCGAGCTGGACCAGCTGACCGGGCAGGCCATCCGCTGGCTGCTGTTCGAGACCGCCACGCCACGTCGGGCGATCGCGCGCATCGCCAAGGCGCTCGGGCTGCCGGTCGAGGTGGTCGCCTCCTACGCCCGCGACGACGCCTACCCCACCGAGATGCCGAGCCAGGTCCAGGCGCAGCCGAGGGACAACTCGTTCAACCGGCGACTGCCGCTGGTCAGGGCGGCGATCCTGGCCGCCCGTGAGCGCACCGCGCTGGCCGAGGCCACCGTGGAAGCCGCCGAAGCACGCCGTGACCAGGCGGCCGAAGGCGTCCGCCAGGCCATCCGGGACGCCCGCCGCGCCGGCGCCCGCTCCGTCCCCGGCCGCCACCGCGCCCCCTCCTCCTCGATTCAGTCGGTTCAGCAGGGTGGTTCGGTCGGTTCTGGCGGGGCCGGCGGAGCGGCGGGCGTCGAACCGGACCGCCCCGGCCGCCACGCCCAGGGTGGCCACGGCCGGTCCCGCACGGCGTCCGCCGCGCGGACCGGCTGGCGGCGGCTGTTCGACGCGCGCGGCCCGCCGGCCCGGCTGCGCCAGTTGGCGGCGCCGTACCTGACCGCGCTCACCGAGGCCGGCCGCCAGGTCGCCGACCTCACCGAGGCCAACCGACGTGTCCGCACCGCCGCGCGGACCGCGGCCGACGCGCACACCCGGCTGATGCTGCTCGAGGCGCTGGCCCGGTCCACCGCCGAGCTGGACCGGGCGCGCCGGGAGCACGCCGACCTGGTGGACGGCTACCACCAGGCGCTGGCCGCGTCCGACGCACTGGCCGGCGCGGTGGCCGCCGGGCTGTCCAACCGGCGGATCGCCGAGCTCACCGGCCTCACCGCCGAGACCGTCGGCCTGCTCACCGGCCGCCCGGAGACCACCCCGGCGGACCGGATCGAGCGGGGGGCCCGGGCGCGCTGGTCGCCGCTCCAGCCGCGTGCGCCGAACCTCGGCGCCGCCGGCCGAGCGGTCCGTGCCTCGGTCATCGCGTGGTGGTCGGACGCGCTCACCGGGTTGGAGCGGGCCTTCGGCTTCGAGTTCGCCGAGCTGCGCGCCCGGCTGTACGGGCACCTGCCGCTGGAACTCGACCCGGTCTGGTACCTCGCCGCCTGGCGGAACCTGAAGTGGCGGATCTGGCGGGCGCTGGACGGCTGGGCGCCGAAGCTGGTCGTGGAGCACCGGCTCTACACCACAGGCGTGCAGACGCTGATCGCGATGATCCCGGTGGTCGGGCCCTTCCTGGTCGGCGTGCTCGGGTTCACCCAGCTGCTGCACTTCAAGCTGCTCGGCAAGGGCCGCGAGATGTTCAGCAAGATGCTCTACAACCGGGCGTTCACCGGCGGGCTGCCGTGGATGTTCCCGGCGGTCGGACCCGAGTTCCACTGGAGCTGGTTCGGCTACGGCTTCAAGATCTCCGGCGGACACCTCGGCGTGTTCAGCGTGTTCGATGTGGCCAAGCCGAGGTTCAACACGAACACCACCAGGCGCAACCGGGTGATCGGTGCCTTCCCGGTCATCCGGCTGTCCTTCATGATCTTCCTGGGGCCGATCCGGGTGGAGTTCTTCCTGCTCCACTTCGACGTCCCGGGCAAGCAGGTCGCGCAGAAGTTCGCGCCGCCCCGACAAGCCGGCTGGCGGCGGTTCAACCTGGCGCTCCGGCTGTGGAACTGGTTCCGCGTGGTGGACAAGCGGCCGTGGTCGTGGAAGCCGTTCAAGTTCCTGTCCCAGACCCTGCCCGGCGTCGGCATCGGCCCGAGCGACCCGCACCTGCCCAACTTCGCGGAGTACCGCGCCTCGCTGCAGAAGCTGCTGCTGCGCCGCTACGACAAGGTGGTCGGGCAGTTCGACATCGTCAACGACATCGGTCCCGCGTTCGGCCGCCTCCTGGGGCGGCTGGCGCTCGCGCTGTTCCCGGAGCCGGTCGCCCGGCGCGTCGAGGGGCTCTGGGCGCGGTGGCTGGCCAACGTGGCCGAACGCCGCAAGCGCTACGACGCCACACTGAACGTCCGCGGCCTCCGGCAGCTGGACGCCACGATCGCCAAGCAGAAGGAGCTGCTGGACCTCATCGAGGAGGAGCTGCGCGGGCTGGGTCCGGAGGAGAGCGAGCGCAAGGACCGGCTGACCAAGCTGCGGAAGCAGCTGGCCGAGGCGATGGACACCAACTACGCGCGGCGGGCCGCGATCGAGGAAGGCCCCGGCTCACGGCAGCCACCGGTGATCCCGGCGCCGCCGGTGACAATCACCATCGTGCCCGGTCAGCGAGACGAAACCGGAGTGCTCCGGTCCGGCGCGCTGCCGGGCGACAAGACCGGCCGGGTCGGGTTCGACCTCGGCCCGATGGTCGGGCGTACCGATCCCGGCCACCCGTTGCACCGCAACTTCGACTCGATGGCCGGCGCGGTGCGGGCCGGTGACGGGCGGATCTTCGCCGCGGTCGCCGACCAGCAGGGCAGCAACGTCAGCCAGACGACCGGCCGGGACGCGGTGGCCGCCGCGATCGACGCCGCGCTGGCCGCCGACCCGTCCCTGCCGGTCCAGCAGGTCGCCGAGTTGGCCTTCGCCGCGGCCCAGGAAGCCACCGCCGGGTCGGCGGCGATCAGCACGCTGCTGCTCGTGGTGGTCTCCCCCACCGGATCGGACACCAGCGAGGTCGCCCTGGTGTGGCTGGGCGACAGCCGGGGGCACCTGGTGACCGGACACGGCACCGAGCCGCTCACCGTGGACCACACCTGGACGGTGGCGCAGACCGTGGAACGCGACCCGGAGGAGGCGCCGGAGCAGGTCATCACCCGCTGGGTGGGCCGGGGCGCCGTGCACCGCCCGCGCTACACCGTGATCGGGGTCAAGGGTCCGGCGGCCGTGGTGCTGTCCACCGACGGCCTGCACGACCTGTACCAGGAACGGGACGGAATCGGCGCGGTGGTGCGCGCCGCACCGAACCTCAGCTTCGCCGCCGACGGCCTGATCGACAAGGTGGCCGAGCAGGGCAGCGACAACAAGACCGCCGTGGTCATCCAGGTCAACCCGACCCGGCCGATGACCATCGGTCGCAAGGCGCGGCCCAAGAAGACCGGCAAGCACGGCAGCCCGCACCCCAGCCGACACCACCACGGCCACCAGCAGGCCAAGAACACCGGCGGGGACGGCGGCACCGTGGTGATCGGCAAGCCGCTCACATCGGCGCGGCGGCACGAGGTGGCCGAGGCGCTGCGCCGCCAGGCGGACCGGCTCATCCCGCTCGACGAGCTGCCGCCCTGGATGCCGCGCGGCCCGCCGGGCGTGCGCGTCGTGCTCGCTCCGGACGGCGTCCGACTGCCCTACGCCGACCGCCTGGTCGCGTTCGGCTGGCGCGACCCCTCGGTCCCGCTGGCCCGCGACGGCGTCGTGGTGATCACCGAGGCGATGCTCGAGGAACTGGTGGTGCACATCGCCGCCGGCCGGCTGGTGGCCGACTGGTGGTACGACCTGCTGGCACACGAGCGCGACTTCCACCTGCACGGGAACGAACACGAGGGCGCCCGGCACGACGCACACTCCGCCCAGCTGGCCAACGCGCTCCTGCTGGCCAGGACGATCATGCTGTTCCAGCGCGCCGGTGACCACCTGGAGGGCGCCTTCTACCTGCCCGGTGGTGTGCACCGGGGCGGGTTGTACGACCCGGCCTGGATGGCCGGGGCCATCGCGTGGTCCCGGGAGTGGATGCCGGCGGTGCGCCTGGGCGACCCGGTGGTCAACGGGCGGCGGCTGGTGGTCGGTGGCGGCCGGTCGGCGAACGACCGGCCGGTGTCCAGCCGCGACGTCACGCTCAACATCGAGCCGGCGGCGGAGCCGGAGCTGCTCGCCGACGTCGCCGCCACCAGGCTGCCCGCCGAGCGCTACGACGAGATCTTCTTCGACCGGCTCGACCGGAGCGCGTTCACCGGTGCGCGGATCGGCGCGCTGGCCGAGGTGATGGCCGCGCTGCGGGTCGGCGGCACACTCATGATCACCAGCGGGTCCCTCACCCAGCACCTGCCGGAGATCACCCGGCTGCTGACGCTGCTCGGCGCGGGCGACGTCGCGCTGGCGCCTCCGGTGCCGGGAGAACCGCTGACCGTGCTCGCCGTGGTCAAGCCGCGGAAGACCTCGCCGGAGGCCTACCGCGCGGTGCACGCCCTCGCCGCCGTCCGCGCCGAGGCCGCCCTCGCCGCCGACAGTCTCGGCAACGAGTCGAAGGTCGGCCTCGGCCGGGGCCTGCGCGCGGTGGACAGCGAGCAGCGGCGGCTGCTGGAGGCCGTGCTCGCCCACGCCCGTTGGTTGCTCGGCGGGGCGGTGCTACTGGCCATCACGCTGGCGCAGCTCGGCCTGACCACGGCGGCCACCGTTGGCAAACCCGCCGTCGAGCTGCTTTCGACACACACCTCGATCTCCGCACCCGCCCCACAGCAGCTGCCGGCGAATGCGGCGTGGGTGCTGCCCGGGGACGAGCTCGGCGTGCTGGTCAAGGCGTTCGGTGTATCGGAGGCCGACTTCCTGGCCGCCAACCCCGAGATCGCCGACCCGAACAAGATCTACGCCGGGGACACGTTGGTCATCCCGGCGAACTGGGACGGCCGGTACCGGGTGCAATCCGGGGACGTCTATTCGGCGATCACGGCGCGGTTCGGGCTGGGTGAGGACGCGCTGGCATCCGCCAACCCGGGCCGGTTCCCCACCCTGGCCAGCCGCGACCTCCTGGAGATCGGCGAGCGGCTGAACATCCCCGGCCGGGTCTTCGTCCAGCCGGTTCCCGCACCGGTGCCCACCCCGGAGCCCGCACCGACGGCCGCGCCAGAACCGGAGCCGGCGCCCGTGCGGCAGCCGACCGGCGACGGGTTGCCGTGGGGCTGGCCGCTCAGCCTGGCGCACGTCGCGCTCGCGGCCGTGCTCGCCGTGCGGGGGCTCTGGCGGAACCGCGCCGGAGTCGGCCGGGCGCTGGCCGACCGGTGGTACGGCCTGGTCGACGGGCTGCGCGGGGCCAACGCCTGGATCGCGGAGACCGTCTCCGGCGTGGAGAACGCCCTTGGCATCCGGATCCCGTCCACGCGCGCGGTGGCCGGGCAGGTGTGGGACATGGTGGCCATGCCAGCACTCATCCTCTGGTCGATCCTGCGCCGGGGCCCACCGGGCAGCGAGCTCAGCTGGGGCCGGTGGCTGCAAGCCCAGAAGCGGGTGTTCTGGGTGGCGGCGGTGTCCGTGGGCACCGGGGCGGTCACCGCGATCGGCGTGCTCGGCGGCGTGCGACTGCTCGCGCTGTCCGCGACGGCCGGGGCGTTGGCGATGTTCATCCGCGGCCTGGTCGGATCGTTCCGCAACACCCGCTGGGCGTCGGACCTGTCGGGCGGTGTGATCGCCGGCCTGTTCGCGGTGGTCGCGCTGACCCGGATGGTGTCGGTGAACACCAACATGGCCGCCGTCGCCACCAGCGCCGCGCTGGTGACCGTGCTGGCGGCGGTGCTGACCGCCGTGGCCCACGCGACCACGGCGATCCGCTACGAGATCCCCAGCGTCAGCACCGAGTGGGTCAAGACCGACCGGATGCGGCCGCACCACTGGGCATGGTGGTTGACCGGGCTCACCGGGTTCGCCACCACGGTGGTCGGGGTCGGCTTCGCCATCGTCGACTTCGCGCTGAACGGCGCGAACGCCGGCCCGGTCAACGTGATCATCTCGTTGGCTACGCTGGCGTCGATGGGCCTGGGCGTGGCCTACCAGCAGCACCACATGTTCCGCGAGGACGTGCTGCGGCGCGAACCGGACCAGCGGCACGAGCGCGTCGGGCTGCTGCTGCACGACCTGGCCCTGGCCATCTACGGCATCAACAGCCTGGCCACCAACTCCCCCGCGCTGTTCGGGGTGGCGCTGCTGATGCTGGCGGTCACCGGCATGGCCTGGTCGATCCGGCCTCGAGATCCACCGAAGGCCAACTACGACGCCGGGGTGTTCGGGTTCACCGCCCTGGTCAACCTGGCCGGCTTCGCCGTCGGCATGTGGGTGTGGGACGCCCGCGGCGGTTACGACTGGACCAGTGCCGCCATCGTGGCGACCGAAGCGGCGGTGCTCGGGTCGGGCTGGGCCGTCCACCGCTGGTTCCGTCCCCGGGCCGAGGCGGTCGGGCACTGGCTGCGGGCCGGATCGCGGAAGGTCGGCGGGCTCGCGGACCAGTTGGGCTGGTGGCTTTACAACGCGGCCGGGAAGCTGCTCAGCCGGTTCACCCGGGGCGGCGGGGCGGTCGCGGACGGCGTGCCCAGCGGCACGGCGCGGTCCCGGATGGAGCCGCGCATGCCGCGCCTGGTGGCCGGTGCGCGACGGCTCACCGACGCCGAGTTCGCGCACCTGGGCCGGCCGGTGCGGGTTCCGGGTGAGCCGGGCCTGGACCTGGTCGAGCTGGTGCGGATCACCGACGAGGCGCCGCTGGACCGCCGGCTGATCGGCTTCGGCTGGCGGGACGGCGACGGCGCACCGGTGATCCTGGTCCCGGCGCACATCGCGGCCAGGGTCGACGCGCTGGTCCGGCACGATCCGGCGTTCCTCGGATGGTGGGAAGAGTTCCTCCGGCACGAGTGGTACTTCCACCTCGCCGACACCGAACACTCCAGCCCGCGCCACGACCAGCACAGCGACTCCCTGGTGCAACGCCTGCGCGCGGCGGAGCGGGCCATGCTGATTGCCGAACTGACCCAGCTATCGCCGGGACCAGGGTCGATCCTGCCCATCGCGTTCGACCCGCTCGGCCGGCCGGTCCGGTTCGCGCCCGCCGTGCTGGCCGGGCTGGCCGAGCTGGTCGCGCGGCTGGACGAGCAGGGCAGGATCCGGCCGGGAGCGCCACTGGAGAAGGCCAGCCCGGACGGCCGGTGGGCCACCCGGGGCGTGGACTACCGGATGTTCGACGGCGATGCCGAACTGGCCGCGCTGCTGGCCGCGCACGGCCTCGACCAGGTCACCGTCGTGTACCTGCTGGCACCCGCCAACCGGGTGTTGGTCAGCCTGCGCACCAGCGGTGACCTGCTCGACCGGGGCAGCACCGAGCCGGCGCGCCGGGTACTGGAGCGGGTGGTGGACCGGTGGTTGGCCGAACCGGACACCGATCTGGCGCACTGGTGGTCGGGCCAGGACCCCGCCGAGGCCTTCCTCAACCTGCGGGTGGGACAGCTGGAGGCGGCGGAGACCCTGCTCTATGCCTGGGAGTACACCATCGAGGGCCTGGTCGAGAACGGCCCGGCAGCCGACCCGGGCGCCACCGCGAACGCCGTGGCCAACCTGGACCGGGCCGAGCGGATGCTGGCCGGGATCGGGGTCTCCGACGCGGTGCGCGCCCGCCACACCGACGCGATGAACCTCCTCGACGAGCTGCGCGCCCAGCTGCGGCCGGTCACCGAGGCGCTGCGCCGCTACGACGGGCTGACCGCCTGGCAGCGGGACCTGGTGGTACGCCCGGGCGAAGAAGTCGTGCTCTACCACCAGACGATCTTCGATCTGTTCACCGCCGCCGACCCGGCCGGCCGGGCCCGGGAGCTGCGCGAACTGCTCGACCGGGAACCCGGGTCGAGCGTCGACGAGCTGTCCCGGGTCCTGGCGCAGCTCGGCGACCTGCCGCAAACCCCGCTGGTCCGCGAGCTGGCCGACACCGCCGCGCGGCTGCGCGCGGAGTACCGGCGGATGCACCAGGCCCTGGCCGGTCCCGGTGATCACCATGGCGGGCCGGTGGCGGCCGGTATGACCGGCGCCGAGGTGCGGCAGGCGTTGCCGGTCCGCGAAGTGACCCGGTTGCGGGCCGGGGCGCGCAACCTGAGCGGCGAGGAGTTCCCCCACCTGGTGCGCGGTCCACCGGGGATGCCCGCGCCGACCGATCTGGTGCGGATCACCGACGAGGAACCGCTGGACGGGAAGCTGATCGGCCTCCCCGACGCACAGGTGTTCCTGGTTCCGGCGCACGTAGCCGCGGTGCTCAACCAGCTGATCGCGCTGGACCCGGCGTACCGGGACGTTTGGTACCAGCTCCTGCGCCTGGCCGGCGCCGGGCACACCGACGCGGAACACGACGCGGCGGCGGCCCGGGTGGCCGGCGCAATGCTGCCCGCACGGATCCTCGCGCTGTTCCAGCGGGGCCGCTGGGGCGCGTCGCCGGTGGCGGACGTGCTCGCGCTGGATCGGGCGCTGGCCCGGCTCGGCGTGGACCGGGAGAGCGTGCTGGCCGCCGTCGCCGCCACCCCGTTCCTGGCCACCCGCGACGGGGACGGCGTCACCGAGCTGCTCGCGGTGAACCCGGCCGCCACCTACGCCGGCTTCGTCCTGACCCTGCCCGACGGCGAGCCGAGGCTCACCCTGGACGGCCCGCACGGTGAGCTGCTGCTGGACGGCCGCCAGGTCGGCCGCTTCATCGGCACCATGCTGGGCCGGTTCGACACATTCCTGGAGTCGTCGGCGGCGTTGTGGCTGCTCGAGGGCGACAACGTCTACCGGGTGCTGGCCGACGCCTGGCGGACCGGTGGCATCCCGACCCGCGGCAACGGCCGGTCCGCCCAGCTACTGCGCATCGACCTCGGTGCCCCGGTGGCGCGGATGCCGTGGGCCGGTGGCCTCGAGACCGGCTTCGTGGACGTCGTCACCTCGTGGCTGGACACCGGTGAGGAGCTCCTGGTCGGGTTCTACCCGGTGCGCGGGACCGAGACGCTCGGCCCGATCGCCACCGGTTACCCGGCCGGCGCGGCGGTGCGCATCCAGGCCGAGGACGGCGGCGCCACCCTGGGCAGCGGCGTGATCATTCGCGCGGCCGCTCCCGGCCGCCCGGCGCTAGCGCTGACCGCGCTACACGTGCTGGAGAACGCCGAGTGGTGGACCGCCGGCGGGTACCGGGTGCTGGACTACGAGGTCATCACGCCGGCCGAGCTCGAGCGGCTGGCCCCCGCCGAGTGGGCCGCCTGGAAGCGGGACCAACGCGGCTTGATCGAGCCCGCGCACATCGACCTGGCCGTGCTCGCGCTGGACATCCCGGTCGCGGCCGGGGTGCCGGCGGCCCCGGTTCGTCAGGCCAGTGTCCGGCCGGACCAGAAGCTCACCATCCGCGGCTACCCGCAGACCCACCGGCTGGCCACCCAGGGCGTGGTGACCAGCACCGACGCCGCCCACTACTACCTGATCGCCCCGTTCGGCGGGAAGATCTCCGGTGGGCCGGCGTTCGACGCGGCCGGACGGCTGGCCGGCATCGCCGTGCACCTCGACCAGCACAGCCACCAGCTGCACCTGTTCCAACCCGGCCTGATCAAGGCCGTGGCCGGTCTCGCCGCGCGCCGGCTGGACGCCAGGGTCATCGTCACCCGACCCGAACCCCAACCGACGCCGCGCACGCCCGAGCCAGAACCCGCGGCACCGGCCACCGCGCCGAACACCGCGCCGGGCGAGGAGCCCGCGCCGCCTGCCACCGGCCGGGCGCGCCGGGTGTTGCGCGCGGTCGCCAAGGCGCTGGGGCTCGGCTCGGCCGGCACGGTGCTGGTCGGCGGCATGCTGCTGTCGCCGCTGGGCGGCGCCCCGCCGGCCCGTGCCGAGGGGGTAATGCCGGTCGCCGCGCAGCCGAGCGGCCCGTGGGCGACCCTGACCGACGCGCCGCTGACCATGCCGGGTCTGGTGATCACCGCGCTCGGGGCGCTGGTCGGGGGGCTCGCCCTGGCGCACGTGCTCATCCGGGTGCGCGGCCCGCCCGCCGGGCCGATCCGGGCCGCGACCAAGCTGCTGGCCAAGGTTCTCCTCAAGTCGAACGTGGCGTACCCGTTCCGGCTGTTCGAGCTGGACCGAGGGGCGCGTTACCTGCCCGGTGGCGGCCTGCTGCTGGGGCGCGCCCACCTGTCCGGCACCCCCCTGGCGCTCCGGTTGCCGCGAGAGGCGCTCGCCGCGCTGAAGGCGACCATCCGGGCCGCCGAGCGGGACGCGGGCACCGGCCTGAGCCGTCGGACCCGCCATGCGTTGGCCATCCAGATGATCACGCTGGTCGCCGAGGTGGACCACATCACCGCCGAACACGGCCCCGGGGTCGGCGGGGCGATCGCGGCGAACGCCTACCGGAGGCTGCTGCGCACGGTGCCCGACCCGCTGCGCCCCCGGCTGGCCGTGGTACTCACCATGCTGACCACGCCGATCGTCTCGGCCGACGCGCTGGTCCGCGACCTGCCGCCGTACCGGCCGACCGGGCGGACCGGCTGGGGCCTGGTCAAGGCCGGGTACCACTGGGTCACCGCCTCACCGGTCCGGCTGATCCTGGTGCTCGGCGCGATCGCCGCCATGGCGGCGATACTGCTGGCCGGCCCGTCGAGCGGCGCGATGGCGGCCCTGCCGAGCGGGCCGGAGCGCGAGTACCGGGCGTTGATCGCCGATGCGCCGCAATTCCCCAACCTGCTGCCGGGAAAGCTGGCCGGCGAGCTCGACGACATGCGCCGGGCCGGCGGGCTGCCGGCCCGGTTGGGCACCGCCGAGGCCGTCGAGATGATGGCCCGCTCCCGGGAGATCCTGGGCGTGGTGCTGCCGGACGGTTCGGTGTGGATCGCACCGCAGTGGCAGGTCGTCCCGGCCACCGGGGAACGGGTGAAGGGCTCGCACGCCGCCACCGCCGGCGCAGCCGGCGCGCAGGGTCGGGCGCCCAGTTTGGCGCCCGACGGGAACACCGCGGGCGGCCAGCCGGTCATCGCTGCCTTCGAGGCCGATGTGCAGGTGCGCGAAGGCCGGCCGGCGCTGACCCGACTCGAACCGCGCAGCGGCCACTACCTCGACGGCGAATCACCCGAGACCAGCGCGCGGGTGCAGGTGATCAACCTCGCCGCGCTCCGGCGGTTTGGCCTGGAACTGAGCACCGCGCCGATGAACGAGATCGCCGAGCAGTTGCGCCGGCGCGGCTTCCGGGTGCGGGTGCCGACCGAAGGCGATACGGATCGGCTGAGCTGGGTCAACGACGTACCGGCCACGCTGGTGGAACTCGACGCTCCGGTCGCCGACCTGCCCACTGCCGCCGCCGACCTCGTCGCCGCGACCGCCGAGCTGGGCCGGGTCGCGGTGTGGGTGCGCACCGAGGGCGTCACCCGGGCCGAGCTGGCGGGCGCGCTCGAGCACGTGCTCGAACGCGTGGTGGCGCCCGAGCCGCGCAACTACGACTGGCTCTACCTGTTCACCGACCGGCACGACGTCGAGTGGGACCGGTTCTCCCCGCCGGCCGGCCGCGGCCCGCTGGCGACGCTGCCGCTGGCGCTCGGCCTCCCGGTCGGTGATCACGCATTGGCGGTCGGCGCCGCGCTGCTGGCCGGCCACGCGTTGTGGGCGCACCGGGCGGCGATCGCCTCGGCGGTCCGTGCGCTGGTCGGGCGGTCGCCGCCGGGCGCCATCACCCCCGACTGGGCCGCTGCCCACGAGGTCGACCCGCGCCGGGTCCTGGAGCGGCGCGGCCCGCTGGCCGGCGCACGGCCGTGGGTGGCGTTCGCGGTGCTCGGCGCCGCGCTGGCGCTGACCGGCGAACCGAACACCGCGCTGGCGATGGCGGCCGCCCCGGTGAGTGGCGCGCTGCTCGACCGGGTCGCGTCCGTCGCCAGCCGGCTCCTGGACGCCGCACAGGCGGGGATGCGGTTGCCGGGCACCGCGCACTACACCGACCTGGAGGTTGCGTCCGGGGCCATGCGGGACGCGGCCAAGCGGCTCATCGCGATCGCCACCGACTTCAAGGAGCTGGGCGCGCCGGGCGACCCCGGCCAGGACCGGTGGCCCGGTGACCTGCCCGAACCGCAACAGGTCCATCCGACGCTGTGGCACAGCTGGCCCGAACGCCCATCCGACACCGCCGCGGGCCGGCGGGCGACGGCCGAACGAGACCGCCTGGACCGGCAGGGCGCGCCGGCCGAGGCGCGTACCCGCCTGGCCGAGATCGCCGACCTGCTGGACGGCGCCGCCACCCAGCTCCTGGCCGTCGCCGAGGACATCCGCGCCGTCCAGGGCGACTCGAGGCTGCTGGCCACGATCCGCAAGGAGATCGTCGACGAGATCGTCGCGGAGCTGCTGGACCAGGCGGACATCCTGGTCAACAACTACCGGGCGTTCGTGTGGCGCGAGCAGCCGGCACCGGTCACCGAGGAGCTGCTGGTCTACCAACTCGCGCACCGCAACCGCCGGTGGGCGTCGCTGGCCGAACTGGCCCGCGCGCTAGCCACCGACGAGCCCACCATCCGGAACGCCGCGCACGGTTCCGCCCGGCTCGCGGTGACCGACGGGGGCCTGGTGGTGCTGGTCGGCGACGGCGTCTTCCACGGGGTGGACGAAGCTCGATCCGGCCTGGCCCTGGTCCGCCCCGGCTACGCCGCGCTCTACCCCCTGGACCGGGCCGTCAACATCATCGGGGCGGACCCGGCGGCCGGCGTCACCGTGTACGGGGGCAACGTCCGGCCGGTCCACGCGGCGCAGTTCAGCAAGGCGGGCGTGGCGTACATCGGGCCGCTGGCCGCGAATGCCCACGTGGCCGTCGACGGCCGGCGGGTCGCCGCGTTCACCGCGGTCCGGCCGGGTCAGAAGATCACCCTCGGCGCCGTGGAACTGCGCCTGAACGAGCCCGCGCACGGCCCGCTGGGCCGGGAAATCAGCCCGCGCGAGGAGGCCGCGATCGTGCGCGCCCTGCCGGCGCTGCTGGACCACGGCGAGATGGTCGCCGCCGACGAGCTGCCGTATCCCGCGCGCGGGCCGATGCACCTGCTGGTCAGCCCCGAGCGGTTCCGCGCCGCGATCGCCCGGGACCCGGAGGCCGAGCTGATCGAGCGGGAACGGACCGCGCGCGGGCTGGCCCCGCTCGACCAGCGGCTGGTCGCGTTCAGCTGGCGGGACGCGGCGTTCCCGGCCGCCGCCGAGGGCCTGATCATGATGCTGACCAGCCGGCGGGACCGGATCGCCGGCCACATCGGCGCCGGCCGGGCGCCGCCGGACCTCGGCCAGCGGATCATCGACTACGAGCGACGGTTCCGCCTGGACGACCCGTACCGCCGGCGCCCCGGCCAACGGGAGGCGGCCGGGGCACTGCTGCGCGAGCTGGACCAGGCCGATCAGCGCGCTCCGCCGGCCCCGGTGGTCGTCGCGGCGGACCGGCACGGACACACGACCGAGCTGACCGCGGCGCAGTTGAACGAGGTCGTCCGGCTGCTGTACCAGCTGCTCGACGGCGGCGCGGTGGTGCAGGAAGACCCGGATGTGGACACCTCGCCCATGCTGGCCGAGGGCTTCAACGAGCTGCTGCACCAGCGGCTGCGCGGCGCCGGGTTGGCCCCGGTGGCATTGCTCTACCTACGGTTCCCCCGCTCCGCGCAGGTGATCTTCGACCGCGAGCTGTTCTACCGGCGGATCCAGGCGTTGCCGGAGCGGACACCCGAACGGCTGGCCAGGCTGGCCGGTCAGGCCGTGGCCGACGTGGCCACGGCGCGCAGGCACCGGCAGGCGCTGGCCGAACTCGCGCTCGAGGTGACCAGCGCGGACCGCCGGCTGGAGCACGGCGATGGGATCGGGATCGCCCTGACCCAGCTGGACGAGGCCCTGGCCGACCTGGCGGCCGTCGAGCGGTGGCTGGACCACGCCGGCGGCTGGTGGCCGCGTTCCGACGACCCGCTCCTCGAGCAGCTGGTCACCGGGCGGTACGAGGTGACCGCGCTGTTGGAGGCCGCGCGGCGGGCGCCCACCGTGCTGGCCCACCTGACCCGACGCATCCGCGCCGAGCTGGGCGACGCCGGCCGGACAATGACGGCGGAGGAGCTGGCCACCCGGCTCCGCGCCCCCGCCGAGCTGATCTCGCACGCCGCCGCGCACCCCGGCCTGCGAGTGGCGGACGGCGAGATCGGCGTCGACCCGGACTGGACTCCACCGGCCGAGGCGAATGCCCCGCCCACGCTGCCGCGCGGATCGGTGCACCCGGTCGCCGGTGAAGGCGTCGGATGGGTGGTCTATCCCGGGTTGTCGATCACCTCGGGTGGCGGGCTCCGCGACGCGCTGGACCCGGACGCCGACGGTGCGCACACCTGGCTGGTGCCCCGGCTGCACGACCTCGGCCGGCTGTTGGGCCTGGACATCGAGCCACCCGGCCTGGGGCTGCTGCCCGCCGACCAGGATTCGCTCCCGCTGCCGGTGACCACCGGGGCCGTGGCCATCGGGCAGCGGCTGTGGGCGGCCGGCGTGGCGCCCGGCGGAGACACCGCCGGCGAAGTCGACGGCCAAGGGCGGGCGCCCAGTTCGGCGCCCGGCGGAAACACCGCCGGCGAGGCCCGGTTGACCGGCGGCACGGTCGTCGCCAGCGGACTCGCCACCGTGCGTGTCCAGCTGGACGGCGCCGCCGCGCTGGGCAGCCCGTTGGTCGACGCCGCCGGTGACGCCGTCGGCATGATCATCCACCTCGACCCGACGAACGGGGTGGCCACCGCGGTCGCCGCGCCGCTGCTGGCCGCCGTGGCCGAGCAGGGCTGGCGGATCGCCCACGACGAGCGCTGGCCCACCTCGACGCCGGTCGGCCAGGTGCTGCGGCTGCTAGCCCGCGCCCCCCGCGAGATCGACGACCAGCTCGTCCACCGCCGGTACCGGAACGCCCTGGACGCGCTGGCCGAGGCGGAACGGCTGGTCACCGAGATCGAGCGGCGGCTGGCCGGCACGGTCGGAGCGGAGCTCGACCGGGCGCGCCGGGAGCTCGAGCAGCTCCGCCGGCGCATCGGCGGCGGGCTGGCCGAGACGCCGTTGACCGCCGGCCACGTTGCCGCCGCGCACCGGGCGGCCGGATCGCGGGAGCCGACCGACGCGGAGCGTTCGGTGCTTCCGGCCGACGTCACGGTGCTGCCCGGGGCGGGCGACCTGGTGGCGTTCACCTGGACCGACGGCCCGACCCGGCGGGTGCTGGTCTCGGAACGGGTACTGCGGGAGACCGTCGAGATGGCGGAGCTGGCCGGCGATCCGGCCAGGGTCCGGGCGTTCTGGGCCGGGGTGCTCGACCACCACCCGTTCGGGCCGCACGCCGAGGCCGAGCGGGTCGGCCTGTTGGTCGAGCTCGGTGAGCTGCGCGCGGAGCAGGTCGGCCGGTTTGTCCGGCTGGTCGACGGGCTGACCGCCGAGGTGCTGCGGGATTCGGCACCCCGTACGGCGAGCACCGCGCTGCCGCCCGGCTTCGCGGGCGCCGAGGAGCTGCTGGACCGCTGGTTGGCGCAGGACCGGGCCTTGTTCGAGCGGCAGCCGGTCGCCGAGCTGACGGAATGGGCGGCCCGGGCACTGCGCGCGCGGTTGTGGGACCAGCTGGATCTGCGGTCCGCCCTGGCCGACCCGGCGGAGCCGCTGACCGGGCTGCTAGGCGCCCGTTACCTGGACGCGGAAGCCTGGCTCGCGGCGGTGCGGGACGCGCTGGCCGGGCACGGGTTGCAGGCCCGGCGCGCCCAGGCCGCCGAGCTGGCCGAGCGGCTGGCCCGAGCGCGTGAGCTGCGGGTGGCGCACTCGCTGCCCGACCGGTCGGCGGTGCTGGACCAGCTGCTCCCGCTCACCGAGGCACGCCTGGCCCGGCTCACCGCCCTGCTCGACGTCCTCGAGCTGGACGTCGAGCGTGTCCTGGTCAAGCAGGAACTGATCCAGGGCTTCCACGCGGTCAGCCGGATCAGGCAGACCGGCGACACGTCGCTGGAGACGCTGGAGAGCTGGGCGGAGCGGGTCGACACCGCCGAGCCGCGGCTGGCTTCACTGTTTCCGGCGCCGGAGGTCGAGCACCTGGCCGGCACGGTCGGCGACCTGCGGGCCGCGCTGGCCGAGCTGCACGCGCACCACGACCGGCTCGCCACCCCGGTCGACCGGATCACCGCGCTGCTGAACCGCTCGGCCGGCGCCGCGCCGCTCGACCGGTTGGCCTGGCTGCTCCGCCTGGACACCGGCACGCGCGACGCGCTGGCCGCCAACCGGGTGCCCGGACTGCGGGTCACCGTGGAGCACGGCCGGCGGGTCGTCCGGCTGGACGGACGTCCTTCGTACGGCGCACCGGCCGGCCTGCTGCTCGGGCTCGCGCAGTCCACCCCCCAGCTCACCATGGCCGCGCTGGGCGGCCTGGCGCTGCTGTCCTTCCGACCCACCGAGAGGTCCACGATCCGCCGGGCCGTCCTGACGCTGCTCGGGATCTCGCTGGCCAGCACCACGGCGCTGCACGTCGCCGGGATCGGCCACCTGGTCCCGACCGTCACGGTGAGTGAATACGTGGCCACGCCCGGCGGCCTGTTCCTGGCGGTCGCCATGCTGGCGATGGCCGGGGCCAGCGAGCTGGTCGCCCGGCTGGTCGAGCGCGGTCCCCGGGTTTTGCTGCGCCTCGCGGCGGTGGCGCTGGCGGTGGCATCGGTCTTCCCCACCACCCCGCTGGACGCCCCGCTGACCCTCGCCGCCTGGGTACACATGACGGCGGCGATGCACATGTTCATCGCCCTGCCGTGGGCGGCGCTGTGGTTGGCCAGGGCGCGGTCCCAGGACCGGGCGTTGCGCTTCACCGGGTGGTCCGCGGTCGGCGCCACCGCCGCGACGCTGTTGAGCGGCGCCGCCCTGGTGTTCGCCGGGGCGGAGCCGCCCTGGTTCCTCTCCGCCGGGCTGTTCGAGCGGCTGGCGCTGGGCGCGGACGTGCTCTTCCTGGCCCTCGCCGCCCGCGCGGGCCCGCCGGTGGACGGTCACGCCGGGGCGCTGGCCTGGGACGGCATGACCGACCCCGAGGTCCGCCACTTCGCCGCCGCGCTGCGCGAACTCACCCTCAACGCCGTCGCCAAGGGAGTGCAACCAGCGCCATTCCTGGCCCGAGGCCCACCGGTGCTGCTGCTCGACCCCGCGCTCGCCCGGCCCATCCTGGCCCGCCACGGGCTGGCGGACCTGCCCGAACGCCTGGTCGCGTTCGCCTGGCGGCACCCCCAACTCGGCGACGTCATCGTCATGTTCGCCCCGATGGCCGAGCGGCTCGCCCAGCTGCACGCCAGGGTCGAGCTCGACGGCTGGTGGGCAGAGGTCGTCGCGCACGAACTGGGCCACCTCAACGGCCACTGGCACACCGCCTGCCACGACGCGCACCGCGCCGACGCCCAGCGGCTGCTCGACGCGCTGCTGGCACTGACCGCGCCCGAACCGATCGCCGCGCTGCCCGCCGGGGGTGGCTGGTTCGCGGCCGCCCTGGACCCGGCAACCGGCCAGCCCCGCGCGCTCACCGGGCCGCACGCCGAGCGGGTCCGGGTGGTGCTGGGCCTGATGGACAAGCTCGACCGGATCTCCCCGGCGCCCGCCGCCGACCTGGCCATCGCCAGCCCGACCGGGCTGTGGCCGGCCGACCGGATGTCGCTGTACCTGGCCCGAGGGCTGAGCAAGCTGCTCGCCGCCGGGTTCGAAGCCGGCCGGCTGGACCCGCTGGTCGTCGTCTACCTGGCGCATCCCGGATCCCGGACGGTGCTCGTCGACCGGGGCCTGCTGCGCGGCCCGATCCGCGCGCTGCCCGAGGAGGCCCGGCGCTACCTGGAGCGCCACGAGGCGGAACACGTCGCGCTCGGCGACGAGCACATCGAGGAACAGCTCTGGGCACGGCGACCGCCGTCCCCACAGGTCGCCGGGCAACTCGCCGACCTGGCCATCACCACCTTCGAGGATCTGGAGGACGCCGTGCGTGTCGTGGACCGGTCGCTGGAGAACGCGATGGAACGGATCGGAGAGGCGGAGCGCTGGTCGCGGGCCGGCAACGTCGAGCTCGCGCTGTCCGCGCTGGCCGGGGTCGAGGAGAACCTCGGCCGGGCCGAGCGGATGGCCGGCTGGCCGATGGACGGCGACCAGTCGTTCCACGACCGGCTGGACACCACCCGCCGCGAGCTGACCGCGCTGGTCGCCGAGCTGCGCATCCCCGGGGTGTTGCACCGGCTGGGCGGCAAGCTGTGGACCACGCTGCACCCGGCCGGCGAGGAGCTGCCGTTCGAGGCCGCCGCCCGGCTGATCGGCGCACCGGCGGCGCTGGTGGCCGAAGCCGCCGAGGCGCACCCGGGCCTGCTGGTGCGCCTCGGTGCGGTGCGCCCGTTGCCCGGCTGGCACGCGCCTCCGCTGCCCACCGGCCTCTCCGGTGCGGTGCCCGGATTGGTGCTGCCCGAGGAGTTGCTCTCGCCCCGCGGCCCGCTCACCGCGGCCGCCGAGCACTGGCTGGTGGCCGAGCACCAGGACCTCACCCGGGCAGAGCGCTCGGCGCTGCTGCACCTGCTGGTCGGCCGCGCCTGGACGGCTTCGACCGGCCCGGCCCGGGTGACCGACCAGGTGGAGATCCACCAGGTGCACCTCGACCCGCCGGCCGGTGTGCTGCTGCTCCGGCCGGACGGATCCCGCACCAGCCGGCTGGAGCTGGTGGTCCGGCGGGCGGCCGGTGACGGCCGGCGGCTGGTGAACGTGTACCCCGCCGTGGACGGTGTCGCGCTGCCCCTCGCGCCGGCCGGGTCGGTGGTGACCATCGAGACCGAGCACTCGGCGTTCACCGGTTGGGCGACCCGCGCCAACCAGGTGGTGGTTCCGTTCGGCCCGCTGCTGGCCCACCTCGGCGAGCCGAACGACCT
The DNA here is from genome assembly GCF_039543365.1 of Actinospineispora eucalypti. Taxonomy (NCBI): domain Bacteria; kingdom Bacillati; phylum Actinomycetota; class Actinomycetes; order Pseudonocardiales; family Pseudonocardiaceae; genus Actinospineispora; species Actinospineispora eucalypti. The sequence goes on from NZ_BAABJP010000048.1 coordinate 48,325, forward strand.
GAAGCGGGCCATGCGCCGCGTTTCGGTGAACGGCGCGGTGGCCGCCCTCCTCTTCATCCCGGGCAGCGCGGTCTACCGAGACGCCACCCCGGAGGCCCGGCTGGCCGGCGAGCTGGTGGGCATGCTGTTCGGCGCCGGCCGGCGGGAGCTGCCGCTGGCCGTGCTACACGTGCCCGCGCTGAACGCCGCACCGCTGCGCACCTCCCCGGTGCCGGCGGCGGCCGGTGACCGGGTGGCGGTGGTGACCAGGGGCAAGGGTCGCCGCACGATCATGATGGCCGCCCCGGTGCTGTCCGCGGACGGCGCGGCGCTGACCCTGGCCGCGCCACTGCGCCCCTCGGACATCGGCGCCCCGGTACTGGACGGCGAGGGCCGGGTGGTCGGCGTGATCGCCCACACCAGCACGGAGAACGGGCTGGCCGTGGCCCTGCCCGCCGGCCTGGTCGACCCGGTCGCCCGGGACGCCGACACCCGCGAGTGGTCCAGCCCGGACCGGCTGCTCGGCGACGTCCGGGTGCGGGTGGACAGCGCGCTCCGGCTGTTCGGCCGAGGACATGCCGGCGTGGCCCGCCGGGCGCTGGCCAAGGCGGAGATCCTGCTCGACGAGGTGGCGGTCGAGCAGGACCGCCGGGGCGAGGACGGCTCGACGCTGCTCGAGGGTGCTCGGCGGTGGTGGACCGCGCTGAACCGGGTCGGCGGCCGACCGCTGCGCGGCGCCGAGATGGCCCGGGCCGTCCGGTTGGCCCGCGCGCTGAACGCCGGTGGCTCCCGGCTGGCCTCGGTGGACGTGGCCGCGCTCGGCCGGCCCGGGTCCTGGCGGGTGCACCTGCACCACGACTACGACCCGGTCCGTTTCCGGGACGCCTACCGCGCGGCCACCGAGCCACTGCCGACGCCGGCGAACCTCCCCGTGGCCTGGGCTCGCGCCTACCGGGCGGTCGACGACCTCACCCAGCAACTGCCGGCGGACGACGCCGCCCCGCTGGTCGAGCTGCTGCGCTACTGGGTCTGGCCCGGCGCCCCGCCGCCCGGCCTGATCGCGCTGCTCGAAGCCGAGCTGCCGGCCGTCGTCGCCGATCTGACCGTGCCGGCCTACGAGGCCGCCCGGCACCACCTCCGCCAGATCCCCGACGACGGCCCCACCGGCCCCACCCACCCGAACCCGCCCACCACCCCCACCGACCCGCCCACCCGGGTACACCCGAGCACCGGCCGAGGCCCGGATCGGCTGGCGGCGGCTCCCCTGGCGCTGGTCGGTCTCGCGCCGGACGGGCTGCCGCCGCAGGTGATCGCGGCCGTCGCGGTCGTCGCCGGGATCGTCGGCGCTTACCTTGTCCGGAGCCACGTCCGCGGCCGTACCCCGGACCGGGACCTGGCCACCGAGCTGCGCGCGTTGTTGCTCTGGCGGGACACGGCGGTGCGCCAGCGGCGGGTCGAGCGGGCGGAGTTCGACGCGATCGTCGGCGCCCCGGGCGCTCACGTCGAGGAGCTGGCGAGGCTGCGGGCGGAACGGGACCGTGCACTCCGGTCACTGTTCGAGCGCGACGGCGTGTTCGGTTCCGGCACCGGGTGGCAGCTGGCGGTGGCGGAGGCGTTCGTCGACCACTGGATCGCCAGCAACCGGGCCGACACGCTGCGCCAGGAACGGATAGACCGCCTGGTCGAGGTGGCGGAGTCGGTCATCGCGGTCATCGAGCGGTCCGATGCGATCGACCTGGGTCTGGATCTGGACGAGCGCCTCGCCGCGCTGCACGACTCGCTCACCGAGTACGTCGAGCTGCTCCAGGAGCATCCGGTGCCCGTCGAGGAGTGGCGGAACGCCGTCCAGGACCTCGACGCCGCCATCGCCGAGGTGCGCGCGCATCGCCCGATCCCACCGGCGCTCCGCACCGAACTGGACCGGTTCACCGCCGCGCGTCAGCACGATGACCCGCTCGATGCCGAATACCCGGAGCCGCGCCGCGCCCGGTACCGGCTGGAACTCGCGCTGACCGACTTCGCGGCGGCCTATTTCCCCTGGTGGGACAACACCCCCGTGCGCCTGCACCGCGTGCCGGAGGTGTCGGCGGCACGCGAACGCCTGGCCGACCTGACGGCGCTGCTGGCGCCGGGCACGGACGTCGCGGCCCGGCTGTCCCAGGTCGAGGACGCACTGCGGATGGCCACCGCCGCCTACACCGAGGTGTTCCGGGCGGACCCGGAGTGGCTCGCCGAGGCGTCCCTGCGCATGCTGCGGTTGCGCCGGCAACGAGACACCTATGCCGAGGCGCACCTCGCCGCGTCGGCGGAAGCGGGACAGCCCGCCGAAGCGGTCCTGCTCGACCTCATCCGGTCGACCGAACGCGAGCTGGCCCGAGTCTCCCGATACCGCCTCTGGCGATGGCTGGCCAAGCGCCTCGGCCGCGGCCCACCCCCTCCGAACTCCTCCTGACCGCCCCGGCCCACCGACACGGCCTGACCGTCGCCCAACTCCTGTCGCTCAATCCACACATCACCGACCCGGACCTGATCCAGGCCGGCGACGAACCGCGCATCACCGCCTTTCCCCGCGCGCCAGCACATTTCTGAACCACTATTTCGAATATCGGCTCTTTCCGAGTGGCCACGCGACCGGCCACAGCGGCCACCGGTAGCTGAATGGCCACGGCGCCGAGCGGCCGCCGCGGCGAATGGCCACCCACCCGGATGGCCACAGCTACGGCCGACCACGAGCCGGACAAGCGGCCAGAGCCGGACCACAGCGACCGGGTTCCCCGGTCAGATCGCCACGGTGACGGCCACGTGCGCAGCGCGGCCGGTAGCGCACACGCCTACCAAGGCGACGAGTCGTCCGGCCGACGCGCCCTCCTCCGTTTCATGATCATCAGGGCATCACGGCCGCTTCGAGACACCGAAACCTGCCACCAGGTCCTGATGATCATGGACGTTCGGCCGACTCGAAGCTCACGGAAACGAATGGGAAACACCTGCGGAATAGCCGCCGGTCAATCAGCGAACAACGACACTCAAACCACTTCCCGGCGTTGCTTCTCAACGCGAATTAAGTAACTTAAGGCGCGTTCCGGCTGATGAACCCAACGCTGCCTTGGGCACTTGGGGCGGGGCCTCCGCGTGACTCGTACCGCGGCTGGCCGGTCGGCCCGGAGCGTTGGCTCCCGCGTGGGTCTCGCCGCGGCTTGCCTGGTTCACCCCTGTGCGTGTGTCGATCCCGGTGGAGTGGTTTGCGATGGCCTCGGTGGCTGTGGCTGGTGCATGGCGCGTGCGCGCCGTGCCGCCGGTCGTGCTGCCCGTGGCCAGGTTGATCGCCCGCCTCGTCGTCCGTGCGCCGATGGCCGTGCTGCTCGGCGCGGCGGCGCTGGTGTGGTTGGCCGGGGCGTGGTCATCCCCGGCGGACACAGCGGCCACGGCGGACACCCTGGCGCGGCCAACCGTGTCCGGCGCGGTGGCCATGGCCGCCGCGGACGGTGGCCAGGCCGCGGACACCCAGGACGGCAGTCCGCCCTCGGCCAACAAGTCCGACGACAAGAAGGCGGCCAGCTCCGGCAGCACGGAGAAAAAGGACGACAAGAAAGAGGAACAAACAAATAACGCGTCCGGCAACGGCGAAGCCCAAGGAAAGGACAAGGGCGGAACCGGAAAAGCGGAAGCGAAAAAGGACGACAAGCAAGAACCGGAAACGAAAGCCGCGGCGGGCACCGGCAAGGTCCAGGGCCAGGAAACGGCGAACACGAGTAACAACGCCGGCAACGACAACCAGGCCGACCCGGGCGCGGCCGCCCAGGACGCCGGCGACCAGCAGCGCCAGCCGGAGGGCGACGGCTCCGGCCCCGCCCGAAGCCAGGCCCGGCAAGCCAGCACCACCTCGCGCGCGACCGATGACCGTCCCGACGAGCAAGCCGCCGCCCGACCGACGCCCAAGGACAGCGCGGGCGCCTCGGCCCAAACCGCCGACCGGGAGACCTCCTGCGGGGCGGACTCGTCCTGCGGCGCGAGCAACCAGCCCGGCGAGGCCACCGCCCGCAACGCCAGCTACACGTCCGACGACCGGTCGGCGTGCCAGGCCGGCGGCGGCGGCAAGGCCTGCGGCAACAACGGGAACAACGGCAACGCCGAGACCGCCGTCCGGACGACCGCCAACGCGTCCGACAGGAACGGCACGGGCGGCACGGACACCTGCGACCGCTGCGAACCGGCACCCCCCGCCGTCCCGGCCAACACCGCCGTCAACGCAAGCAACGCGGCCAGCAGCAACAACAACAACACCCGAGGCGGCGCCGACGCCCGGACGGCCGACACCGACGACCGCTCCCCGGTGATCCAGACCTTCGCCGCCGGCACCACCGACCGGGAACCCGTCACCGCGACGCAGACCAGCACCGGCAACCGTGACCCACCGGAGCTGCAGACCATCTCCAGCAAGAACCCCGGCGCCAACGCCCACCTGACCCCCGCGCAACGCCGCGACGCGGCCGAGCGCATCGAAGCCGAAGACCTCGCCACCCACCCGAACCCCACCCCGGCCACCGGCACGCCGCCGGTCACGACGACACCTCCGGCCACCACCACACCTCCGGCCACCGCTCCCGTCGAGGAGCCACCGGTCGCCGGCCGCCCCGCGATCCCCCGCACCGAGGCCCACGACGAGGCCGTGCGACGCGGCAACGCGGACACCGCGCGACGCACCCCCGAAGTGGTCGGCGCGGTCGCCGCCACCCGGGACGCCAGCAAGAACCTCCCCGAGGACACCGACGGCGGTGACCCGGAGATGGGCGAGGCGGGCTGGCTCGAACTGACCACCGCCCGGGGCGAGGTCACCGAGCGGGTCTACAACGAGACCCTGAACACCCCCGGCCCGGACGGCAGGCCCCGGACCCACGACGAGGCCCTGGCCGCCGCCAAGTCCGCCGCCGGCAAGATCACCCTGGAAGGCCTCGCGGCCAACGGCCAGGTGTCCGGCGCCGGCGCCGCCGCCTACTCGCAGACCCTGGACAACGGCGGGACCGTCGAAGAGGCCCAGGAGGCCTCCCGCAAGGCCAAGGGCGCGGTCACCCAGCGCCTGTTCGCCGGCGACCAGCCGCCGGCCGCCCCCGGCTCGCACGCCGCCGCCGGCAAGTGCGGCAACGTGGGCGGCTTCGCCGGCTGCGGCGGCCGCACCACCGGCGCCGACGGCACGAGCGCCACCGGCGGCTGCGGCCGGCTCGGCGGCGGTAGCTGCGACTTCAGCGTCCAAGGCCCCGACGAGCGCATCAACGGCGGCCTGGACGGCGGCGAAGGGCACGTGGACGGCGAGGTGCGAGGCAAGGGCGGCACCGGCTCGGACACCGGCAGCGACACCGGCCCCAACGCGGCGGTGAACCTCGAGCGCAACGAGGAGACCGGCGGGGCCAACCTCGCGCACGGGGGCAACGGCCAGGTGAGCGACCGCTTCGGCCGGCGGTCCAAGACCAACAACGGCGGCGCCGTCCGGCAGGGCACCGACCCGGCCGCCGCCCCCGTGATCACCGGCGGAGGCACCGGCGAACTGCGCAACGGCCAGGGCGACGTGCACACGGTCCAGGGCAGCGGCCCGGACGGCACGGGTGGCACCAGCACGTTCACCGACCGCAACGCGGTCACCGGTGCTCCCGGCACGGTCCGCCCCGAGGGCACCGGCCCGTGGAACTTCACCACCCGGGAGGGCGACCGGTTCTCCGGGCAGGGCGGCAACGCGCAGCCGGTGACCGCATCCACCCGGGGCGCGGACGGCAGCCCGGCCCGGTTGAGGTGCGGTGACGGGGACTGCCACGTCACGTTCGCCGAAGGCCACAGCGGCGGCGCCCGCAACGGCACCGTGGACGCCTCCAGCCAGACCGGCGGCACGCGGGCCGAGATCGACGCCACCGGCCCGGGCTCCTACGTCATGGACCCGACCAAACGGGGCGTGGTGAACACCGACCAGCAGGGCGACGTGCACCTCAGCGGCAGCATCGACGGCTGGGGCGGCAGCAGCGAGTGCAACGGCTCCTGCATGATCACCCGCCCGGACGGCTCCGTGGTGGTCGCCCCCAGCGGGGTCCGCTACGAGGACCAGCACGACGCCCCGCCGGCCAAGGTGTACGAGCCGGTGCGGGTGCAGGACCGGTTCGCCACCGGCCCGGACGACGGCGGCGACCTGACCATCAGCAACGTCTGGACCCCGGACGGCGTGACCGTCTCCTCCCCCCAGGGGCAACAGACCTACAAGCCCACGTTCGGCGGCGGGGGCGGGGTGTTCCTGGACTACGCCGACACCCGGGGCAGCGGCGGCGCGGGCTGCCTGTACGGCACCGGCGGCAGTTGCTCGGGCCGCAACGCCGACGGCACGCACTTCGTGGAGTCGGCCGGCCAGGGCGAAGGCGGCACGCTGCTCGACTTCGACGGCGGCTGGTCGGCCGCCGACCCGGCCGCCCGCGGCTCGGATCCGGCGAACGAGCGGCAGCCCTGGCGCACGCTGACCCCGGCGCAGGTGGGCGTGCTCGACCCCAGCTACCAGCGCCCACCGGCGCTACCCGGCGAGAACACTCCGATGCCGCTGCTCAGCGAGACCGAGCGCCTCGCGTTGCCGGCGGACCAGCGGGCCGCGTACGACCAGGCGCTGACCGCCCCCGCCCCGGCCAACGCCATGCGGGGCGGGTTGGCCTTCCTGGGCGCGCAGACCGACAACCAGAACGGCATTCGTCAGGTGGCGCCGAAGCTGCCCCGGCTGGACGAGGCGCTGGCCGCCGCCGAGGCCGACGGCACCACGCCGGCGGAGCGAACCGAGCTGATCAACGCACTCGCCGATGCGAACAACAGCGGGTACGAGGGCTGGGAGCACGCCCAGGACCTGCTCGGCGCCGTGGACCGCGCCGCCTATGTGCCCGGCAACCACACCGACGCACCGCAGATCGGGCCGTCCACCGACCCGAAGGTGATCGCCGCGCTGGTCGACGGCTACGACCCGGCCAGGCCGCCGACCCCGGAGGACATCGACAAGGCCCAGACCAGGCTCACCGAGTTGCAGGCCGACGCGGTGGCCAAGCAGGGCGACCTCGCGGACTACCTGGCCACCCCCGAGGTCGCGGAGCTGCCCGGCCTGATGGACGACATCGGCCGCCGGATCAAGGCGTTCAACGAGCACCCGGGCACGCAGGCCCAGGCGGACGCCCTCAACCAGGAGCTGGACGGGCTGCGCGAGCGGCAGCGCCAGGCGTACGAGCGGGCCAACCAGCTGATGGGCGACCGGGCCGACGCCCGGGACCGGCTGACCACCATCGACACCCTGCTGGCCCAGGGGTCCGGCGACCCGAAGTTCGCCGCCGACATCGCGGCCGCCGCGGACCGCCGGAGCCGGGCGCAGCGACTGCTCACCGGCCTGCCCATGCCGGAGACCGAACGGGACGTCAAATACCAGCAGGCGCTGGCCGACACCGCCGGGCTGGCCGACCTGACCTACGCGTCGGTGGAGGGCGGCCCGCGCGGCCTGACCAACCAGCTCGGCGACGCGCGGCTGCCGTCCAGCATGTACCCGGACATCCAGCTGGCCCAGAACGCGGCGGCCCGGCTGCCCGACTTCGCGGGGCACCGCGGCCTGCTGGACAACGCCCGGGAAGGCCCGGTGTTCGGCCACCCCGACCAGACCACCACCCGCCTGTGGGACCAGCTCAGCCCGGACGAACAAGCCAAGATCGCCGCGCTGCAGACCCCGGAGGAGTTCGAGAACGCGGTGCTGAGCACGCCCGAAGGCGTGATCTGGGCGAAGGCCGGCACCCCCGAGGCCGCCCGCGCGGCGGGCAACTCGCTGTTCTGGACCGACGGCTCCTCGCCCTGGGTGAGCCGGCTGTCCCCGGAGCAGCGAACACAGCTCCGCGCCGCGACCGAGATGTCCCGTGAACAGGCCGTCGACCAGATGGTGGAGCTCGGTCCGGGCAGCTTCGCGGACCGGGTCGGCGCGATCGGGGACGCGGTCGGCGGCGCGATCAAGTGGCTGAACCACGACGGCCTGGGCGACGCCGTCCGGGGCGCCCCGGTGGTGGCCGACGCCCGCGAGGCCATGGGCTACGGACCCCCGCGACCCGCCGACCCGCCCGGCGCGGTGGACCGGATCAGCGACGGCGCGGTCGACTTCGTCACCGGGGTACCGGAGATGGCCGTGCACCTGGTCCAGGCGGCCGGCACCGAGCTGTACAACGCCGGCGCGTTCGTGACCATGAACAAGTTCGCCGACGGCGGCTCGCTGGGCGAGGTTCCGACGGCGGACGGCCGGCTGGTCGAACGGTCGCCGAACGCCGGCGCGCTGGACGAGATCGCCCGCACCAACCCGTTCACCGGCGGCATCATCCAGGCCGCGCACCGCAGCTGGGACCGGTGGCAGGACGCCGTGCTGAACGAGGACTGGTCCAAGGTCCAGCACGACTACTGGACCGGCACAGACCCGGCCACTGGCAAACCGGTCAACCCGGTGATGACTCTCTATGAGGATCTCACCATCCCCGCCCTGGTCGGCGGGGGCGCCGGGTTCGCCGCCGGACGGCTCGGGTCCGGCGCGCGGGCCGCCGCGGACGTGGAACTGGTGCGCGCGCAGCGGGCACAGGTGGCGGGCGACCTCGGCCGGCGGGACACGGCGCTGGCCAACGCGGCGCGGCTGAACGGCGTGGCCGAGCGGTCAGGCCGGTTCGCCGGTGCGGCGATGGTGCCGCTGGAGGTGCAGCTGGCGCCGTTCCGTGCCCTCGGCCACGCCACCGGTCTCAGCCGGCTGCTCCCCCAGCGTGCTTCCGTCGGACCGGTGCGGCCGGCCGAACGGCCCGGCGCCGAGGCGAGTCCGGCACTGGCCGCCGAGCGGCCCGGCACCGCGGGCGGTCCGGCGAGCGAACGGGCCGCACCCGAGCGGTCCGCGTCCGGGGTCATCGACGACGCCGCGCCCACGCTGACGTCCGCCGGGCAACGGCTGGCCGACGAAGCGGCCCAGCGACGCGCCGAGGCGGCCCGCACCCAACTGCGGCCGGAACGCCCGAGCCCCGTCGAACGCCCGCTGATCGACCGGATCGACGAGGTCACCACACCGGGCCAATCCGGGGTGCCCGTCAAGGATGTCGCCGACCACCTCGGTGTGACCCCGGACGAGGTGGTGAATGCCCTGGCCAGAGCCCCGGAACGGGCTCCCGGCCAACCCAGGTACCGGATCGAACGGGACCGGGACACCGACGTCCCGTACCTCCACCGCCCGAAGGGCGAGACGCCCGGCTGGACCCGAGGCCCGGAGGACGCCCCCAACCCGGAGCTCGACGCCGGCCCACCGAAACCCGGCTCGATCACCGCAAGACCGGCGCGGGCCGGGCCGGGCGATCCGCCAAGTCCGCTGAGCCGCATGGCCCAGCGCGCCAAGAACTGGGCGGCCGGCGGCGTGGCCGCGCTGACGATCACCCTGCGGGTGCTGAACCCGATCGCACACGAGGCACCGGCCGTCCGGGCCGCCGAGGTCGTGAAGACGGTCGATGCGAACGCCCCGGCCAACGGCAGGCTCAACTTCGACGCACCCGAACGCGGCCCGACCTCCCCCGACCGCACAGCGCCCGGCGATCCGGCGCGGACGTCCCTCGACCGCCTGGCGCCCGACGCCTCGGCCCGGGCGGCCGGCGAACTCTCGCCCGGCGACGCCGTTCCCCGGACAGCCGGCGAACTCCTGCCCGGCGACGCGATTCCCCGGACAGCCGCCGACCTCACCCTGGACGACCGGCCGGCCACACCCGTGGAGGCGGCGACCCGGGCGGCGGTCGCGCAGGCCGCGACCCTCGCCTCGGCCGCCGGGCCGGCGTTCCCGGGCGCGCTGCCGAACCAGCCGCTCACCCCGACGAGCCCGGTCTTCCAGGCATCCGCGCCGGAAACCTGGTGGGCATCCCCGCTGCTGTTGCGGAACTGGCACCCGGTGAACCGGCGGATCGAGTTCGTCCTCTCCGGCCGCCGCACCTCCTGGGACGAGGGCGGCATCGTGGTCGCCGGCGAGGAGCGCCTGCTGGACGTGGCCACCAACTACCTCCACGCCGCCGGCCCGACCAACCTCGCGCTGCCGCGCCCCGAGGGCATCTCGGTGTGGCGCTGGAACCGCATGTCGGTGGAGGACCAGCAGGCCCGGTGGCGCGAGGAGGTCCAGCGCAAGCGGACGGACTTCGACCACCACCTGACCACGGAGGATCGAGCCGCCGCCGAACTGGACGCCGAGCTCGCCGACCTCGAACTCGGCTTCCGTAGCCAGGCGGACGAACTGGAACGCCAGGCCGACGACCTCGCCGCCCAGCTCCCCGCCCCCGGTCGTTACCCGAGCCAGCAGTGGCGCGAACAGCACGCGGAGAACCGGGGCCAGGTCGCCGACCTGCGCACCCAGGCGGCGGACTCCCGGGGGCAGGCCGATGAGCTGGCCCGCCAACGCCCCGAAACGTCCCTGGCGGTGCGCTCCCCGAGCGCGCTGTTCCGCGCCGGCCAGACGGCCGACCAACGCGCCGACCAGCTCGAGGACCAGGCCGCCGCGCTGCACGCCGACCTGCCGGCTCCCGGCCGCCACCCGAGCAAGCAGTGGCAGCGCCAGCACGCCGACAACCGGGCCCAGGTGGACGCGCTGCGAGCGGAGGCAGAGCGGGAACGAGCGACCGCCGACGAGATCTGGGCTCACCTCGAGCAGCGCCGGCGGCCGACACCGGACGAGGTGCTTGCCCTGAGGGAGGACGAATACCTGGCGCAAGCCGCGGCGGCCGAGCGCGAGGCTGACCGGGTGTACGCCGCGCTTCCCTCCCCCGCCCGCTACCTGAGCCGGGAGTGGCAGCGGCGGCACGCGGAGAACCGCGGGCAGGTGGACGCCCTGCTCGCGCGGGCCGTCCAGGCCCGGGACGCCGCCGACGAGGCCCGCAAGTGGCGGGAGGACCTCGCCCCGATAACCGGGTACCTGCCTGTGGCGCGCGATCGGGACGGCGGCCGGCGCCACGGTTCGGACCTGCCGGCGCAGCCGCGAAACGACGGCGTACCGCCGGCCTCGTCCGCCCAGGCCGGCGGTGGGAACGGCATCGGCGGCGGCTCGTCCGGCGCTTCGTCGGATTCCGCACCCACGCGGGCCGAGGACCAACCGGCCGGCCGCGTGCAACCGGCCGCCGACGGCGCCGAGAACAGCAGGGTTCTGGCCGAGCCCGGCCGAGGACCACCGCTGACCCGTCGCGCCATCAACTTCTTCAAGAGTTTCTTCACCGCCACCGAACACCCCGCTTCGGTGGACACCCACATCGCTGCCGCCCAAACGGGCGCCGCCAAGGCCGCATCCACCACACCGCTGACCCCCGAAACCGGAACCCCCGGCCGGCTGCGGAAGATCTTGCTGACCGGCCTCGCCGCGGTAGCCATAAGCCTCGCGCCGGCGGCCGCGTTCACCCCGGCCGCACACGCCGCACCAACCGCGACGTCCCACCCCACCCAGACCACGGACCTCGCCACCGCGAGTCGGGGATCTGGGTACGGTGAGTCGGGGATTCAGGCACGGTCGCCCGCGCCGACCACGACCGAACCGACCACAACCGAGCCGTCCGCGATCGGGCAGACGAACGCGCGGCCGGCCCAGGTGCTGGTTCTGCCCGGCGACCGGTTCAACCAGCTCGCCCGGAGCCTCAGCATCCACCCCGACGAGCTGGCCGGTGCCAACCCGCTGCTCCATGACCGCAACAAGATCATCGCCGGCCAGACCCTGAACCTGCCGGCCGATTGGTCGGGCGGCTACGCGCTGGGCCGGGGCGAAGGCCTGTGGCACGTGGCCGAGCGCTTCGGCATCCGGGACGCCAGCGGTGGCAACGGCTGGCGCCAGCTGGCCGAGTGGAACGCCCGGGCCATCGCCGGGCGACCGCTCACCCAGCTCCGAACCGGCCTGCCGCTCACCGTCACCGCCCCGGCCGCACCGCCGGCGGTGACGACGCCCGCACCCCAACCCCCGGCCCAGGCCACCCCGCCGGCCCAACCACCGACCGCCCCGCGCGCTCCCCCGCCGCCGGCGTGGCCAGCCTGGCTCACCTGGGTGGGCGCGGCGGCCGGTGCATTGGGGCTGGCCGCCCTCGCCCGGTGGCTGGCCAAACGGCCGTGGCTGGCCACGGTCGGCCGCGCGCTGGCGAGCGGCGGACGCGCCGGTGCTCGGCAGTTCGGCAAGGCCGGCCGCGTCATGGGCAAGATCGCCGGAAGGGCCTGGCGGGCCACCGGAAAGGCCGGCCGGGCGTCCGGCAGGGCCGGCAGGGCGCTCGGCGGCGCGATCCTCCGAGGCGCGCGCGCCACTGGGAACGCACTGGGTCTCCGGGCCGCCCGGTGGACCACCGCGGCCCGGCTGCGGTTCGGCGCGGCCTGGCGCGGAGCGGCCACGTTCGTCGACGCCCTCCGCTTCCAAGCCATCTGGTGGACCACCGCCATCAGCGGCCAGGCCAGCGCGGCCTGGCAGGGCACGAAGGCACGGGCCGACGCCCTCCGCTTCCAGGCGACCTGGTGGACCACTGCGGTACGCGGCCAAGCCGGCAACGCCTGGCGAGGCGCGAAGGCGCTGGTCGACGAGCTGCGTTTCCAGGCGCTCGTCTACCGGGGCGCGGTGCGCAACCAACTGGCGGCGGCCTCGTTCCCCCGGCACCTCGCGCAGCGGTGGCGCGCGCACCGGGCACTCGTCACGCAGCGGCGGGCGCTGGCCCGGCTGGCCGCCGCCGCCCGGGCGGCCGAGCGTCACACCCGGCGGGCCGGTCCGGGGCCGGACCGAGACGCCGCACAGGCCGCCGCCGACGACGCCAAGGCGGCGCTGGCCACCGCCCGCAAGACCGCCGAGGCCAAGGTGCGCGAAGCCCGTGCCCCCGGAAACACCAACGCCACGAAGCCGGCCAACGGGAACGCCCCGCGGCCGAACGCCGCCAACGAGAACGCCCCCCGGCCGAACGCCGCCAGCGGCAACGCCGCCGGCAGGAACCCCGCCGGCCCGAAGGACGCCAAGGCGGACAAGCGCCTCGCCAAGGCGCTGGACCGGGCGGCGCGCGGCCGTGGCCTGGCCGGCTGGGCCGCACGACTGTCCGCGCGGCTGGGCCTGCGCAAGGCGCTGTCCCCGCGAACCCGCCGGGCCACGGTGCGCGCGGCGGCCGGACTGGCCGGCGTCGGTGTCGGGCTGGCGGTGCTGGGCGCGGGCACCCCGCTGACCTGGGTCGGCATCGGACTCGCCGGCGTGGCCACGGCGGCGGCCATCCGCGCGGTGTGGTCGCCGAGGCAGGCCAGGGCACCGCCGCTGCGGGTACTGATCGAAAGCCTCCGGGCGCTATGGGCGCACACCAGTGCCCGGGTCGCCGCAGTCACCGCGCTGGCCGCCGGGACCACCTGGGCCGCGCCGATCCTGCACGGCTGGCTGGGCGACGCGATCAACACCCTGGCCGCGCTGCCCAACCACATAGCCCTCAAGGCGCTGCTCGCCTCGCTGGCCACCGGCGTGCTGGTCTGGCGCTACGTGCTGCGCCGGCAGTTGTCCAACCAGCTCAAGGGCATGCAGACCCGGCCGTGGCTGGCCGCCTGGCGCTCCGCCGCACTGGTCGTGGCGATCAGCGCGAGCTACCGGATCGCCACCGCGTTCGCCCAGCAGGCGCAGACGCTGGGCTGGCTGGTCGGGTCGATCGCGGTGGCCACGCCGATCGTGGCGGTCGTCAACGCCCTGGTGCAGGACAAGGACATCGGCCGCACCCGCGTGATCAAGGCGATCATCGCCGGTTTCACCGCGCTGTCCACCGCGCTGGGCACCGGGTTCCTGCTGGCCGCGCTGAACCCGTCGGCGCCGCTGGCCGCCTGGCTGGTCGGCGCGTTGATCTCCGGAATCCTGGTTTCCGGCAACACCCCGATCGCCGACTACCTCGCCGCCGCGTTCGGCAAGCACCGCGTGAAGCTCGCGCAACAGAAGCTGGACCAGCTCACCAAGCAGACCAAGCAGGACGAGGCGGCAATCGCCGAGCAGCTGCACAAGGTCGGCCAGGCCTGGCTGGACTACCTCAGCTTCTCCAAGGTCGACACCCGGGTACTGCTGCGCAAGGCGCTGGACACCGTGCTCAACGCGGTGTTCACCTTCATGATCCTCAGCCCCTGGGCGACCACGGACAGCCTGGGCGACATCACCTTGCGCGCCGCGGTCGTCGCCGCGCTGCTCTGGCTGACCGGCAAGATCCGCGACCGGGACGAGTACCGGGCCAAGGACGAGCCCCGCGACAACGTCTATGGCTACCAGTCCAACCGCGAGCTGCGCGCCCCGTCCCGCCCGTCGCCGCTGCGCGGGAACCGGCTGACCCAGCGCGCCGAGGCCTACCGCACCGCGCTCACCGCCGTGCTGGAGGAGTTCGGCCTGGGCGGCCGGAAGCTGGACCGCGCGCTGGCCGAGGAACTCGCCGCCACCCTGTTCGCCCAGCTCACCGCCGAGATCCCGGCCCGGACCGACGACTGGGCACCCATACCGGGGGCGAACGGGGTGAACGCCGCGCTTGCCGAAGAGCGCGACGCGCAGCGCCGCCGCCAGGACCAGCACCGGATCACCGCCGCGCACACCCTGCTGGTGCTGGCGGCCAACCCGGCCGCCCTGGCCCGAGTGGCCGGCGCGACCGACCCCCGGACCGCCGAGGTGCTGGAGTTCCAGCTGCTGCTCGGCGAGCGGATGGCCCAGCTGGCGGCCCAGAACTCGGTGACCCTGCCCGACAGCACGCCGCTGCTCCCCCAGGGCGCGACCCGCTCCGCCGACTGGCCCGCCCTGCTGACCAGGCAGATCAGGCGGCGACAGGCGCTGCGCCAGGACCACCTGTCCGGGCCGCTGCAGCGGCTGCTGGAAGCGATCGTCGCCCACCACACCGGCCTCGGCCAGCCCAACCACCCGGACGCGGTGAGCGCCCGGCTGCAGCTGATCCGCCTGGAGTTCGACCTGGTCCGCGAGGGCATGCGCAAGCCGTCGTCCGACCCGCTCAGCCAGGTGCGCGAGTTCCACCAGCAGCGCCGCTCCAGCGCCGCCGACGCAGGGAACGACCGGCTGGCCCTCGGCCACGGACTGATGCGCGCGGCCGCCGGGCTCATCAGCGAGGCCGAGTTCCACCGCGTGGAGCGCGCCGCCCAGCGGCAGCGCTGGATCGAGGCCATGAGCCGAGCCAACCAGGCCCGCGCGCCGAACGCCCGCCCCGCCACGCTGCTGGAACTGCTGCTCCTGCTGGCCGGACGGAACGCCCCGGTCACCGCCCAACAACTGGCCGACGAGTTCGGCGGCTCACCCGCCACGTGGCAACGCAAGCTGACGGCGCTGCACCGCGTCAAGGCGATCAGCGCCGACCACCGGGCCGGCCTGGAACTGGTCCGGCTGTGGCGCGACGCTAGCCCTCAACTGCGCCGGGCGCTACGCGCCAACCCGACCGCGCTGCCCCGCGGCCACCTGCTCGAGCCGTTGCACCGGGCCCGGACGAGCGGCCCGACCGAGGCTGCCTACTCGGCCCTGCTGGCCCTGCTGCGCGAAGCCAACCTGGCCTTCCTGCTTCCCAGCGACGGCCCCACCGACGACGCCGCCATCACCTGGCGCCGGCTGATAGGTCGGTTCTACCTGCGCCAACACCCCGAGGGCGCGGTGAACTGGCCGGCCCCGGCGCGGTCCAGCAACGCGGCCACCCGGGAAGCCGCCCGGGCCTGGGCCCGCGCCCGGGTGCCGGCCCAGCAACGCAGGCTGCTCGCCGCCCGGGTGCGCGCGGTGCAGGTGGCCACCCACCGGCGGCACGAAGCACTGCTGCTGGCCACCGAGCTGCGCGCCGCCGGCGCGCCGGACGAGGTGATCAACCGGCTGGTCACCGGGGCCACCGCCCGCCAGCTGGACGCCTACGTCCGCCTCGCCGAGGCCCGGGCCGAGGCCGTCGCCGCGCTGGACCGGGTACGCGCCTACCCGCACCAGGCCAAGCGCACCCTGCGCGCCGCCGACCGGGCGCTGGCCCGCGCACCCGCCGCCGACCCGATGCCCGAACCGGCCGAGCAGTGGCTGCGCGAGGTCACCCGCGACCTGCACGCCATCCGCCGCGCGCTGCAACGCCGGGTCACCGACGAACGCCTCGCCCGGGCGCGCACCCTGCTCGAACGCCACGACCAGGACCGCGCCTACGCGTGGTCGCGCAAGCTCTGGCGCACCCTCGGCGGCTGGCGGGCCATGGAGGACGCCCGCCAGGCGGCCGCGGCGCTGGAACGCCGTTTCCCCGACGCGCGCGACTTCCACCCGCCGCCGGTCGAACCCGGCCAGATCCCGATCGTCACCGACCGAGAGGTCGTCCCCGACACCGGCGCACCCCACCCCGGCGCACCCGGCTCCGGCGCACCCGACGCCCCCGGCTCCGGCGCACCCGGCGTCCCCGGCACTCCCACCTCCGGCTCGCCCACCTCCGGCCCACCCGGCCGCGCCGGCCCGTCCGACGCCACCCGCCCCGCCCCCGACGGCCGCACCGCGGTCACCACCCTGCGCGGCCCCGGCAACCGCACCAACCAGGACGCCGGCACCACCCTCACCCTGCCCGACGGCTCACACGTCCTCATCGTCGCCGACGGCCTCTCCCGCACCCCGCGCTCCGAACGAGCCGCGTTCGTCGCGGTCACCGCCGCCCGCGCCGAACTCGCCCGCACCGACCGCCCCAACTGCGGCCCCCAACGCGCGGTACGGGACGCCTACCAGGCCGCCGCCGACGCCCTCGCGCGCAGCTACGCGATCGACAACCCACACCGCCGGGTGGACACCACCCCGTACGCCACCACCCTGCTGATCGCGCTGGCCGGCCCCGACGGCCGGATCACCGTCGGCTGGGTCGGCGACTCCCGCGCCTACCTACTCACCCCGACGACAACCCGCCAGCTCACCGACGACCACACCCGGGCCGGCATCATGACCCGCTGGCTGTCCCCCGACTACCGACCCACACTCCAGGTCCGCACCACTCGCGCGACCAACCGCGGCCTCCTGCTGGCCAGCACCGACGGCCTGCACGGCCACCTGCCGGACCTACTCGCCGCGCTCACCGGCGGGGCCGGCGCGCTGGCACCCGGTCCGGCGCCTGACGGGAACACCGCCGGCGGAACCGACCCGGTGGCCGCCACCCGAATCCTGGCCACCGCCGCCCGCGCCGCCGGCAGCAACGACGACGCCACCGCCGCCATCGCCCCGCTCGGCCCGCGCCGCGGGCCAACCCGGTGATGTGCGGCCGGTACTAGCAGGTCACCGAGGCGATGGGCAGTGCCAGACGGTAACCGACGCCGCGCACCGTCTCGATGAGATGACGCCGGCCGATCTTGGCCCGGAGGGAGGCGATGTGCACGTTCAGCGTCTCGTCCACGCCGACATAGAAGTCACCCCACACCCGCGAGTGCAGCGAACTGCGCCGGCACACCCCGCCGGCTTCCTCGGAGAGCACCGCCAGGATCTGAAACTCTTTTCGGGCCAACTCGATCACCTTGCCGGCCACGGTGACCGATCGACACCGCAGGTCTATCACCACGTCCTCGATCTCAATCAATTGAGACGGCTCGAATCGGCGCTCGCGAAGTCGCCGGACAGTCTCGATACGGGCGACCAATACGCCGGCGCTGTACGGCTTACTGAGATAGTCGTCCACTCCAGTGCGCTGGCCGAGAATTTGCTCGCCGAACTCATTGCGGGCGACCAATGCAATGATCGGAAGATCAGTTTTCACCCGGAGGGCCCGGCACGCGCCCAGGCTGGGCACGCTGGAAGCCGTGCTGAACACGCCCACGACCACCGCATCGACCGAGTCGAGCCGCTCCGGCGCCTGATCATGGCTCACGTCCACCTGGAGCCCGGCGAGATCGCCGATCAGTTCCACCGTATCGGGGTCGCTGTCACCGATGAACGATAGCCGCATTCGCCAGCCTGTTCTTCTTACGCGCCCTATGCGCGGCCATCCGATGACCGGCGCAGCAGTACCTGTGTGCCGATTGTCCCTTGATTAACGCGCCACAACCGGCGAGCGCACAGCGGCGCGGTTTGCCTGGCATCGTCACCTCGGCCTCCAAGAAAGCCTCGCGTGCCAGCAGCATTTCGAACCGGCGCATACCCGGTCAATGGCCCTAAATCCTCTCTAACATCCCCTTAGGGCAATCTTTGTCTTCCAGGCCGAGGCACCCCTCGCCGACACCCGCTATGGTGGCGCCATGACGGCCGCGGTGAACCCGTTCGACGCATCGCCGGTGCCGGCGCTGCCGCCGGACGCCACCCCCGCCGCGATCCGTGCCGCACTGATCGACGAGGAGCGCGCCGAGTTCGACCAGGCCTACCGGGACGCTCTCGCCGAAGCGGCGCGAACACTGGATCTGACCAGGCTGCTGGACGTGCTGCGCAACTATCACCGCATCGCCTGGCTCACCCAGTCCCAGGGACCCGAGGCACACCGGCGAATGCTGGACAAGGCCACCCAGATCATGCGGACCGGCCAGAACCCCGACGCGGTACCGAACGAGCAGGTCGAGGCCCTGATCCGAAAGCGCCTCGGTCAGTAACGCATGTACCGGCTCGTCCAGGACCGGGCTGTCCTGGAACAGCTCGAAGCGCTGCCGATCGAGGCGCTGTCGAGCTATGCCGAAGCTCTGGCGGTCCTGGAGGTAGCCCCGGCCGGCGGCCGACCCTACAACCAGGACAAACCCGACGGACCGATGTACGAGCTGGTGTTCGGCCCGGCAGGCGAGGGCGCGATCACTTACCTACTGCTCGAACGAGAGCGCGAAGTGCACGTCCTCCTGATCCAGTGGGCCGGTTAGCCTCACCACTTGATGCAACCTAGCGGTTGCGTCACAGTCGAGGATGTGCAACTCTGTGGTTGCACATCAACCGAGCGTGAAGGAGTTCCGCACATGAGCATCGACCAGATCGAGCGCGAGACGTTGATCGCCGCACCCATCGAGCGGGTGTGGGCGCTGGTCGCCGAACCCGGCTTCTGGGCGTCCGACGAGGCGAACCGGTCCGGCGCCACCGCCAAGGAGGGCGAGTCGACCGTGGCCCGGCACAGCCAGCACGGCGACTTCCCGGTGAGCGTGGAGAAGGTGGACCCGCCGCACTACGTGGCCTACCGCTGGCTCAGCGCCTTCCCCGGCGAGACCCCGCGCGAGGACAACACCACCCTGGTCGAGTTCACCCTGACCGAGGAGGGCGACAAGACCCGGCTGCGCGTGGTGGAGAGCGGCTTCGCCCAGCTCCCCACGCCCGAGGACAACCGGCAGAACATCATCAAGGATCACACCAGCGGCTGGTCCAGCTGCATCGACGAGCTCAAGGCCCGCGCCGAGTAGCCATGACCACCGTCGACAACGTCTTCGCCGCGCTCGCCGACCCGCGCCGGCGCGAGTTGCTCGAGCTCATCGCCGAACACGGCGAGGCCACCGCGACCACGTTGGCCGAGCGGTTCCCGATCTCCCGGCAGGCCGTGGTCAAGCACCTCGGCGTGCTGGACTCCGCCGGGCTGGTCACCGCGAACCGGGTCGGCCGCGAGGTGCGCTACGCGGTCCGCACCGAAGCGATGGACACCACCGCCCGCTGGATGGCCGAACGCGCCGCCACCTGGGACCGGCGCCTGGCCCACATCAAACGCCTCGCCGAGGCAATGGAATAGGAGCGAAATGGACACCACCGCACTGCGCGCCGCCTACGAGAAGCTGCTCGACGCGGCGGCCTCCCCCGACCTCGGCGAGGCGGCCGACGGCGGCTGGAACGCCGACCAGGTCCTGGCCCACCTGATCAGCGTCGACGCCTCGACGGCGGCGGTCGCGCTCGGCGTGGTCGCCGGCGCCCGCCCCACCTTCGACAACCGCATCACCCTGGACCGCTGGAACCTGAACCGGATCATCGGCGAGCACTCCGGCCGGGCCGACCTGATCGACCACGTCCGCCGCCAGGCCACCCTCCTGTGCGACATCGCCGACCACCTCGACGAAAAGACCACCGACGTCCTGGTTCCGACACTGCTGCTGTCCAACGACCAGCTGCTGGTGGACCAGCCGGTCCCGCTGCGCGGCCTGATCGACGGCCTGGCCACCGGCCACGTACCCGACCACACCCAGCAGATCCTCAACCTGCGAAGGAGCCAGTCATGACCGCCATGCCCAACACCGTCGACCGAGCCACCTTCCAGGCCGAACTCGACAAGCTGCGCACCAGGGAGAAGGCGCACACCCGCGAGTCCGACGCGATCGCCGCCGCCCGCCGGCGCCTGCCCATGGTGGAGATGGACCCCACCACCCCGCTGGTCGGCCCCAACGGCCCGACCACGCTGCTCGACGCCTTCGAGGGGCGCAAGCAGCTGATCGTCTACTACTTCATGTGGTACCCCGGCCGCCCCGCGCCCGAACAGTGCGAGGGCTGCACCTGGAACAACACCCAGGTCACCGAGCTGTCCTACGTGCACTCCCGGGACATCACCTACGCGGTGTTCTGCCAGGGGCCGTACGAGGAGAGCGCCCGCTACCACCAGTTCATGGACTGGAAGATGCCGTGGTACTCGGCGCGGGACTCCCTGGACACGCTGCTGGCCGGCCGTCAGATCAACCTCATGCACCTGATCTGCTACGTGCGCGACGGCGACCGGGTCTTCGAGACCTACTGGACCAACTACAGGGGCGTGGAGGCGGTGGACTTCAACTACACGCTGATGGACCTCACCGTGTACGGCCGCCAGGAGCCGTGGGAGGACTCCCCCGCCGGCTGGCCGCAGGGGGTCGTGGACGGCACCCGGGTCGACGGCCGCCCCACCGCGCAGTGGTCACGCCTGGCCGCCGGCCGCTCCGACGACCTCGGCAACACGGGCGGGGAGCCACCCGCGGCACGCTCCACAGGCTGCTGCCACTAGCGCGGCGCGACGCCTCATTGGTCGAGTGCGCCGGCGGAGACGCGGAAGATCTCGTTGGCGGACTGGGGAGGTGCGCACGGCCAGCGGATCAGATGCGCGCCGTCGTCCTGGGACGCGTGGTTGACGTCCAGGCATTCGGGTACCGGCGCGGCCCGGGTGATGATGACGTCGGCCGAGGACACCCCCCGGTTCAGTTCGTGGATGTGCCAGCGCCCGCCGTCCGGCGCGTCGCACGGGCGCTGCACGACCATCTCCGCGCCGCCGGCGCGGCGCTCCCCCGACGCGGAGGTCAGGCAGAGGCCGGAGGCCTCGTTCCGGATCCGGTAGCCGTCCCCGTCCGGGAGCAGTGACCAGGTCATACCGGGTTGCCGGGCGCAGGTCTGTTGCAGCGCGGGCGCCGCCTCGGCGCCGTCCTTCACCGCGACGCACTTGTTGCTGTGCTTGGCGCGAAGCTGCGTGCCGCGCTCGGCCGTGGGCCCCTCGTCGGGGGCGGGCGGCCCGGCCGGCTCCGCGCACCGCGGCCGATAGTCGCGGTCGGGCAGGTACCGCTCCCACTGGTCCGGGGTGACGCGGTAGCGGGCCAGCGCGCAGATCCGCTCGGCGGCCCGGTCCGGGTCGGTGTCGAAGGCCTGCACCGTGCCGTCCTGGCCGGCGGTGACCAGTGCGCCCGGCAGCGCGGCCACCGACCAGATGGTCCCGCCGTCGCCGTTGATCGGCCGGGCCAGCGGCTCGGGCGCGGCCGGGTCCGCCACGTCCCACAGCGCGAGGGTGTCGTCGCTGGCCACGGCGAGCAGGTCGCCGGAGAACCTGACGTCGTTCACCGGGCCGGGGAAGTCTGACAGCTCCCGAATCGCCGACGGGTTGCCGATGCGCCACAGGGTGACCGTGGCGTCGCCCTGGCCGGCGGCCATGGTGCGGCCGTCCGGGCTGATCGCGATCGCCTGGACCGGCTTGCGGCCAATGGCGAGCGGCCGGTGCTGTGCTCGGGGCGCGGCCGGGTCGGCCAGGTCCCAGAAGCTGACCGTGCCGTCCGCCGTCCCGCTGACCAGGGTTCTGCCGTCCGGGGTGAACGCCAGTGCGAGCACGTCGTCGTACCGGGGATCGAGGTCGGGGCCGATCGGGCGTGGCTCGGGGCCGGTGAGGTCCCAGAGGCGGATGGTGGCCTCCGTAGCACCCAGGGTGGCCAGCAGCGCCCCGTCCGGGCTGAACGCCAGCGGGCCGCCGTGCCCGGGATGGTCGAACAGCGGGTCGCGGATCGTGCCCAGCCCGGCCGTGGACCAGAACCGCAGACGGTCGTCCGCGCCCGAACTGACCAGCCAGCGCCCGCGCGGATCGAACATCGCCGACAGCACCTGCGTGGGGTGCTCCAGGTAGGCGGCCGGTCCGGCCAGGTCCAGCTCCCGGCCGGGCACCCGCCGCCACACCCGGACCGTGTGGTCCTGGCCGGCGGCGGCCAGCAGTGTGCCGTCGCGGTCCGCCGCCACCATGTGCACCGTGTCCGTGCTGTCCGAATTGATCCGGTGCCGCGAGTCCAGCGCCGGGCCGGCCGCCAGCACCGCGCCCCGCGCTTCCGGGGTGTCGTGCAGGTCCAGCGCGGCCAGCGCGAGGTGCCCGGCCAGCGTCGGGTCCGGCACCCGTTGCCAGTTCGCCGCGGCGGCCACCTCGCGCGACCGCGCGGCGTTGCGCTGCCCGACGGTGTCCAGTGCGACCACGGCGATCAGCGCCACCAGCACGGCGAGCGCGGCGACCAGCGCGCGCAGCCGCCTGGTGCGGGTGACCACGGCGCGCTGCTCGGCCTGCTCGGCGCGGGTGGACTCGCGCAGGAAGTCCTGGGCGACGGCATCGGGCCGGGCGGCGGACGACGCGGTGCGCTCCACCGCCGCCGCCAACCGCGGCCCCCGGTACAGGCTGGCCTGGTGGCGGCCCTCGCGGTGCCAGGCCGCGGCGGCCTCGGCTAGCCGCTGCTCCACCCGCAGCCCGGCCCGGTCGGCGTCCACCGAGCGGCGCAGCCACGGCCAGGAGCGCACCAGGCATTCGTGGATCAGCTCCACTGAGTCGGCGCCGGTGGTCACCAGCCGCGCGTGGACCAGCGTGTTCAGCACCAGCTCGGCGGTGTCGGTGTCGGTGTCGGTGTCGGCGTCGGTCCCGGCGAGGCCGGCGAGCAACCGGTCCCGGGGCACGCGGCGCCGGGCGTCTTTGTCCGGGCTCTCACCGGTCTCCACCAGCCGCGGCAGCAGCGCCCTGGCGACCGGCCGCGCGTCGTCGTCGAGATCGGTGATCGCCTCGTCGGCGGTGGCCGCGATGCAGCCCGCGATGCCTCCGGTCCGCGCGTACCCGGCGTGCGTGAGGCGATCTTCGGTGCGCTCCGCCCAGGTGGCCCGCAGGGCGTGCGAGAGCAACGGCAGGGTGGTCGCGTGCCGCTGCCGGTCGCCGGCCGACTCGGCGGCCAGGCCGAGGTCGCGCAGCATGATCTCGGTCAGCCCGGGCTCCACCTCGAGACCGACCGCCCGGGCCGGGCGCGCGATGGCGTCGCGCAGTTCCGCCTCGGTCATCGGGCCCAGCGGCAGATGCCCGCCGCGCAGCGACGCGACCAGCTCGGGATGATCCATGCAGTTCGGGTAGAAGTCCGCGCGCAGGCCCAACACCACGAACCCGGGCAACGCGCCCAGCGCGCGGATGAACGCCTCCCGGGCTGCGGCGTCCTTGCACAGGGTGAAGATCTCCTCGAACTGGTCGACCACGACCACCCGGCGCTCCCCCGCCGCCTCCAGCGCGCGCATCGGGTCGCTGCCCGGCGTGAGCAGCAGCGGAGCCTGGGCCGAAGCGGCGGGCAGCCGGCCGTCGGCGATCGCCGGGATCAGGCCGGCGCGCAGCAGCGAGGACTTGCCGGCACCGGACGCGCCGACGACGAACAGCGGCCCGGCACCGGCCGGCCGCCGGGCCAGCGCGTCGAGCAGCTCCTGGGTGTCGCGGTCGCGGCCGAAGAACCAGCGCGCGGTCTGCCCGTCGAAGCTGGCCAGCCCCGGATAGGGGCACACCGGGTCGGGCGCGACCAGTTCCCGCAGCCGCTCGCCGGCGTCCAGTGCCCGGTCGAAGCGCGCCGCGATATCAGGGGTGATCGGCTTCCCGCCGTTCTCCAGCTTGCTCAGGTAACCCTTGCTGTAGTGCACCAGCTTGGACAGGTCGGCCAGGGAAAGGCCCCGTTCCTCGCGCAGCCGGCGAAGCTCGGCGCCCGCCGCTCCCCCCATTGCGTAGCCTTTCTCTTCACCAAGTCCGGGGAACGTACCAGCGGGTTTACCGGAATGGGGCCACTTCGGGGTTTCCCAATTCCGGCCTCGGTGGGAAACGGGAAACCCCTGCCGCCGCCGGCTTTGCCCGGTGACGCTGATTCGCATGATTATTCGAACGCCCCGCCGCGGCGTCGCCGTCGGCGCCCTGGTACTCGGATTGCTGGCCGCCGGCGTGGGCACCGCGCACGCCGGCGGAAACGGCCAGCAAATCAACTACTACAGCCACGACGCCACCGGCCAGTGCACCTCGGGCCGGAACCAGAACGGCGTCGCCGTGCGCAACTGCACGACGTTCGACCGCATCGGCGGCAACCCCGACCAGGGCTACTTCTGGGTCGGCCCGGTCACCATCACCTGGATGCGCAAGGCCGGCTTCACCCAGCACAGCACCTGCGTCGTGCCGAAACAGCAGCCGAGTGACTTCTTCACCTGCTACCAGCCGAAGTGAGGATCATGATGCGGATACTGACCGCCACATTGCTGGCCGCCGCCCTCGTGGTGCCGGCTGGCGCCGCCGCCCCGGTCCAGCCGGTCGCGGCGTCCGTGCCCTCGGCGCCCGCCGCGCCGGAGGTGAAGGTCGAGTTCGGCTGGTTCGTCTATCTGAAGTTCACCAAGGACGAGGTCCGCACGTTCGCGCCGCTGCTCAAGGCGGAGTCGAAGGCCGCGCCGGCACTCATCTGCAAGCGGGTACCGCCCGGCAAGGCCCGCGACTTCTGCGCGAAGGGGGTGAAGAAATACATGGGGAAGGTCGCGGACACCTGGCGGAAGGCGGCCGAGAAGAACCAGTGCGTCGAGCACAAGTACCTCTACGCCCCGGTCACACTGGTGAGTTGGAAGGCCTACGACTGTGGCGGCCGCGGCGGCTCGTGGTAGCGGATACGCTGCGGGTCCCCCACCGAACCAGAGGTACGTGTTGCTGATTCGACCAGCCACCGAGGCGGATCTCCCGGCGATCGTGGGGGGCTGCTGGCCGACGACGACATCGGCGCCGGCCGGGAGTCCCCCGATGACCTGTCCCCCTACCGGACGGCCTTCGCCGCGATCGACGCCGACGCCTCGGAAACACTGGTGGTCGCCGCACGCGACGGCGCGGTGGTCGGCACGCCGCAACTCTCCGTCCTCCCCGGGCTGTCCCGCCGGGGTGCACTGCGCGCCCAGGTGGAAGGCGTCCGGGTGGCCAGCTCGGCCCGCGGCGAGGGCTTGGCGAGACCCTGCTGACGCGCACCGCTTCTACCAGCGCCTGGGCTTCACCGCGACACACGAAGGCTACAAACCGCACCCGTAAACGATTACCGCTATATCACGTGTGATCGCCTGCACAGAAACAACATGTGGCTACCGCACCATGGACAACGATGCTATTTTTATTGACTCTTTGACGGCTTTCTGGCCGCTTTATGGCCGTTGACCGCCGGGTGACTAGAACAAGTTCTGGACAGATCCGGCTCAGGCATTTAGGTTCCTCAATGTGAACCCCGGGTCGTGGCCGGACTTAGAGCGATTCATCCGCTTGGTGCGCGTCACCGACTCGATGACGGATTTCCTGACCGCATGGACCGGGCGCGCGGTCCGCACCGAAGTGCTCTACGCGGCAAATGCAACGCTGGCCGATACGAACGACGCGACGGTGTTGGACGTGCTGCCCGGCGTGCACATACAACGCCGGCACGTGCTGCTGCGCGCGGGCGAAACGGTGGTCGCCGAGGCCGAGTCGTCGGTGCTCATCAGCTCCCCCGCGCTGGAACCGGACGTCCGTGACCAGCTGTGGAACGGCGCCAGCCTGGGCGACGCGTTGCGCACGCTGCACCGGCGGCGGGTCTGCGTCGGCATAGCCGACGCGCTGGGTAGGGCGCCCAGTCTGGCGCCCGACGGGAACACCGCCGGCGCGCCGGACATCGCCCGGCTGGCCTCCGGCCCGACCGGGGACGGCGACCGCAGAATCCTTTCCGTGCATTCCCGGCTGGACGTCGGCGGAATCCCGGTCGCCTCGGTCCGCGAGTACATCCTCGAGGCAGTGCTCCAGAACCACGTCGTGCACATTCCGGAACCGAAACGTGTAGCCGCACCTGGATCCGTCGGCTGACCACCCGTCATCCTTAGGAATCACCCGCCCGGTCTTTTCGAGCGGAGTCGGCCGCCGAGGTAGTAATGCGGTGCGCATCCCCGGCCAAGGCCGCCGATGGTGGACCCATGAGCATCAGAGAGGCGGCCATCATCGCGCTGCGGGCGCTGCGCGCCAGCCGGCTTCGCTCGGCGCTGACCACCGTCGGCATCGTCATCGGCGTGACCGCGGTCATCGTCCTGGTCGGGCTGGGCGACGGCATGAAGACCGGGTTCAACAAGAACTTCGGGGCGCTGGCCACGCTGATCACCGTGGACAAGGTGTCCGGGTCGATCCCGGGCGGCGGCAAGCCCCGCGACCTCAAGGAAGGCGACGTCACCGCGCTGCTGGAGAAGGCACCGGACATCGCCACGGTCACCCCGGTGCTCAGCGGCAAGGCACTGGTCTACTCCGGGCCGGGGTTGCAGGTGCAGGGCCAGGTCGTCGGCTCCACCCCCGACTACCTCAAGGTGAGCAACCGCGAGCTGGTGCGCGGCCAGATGTTCACCTCCGAGCAGGCGAAGTCCCGGGCCCGGGTGGTGGTGCTCGGGCCGGAGCTGGTCACCAACCTGTACGGCGGCGACCCGGACAAGGCGATGGGCTCGCAGATCCGCATCCAGCGCAACGACTTCAAGGTGATCGGCATCCTCAAGTCCCAGGGCAGCGTGGACGACTCCGCGCTGATGCCGCTGGGCACCGCGCGGGCCTATCTGCTCGGCGGCTCGGACACCATCACCACCATGCTGGCCAAGGCCAGCGGGGTGACCCGGGTGAACCCGGCGGTGGACCAGATCAACCAGATCATGGCCGAGCGGCACAACATCAAGGACATGAGCAAGCGGGACGTCACGGTCACCGCGCTGCAGAGCCAACTGGAGGAGACGAACAAGTTCCTCGGCTACCTGAACTGGTTCGTGGTCGCGGTGGCCGCGATATCTCTGCTGGTCGGCGGCATCGGGGTGGCCAATATCATGCTGGTCTCGGTCACCGAGCGGACCCGGGAGATCGGCATCCGCAAGGCCATCGGCGCCCGGCGCAGCGCCATCATGAAGCAGTTCCTGATCGAGTCGACGGTGCTGGCCGGGCTCGGCGGCGTAATGGGCATCCTGTTCGGCACCGGCATCACCCTGGCCGGCGCACAGATCATCCCGGCGGTCGCCCCCGACTTCGGCGCCCCCGAACTCTCCCCCGCCGCGATCGCGGTGGCGTTCGCGGTCAGCCTGGCCATCGGCCTGATCGCCGGCGACTACCCGGCCCAGCGCGCCGCCCGCCTACGCCCCATCGAAGCCCTCCGCTTCCAATAGCTCCCCGCGAGTCGGCACTCACAGCGCACCGAGTCGGCGGTTTCAGCACACCGCCCGGGCACGCGATCGATTCGCTATCGGGATTGTGCTCCGTCAACCAGGCCAGGAAGATCTCCCTTGGGCTGGTGTTCCGGGGTGGGGGTGGCGGGTTGGCTGGGTTACCGACCGTCCCGGGAGCGCTGCCGGTGCTGGGCCACGCCGTGCCACTGCTGCGGGATCCGCTGGCCTTCCTCCGCGGCTTGCCGCGCATCGGAGACCTGGTGCGGGTGCGCGTCGGCCCGCTGCGCGCGGTGGTGGTGTGCGACGCCGAGCTGACCAGGCAGGTCATGCGCAACGACCGCGTCTTCGACAAGGGCGGCGTGCTCTACGAGCAGGGCCGGGAGATCGCCGGCGACGGCCTCACCACCTGCCCGCATGCGCGGCACCGGCGGCAGAGGCGCATGCTGCAACCCGCGTTCCGCACCGACCGGCTGGCCGGCTACGGCGAGGTCATCGCCGCCGAGATCCACGCCGAGGTGTCCCGGTGGCGCCCCGGGGAGGTGATCGACGTCCCGGCGCGGATGCTGACGCTGAGCACGACGATCGCGGTGCGCACCCTGTTGTCCGCCGACCTGTCCGCCGAGGAGACCCGGGCGGCGACCGACGACCTGACCACCGTGCTGACCGGGGCCTCCCGAGCGGTGCTCACCCCGCCCCCGCTGCGCGGGTTCACCGGGAATGGCCGCTACCGCCGGGCCCGCGAGCGGCTGCGCCACCGGCTCGGCGCGATCGTCGCCGAACACCGGGCGAACGGCGCCGAGGGTGCCGGGGTATTGCTCGACGCCCTGCTGAACACCCCCGGGATCACCGACGCCGAGATCAGCGACCAGGTGATGACCTTCTTCTTCGCCGCCTCGGAAACCACCGCGAACGCCGTCGCCTGGGCACTGTTCCTACTTGCCGGCGACGACCGGGCACGGCGGCGGTGGCACGCCGAGTCCGCCGCCGTGCTGGCCGGCCAACCGGTCGGCCACTCCCACCTGGACGGCCTGCGGTTCACCGGGTGGGTGGTCGCCGAGGCGCTGCGGCTGTACCCGCCGGTCTGGCTGGTCACTCGGAGCCTGGCCGAGGACACCGAGCTGGCCGGCCATCGGCTGCCGGCCGGCACCACCGTGGTGTGCAGCCCGTATCTGATCCACCGCACCGGCTTCGCGCGGCCGGACCGGTTCGACCCGGATCGGTGGCGGGACACTTCGACGCACACCGCGCTGCCGTTCGGCCTCGGTGCCCGCAAGTGCATCGGCGACCAGTTCGCGCTGGCCCAGGCGACCATGACCCTGGCCGCCATCGGCGCTCGCTGGCGGCTGGAACCGGTGGCCCGGGCGCGGCCGGCGGCCGGGCTGTCGCTGCGCCCGCGCGGACTGCTCATGCGCGCCACCGAACCGACGGTCTGAAGGGAACGGATCATGCTCCCCCTCGAGGTGCCGGCCTTCTACTGCCCGCTGCCGCTGATCATGCACCCGGAGCTGGAGCTGATCGCCAAGGGCTCCCTGGACTGGTTCCAGGGCTTCGGCTTCTTCCCGGGCGAGGAGCGCCGGCGGGCGCTGCGCGACTGGCTGTTCACCGAGCTGGTCGCCTACTGCTATCCCGACGACGACCCGGACCGGGTACAGCTGATGGCCGACCTGGTGCACTGGACGACCTTCGACGACTCGCAGATCGACGGCGACGACTCCTATGTTCGCGACACCTGCACCGAGCAGGCCGGCGGCCTGCTCGCGCTCAGCGTGAAGCTGGTCCGCATGCTGGAGACCGGCGACCCGGACCTGCTGCCGAGCGACCCGTGGATCGGCTCGCTGTTCGACCTGCGCCGACGGGTGGCCGCCATCGCCACCCCGGCGCAGCTCGCCCGCTGGACCGGCGCCTTCCGCGAGTACCTGCTCGCCGCCGCCTGGAAGAACTCCTGTGCCCGCCGGCGCATCCAGCCCAGCCTGGCCGACTACCTCACCATGCGCACCGCCGGCGGCGGCGTGCAGCTCTACACCACGCTGTCCGACGTCGTCGGCGGCTACCAACTTACCGACGCCGAGCTGAGCCACCCGCCGGTGCGCGCCCTCACCGACATGGCGCACACCATCGTGGCCTGGGACAACGACCTGTTCTCCGACTACAAGGAGACCCTCACCGAAGATCCGGCGATCAACCTGGTCACCGTGCTCGCCGCCGAACACGGCTACGACAAGCAGCGGGCGGTCCCGGTCGCGATGGCCATGCGCGACCGCGCGCTGGGCCGCTACCTTCGGGTGCTCCGGCACACCGGCGACTCGCTGACCGAGGCCCAGCGCCGCTACGTACTCAGCCTCAGCCGCTGGATCGCGTCCAACATCGAAACCTCCGCGCTGAGCACCCGCTACACCAACCCGCTGGACCAACCCGCGGCCGCGATGCCACACGCCGAGTTCGCCACCGACCGGACGGCCGCACCGACCGACGACAACCCCACTCCCCTGCCCTTCCCCACCATCGCCTGGTGGTGGAACGAGTCTCTGGCACCCCGGTGACTGAAAGTAACTGAACATTAAACATCAGAAACCCTTGATATAGCTTAAGTAAGTCACTTGACATTAATCTTCAGTGTATCGGACGCATGAAAACTGCACCGAATCCTCGACCCCTTAATTTGTACTAAGTAGCCTATATAGCGTTGATCTCTACAGTCTGTCGGGGAATCGGGACGCACCACATGGAGCAGACAGCCGAGCCGCTCTGGCATGACGTGGTCGCGACCTTGGCGCGCCGTCGGCCGGAGGCCGTGGCGGTCAGCGGGGCTGGGCCGACGCTGAACTACGCGCGACTGGACGCACTGAGCGAACGACTGGCCGAGCGACTGATCACGCTGGGCGTCCGTCCCGAGCGACTGGTGGCACTGCTGATGGAGCGCACCAGCGCGCTGGTCGTCGCATTGTATGCAGTGGCCAAAGCGGGTGGCGCGTATCTGCCGCTGGATCCGACGCATCCTCCGGAGCGGCTGGCGTTCATGCTCGGCGACGCGGCCCCGGCCCTGGTCATCACCGATAGTGAGCTGAACGGCGGACTGCTCGAGGGGCACCGGGTACTCACGTTCGGCCCGGACGAGCTGGCCGAGGACACTCCGAGCCGGCACATCGGCAGCCACCGAACGGGTGCGCCACGAGCGGGTGATGCGGCCTATGCGATCTTCACGTCCGGCTCCTCCGGCAAGCCTAAAAGTGTACTAATTACGCACTGCGGTGTAATGAATATGGTCGGACAGCAAATCGAACATTTTGCCGTTCGGCTGGCTAGCCGGGTGTTGCAGTGCGCATCGACCGGGTTCGATGCGGCGTTTTCTGAGATTGCCATGGCATTGTGTGCGGGCGCCCGATTGGAGTTGGCCACGGCGGCCGAGCTGGTGCCCGGTGCCCCGCTGGCTGCGACCGTGGCGCGGCGCGCCGTCACCCACTTGACCATCACGCCGAGCGCGCTGGCCACGCTGGACCCCGGCGACCTGCCGTCGGTGACCACCCTGATCGTGGCCGGTGAGGCATGCCCACCTGGGTTGGTGGACCAGTGGGCCGGCGGCCGGCGAATGGTCAACGCGTACGGGCCGACCGAGACCACGGTGTGCGCCACGATGAGCGATCCGCTCACCGGTGGGGTGCCACCGATCGGCCGGCCTCTGGCCGGTACCAGCGCGGAGGTGCTGGATCACCGGTTGTGCCCGGTGCCGCCGGGTGAGGTCGGCGAGCTGTGGGTGGGTGGCCCGGGAGTGGCCCGCGGTTACCTGGGCCGGCCGGGGCTGACCGCCGTGCGGTTCCTCGCCGATCCACGCGGGAAACCCGGTTCACGGATGTACCGGACCGGCGACCTGGCGCGCGTGGACGAGGACGGCGTGCTGTGGTTCGCCGGGCGGGACGACGAGCAGGTGAAGATCCGTGGTCACCGGGTGGACCTCGGTGAGGTGGCCGCGGTGCTCGGCGAGCACCCTGCCGTGCGGGACGTGCGGGCGATCGCCCGGCCGGGCGCGCACGGGGTGCACCGGCTCGAGGCGTACGTGGTGCCGGCCGAGCCCGGAGCGGCGGTGGCCGGGACGCTGCGGGCCTGGGCCCGGACACGATTACCCGAGGCCATGGTGCCGGCACTGGTGATCACGCTGGATCGGTTGCCGCTCAACGCGAACGGCAAGCTGGACCTGGCCGCGTTGCGCGCCCCGACCCGCTTCCCGGCCGCGCCGGAAGGCGGCGCGCCGCGGCTGTTGTGCGACCTGTTCGCCGACACGCTCGATCTCGGCGCGCGGGCCTGCGGGCCGGACGAAGACTTCTTCGACCTGGGTGGCAACTCGCTGACCGGGACGCTGCTGCTGGCCAGGGTGCGCAAGGTGTTCGGAGTGCGGCTGACCCTGCCGGACCTGGCGGCGGCGCCGACCCCGCGCGAGCTGGCCGCGCGGTTGGACCGGACCGGGTCGGGCGGCGCTGAGGACCTCCTGGCATTACGGCCCCGGGGTGACGGACCGCCGGTGTTCTGCCTGCCCCCCGCGGCAGGTCTGGGCTGGTCGTACGGCCGGCTGCTCGGCGTGATCTCGCCTGTACACCCGGTGTATGCACTGCAGTCCCCCGGGCTGCGGGCCGACCAGCCGCCGCTTGAGGACATGACCGAACTGGCCGAGCACTGCGTAGAACTGATCCGCCGCACCCAGCCTCGAGGGCCGTACCACCTGCTCGGCTGGTCCTTCGGCGGCGTACTCGCGCACGCCGTCGCGGTCGCCTTACGCGCCGCCGGCCAACAGGTCGCGATGCTGGCCGCAATGGACGCTTATCCCGGCCACGGCGGCACCCTCGCCGCCACTGGTTCAGCCGAACCGGCGGCCGAGCTGGACGAGGCGACCGCGCGGCTGCTGCTGGCGAACTCGCTGGGCGCCGACGTGCCGTGGCCGGACCGGTTGGTGGACGTGCTGCGCGCGAACGTGCGGATGCAGCGCGAGCACCTGCCCGGGGTGCTCGACGGGTCGATGACCTTGTTCACCGCGCAACACCCGGGTGAACAACCGGACCCGGATTCCTGGCGGCCGTACCTGGGCGAACCGCCCCGCGTCGTGTCGCTGCCGGCAAGTCACCACCGGCTGCTCGACCCGCCGGCGCTGGCCGTGATCGCCCCGGTGCTGGCCGAGCTGCTGGGGGACCACTCCCCCATCGCTCTCGCCGAGGACCCGGGTCGCCGGCCCGACCCGCTCGACGGTCCGTGTCACGTGCTGCGCAACGACGCCGGCCAGTACTGCTTGTGGCCCGCTGCCCATCCGGTGCCGGCGGGCTGGCAGATCACGCTCACAGAACGGGACCGCGCGGCATGCGTGGCGTTCGTGGAGCGGGCGTGGACCGACCCGATGCTGCTGGGAGGACCGGATGACCGAGTATGACGTGATCGTGGTGGGCGGTGGGCCGGCCGGTTCGACGGTGTCCACGCTGGTCGCCAAGCGCGGGCATCGGGTGTTGTTGTTGGAGCGGGAGAGCTTCCCGCGCTACCAGATCGGCGAGTCGTTGCTGCCGGCCACGGTGCACGGGGTGGCCAAGCTGCTCGGGGTGCACGAGGAGATCGAGCGGGCCGGGTTCACTGTGAAGCACGGCGGCACGTTCCGGTGGGGGGCCAACCCGCAACCGTGGACGTTCGACTTCGCGGTGTCGCACCGGATGGCCGGGCCGACCTCGTTCGCCTACCAGGTGGAGCGTGCCCGCTTCGACAAGATCCTGCTGGACAACGCCGCCCGCCGCGGCGTCGACGTCCGCGAGCAGCACACTGTCACCGACGTGCTGCGTGACGGCGACGACCCCGAGGGGCGCGTCACCGGGGTCCGCTACCAGGACGCCGACGGCGCTGAACACACCGCGTATGCCCGCTACGTGGTGGACTCCTCGGGTAACACCAGCCGGCTGCACACGCACGCCGGTGGACAGCGTGTGTACTCGGAGTTCTTCCGCAACCTGGCCCTGTTCGGCTACTGGGAGGGCGGAGCCCGGCTGCCCGCGCCGAGCGAGGGCAACATCCTGTGCGTGGCGTTCGACGCCGGCTGGTTCTGGTACATCCCGCTCTCGCCCACCCTGACCAGCGTGGGCGCGGTAGTACACCCGGAGCATACAGCGCGTATACAGGGCGATCCCGAGACGGCGATGCGCGAGCTGATCGACGCCTGCCCCATGATCAGCGAGAACCTGGCCGACGCAACCAGGGTGACCGAGGGCATCTACGGGCAGCTTCGGGTGCGCAAGGACTGGTCCTACCGCAACACCGACTTCCACTGCCCCGGCATGATCTTGGTCGGTGACTCGGCCTGCTTCGTGGACCCGGTGTTCTCCTCCGGGGTGCATCTGGCCACCTACGGCGCCACGCTGGCCGCCCGCTCGCTGAACAGCGCCCTGGCCGGCGAGCTGGAGGAAAAGGAGGCGTTCGCCGAGTTCGACGCCCGCTACCGGCGCGAGTACGCGCTGTTCTACGAGTTCCTGGTCGGGTTCTACGACCTGCACCAGTCCGAGGACTCCTACTTCTGGGCCGCCCGCAAGGTCGCCAACACCGCACCCACCGACCTGGAGTCGTTCATCAACCTGGTCGGCGGCGTCGCCGGGGACGAGTTCACCGACACCACCGGGAGCCGGCTCGCCGCCACCTCGGCCGAACTCGCCGACGCCTTCACCGGAACTGGCCATGCGGAGGCGAAACCCGGCGGTGGGTTCCTCGGTTCATTGCTCGCGGCCGGGGCCGAGCTGCAGGTTGGTGCTGCGCTCGGTGACCACGGGGCGCTGGACTCGGCCGCCGTGGCGGGTGGGCTCACCGTGTCCGGCGACGGGTTGAGCTGGGAACGAGCCTGACCGTGCTCGTGTCCGGGGTGGCACCCCCGTTACCGGCTCCGCAGCTGGCCACCTTCCTGTCGCAACTCGCGGTGCTGCTGGCCGTCGCGTTGGGCATGGGTCTGCTGGCGCGGCGGTTCGGGCTGCCGGCGCTGGCCGGGGAGCTGTTCGGCGGGGTGCTGCTCGGCCCGACCGTGTTCGGGCAGCTGAGCCCGGCTGCGTTCGACCGGCTGTTCCCGCGCGACGGGATGCCGCTGTTGGACGCGGCCAGCCAGCTGGGTGTGCTGCTGCTGGTCGCGCTGACCGCGGCCCGGCTGGACACCGGGTTCCTGCGCCGCCGCGCCGGTGACGTGGCGCGGGTGGGGTTGGGGGCGCTGCTGCTGCCCCTGGCCGCGGGCATCGGCCTGGGCTGGTTGCTGCCCGAGTCGCTGCTGCCGGCGGGGGTGCCGCGCGGGCTGGTCGCGGGGTTCTTCGATGTGGTCATGTGCGTCACCGCGATCCCGGTGATCGCCAAAACACTGGCCGACCTCGGCCTGGTGCACCGGGACGTCGGACAGCTCATCCTGGCCGCCGCCGCACTGGACGACACCGCCGGCTGGGTGCTGCTCGCCGCCGTCTCCGCCCTCGCCACCGGCGCCGCCGGCGCGGGAGGTGTAGGTGCGGCCGGCGCGGGGGTCCCCGGGGCGGGCGCTAGCGTGGCGGGTTCGTCGGTCAGCGTGGCCGCGGCGAGTGCCGGGCACTCCGCGTTGCTCATCGGACTCGCCGCCACCGCGCTACTGGCCGCGGCCGCGCTGCTTGGCCGGCCACTGGCCCGGCTTGGCCTGCGCCTGGCCGGCCACACCGCGCCGGCCGCGACCGCCTACGCCGTACTGGTCACCCTGCTGTTCGGCGCGGCCGCCGGCGGGGCCGGCCTGGAACCGGTGCTTGGGGCGTTCCTGGCCGGCATCGCCGTGCTGCGCCGGCTCAACCCCGCCCACCTGGCCGGGCTCAACACCGTCACCCTCTGGGTACTCGCCCCGATCTTCATGGCCGGCATCGGGCTGCGCATCGACCTCACCGTGCTCGCCCAACCCATCGTCGCCGCCACCGTCACCGCCGCCGTCGCGGTGGCCGTCACCAGCAAACTGGCCGGCGCCTACCTCGGGGCCCGGGCCAGCCGGATGACCCACTGGCAGGGCCTAGCCCTCGGCGCCGGCATGAACTCCCGGGGCATGGTCGAAGTGATCATCGCCCTGGTCGGGCTGCGCGTCGGGCTGCTCACCCCGGCCATGTTCACCGTGGTCGTGCTCATCGCCCTGGTCACCTCGCTGGCCGCCCCACCCATGCTGCGCGCCGCCGCGCACCGCATCCCCACCGACCCCACCGAAACCGCCCGGCACGAGCAACAACTGGCCTGGACCCACAAGGAGCAAACCTGATGGCCCGCGAGTACCCCGTCGAGCCGTACCGGATCAAGGCCGTCGAGCCCATCCCGGTCACCACCCGCGCGCAACGCACCCAAGCGCTGGGCCGCGCCGGCTACAACACCTGCCTACTGCGCGCCGACGAGGTCACCATCGACCTGTTCACCGACTCCGGCACCAACGCCATGTCCGACCGGCAATGGGCGGCGATGATGGTCGGCGACGAGGCCTACTGCGGCTCCAGCAGCTTCTACCGACTCGAAGACACCGTCGCCCGCTACTACGGCTACCCCGAACTCATCCCCACCCACCAGGGCCGCGCCGCCGAGAACATCCTCGCCCAATGCCTCATCCGCCCCGGCCACCACATACCCGGCAACATGTACTTCCCCTCCACCCGCGTCCACCTGGAACGCAACGGCGGGATCTTCCACGACGTCATCATCGACGAGGCCCACCAGCCCGACGCCGACGTTCCGTTCAAGGGCAACGTCGACCCGGACAAGCTGCACAAGGTCATCGCCGAGGTCGGCGCGGACAACATCCCGCTGTTCTGGATCCACGCCACGGTGAACATGGCCGGCGGCCAACCCATCAGCCTGGGCAACCTCGCCGAGGTCCGGGAGATCGCCGACCACCACGGCATCCCGGTCATCCTGGACGCCGCCCGCGCGGTGGAGAACGCCTGGTTCATCAAGTGCCGGGAACCCGGCCAGGCTGACCGCACGGTCGCCGACATCCTGCGCAACATCTGTGACCTCACCGACGGCGCCACCATGTCCGCCAAGAAGGACTCCTTCGCCAACATCGGCGGCTGGCTCGGCGTCCGCGACCCGTCCCTCGCCGAAGCCGCGCGCGGGCTGGTCGTGGTCTACGAAGGCATGCACACCTACGGCGGCATGGCCGGCCGCGACATGGAAGCCATCGCCACCGGCATCGAGGAATCCGTCCGCGAGGAAAACATCTCCGCCCGCGTCGGCCAGGTCGAATACCTCGGCGAGAAACTCCTCGACGCCGGCGTCCCGGTGGTTCGCCCCATCGGCGGCCACGCCGTCTTCCTGGACGCCGGTGCCATCCTGCCCAACATCCCCCGCGACCAATTCCCCGCGCAAACCCTCATCGCCGCCATCTACCAGGTCGCCGGCGTGCGCGGCGTGGAACGCGGCGCCGTCTCCGCCGGCCGCGATGCCGTCACCGGTGAGAACCACTACCCCGAACTCGAGCTGGTCCGCCTGGCCATCCCCCGCCGCACCTACACGCAAAGTCACCTGGACGCCGTCGCCGCCGGCGTCATCGACCTGTACAACGAACGCCACCACATCACCGGCGGCCTCCGGTTCGTCCACGAGCCACCGACGATGCGCTTCTTCCAAGCCCGCTTCGAACCGGTCAACGGAGCTCTGCTCTGAGACGGTCTTCTGACTGTTATCTCATTTGCGCTAGGCTCCCACGCCATGAGCACGCAGCCAGATCTGGTCCGCAAGGTAAACCAGCTGGACAATGACGTGCACGCGATCTACGACAGGGCGCAAAGCTGGACAAGTACGGCGCCCAACTCAACCAACAGGGTGCGAAGCTGGACCAACAGGGCGCCAAGCTGGACACGATCATCGAGTTGCTGCGGATCCCCCGTTCGGAGTGATCCCGCGCCGAGGGTCAACCATGTCGAAGACGGGCAAATCCATGGCGGATCGAAGATAGGGCGTACCGACGGTATAGCCGGTACCGGCGGTGTCGCCGAGCATCCGCACGGCGATGCTGTGATGGGTGCGGCGCCAGCGGCGCATGACCGCTTCGTACTCGGACATCGCCTCGGCGAGGACACGAGCGTCGTCAGCGCCAATCCGGCCTTCGGCGGCCATGACTGCCTCCCATACGGTCGGTTGACCGGCAAGAACGGCCTCGCGCACCTTCGGCACCGACGTGTAGGGCAGGCCGGCCAGCCGATCGGGGTTGGGTTGCCGGCACAGCGACTCCATGGCCTTGTAGCTCTCCGACTGGATTGCGCTGGCGCCCTCGGTGAACGCCCGGAACGTTCGGAACGCCTCGACCTGCATGGTCGCGATCAGCGAGAAGATCGTGCCGGCTTCGCGCAGCTCTTCGCTGTTGCGCTCGAGCAGCCTGGCCGCCGCCAGCGGGTCACCCGCGTCCAGCGCGGTGATCGTGGCGCGCAGCCGTTGCGCCTGCGCCGCGAACGTCGCCTCGAACGCCTGCAGCACCCGTAGGAACAGGTACTCGTCGTGCAGCGTGGCGACCGGCTGCATGGTGAGGCACAGCAGATCGCGCTCGGCGGCCGTGCCGGTGGCCATGACGGCCGCCGCGAACTCCCGGGCCGGGTCCGGGCCGGTGTCGGTACCGTCCAGATCGTCGGTTACGCCCACCCGTTGCGCCGCCGGGCGGGCCGCCCGCAGCGCGAGCCGGAGGCGCTTGGCCACCAGTTCCGGGGACGGCCGCATCTCGGGGAGCACGTCCAGCTCGCCCGCCAGCTCGGTCAGCTCGAAGGTCAGCAGGTCGGCGAGCAGGAGCGCCACCGTGCGGTCCCGCCGCCGGTCGGGCGAGTCGTCGGTGACGATCGGAAACAGCGGCTGGGCGGTGTAGGTGAGGTAGTCGTAGCGGCCGTCGGCCTTGTCCAGCACCACGTCGAGGAAGTTCAGCACCAGCGACCGGCGTGCGGAGTGGGCCGAGGCGGTCACCGTCAGCCGGGCTCGGCGCAGCGCCTCCAGCGACTCCGGGTCGAGGAAGTGCTTGCCGCTCTTCAACACCTCCGAGGCAACGGCCAGCAGCGGAAACCCGGCGGGGTCGGCCGTGCCCGAGAGCACCGTGGTGATCATGTGCCGGCCACGGCGTCGCGGACTTCCCACAGTTCCGGGAAAAACTTGCGGTGGATCAGGGAGTTGAGCATCGCCACCGGCTGGCCGCCGGTGCCGAACGCCTTTGCCCCCCGGATCCGCACGGCGATCGTGTAGTGCCGCACCCGCCACACATTGATCGCCTCGTCCCACGCCACCAGGGACTCGGCGAGCTGGTAGAGCCGGTTCGTCGGCCGGGCGTCCCGGTACAGCGCGACCA
Source organism: Actinospineispora eucalypti (assembly GCF_039543365.1). Classification (NCBI taxonomy): domain Bacteria; kingdom Bacillati; phylum Actinomycetota; class Actinomycetes; order Pseudonocardiales; family Pseudonocardiaceae; genus Actinospineispora; species Actinospineispora eucalypti. The sequence goes on from NZ_BAABJP010000048.1 coordinate 87,204, forward strand.
GCGGCCGCCCGTCGTTCCGCAGCCGGGCGTCGAACGCCTTGCCCAGCCGGCCGCTGACCGCGCGCACGCCGCGCCAGCCCGGCGACTCCAGGCCGGACCCGTTGCCCAGCACGGCGGCGACCTGCTGGAAGTCGGCCGGTGCCATGTGCGTGAGCATCCGCAGCGCATCCGTGCAGAGCTCCACCCCGAGGCAGGCCCGGCGCACCAGGAGCACCGCCGCCTCGAGGTCGTCCTCGGCGATCAGCCCCGCGGCGGTGGACAGCTCGAAACACGCGTGTTTGAGCCACAGCTCTGTGGTCTGGTGCACGGTCTGGAACAGCAGCTCGTCCCGATGAGCCATCTCCGCCGGCTCTTTCTGCAGCGTCAACAGCTCGTCGGTGCGCATGTACCGCGCGTAGTCGGTGGCTCCCGGACCATCCAGAACGGGTGCGGCCTTACCTGCGGACGCGGACATACTCCCCCTCAAATTTTTCTGGCATCTACTGGTCACAACGCGGTCAACCTGAATGTGCGGAGACGACGGATCAACTCGCCGCCAAACGTTTGACGCTGCGCCGGTTTCACATGTGGTTAATTGTGCAACGATCAGCTACCGAACGAAAGTAGCTTAAAGGAATATTAACAATGTTCTCGCCAGTACGCTAAATCTATATCAAGTCTCGAGTGAATGGCGACGAGTGCCGCTACAATCGTGTTCCAGTAGATACGAACTCACCTCACGTCAAGGCAGCGAGAAATGACCCGAATACTGCTGGTCGAAGATGACTACAAGGTTGCCGGAGCATTGACAAGCGCTCTGCGGAAGTACCGGCTCTCGGTCCCGCACGTCAGCGCCGGCGACTCCGTACCGGACCAGCTGGACGGCGCTGATCTGGTACTTCTGGACCTCTCCCTGCCCGACGTGGACGGCCTGGACCTCTGCCGCCGGATCCGCGCGGAGAGCAATACCCCGATCATCATTCTGACCGGCCGGGCGGGCACCAACGACCGGGTTCGGGGTTTACGAGCGGGCGCGGACGACTATGTGGTCAAACCGGTCGACGTCGCCGAGCTCTTGGCCAGGATCCATGCGGTGCTCCGTCGTTATCGGCCGACCGAGGCGAGGCCGCGAGTCATCCGGGCCACCGATGTCAACATCGATCTCATGCGTCAGATCGTCACCGTTGCCAACACTCGGATCACGTTGACCCGAAAGGAATTCCAGTTGCTCGCGCTGATCGCCGAAGAAGACGGCGAAGTGTGCTCGCGCGATCGGCTGGTGCAACAAATCTGGGGCCGGCCGTGGCCGGGCGCCTACAGCACCCTCAACGTGCACATCGCGACGCTGCGCTCGAAAATCGGCCGGCCGGAAATCGTTCAAACGATCCGCGGCGTGGGTTACCGGCTCGGTCGTCCGTAGTTACTCGTCCGATTAGCTCCCCCCGTTTCCGAATACCAGCGGGATGTCCACCAGCGTCAGGTTGCCTAACCCACTCCGTTCCAGCGAACGCCGGGCGATCTCTCGCACAAGTACTTCGTCGGTGCGGTCCGGGGCCAGCCCGCCGAGGTCCTGCTCGGCCAGCCCGCGCGTGGCGAGCACCAGGTTGCCCGGATCGGTCACCAAGATGCGGTCGAACGAAGGGCGCACCCGGGGGTTCTCGCCGAGGAACGCGACCAGTCCCTCGGTGGCCAAGTTGGTGTGATCAACGCTCAACCGGGACCAACCTCTCGCGGCGGGTACCAGGTGTGCGGCGGTATCGCCCAGGTTGGACGTGATCACTTCGGCGAGGTGGGACTCGCCAGCCGCCGGAACGACCTGTACCGCCAGGTAGGTGGCGGCCGGCTGGTAGGCCTGCCCGGGAAGTGCCAACGCGGCCACTCGGGCGCCGGCCCGGGCGGCGGCGGCCAGGTGCGCCTGCTCGCGGGTGCGCCGGGGGGAATCAGTGCGGACCAGCTCCTCCAAGGCGGTCTCCACCGCGACGCGGGCGGCCAGTGCGGCGTTGGCGACGCTGCCCAGCCCGTCGGCCACCACCACGGTGACCACTCCGCTAGCCGGGTCGACATGCGCGGCGACGGCGTCCGTGTTGCGGGCACCGGGCACCGGTCCGGTCAGGCTGGCCACCGCGAGCCTCGGCGTACCGGCGGTGGACAGGGCGAAGGTGGCCTCGGCCGTCTCCACCCCGGCGATGCTTCCCCGCTCCCCGCCGACCGTCGGCGTGGTCAGCGTGGAGATGTGGGTCAGCGCGTTCGAACCGGCCTTCACCAGCCGGGGGGCGAGCCGCAAGCCCCTGAGCAGCAGCTGGCGGGGCGCCCACTCGACCCCGAGGTCCGCACTTACCGCCTCCCGCGTCGCGTAGAAGAACCGGTCGAGCGCGACCCGGGCCTGCTGCAGCGCGTCCAGGCGGGCGGTGGTGCCTGGCCGGGTCCGGCCGAGCCGGCGGTTCGCCGCCTTCAGCGCGGCATAGGCCCGGCGCAGCTCGTACGCCGGCGGCGGCGCTTCCTGAGTTCGGCTCGGTCCGTAATCGACCAGACGGTCGGCCCGCACCAGCAACCGGCCGAGCCGGGCCGAACGCGCCCCGGGCTCCGGCTCGTCCACCGTGCGGATCCGCTCGGCCAGTGCGCGCAGGTCCTCGTACGCGGCCAGCCGGTTGTCGATGGCCTCGTTCAGTGCCTGGTAGGCCGCCCGCAGCTCCGGGCTGTCGGCGGCGGCGCGCAGGTCGGCCCGGCCGTGTGGCGGGGCGTTGGGCTGGGCGGTGTGCCGGCGCGCGCGATGCAGCTTGATCACCGCGAGCTCGGCGCGCCGCCAGGCGCGGGTCAGCTCGCGCGAGGTAGCCCGGCGGATCGATGCCCGCAGCTCCCGCTCGGGTCTGGTCCGAGGCTCCGGAGCCAGCCGCTCCACCCGGGCCAGCGGGTGCCTGCGCTGGTAGAGCGCCCCGCGCCACCAGCTCCAACCCGGGAGGACCGCCCGCATCAGGTCGTCCAGCATGCCGGGTGTGTGGTACCGGTATACCCGGGTGCCGTGGGACAACAGGTCGAGCAGGATCTGGTGGGCGTGCCCGATGTCGTCCTCCGACGCCCCGGCCTTCAGCAGCGGCGCCAGCTTTTCTCCGCCGGGCAGCATCCTCGGGTTGGTGCGCAGCGCGTGCCGCAGCATCGGGTTCGCCCGCCGCCAGGCGACCCGCAGTCCCTCGACCGCCCGGTACCCCTCGCCCGGGGTCCCCTCCAGCAGACCGGCCCGGGCCAGCGCGTGCAGCTTCCGCTGCCAGGTCCGCTCGGTGACCGGGTAGGCGAGGCCGGCGTGGCGGCGAACCAGGTCGGCCGCGGTGACCGGTCCCTTCGCACCGGCGACGATCAGCAGCGCCGCCAGCAGCGAGCCCGGCTCAAGCTTCGGCTTCGCCCGGGCCGCGCGCTCGATGTTCTGGCGCCACTTGTCCCGCTCCCGGGTGTGCAGTTCGACCTCGTCGAGCACGGCGAACGTCGAGTCCAGCAGGGTGAGGGCCGCCTTCAACCGCTGGAACTGCTCGATTCGGTGCGCGATGTCCTTGCTCCCACTCGGGCGCAGGGGCTCATCGATGCGCCGCTCGTCGGCGACCAATGCGTTCCGCAGCGCGCGGATGCGCTCCCCGAGCAACGCCCGCGCCACCACCATGCCCTGGTCGTGCCGCTTGCGGTGCCGCTCCCGCTCGAGTTGGCCCAGTGCTCGGGTGGTCAGTGCCTCGATCGCCCGCCGGGCCAGTTCTCCCCGGGGTGAACCGGCGAGTCGCAGCCCGGCCGTGAGGAGCAGATCCCAGAGGTCGCGCAGCAGGTAGTGCAGATGTTGCCGGTGACGTTCCGCCATGGCGTCGCCGAGGCGTTCCTCCCACACCCGGCGCGGGATCGGCCTGATCACCACGCCGTCCAGCGGTGCATTCCGGTCGGCGGGCAGGCCCAGCAGGATCCGGTCGTCGGCGTCCAGGGCCAGCTGGTTCAGGTTCTCCGGCCGGACAAGTTCGTCGAGCAACCGGTCCAGGAACGCCAGGATGTCGGCCCGGTCCTGGTGGCGTTCGCTCATCCGGGTCAGCGCGCCGAACAGGGCGTCCCGGTTGCTGGCCACCATGAGCACGGTCAACGCCAGCGCGCGGAGGTGCTGGCCGTGCCGGTCCAGCCACTGTTCGCGCACCCGCGCGGTGGCGTCGGTCAGCTCCGGGACGTACTGATCCACCAGATCCAGCTCGAGCGGATTGGGCGGCAGCTGGCCGAGCAGCTCGACCATGCGCGCCGCCGTTCGGCGGGGCAGCTCGGGGTCGTCCAGTTGCCACTCTCCGGTGCTGAGCCCGGTGGCGGCGAGGAAGTCGTCCAGCGCGCCGGGCAGCGCGTCGACCCGCCGGGTCACCCGGTACAGCGGTCCGATCGGCCGCTCCCGTCGGGCCATCGACCGCGAGCTCTTGGAGCCCAGGGCCTTCTGCTTGCGTTCCAGGAGATCGCGCAGTGGCCACAGCAGCAGCCCCCCGGCGAGCGCGAGCGCCGCGAAAGCCACGACTTCCATGGTCGTCTTGGCACGCAGGATCGAGTAGCCGAGGACGACCTTCAATGCCGCGTCTACCCGCAGGAGGGTGACCAGCCAGTCCGGCCGGCCGAACAGCTCGAGGCTGGACTTGAGTCGGTCCCCGGAGCGCTGCAGCCAGATGTGCCACCGCCGGACGGTGCCGATACCGGCCGCCCGAGTCAGGGTGTTCTGCCCGGTCCGGTACTGCAACCACTGGACCCGTTTGAGGAGCAGCGCGCCGCCGGCCGCGATCAGGTAGTCGGTGATGAACGGGGTCGGCGCGACCAGCGCCAGCCACAGCGCCAGGTCGTGGAAGTAGTCACCCCAGCTGGTCGGTGGGCCTCGTATCCCCAGTGCGTTCAGCAGCTGGAAGGTCGGGATCGCGTACAGTCCGGCGGCGACCGCGTTCCACGACCGCTCCCCGCCCCGCTGCCGCAGCTGGACGGCGGAGCCCAGAGCAGCGGCGAGCACCGCCGGGATCATCGCGGCCAGGTTGTGGCCCACCCCCAACCGGTCACCGACCCAGAACACCAGTACCGGGAGCCCGGCCAGGGCGAGCAGGTCGCTCACCCAGGCCACCGCCGCCGCCCGCACCGCCGAGTGCCAGGCATCGCGCCGAGGCCGGGTGTAGATGCCCCGCTCGTAAAGCAGCGTGCGCCGGTTCTTCACCGACCGGTAGTTGATCACCGCGCTCACCGCCAGCGCGGAGATCAACGTCTTCACCGCGAGGGTGGACTCCGGCTTGGACGCTATCCAGCGCAGCGCATCCTTGATCAGGGCCGGGGCGTGCGTGCTGAGCTCCCCGGCCAGTGCGCCGAACAGGCCCACCGCTGTGTGCCCCAGCGCGCGGAACGGCCGCTTGGTCCGCAACCCGTCGGCCGGCCTCGGCGTGGGCAGCCAGTTCGCGGACCACCGCACCCGGACCGCCAGCACCGCGCCACCGACCAGCGCGCCGACCGCCGCCGGCCAGAACCCACCCGCCGCGAGGGCTACCCCGAACCCGAGCAGGCCGGCCGCCAGCCGGGCCCGGGTGGTCCGTCGGGGGCCGGCCCGGACCGGCATGTCCCAACCGATCAGTTCGACCACCCGACGCGGCAGTCCGCGCAGCTCGGCGACCTCGACCCGTACGCCGGGCCACCATGCGACCGCCACCCGCGCACCGGCCCACCAGATGGTCAGCTGGTCCCGCAGGGCCGACCGGCCGGCCCGTGCCTGGGCGGCAAGCCACCGGAGCACCTCTCGCGCCGACACCGAGTGCTTTCTCGGCGCGGAATGCCTGGCCGACTGTTTGGTCGATTGCTTGACTGGCGGGAGTTGCTTGGGCGGAGCCCGGTGCTTCGGGCTGGTGCGCGGGCGGAGCCGAAGGGCGGTACCGAGCCACGCAGCCAGCGCGAGCGTGATGGCTCCGGCAAGGCCGGCCGGGTAGCTCCACGGCACCGGCCGGATCTCGAGCGCCGGCAAGTCGACCGGCGGCTCGACCGGCTTTACCGGATGCACCGGTTTCACCGGCTGTACAGGCTTGACGGGTTTGATCGGCCGGTAGTTGGAGATCCGGTAGCGCTGGCCGGGGTAGATCAGGTCGGGGGTCGGGTCGGCCCGCACGGCGGCCCGGTAGCCCGCCCAGTCCCGCTGCCGTTTGAAGACCCACCAGAGGCTGTCCCCCGGTTGGGCGGTGATGATCCCCTTCCAGGTGGCGGGCACCTTCACCCGCTGCCCGCCGATGCGCTGGTGCGGCCCGGTGAACCGGCCGCCGTTGGCTGCGTTGAACTCGGCGAAAGTCACCCCGTACGCGGCCGCCTCCCGCCCGGCCGTGGTGCGCTTCGGCGCGATGCCCAGGTGGAACCGGGGCGACGGGACGGCTGTGGGCGACGCTCCGGCCGAGGACGGCACGGCCGTGGTCTGTGCTCCGGCGGTGGTCGGAGCTTTGGCGGCGCTCCGCTCGACGGCAACGCTCCGCTGGGCCGGCATCTGGTCGGGCACCGCGTCGGCCCGCCCGACCAGAGCCGACGAGAACATCACCGCGCCCAGCAGCACACCGATGAGGCCGCTGAACACCCGACGCCACGCCGGCGGCCCCCTGATACGGCGGACCGCGTAGCCGAGCAGCCCCAGCACCGCCGCCCCGGTGATCACCGGCACCATGACGTGACTCGGCCAGTGGCCCAACCAGGCCAGCCCGGCCAGCGCGAACCCGGCGTGCGCGAGTGGCTTGTCCGGGGAGGCCCACCGGCGGCGCGACTCTTCGTCGCCGACCACCGGCCGCAGCGCGGCGTAGATCTTGCGCAGGTCCTCGCCGAGGTACTCGGCGACCTGTGTCGGCGTCATCGCGGGCCGGTCGGTGGTCCCCCGGAACAGGGCGACGATCCGTCCGGCCTCGAGGTCGGTGACCGCGCGCTCGACCATCGACAGCAACTGTCTGACTTCGCGCCTCGTCCGGCGCGGCTGGCCGACGTCCCGGAACACCTTCCGGACCTGCCAGGGCGTCGTCCCCAGCAGCGTCGCGATCTCCTCGCCGGAAAACAGCCCGTCCCAGTACAGCTCCCAGATCACCGCTTGCTCGGGGGTGAGCTGGGCTGCGGACTCGGGCAACGGCTTGGTGACCGGGCGCGGCGCCGGCCGTTCCGTCGTCGGCGGTGTGGCAGCCTTTCGGGTACCGGTCTCGGCGAGGCGCCGGACCGCGTTGCCGAAGCCACCGAACCGCTTGGCGACCGCTGCCGCCGACGGGGCCGGTGGGCTTCCGGCCGGTCGCTGTGCCGCCCATTCCTTGTACCTGGTCAACGTGATCGGCGGAGACGGCACCCCGGCCGAGGTGGCAGCCGCGACCACCCAGGCCGCCGCCTCAGCCAGGGCGGACAGCACCTGTTCGTCGGTGTAGGTGGCCCGGAAGTTGGACAGGCCCGCCGCGGTCTGGGCTTTGTTCCAGCTCCCGTAGTACCTGATCACCGTCGTGTCGCTGGGTGCCAGACCGGCCCGGTGCCACTCCGCCCGCGTCGGCGTATGGCCCAGCGCGGCGGCCAGCTCACGAAGCCTGGCTTCGATGACCCCAGGCTCGAAGGCCTCGGTGGCGCGTGGGTCCGGCCGCGTGCTCATTCGCTCGGCCTGGCTGGGGCGCCACATCTGTGCGGCGGCAGACCGGTAATCGCGCAGGGCGAGGCCGTGGGCCAGGAAGCTCCGCCACACCATCTCCGCGGGTATGCCGATCGCCAGCGCGACCAGGTCGACCGACATCGGCTGGCCCGTCTCGGCCCCGGTGTAGAGCGCGTAGGCGGCGCGCGCCTCGTCCCGGCTCAGTACGGCGGCCGAGCGCCGCGACCTGGTCGGCCGCGTGGCGGGCACGGCGGCGTCGCCATCCTGACCGTGCTCGCCGTCCGGGCGTCTTGGGCCGAACATCGGAAGGACGACGGCGAGTTGCGCCGCCACCTCGCCCAGCGCCCGAGTCATCAGGATGGTCAACGCAACGAGCACCGCGATGCGGACCGCGGCGCGGACGGGCGGACCGCGGCCGCGCGGGATGCCCCACCGGGCGAGCAACAGCATGCCAGCCGCCACTGCCACGAGCCCGAACGCCTCAATGTGGTGCGGCACGCTGCCCCAACTGGCCAGCCCCAACAGTGGCACGCCCAGATGCAGCCCCTGCCTTGACTCGGCGATCCGGAAACTGCTCGCGAACCGCCCGGGCCACCGTCTCCACCCGCGCGGCTCCAGCCGAGGACCAAGCGGGATGCGCACCTGTGGGTGGTAACCGTCGTAGCCGAACTCGACGTCGGGGAATACCCGGAGCAGCACTCGCCGGATCGCGCGGTTGGTGGGCAGGAACTCGCCGACCAGGTCGGTGTAACCGAGCACGGCGGCCCGCTCACCCAGGATGCGCAACATCTGGGTGGCGACGCCCCTCCCCTGCCACTCGTCGACGATCTCGGCCGCAATGTCCGCGCGGTTCTCTTCGATGCCGATGAAGCGGACGATTCCGATGGCCCGCCAGCCAGACTTCGTCCGGGCCTCCGCGACGAGCGCGACGTGGCGCCGACCGTCGATGTCGAGCAGATGCCTGCGCATCTCGGCGGTCAGCCTGGGCATGCCGCCGAAGTACGGCGTGTACTTGCTGTCACTGGAAATACCCTCGAACACCTGATCCAGCGCCGGGCCGTCGTGCCGGCCCATCTCCCGGATCCGGTACCGCCGCTTCGGCCCCCACCAGGTGCGTACCCCACGCCCCGCGACCAACCGGACCTGGTCGCGCCGGCCGGTAATGATCAGCGCCATGTTCGCCAATGCCGGGGAATGCCTGTTCCAGTAGCTCCGGTGAGGGCGCTCGACGCCGAACTGGCCGCCGTAACGGCCGCCGGTGCCGGCATCGAAGACGAGGGCACCGAATGCCTGGCTCGCCGGATCGACACCGTGAATGCGCTCCGGGGTGCGCCCGAGTGGGTCCCGCTTCGCCGAGGCGACCCACACCCGGGTGAGGAGTCCGCGGAGCAGCTTGGAGATGTGCGCGGCGTGCACGCCGGGGCTGCCGAGAATGATCCAGTCGTCGACCAGCCGGAGGACATCCCGCAGCGCGGCGGTGATCCCGGAGATCACCGAGCCGTAGGAATGGGCGATCAGGGTCAGCTGCTGGTCGGCCCGACCGGTGGCACGGATGCCCAGCAGGAACCGGTGCAGTTTCGGCGCCGCCGCCTCCGCGTATCGGGTGCTGGTCGCCTCCCGCAGGTGTTGTGGCTGGTCGAGTGCCCAGTGCGCGATGACCGAGACGCTCCGTACCTTGAGCTTGAACGCGATCCGCTTCCACAGCCGCTTGGCGCTGCGGAGGCCGTCGCCCACGGTCTCCAGACGGTTGCCCATGCCCGGCACATAGAGCGCCACGTACGCCGACGTGTCCGGGTTCTCGTAGGCGACGATTGCGTGCCCTCGACCGATCGTGTCGAATCCGATCAAGTACGCCCGCGGGAAGGGCTTCAGGATGAACCCGATGAAGCCGAGGCCGAGGCTTCGCTCGATCGCCTTGATGCCCTTGAGCATTCCGCGTATCGCCTCGCGACGCGGGACGACGTAGGCGGTCATGCCCCACAGTTCGCGCAGTTCCCGCTTGAGCGCCGCCTTCTCCCGCGCCAGCACGAGCAGGTTCGCCCGGTGCCGGTCCACGACCGGGATGCCGGCCCGCCGGCCCGCCTCGTCCGGGGACTTTCTGATCCACGCCGAGCGCTGTGGCCGGGACAGGGTCCGCCACCTGTCGAAGACCATGGCCGGGGACGCGTCGGCCGGTATCGACGGTGGTTCTTCATCTACCGACCTGCGACCTCGCCAGGTCAGGTGCAGGGCCGCCCAGGTCACCGCCACGACCGTGCCGCCCAGGAGCGCCGGGGAGGACAGCCAGTCGACGTGCGTCAGTCCACCGAACCAGGCCAGGCCGGCCAGCGCCAACCCGGTGTGGGCCAGCCGCTGGCGGGGCCGGTCCCGGAAGACGAGCTCGACGTCGCCGAGGCGCAGCCGGTTGCCGTCCGCCAACGGCGTCGCCTCGGTCACCGGCTCGCCACCGACGGTGGTGTCGGCGTGCGCGGTGAGCATCCACCGGTCGGCTTCCAGCGTGATCGACGCGTGCGGGTCGGCGAGCGAGGGGTCGCCCAGCGCCACCGAGGTCGGCGCGCCGCCGGTGCGGCCGAGGGACACGCCCTCCGGGCCGATCAGCACGGAGATGCCCTCGGCGTTCAGACTGGCCCGGGGCCCGGCGGTCGGCTCATCGAGATCTGGTGCCGGCTCGGTCGCCACGAGCCGGATCTCGACCGGCGGGTCTCCCTCGCTCGGCGGCTGGAAAGCGAACAGATCATCGTTGCCCTCGGCCGGATCGGCGAGCAGCGCGGTCAGCGCCTCGGCCTCCGAGGTGAACGAGCCGATGGCTAGCAGTCGCAACGCCGGATGTGTGGCGGTGAGCTCGCCCCACACTATGTTGCGCACCACCAGCGGCAGCAGGTCTGCGCTGCTGGTCCGGGCGCCGGCCATGCGCAGCGCCCAGAGGTTCAACGCCACCCTCGAGGGCAGGTCGGCGCTCGGCTCGCCGGGGCCGGTCAGCGCCAGGCCGTTGGCCTCCGCCAGCTCACGCAGCGCCGCCCGTGCCGCCCGGTACTCCTCGTGCACCGTGCGGCGGTTGCCGCCGCTGTGCGACGGCGGTTGGGGCTCGACCAGCCGGCCGTGCGGCTCCGACCGATCGACCAGCAACATGCGCAGCGCCTTCGGAGCGCCCTGCACCAGCGCACCGGTGGCCTCGGCACGCAGCTCGGCCAGGCCGGGTAGCTGCTCGCCGGAGAGGAGATCTCCCCAGACGATGTTGCGCACCACCAGCTCGAACAGGTCCTTGTCCGGAAATCGCAGATGATCGAACTCGGCCTCGGTGCGCAGCACACGCAGCGCGTGGCTCACCCGGAAGCCGCCCACTGGCTCGGTGGACCGGCCGGCTACCGCCCGGTCCAGCATCTGGCGCTGAGCCCCGGTGAGGCCGGGTAGGCCGTCGATCAGGCCGCGCAGCTCGGCCACCGCGGCCGCGTGTTCCCGGCGCAGCGCGTCCTCGTCGACCCGCACGGACCGGGCCGCCCGCACGGCCAGGAACCAGCGAAGTCCGGCGTGGTGCAGGTGCAGCCTCTGCCACCACCCGGGCTCGGTCTCCCGCTCGACCCGAGTGACCCGCTCGTCGGCGGCGATGACCCGGTGGCGCCGGCGTTGCGGGTCGGTGCGGGCCATTCGCGCGAGGGTGTGCGCGTACCCGGCGGAAGTCCAGTCGGCGCGGTCCGGCCGGATCCGCCCGGGCAGCCCGGCCAACTCCCGCTGGTCGACCAGCCGCAGCGCCAGCTCGGCGTGCCACATGGCGTGGTCCGACGTCTCGCCACGTGCCCGACCGAGCTCGGCGACGACCCGGTAGAGCAGCCCGAGCGGGTCGGCGGCGTAGATGTGCCGCGTCCCGGCCTGGGTGGGCACTACGTCGCTGGTGCGCACCGGGTCCACGCCCGGCGTGCTGAAGCGCTCGTCGCTGGCCAGGTAGAACCGCACCGGCCCGACCGGCCAGGACTCGTCCAGCGCCTGCCCCCGCAGCAGCATGCGCGCGATTACCACCAACAGGCGCAGCTCGCGGGCTTCCGCCCGGAAGACCTGCGGCTTGTCCGTCTGCTGGAGCCGGGCGAACCACTCCTCGGCGATCGCCTCGGCCCGCAGAGCAGTGAGTTCGCGGACGGCGAACTCGCCGAACAACCGTTGCTTCGCGGGTTGGCCGGCGCGGATCCGGTCCCATTCCTCGAGGATCGCCGCCGCGTCCGCCTCGTGTTCGGCACCGTGCGGGTCCGGGTGATCGCCGAGGTGGAAGGTCCGGTTGTGCCGTTGTAGCCAGCGCAGCAGCGCAGGATTGGCCAGCACGGTGGCCGCGGTGTCGGCGAACATCACCATCTCGCCGCCGGGTGCGTGGACCGGGTGCGTCCAGGCGTAGTCGAGCATATTGGACGGCAGCTCACCGAGCCCGACGCGTTCGAGCAGCGGCCGCATGCCGGCCTCGTCCAGCACGCGCAGCGGGGGCGAGCCCTCGACCTCCACCAGCCGGGTGTGCCCCTGCTCGATCGCCGTCGGCAACACCCACCGCTCGAGCACTCGCCGCTGGGTGTGGCTCAGCCCGCCACGCACCAACCCACCGCCGTGGGCGGCCGCCGCGGCGCGGGACAGTACAGCGCGCACCGCCGATTCCTCGTGGTAGTGCAGGTAACCGGGCAGCTCGGGCGCCTCGGCAATGGGCGCGCCCCGGGAGCTCTTGCGCCAGAACCCGTCGGCCATCACCGAACGCAGCACCGTCGGCAGGTAATGGCTCTGCAGCCGGGTGAGCTCGAACCGGGTGGTCAGGTAGTGGACCAGCAACAGCGAGGCGAGCCCCTCGGCGAGACGCTCGGATTCGACCTCGAGCACCGTGGTGAACGGGTTCGGCTCGACCAGCAGCGGCCCGGACAGCCCGGCCGCCAGGCTGTGCCGGGCCAGGGTGTCGAACGGGTCGTCGGTCGCGCCCGCATCCCAGCCGTAGGCGAGCTGCAGGACGTGGCCAAGCTCATGCCAGACTACGGCGAACGCGCCCATCAGCTCCGCGTCCAGCCGGAAGCCGAGCAACGCGGCGACCTCGGCCAGGTTCGTGGCCTTGACCGCCAGGTCCTCCGGTGCCAGCCACATCACGGGGACCCGCAGGTGAGCGTCCAGCTCGATGGCGGTGGACCCGCCGTTACGGTCCCAGAAGGTGTGGTCCCGGATATGCTCGAGCAGCCCGACAAACCGCTCCCGGACCGCGGGATCGAGCGGCAACCCGGCCTCGTCCAGCATCTCCAGGTACAGCTCGATTGCCTGATGTATCCGGGCGCCGGCGCCATCTCGTTCGGTCACGGGTTCCAGGTGGGCGCGGCCGAACGCCGGTACTACCGTGATTGCGGCCGGGCCGCCGGCGGGCTCGGCGGGTGGCCTGGTGACCGGGGAAACGATCGGGGCGACGGCGGGCGTCACCGGCGGCGTGAGCGGCAGCAGCCGCGCCGCCACGTCGTCGATGTGCAGCCAGGGGTGCAGCCCGACCGCCGCCTCCAGGTCGTGGATGTCGCCGGCGATCCGGTCCAGCAGCCGCTCCACCCGCATGGTGCGCCCCGACGCGTTCGCCAGGTGGTCGGCCACGGACGCGGCCAGCTCGACCGCCGTCGCCAGGTCGTCGCTGGCCCTGGCCCTGCGCACCCCCGGGTTGGGGTTGCCGACCAGGAGGCGCAACCGGGCCGGTTCCGGCATCGGCAGTGCCTGGATCGCCTGCTCGGGCAGCTCCGGTTGGCGGATGCGGGCCAGCTCCCGTTCGGCCAGCAGCGCCCGCTCCCACGAGTCCAATCGGTGCAGCCTGGCCAGCGTCAACGGGTCGATGAACACCGCCGGCGCCCCGTCCGGTTCCGGCGCCACGAACATGATCAGCGCGGTGCGCCGGGCGACCCGTGAGGCGTAGCGGCGGTTCAGCCCGGGCAGTACGTAGAACGGCACGTGGTGCGCGGCCCACCGGCCCTCGGGATCGGCCAGCCGGTGGTCGGGGTGGCCCGGGACGAGCGGGGCCGGCCGCAGCTCGGCGAGTAACTCGGCCACGGCGGTTTTCGCGGCGGCGTGCTCGTCGGGAATCTGCGCGACCGGGCGACCGGCCGGCAACTCCACCGCGATCGCGCCGCTCCGCGCTCCGTACCCGGTGCCCGGGCGGCGGACCAGAAGGCGCACCCCGTACCCGACGGCGACCAGCACCGCGACACCGGCAAACGCGGCGGCGCCGGCCAGCACACCCGGACGGGTCAACCAGACCGGATCGACCACCGGCACCCGGATGACCTTCGCTCCCGACGGGAACACCAACGGGTTCCTGGTCAGGTTGCCCCACCGCCACGCGATGCCCCGGACCAGCCAGCCCAGCACGCCGCCGACCCACATCCCGCTGCCCACGCCGTAGACCAGGGTGGGCAGCGTGATCCACAGCTGGTAGCCCAGCCAGCCGAACAGCCGCGCCCACCCGTAGCCGGGCCGTCCCTCGACCGGTTCCGCCCGCCAGGCCGGCACCAGGATGGACGCCAAGGCAGCGGTGAAGCCGAGCGCCACCGGCACCCATCCCGCGCCGAGCACGTTCAGCGTGACGCCGGCGAGTACCCCGGCGGCGAGCGTCACGCCCAGCAGCCGCTCGGAGGCCAGGCCGAGCACCCGCATTCGCGGCACCCGGACCCATTTGCCGCCGCGCGCCCGCGCGCCCGGGGCCCGCTTCGCCAGGCGGCCCACCCAACGCGCGGCCCGCTGCGTCAGGCCACCCGCCCGACGCGCGACCCTTGGCGCAACGATCTTCACGAGCTGGCCGCGATCCGCCCAGTGGTAGGTCAACGGCGGGACCGCGACGTCCTTCAGGCCGGCGTCACGCAGCTGCGCCCGCACCGCCCGGTTGCGCGGAATCTCGAGCACCGGCCACTGCCCGTCGCGCGCCGGCCGCACCGTCGCGTGCCGGACCAACCCGGGCAGCACCGCCTCGAACCGCGCCAGCTGGCGCCGGTCGAGCGCGCCCGCCAGGAGCACGCCGTTGGCCGGTTCCCCAGCGCCGCGGACGTCCTGCTCGCGCCAGCTGAAGGCCGCCACCAAGCCCGCGATCGCGACGCTGTAGACCAGGTCGAGGGGGTCGGCCACGGTGTGCGGCCCGAACAGTGCGTGCGCAACGCCGACATTCTCAACCATCCACCGCACCTCGGTGAACGCGTTGATCGCGGCGGTGAACAGCAGCACCCCGGGCACCCACCGGGCGCGGAAGGCGTGCAGGCGGTCGCCGGTGAGGTATCCCCGGCCGGTCCGCAGGACGAAGTAGCCGACGAAGACCGCCAGCATGCCCACCGCCCAACCACCCCCGAGGTTGCCGGCATGCGAGAACAGGTCGAAGGGCTCGGGCAGCGACCGGCGCAGCCCCGGTTTGATGGCCAGCATCTTGGCCAGCATCGAGAACCCGAAGGTCAGCAGAACCGCGCCCCAACTGGGCAGGTACTGCCCAGGGCGGGTCGTCCTGGCGTCCGCCGCGGCGGCCTCGACGGCATAGCTGACCGCGGTGAGCAGGCGGTCAAGCTCCTCGTCCGGCTGCTCCACCCGGCGCATCCCGACCTGCACGACGGCGAGCAACCGGGCGGCGTGCTTGGTGCGGCCCTTGACCAGCTCGTCGGCGGCGGCGCTCAGCAGTGCCCGCAGCGCGGCGGTCTCCCCGTCGCGCGGCCACACCGGCATGTACTCCGGGACCCGCCGGTCGCGCAGCCACAGCCCGACCAGCCCGAGCAGCGTCGCCCGGTCGGCGACCGGGATCGCCGGGACGCCCGGGCCGGTCGTCGCCTGCCACAGCCCGAGCGCCAGCCGCTCCCGGACGGTTCGCTCGGCCCAGCGCGCGCCCTGCCCGAGGTGTACCCAGTCGGCGGCGGCAAGGAAGTCCCAGTACGGCCCGGCGTCGAAATCCCCGTGCTCCAGGTTGTGCCGCATCCTGTTGAGCAGCAGGTCGTCCAGCGCGTCGCGGTGCGCGGCGGGAGTCTTCGCCAGCTCACCCAACAACGGCCAGGCCAGCCGCCACCACGCGGACAGGGACAACTGACCCCGTGGCCGATAGACCATCAGCAGTCGTGCGCGGTGCGTCGCGGTGAATCGCCGCAGGCGCTGCTCGGTCATCCGGCCGACGCCGGCGGACCGGACTTCATTGAGAAGCTTGTCGGCCGGCCCGAACCGCTTCGCGACCAGCTTTTTCCGCGCCCGTCCCAGCAGCGCGTCGATATCCACCGGCGGTGAGCGAGCCCCTCCCCCGCCCTTCAGCCACGCCAGCGCCCCACCGGAGACCAGCGCGAACCCAGCGACGGCCACCACCTTCAGCGGCCATGCCCAGGCAGGCAGCGCGACCACCGAGCCGGCGGCGACCCTACCGGCGGCAACTCGGCCGACGGCAACCACCGCCGGCCGCCGAACCAGTTGCCGGAGCCGTGCCCACGCAACCGCGCGCCGCAGGTCCCGCACAGACACCGTCTCCGCCGACGGCGCGACTGTGCCGCCCCGGCGCACGGCGTCCGGCCCTTCGACCGTGAAGCCTTCCATGCCGCGGATCAGCCGTCGCACGGCCGGCAGGGACAGGGAAACACCGTGCAGATGGGCCAGACTGGCCTGGATCCAGGTCAGGCTCAGCCCGTTGTCCTGCGCTTCCTCGCCGAACAACACCCGGATCAGCGACGGCAAGTTGAAGAAATGCCGCAACGCGCTGACCGCGAAGCCGGCGACCACCGGTGCCGCGACGACAGTCGTGGAGCCAGCACCCGCGTTGCTGAAGGACACGATTCCGCCGATGCCGTCATCGCCGTCGAGAGCGGGCCCGCCGGAGGCACCCGGACCCAGGTACGCGGCCACGCGGTAGTGGCCGTCACGGACGCGGACAACCGGGCCGCGGCGGGTGGTCAGGCGCCCCCAGGGGAAGCCGGTGACGGTGAGGGACTCACCGATGCGGGGAGCCGGCCGGGCGGCCGACCTCGACTTGGCAGGTCCGGCCGTGGTGATCAGGAGAACCAGGTCGACGACTTCCCCGAGCCCCACCTCGAGGCGGGCATGCGCGACGGCATGCCGGGCCAGCGCCACGTCGTCGGGTGATCCGAACTGCCCCGGCCGCAGCATGACCATGCCCAGGACAGGTTTGCCGTCCACGAAGAACGAATCCGCCGGCCAACCCCTGACCACATGCGCGGCGCTGATCGCCATCCCGTTGCCGATCCACACCGCGGACCCCCGGCCGATCCGGCCGCCGCCCTTGCCGCGCATCGTCACCCGGCCGACGTGGTCCGGTGCGGCACCGTGTCGGCGAACCGCGCGGACGACGGCGAACGCCACCACGGCCAGCGCGGCGGCGGCCGCGCCGAGCACCGGTGCCTGGGCCAACAGGCCGCCGAGCACGGGCACCACCGCCAGCGCAACCAGCACGCCCGGCCGGGCGGCACCGTGATCACCACGTCGCCCGGGCTTGGTCGGCGCCGCCTGGCGGACCCAGACGACTTCACCCGGACGAATCCGGTCCGGTTGGTGCCGCGAACGGACGGCGAGAATCTCCTCGGTGACGACGAGCACCGGGTTGCCGTCGATCCACAGGGTGTAGGCGCCGAGGCGGTCTGCGAGCCGGCTCAGGCCCCGCTGCCGCAGGTACTCACCCGGGATCAGCACCACCGTCCCCGGCGGATCATGCGGTGCGCCCGGCAGGCGGTCCGGATCCACCGGACGTGCCAGGTCTTCGTGCCATGCCTGCTGCAGCACCGTGCGCAACGCCGACTCCTCGCCGGGCAAGAACCCTTGGAAGATGGCCGCGCTCGTGCCCGGAGCCGGCTCGGCGGGCGGCGGGCCCCGGCGGTTGATCACCCAGGCGAGCCCGGCCAGCACCGCCGAGACGCCGAAGAGCGCACCCGAGGCCACCAGCGACCAACCCGGCACCCCGAGCGCACCGGTCACCCCACCGGGATCAGCCGCCGCCGGCACGACGACCAGCCATGACGCAAAGGTGGTCACAGCGGCCAGAACAACCCGGCGGACCCAGATGGACACCGCCAGCGCGGCGCGTATGCGCGCCAGTGGCCCGCGTCGGGGCGCCGCCACCGGGGTGGCTTCGGTTTCGGTTCCAGTTTCGGCCGGGGCACCATCGGTGTCGGTGGGCGCCTGGGTGTGTGGGGTGTAGCGGCGGAGGTTCCAGGTCACCTTGGTGGGCATGGTGAAGGTCTGCCAGGTGAGGTCGAGCCAGATCTTGTGGGCGGGTACGCCCGGTGTGGGGAAGTCCAGCGTGAGCTCGACCGTTTCGCTCTGCCCATCGAGGATCTTGGGCATCTTCTCGTTGGTGCTGGCCAGCAGGGGGCGTCCGGTGTGGTCGGCCCAGGCCTTCAGGTAGGTGGCGAATGCGTCGGTGAACTCGCCCTTGCCCCACTTGTAGAGACGGCTGGTCGGGATGATCCCCTTGTCGGTGACGAACACGGTGATGCGGACGACGCGCAGGTCGGGTTCGTTCGCCACGTGGTTGCGGACGTAGACGACCGCGATCCTGGGATGCAGCAAGTGGGCTTGGGTGTCGTCCCGGCGCCCGCCCTTGACTAGGCACAGGCAGGACGAGCTGCCGTGGCCCAGGTGCATGATCTCGATCGGGTCGCGGGACACCCCGACGGTGAACTCCTGGCCGTCGGGGTCACGCCAGGTCATCTCGTCGGGGGCTTCCACGCGCGCGATGACCTGCCGTGATGCGGCCGGTAGCCATTCCCGCCAGGCGGCGTCCCACACAGCGGCCGCGGCGGCCCGGTCACCGGTGCGCTGCCATTCCTCCAGCCACCGGCCCATCAGCTTGCGGTAGGTGGCATGGCTGACCGGCAGGTAGCGCACCAGGGCGTTGAATTCCTCGGAGCCGATCTCCAGCCGCAGCGGCAGGCCGGGATCCAGCCGGGCACCCAGGGACGCTTCCGCGGCGGCGCGGGCGCGCCGCTCCAGCTCGACCGCAGTGCGTTCCATCACCCCGGGGCGGTCCGGCGGTGGGCGCGCCGCCAGCTGGGCGCGGACCCGTTCCAGCAGCTCGGGCACGGCAAGTTCCTGTGGGCGGGGGCGGTTAAGCACGGCGGTAACCCACCGGTTTCTCGACCGTGCTGAAGCCTCGGTCGGGTCGAGTTCGATGACCGGCACGGTCCATTCCATCGCCGAGACGAGGGTGGTCCACGCGCCCAGGAACTGCGCACGGTCCGAACGCGACTCCCGACCGGGCAGCTCGGCCAGCAACCCGAGCAACGACTCTCGATACGGGTCCATGTGCGGCTCGGTGAACAGCATGATCAACCCGAGCAGCTGGTGTTCGGTGCGGCGCCGCTTGGGTAGTTCGGCCACCCAGTCGGCGTTGCCTGAGACCGCCACCAGCAGTGCGAGCGTGAGCCGGTTGCGCGCCGACAGCCGTTCCCACGCCCGGTCGTACAACCACTCCGGGCCGTGTGACATCCGCGCCCGGGCGAGCGCGTCGGCCAGCCAGGCCGAGTCCAACGCCGACAACAGCTCCTGCACCGCCGCTCGGTGCCCGGCGTCGTCGAGGTCACCCAGGTTCATCGGTACCGGCGCCGCCGCGATCAGCTTGCGCAGCAGATCGCGGTGCAGCGCGGGCTTCTCGGCGAACGGCGCCTCCAGCACCGTCGAGAGCACCATCCACGCCCGCATCCACAACTCTGGCGTCGGTCCCTTCGTGAGCGACGGGTCGTGGGCGATCGAGTGCGTCTCCCAGGCTTCGACCAGCCGGGTGCCGGCCCGGGCCGCCAGCAGCTGCACCGCCCCGGCAACCGCCGCCGAGCTGTGTGCCCGCCCGGTGATCTCCCGCAGGCTGTTGGTGTATCTCTTGAAGGTCTCGAAGTGGTACCGCCCCGTAGACTGCAGCGCGTCGATCCGGAGCCCGACCGCACGCAGGTCGATGGCCTCGCGGTAGAACTCGACCGCGAACCGCAGCCGCTGCGCCACCGTCGCGGACGACCAGTACTCGGTCAGCCACGCCGGCACCGAGGGCGATCCGGCCACGGCGAATAGCTCGTTGACCCGACCTGACGAACGCAGGAAATGCCACTGTCCGGTCTCGGTGTCGGTGCGATCCACCGCCCCGGCCAGGGCGAGGAACAACCGCTCACCCAGTTCGCGCCGTTCCCCCGGCCGATCGGTCTCGGCCAGCACCTGCCACGCCCGCCGCCAGAACTCCTCCGACACCGCGGCCTCACCGGTCGCCTCGGCCAACACCGCGTGCAGCCGGAGCAGCCGGGCCAGATCCGCGCGCCCCTTCTCCAGCGAGGCCGGTACGTCGAGCGACCCCCGGCGCGGGTCGGCGAAACCCGCGAGCTTCTCGAGCGCGGCGGCCAGCTGGTCCAGCTCGGTCGCCGCCTCGCCGAGCGAACCCCGCGCCATGCTGCCGGCGGCGTCGTCCGGAAGCTCGGCCACCTTCCACGACAGCCGAAGCAGCCGATCTTCCGCCTCCCGACGCTTGACGGACCGGTATTGGGCACCCCACCAGAGGCCCGCGATCGCCCCGGGCGCGCCCAACACGAGCGCCCAGACGATCACTCGCCGGCGGGTTTCTCGGCCCTGCTGCTCGTCCTCCAACCGTTCCAGCTCCGCCCGTACCGTCGGCTCCTCGCCGGCGTAGCGATCCACACTGGTGCTGGCCTCGCCCAGAGATCTCTCGAGGCGGCGGACCTCCAACGCCAGACCGGCCGCGTCGTTCGAGGGGTCGTCGATGAGCCCCAACATGTAGGACAGCGAACTCGGGTACAGGTCCTCGGGGAGCGGGCTGACCGTCCGGTCGACGATCCGCTGGGCGGCCGCGCTGATCCGCCGCGAGTCCGCGTCATCGGAGAAGTCCTCCGCACGCAGTTTCAAGGCGCTGGCCCGCGATTCCAGGTCCAGATAGCCCAGCGAGTCGATCCGGAGATCGAGCTGGTTCGCGCGGGTGATCACCGCGCGCACCCGCCGGGCCAGAGCCGCCCGGTCCATGTCCTGGCCACCGGGCGGGGCCTGGGCGCGCTCGACGACAACCGCGGCGGCCTGCGCGGGCGGCCGAGCATCCGCCGCGGCCGGGCTGACGAACGGGGCGACCAGCCACACCGCGGCGACCCCGACAAACACCAGAGCCTTGGCGATCCGGCCCAACCAGCGGCGTTCCTGGGCCAGCGGAGGCCCCCGGGCACGCCGTGCGAGGTAATCGGTCAGCAGCCGCCGCACGATCAGCACGCCGCCCGCCGAAACCGCGACCAGCAGCGCGCCGAAACGACCGTCGGGGACCAGGCCGAACCCGGACCAGTGGCCGAGCCCGAACACCGCGGCCAACCCCAGCCCGGCGTGCGCACGCAGGCTGCCACGCCCGCCACCTCGGAGAGGGCTGGGTGGCGAGGAATGCGCTGGGACCCGCTTCTCGCCCTGGAAGTAGGTGTCCACGCCGGCGGCCGTGGTCCGCATCGCGCGCTTGCCGATCCAGCTGACGCCGGCGCCCAGCTCGCCGGGCCAGCCGGCCATCGCGATCTCACGCGGCGTCGGATATCCCGGCTCGCCGAATCGGTGGGTGCGTGCCCGGCGCAGCACGTCCTCCGCGGCCGTGCTCTCTCGCGCCAGGCGCGGGTCAGGCTGGATCTTCGCCTCGGCGTCGACCAGATGCTTTTCTGCCATGAGCTGGCGCAGCGCCGCCTTGGCCTGGTGCTCCGCGCCGGGCAGCCATTCGAAGCCGTGGGTGGCGAAAAAGTACCGCCCGGCGCCGCTGCCCCGCACGCCCATGACGCCGCCGCCGGAGTCGGCCAGCCAGTCCTCCAGCGTCCACAGCAGCGCGCCGCCGAACCCGTTGCCCTGCGCGGACCGATCCAGGTGCCAGTTGGTCAGGTCCAGGCGCAGGACTCCGTGCGCCTGGCGTTCGAACTGCACAGAGACCGCGCCGACCACCCGCCCGCCGGCGGTGTCCCCGTCGGGCGCCAAACTGGGCGCCCGACCCAGCACGCCGGCTCCGCCGGCGGTGTCCCCGTCGAGCACCTCCATCCGCACCGGCAGCGCCAGGTAGGCCGGCCCGGCGTACTCGCCCCGGCTGGCGTCGCGCAGCCGCAACCCGCCGTAGGTGCGGGTGGCCAGGTACGCCACGAATGCGACACCGAGCTGGCCGGCCCGGGCCTGGATTTCGGCGGCGCTGTGCGGCAGCAGCTCACCGATGCCCGGCCGGCGGTCCGCGAGCGTGATGAGGCGCTCGAGCGTCCGGCGGGCGTGCACGTCGTGGTCGGCGCCCGGGTCGACTTCGTGGTCGATCACCAGCTTCCGCTGAGCGTCGTTCAGCCCGTACCAGGCCGCGTCCAGCACGTAGATGACGTCGCGGAGCGTGTAGGCGATCAGGTTCGCCGCGATCTGCGCGCCGTCGCCGTCGATCAGCTCGGCCAGGTGCGCGGCAGACACCATCTCCACCACCGGCGGCGGCCCGCGCGCGGTCGACCAGCCGTACTCGTCCTGGCGGACCGAACGCACCCGCCGCACCGTTGGCAGGACCCACCGAACGGCGAGTTCCTGACCGTCGTCCAGGTACCAGGCCAGCGGGTGGTCATGGCCCCGCCCACCGGTACGAGCCCCGCGCCCGAGCATGGCCAGCCCGCGCCGAACCAGCCGCGCCACAAGCGGCAGAGCATGTTCCCGGCCGGATCCGGGCGGCCCGGCCGGCGGCGATATGAGCGTGCGCCACACCCAGGCGATGGCCGCGGCGAGCCCGGCGCCGAGTGCCCAGTGCGGCCGCACCCAGGCAAGCGGCAGGAGCACGGCACCGGCCAGGAAGCGAGCCGCCGTCGGTCGCTTCTCCCCGCGCAACCACCGCATGGCGGCGAGCACCCCGGCAGCGAGCGCGGCAGCCACCGCGCCGGCTACCGCGGCGTGGCTCGGCAACGCGGTGAGCACGGCCAGCGCGGGGCCGGCGGCGGCCACCGCGAGCAGCACACCCAACTGGGCGAAGCCAGCCTGGCCGAGCCACCGGCGTTGGAAGTGGCCGCCGACCGCATCGGGAGCGACCGTGATGCCGTGCAGGGCGAGGAGCGCCCGTCCCACGGCGTACACCAGCCGGTTCTGATGCGGGCCGTTCCCCGCATGATAGCGGGTCCGCACGTTGAACCGGGTGGCTACCGGGGTGCCGACGATCCGCCCCAGCTGGATCTCGCCGCCGGCCAGGATCTCGCCGCCGCCCGCCGCGACGGTGTGCCGGATGTCCGGGTGGTTGCGCACATCGACCGGCACGAACCAGCCGGTGCCGTCCGGCCGCAGCACCCAGGCCAGCACCTCGTCCTCGGGCAGGGCGTCCGTGCCCAGGCGTGCGGGCGCGACCCGGGCGCGCTCGGCCTGCCACTGGTGCGTCGGCCAATCGGGTTCCCGCGTGTTGGGGTACCGGGGCAGGCCGGCGACCATGGCCGCCCACGCCTGGTGGGCTTCGCGCACCCGCTCGCCGGTGGGCAGGACGAACAGCAGCTCCGCGTCCGACCGCACCAGCAGTACGTGCTGGCCGTCGGCGGTCGCCGAGTAGACCCGCAGCCGGTCCACCTCGAGCACCGGGCGGCGGCCCGCCGACAGCCACCAGGTGACCAGCCGCTCGCGTGACGCCGGGTCGTCGCGCAGTGCTTCCTCCGATTCCGGGTCGCCGGCCAGCTTCTTCGGCAGGTCCGGGTCGACCAGCAGCTCACCGGCCGGGCCGGTGAACGACCACACGCCCTGGCCGCCCCGGCCGACCTCGGTGAACGCCCGCGCGAGACGCTTGCGGACCTTGGCGGACGCCCGAGCCTCGCGTTTGCGGACCAGTGCCCGCGCGTACTTGTCGGAGTTGCGCTCGGCGTCCTGGAGGGTCTTCGCGCCGCGCAGCGGGGAGAACACCAGAACCAGGGAGGCCGCCCAGACCCCGGCCATCCCCACCAGCGCGGCCGGTCGCAACCCGAGCGCGGTGCCGAGCGCCCCACCCAGCAACGCGCCGAACGGTGTACCGAGGTCACCGATCAGCCGGCTGACCGCGATCACGTGCGCCCGCACTTCGCCGGGGGCGGTGTTCTGCAGGTAAGTGCTCCTGGTGGCCATCCGCAGCTGGGTCACCAGCGGGTTGATCGCGAGGACGAGCGCCGCGACGACGAGTCCGGCCCACCCGGCCGGGCTCAGCGGGTAGATCAGCAACAACGGTCCGGACAGCAGCGGCGCCCACAGCAGCAGCCGGGCGCCGCGGTACCGCTTGACGGCCACGCGGCCCCACCAGGCGCCGAGCACCTCGCCGGCGACCGCAAGGGTGAGCACCGCGCCGACCGCCCAGCTCGGCGCGTGCAGCACCTGGGTGAGAAACAGCACCTGGGCGCTGAACACGACGCCGTAGAAGAACTTGGCGAACCCGTCGTGCAGCGCCAGGGCGAGCAGGATCCGGTGGCCGAACAGGAACTTCAGCCCGGTGCGCACCGAGGTTCGGCTGCCCTTCTGGTTCGGCGTGTGGATCCGCCCCAGGAGGATCGCGTTGTACAGGTACGAGAGCGGGTCCAGGAGCAGCGCGCCGACCGGGCCGAGCACCCCGGCCACGGCACCGCCCACCGCCGAACCGACGGCGCGGGCCGTGCTGGCGCCGGAGATCAGCTGGCCGTTGGCGTCCGGCCGCGCCGCCTCGTCCGGGACCACGTCGGCCACGTAGCTCTGCGACGCGACGAAGTAGACCGCGAACAACGCGCCCAGCACCCCGGCCACCAGGTACAGCTGGCCCAGGGTGAGCACGCCGAACGCCGCCCCGAGCGGGATGTACAGGGTCAGCCCGAACCGCGCCCACTCGACGCCGATCATCAGCGGAAGTTTGCGGACCCGGCTCGCCAGGACACCCGCCGGCAGGGTGGCCAGTACACCCGCGCCATAGGTCACCGTGGCCAGCAGGCTGACCTGCAGCGTGCTCGCGTGCAGCGACCAGGCCGCGAGCAGTGGCATCACCACGGAGGAGGCCGACGAGCCGGCCTCGCTGGCCACCCGGCCTCGCCAGAGCAGCCGGAAGTCCCGGGGCAGCGTCGAACGCGCGGCCGCGTCCTGGTCACCAGGCGCCGGCGTCCGCTGCCCCCGGCCGCGCTGCCAGCCGAACGGCAACAGCCCGGCCATGCCCATCGCGCCGTGCGCCGTGTCGGCGTCGCGACCCAGGACCAGCCACAGCACCGCACCGACCGCGAAGCCCAGCCCGACCAACCGCACCGGCGGGCCCCGCGAGGAGCGGGTCGTGCCGGCCTTCCGCACCGGGAGCCCGCGCGCCGCCAACAACCCGCCGACAAGGACGGCCGCCACGGTGACCACCGCGCGGTCCGCCAGAGCCGCCGCCCCGAGGCCGGTGAACACGCCGATCACCAGCGCGTTGGCCCCGCCGGCCAGCCGGGCCGTCCGGGCCAGGGCGGCCGCGCGCAACCGCCTCCCGGCCGCGACCAGCCGGCGCCATATCACCAGCGCGGCCGCCACCGCGATCGCGCCGGCGACCCAGCCACCCGCCGGAACCAGTCCGGTGTGGACCGCGGCCGCCGCTGCAACGCCGATGACCGCCACCGCCACCGGCAACCCGGGCCGGATGGCGCCGCGCTCGTCCCGGTCCCGGGCCAGGTGCGTGTACTGCCGCCTCAGTTGGGCGAGGCGCAGCTTCAGGTCGTCCAGGGCAGCCCGCGTCGCGGCCGGAAGATCGGCCCGCTCGGCGATCTCGGTGACGTCCGCGATCATCTCCGCCGTCTGGTCGGCGATCTCGTCGGCCGGGTAGGTCAGCTCCTTCAGCACCTGCGCGCGGCGCTCGGCGGGGTCGCCGCGCAGCGCCGCGTACGTCGCTTCGTAGTTTTCGGAGATCCCCCAGAGAAGCTCGACGGTCTGCCGCCGGTAGCTGTCCAGGCCGGCCAGCACGATGACCGCCTGGACGTCCGCCTCTCCCGCCCCGGTGGTGTGCAACGCGTCCAGGGTCTGCCGGGTGTGCTTGGCGTGGTCGGTGACCGTGCCGGCGATGTGCGCGTGGTACTCGTGCGCGATCACCAGCGCGCGCTGCTGGACGGTCAGCCGGTTCCACCAGAGGTCCACCACGTAGATCCGGCCGCGCCGGGTGAACGCCATCAGGTTTCCGGCAACCTGTGCCCCGATGCCCACGCCCAGTTCGTCATCCAGCAACCGGACCAGTTCGGTGACGGTCACCTCGATCACGGTCGGCGGGCCCCGTGCCGTCCAGCCGTGCTCGTCCGGGCGGACCGGTCGCAACAGCTTCACCTGGGCCAATGCGGCCTGGATCGCAGGCACCCAACCATCGTCGAGGTACCAGGCCAGCGGCCCGTCGTGGCCATTGGCGGGACCGTCGCGCGGCTCGGTCGCGTCGTGCATTCGCCGGTACTCGGCACGCAGCAAGCCAAGGTCGCCCATCAGCCGGCTGATCCGATCGGTCGACGCCAGCGCGGACAGTTCGGCGAGCAGCCCGGCCAGCTCCACCGCGATGGGGCCAGGCTCGGCATCCAGCAACTCACCCAGCTGCGCGGCGCGACCGGCCGGCGTGCCTGCGGTCAGCCCGTCCAGGAATTCCTGGTAGATCCGCACGGCATCGTCGGCCCGGTCCAGCAACGCGTGCTGCTCCGGGGTCGCATCGGTTGTCGAGCGGGTCGCCAGCAACGCTTCGTGCATCTCCCGGTACACGGCACGTAGCCGCTCGGCAGTCCGTTGGAGTTCGCGGACCAGCGGTGTACCGGGCAGTTCGGCCAGCTCGGGGATCATCTGGTCGAACCTGTCGATCAACGTGCCGGGTTCGATGCCCCACAACTCGCTGACCTGGTCGGCACGGCCGAGCGGGTCGCCGGCGGTCAGCCCGGCGAGGAGTTCCTCTTCGTTCGCCAGGCGCTGTTCGATGCCCAGCGCCGTGTCGCGCGCCGCCGAGTCCAGCCCGTCGAGGCCGCGCAATGCCGTCTCGACCTTGTCCAGCAGGTCGCGCAGGCCGTCGAGCCGTGTCCGCGCCCGCGCGTGCTCCGTGCGCAGCTCATCGACGGAGGCCCCGCCAGCGGCGTGCGCGAGGAAAGCATCGAACTCGTCCAAGGTCGCTGCCGCATCTGCCAGGCCGCTCGCCGCGAGTTCGATCGCGGCCGGGTCGGCCGCCCGCCCCTCGGCGGCCAGGTCCTCGATGGTCGGGGCCAGAACGTTGAGATGGCCGACCACCTGCACCTGCATCCGGCCCAGCAACAGCCCGGCGAACACCTCGACGGGATCGTGGTCCTTCCAGGCGTCCTCGGGGGCGAGAGCCGGATCCTTGGCGAGGTCCGCCAGCACCGCATCGAGCTCCCGGCGCGCGGGGGCGGTGCCGCCGTGGTCCAGCACGTCGCCGTTGATCCGCAGCGGGATGAGTTTCTCGGCGCCGTCCAGCACGTACACCACGGTCACTCCGTGATAGCCCCTGGAGCCCAGCAGCTGGTTGATCTCGGCGTCTCCGTCGACGTACTGGTCGGGCGAGCTGGTGTGGGTGCTGTTGTCACCGACCAGGCCCGCCGCCCGCAGTTGGTCGAGCAGCTCGGCCAGCGCGGCAAGCGTCCCTGGGCCGAACCGGACCGGCCGGCCCGACCGGTCGAACGCCACCACCCGGACGCGCCTCGTCGGTTCCTCGCCGGATTCCGGCCGGCCGTGGAACAGCGCCGCCGCCAGCACACCCACCGCCAGGCCGCCGAACCGCCGCTGTGCCGAGATGAGCCTCCCCCGGGCCGGCCACTGGATCGGCCGGGTCACCCAGATCGCCGCGTGCCACCAGCCCGCCGGGCCGCGCGGGGGCCCCCGGTGCCGACCGTGCCCGGCCGAACCGGAGCCGCCCGGCGGCGGGCCCCGGCGGGTGACGACCAGGGTGAACGCCACGGCCAGGGTGCCGATTCCGGTCAGCGCGATCTGCGGGGCCAGCGCGGCCCACTGCGCCAAGGCCCAGGTCGCGGTGGCCACCAGCGGCGCGACGAACTTGCCCACCGCGCCGGCCAGTGCGTTCGCCGTTTCCGCCTGGCCGGTCTTGTGCGGCTCCCCCCGGTTGGCGAAGTAGACGGCCAGAGCAGCGCTTGTGCCGATGCTCAACCCGGTGGACGCGGCCTCTCCGACGTTGCCCTGCACGACGATCCCCGTGGTTGGGTCGCCAGCCAGCTGCATGACCAGGTTGAAGATCCCGCTCGCCGCCATCAGCGCGGCCATGCCGATCACGAACGCGCGCGGGTAGCGCTGCAGGAAGTCGCCCTCGCCGCCCCGGAAGTGCCTGATCAGGTCGGCGATGAAGAAGATCGCGGTCACCACGATGCCACCGGACACCAGCCCGTAGCTGGTGAGGAAGTGCACCGTGCCCGACGCGTGGTCACCGAGCGCCAGCTCCCAGAAGCCGTCGAACACCGAGATGGTCGCCTGGGTGAGCGCGGATATGGCCGCCATCTTGAGCACGAACCGGTCACGCAGCGCCGTCAGCGGCCCGGTGAACGGGTTGTCCGTGGGCTTGGCCCGGTCGGGCGACTCCGGAGGGGTGGTCAGCCACATGCCGACCGCCGCGACGACGGTCAACCCGACGCCGAGCAATGCCGCCGGCACCAGACCGCGACTTGCCAGCAGCGCCCCCTGCAGGTTGACCAGCGCCGGTACCAGCGTGGTCAGGCCGAGCACCATCAGACCCACCCAGGTCGAGGTCAGTACCACCGTGTGGCCGGCGTCGCGGCGCAGCTCGGTGGTGTGCCCCACCCAGTCGAAGAGCCGGCTGATCACCCTGTTGAAGGCGGACCCGGCCAACCCGAGCACCAACGCTCCACCCAGTGCACCGACCACCCCAAGCTGCGCGGCGAACAGCCCGTAGCCGGCCCCGGCGCCGAGCAGCGTGGCGACGAACAGCCAGCGCCGGGAGAAGTAGCTGAACCAGGTGAACACCGCGAAGAAGCCGATCAGGTAACCGCCGAACGCGACGTTGAACAGCACCCCGTCCGGCAGTGTCGGGACCCCCCGGGCCAGTGCCCGTGCCGTGTACAGGCCGCTGACCAGCGCGGCGATCGTCAATGACGAGCTGACCAGGAACGCCAGCCGGTGCGTCCAGTGAGTCCCAGCCGCCCACGTCCGGACGCGCGTGCTCGGCAGCCCACCCCACCAGGCACGCACCCGCGCGCGGGTCGGCGCCCTGGCCTGGATCGGCGACCACAGCGCGCGCACCTTCGCGGCGATCCAACCGAACGGCACCTTCGGCCACCCGCCCGGGTTGGCCGGGCCGTTCCGGTTGCCGAACCAGCTCAGCAGCGCGGCGGCGCCCCACACCTGCGCGGTTACCGCCACCGCCGACCTCGGGTCCATGCCCAGCCGCCAGGCCAGCAGCCCCGAGACCGCGCCGAGGAGCCCGCCGATCACGGCGATTACCCGGTCGCGCAACCCGGTGATCCGGATGCCGGTGATCGCCGACGGGTTGGCGGCCAGGACGAACGCGGCCATCGCCAAGGAGGTACCGGCGAACCAGTCCAGGTGGCCCAGCCACATCCGCTCGAACCCGTAGAACGCCAGCGACCAGAACACCACCCGCGCGGCCAGGGCCATGTGCGGCGGGGCCGACGCACCGCTGCGTGCCCGCCACTCCGCGCGCGCCAGGTAGGTCAGCCCGCCACCCAGCGACACCAGCGGCGCCACCGCCACCGGCAGCCAGTCACCGCCCCAGCCAATCGGCAGCGCCAGCTGCACCGACAGCACCCACACCGCCGCCGTCAAGCTGGTGAAGCCCCACCGCTTCAGCGTCGGCAACCGCGCCGTCAGCAAGTAGTTGGCACCCACCACCGGGGCCAGCGCCACCGGGAACAGCAGCGCCTCCGCGCTGGTGAACAGCCCGCTGGACCAGAAACCGAACTTGACCACGCCTGCCCAACCGGCCGCGGCCAGCAGATGCCAAACACCCGAGGCGTGCAGGTCCAGGTTGACGAGCCAGGACACCGCTATGCCGATCAACGCCACCCGTGCCCACCGGGGCGAAAGGCCGGCCGCGTTCATCCGGGAGAACGTCCCCCGCGCGGCAAACATCGCCATCCCGGCCCCCGGCGGCAGCGGCAACGCCACACCCACCGCCCACCCCAGGGTGACGAGCACGAACCCGACAACGGCCGTGACCAAGGTCGGCGCACGAGCCTGGATCGGCGACCACAACGCCCGCAGCAGCGCCAGCACGGATAGGCCCGCCGCGATCGCGCCGGCCACCGCCGGGCCCACGCCCGAGCCGAACACCAGCAGCCCGGCCGCCGCGCCGGCCCCCACGCCGGCGGTGACCAGCAGCCCGCCGAACCACCGGGACGACGGCACGGCGGCCCAGTCGGTGGACACCTTCCGCAACCCGGCGAAGAAGCCCCTGACCTGCCACCAGAATCGGGCGCCGAAGGCGCCGGCGATCACCCCGAGCAGCGTCCCGCCGACCACCAGGAACCAGCCCCCGGGCACCTGGCCGCCGGAGCCCTGCCCGGATTCGTGCCCGGCCCGGTCGCCCAACGACCCGGTCGCGGACGGGTTAGCGCTCGGCGCCGGGGTCTGCGTCTCACTCAGTTTCGGGTTCTTCGTCTGGCCCGGCTTCGGGGTCTGTGTCTGGCCTGGCTTCGGGGTCTTCGTCTCGCCAGGCTTCGGCGTCTTGGTTTCGCCCGGCTTCTGGGTCTTGGTCGGCTCGCCCGGGCCGGGCACCCGCACGGTGCCGTAGCCGCCGGCCGGGATGTTCAGCCGCTGGCCGACGTCCACGTCGTCCACGCTCTGCCGGGCGAAGAGCTTCCGGTTGACCACGACGATGGCCGCAGGGTCGGCGTGGTCGTACTTGGTGAACAAGCCGAACCGGGCGATCACCACGGTGACCGAGTCGTACCGGTAACCGGTCTTCACCGGCCCGGTGACGTACCAAACGCGGCCGGTGCCCTTGGGCAGGTGCAGCTCGGTGCCCGTTTCGAATGGCGTGTCCGGCGTCGCCGGCCACGCGACGTGCGGGTTGACCGCGCGCAGCTTCTTCTCCGTGGTGCGCAGGCCTGCGATCCACCGGCGCGGAGTGTCGCCCTTCTGGGTATGCGCGACCCGCAGCACGTCATCGTGCGCGGCCGCGAAGGCGTTCGGGTCCGGCGCGGTGACGCCGATCCCCAGCCCGGCCGCCACGGCCAGCAACACACCGCCGACCCAACGGGTCCAGCGGCCGCGCCGCTCACCCCTGGTCTTCGTGCCGGGCCTTGGAGCGGAAGGACCGGGCTTCCCTGCGGTGATCCGGTCCGCAGTACCGGACGTCGGTGCGACCCGGTCGCTCCGGGACGGGTTCACAACAACCGGGGAACTGGCAGACGTGCTCGCCCTCGTGCCGCTCGGGCTGGTTGCTGGCCGGGTCAGGTCGCGATGAACCCACTGTTTTTCCCTTCTCGAGGTGAATTGCGATTGCGAGTCCGCGCGGCGGCTGAGCCCCGCCACGACGTTGAAGGCGGCCGCGACGGCCAGTGCGCCGATCACTGCCGCCGATCCGGCGACGAGAGCCAGCGCGGGCACCGCGAGCGCGACGGCGACCAACACCGCCAACCGGGCCGAGCCCGACTCGTCCTGTTCGGGCGGCGCGCGAGGGCCGGCGACGCGAGCCACCAGTCGGGCGAGCGCCGGGGCCACCCGGTGGAGCAGCAACAGGATCCGGATCAGCGGCGAAACTCGCGCCAGGCGCGGCACCACTACCGGGTCCGCCCTCAGCGCGATCACGCCGGCCCGGTCGGCGTCCGCCGGATCCGTCCCGGTACGGCGGACGACGTGGTCGCCCACCACCTCGAAGCCGTCCATGCCGGCGACCAGCCCGCGCAGCGCGGACAGGCGCACGAACACCCCGTCGTCGACCAGCCGGTCACGGACCTCGGTGAGGGGCAGCGCGCCGAGCGGATCCCCGTCGAACATCGCGCGGACGAGTTGCTCGATGCGGTACCACCGCACGAACGCCTCGGTGAAGAACCTGGCCACGAATGGCGCACCGATCACATCGGTGAACTCGCTGCCGTCGTCCAGCGTCTTGCCGTGCGAGATGATCCCGACGGTCGCGCTGTCTTCCTTCAGCGCCCCGCCGGAAGACCCCTTCCCCAGGTCACGGTTGACTCGGTAGTGCCCGAGCGCACGCCGGATGATTTGCCCACGGGCAGTCCTGAGCTGGCCGTCGGGGAATCCGATCAAGGACAGCTCGTCGGCTTCGCTCGGCTCTTGCTGGGCGATCGGCAGTGGCTCGACGTGCGCACCGAACGCAAACAACAGGACGAGGTCGACGACCTCCAGCTCTGTTTTGGTGTTGATCTGGTGGTACGCGACGACGAGCTCCGCCAGCCACCTGTTGTCGGGTGAGGTGAACTGGTCCGGGCGCAGCATGACCATGCCCATGACCGGCCGTCCGTCCAGAGAGACCGATTCCGGTGCGGCCCCCTCGACCAGATGGGCGGCACTGACCGCGACACCCTTGGCAACCCACACGGCGGTTCCGCCTCGGGGACCATCCGGGTGCCGCACCACTACTTCCGCGAGATACCCCGGCACCGGCGGCGCCCTGGCGCGCCGGCCTAGGAAGTCGGCGAGCGCCCGCCGCTCGAGCACCGCGACCACCACGGACAGCGCTATCAGTACCGCACCGAAGAGCGCGTTGGGGATCAACCCGGCCCCGAAGCCCGTGCCATGGCTGAGCCCGAGCACCGCCGCCAGCGCGAAGCCGGTGTGCGCACCCCGCACGCTCGCTCCACCCGACTTCGATTCGGTCCCGCTCGGCGCGACCGCGGCGGCGTAGTCGGCCATCCGGGACAGGCGGCCGATGCCGCTCTTTCCGTCCGGCTGCCGGTACAGCGACAGGATGGCGAGGCCGGTCACCACACCGACCCCGGTCACGACGCCCACCGGGGCGCCGAACACGATCGCCAGCACGATGCCGGCGGCAGCCGCGGTCGGCAGGTTCCGCACCGCCGCGAGCAGCACGGTCCGCACCGGCGGGCCGCGGGCCTGGTGGGGAGTCCACCTCGCGCGCAGCGCGACGGTGACCAGTGCCGCGGCGAGCAGGCCAGCGATGAGCATGGGCGCGGTCAGCGGCAGCCCGGCCAGCGCCATGCCACCACCGGTCAGGACCAGGATTGCGGCGCCGAATACCGAGGCGGCCGGCCACAAGCGGTGTGGCCGTTCCGAGCTGCTTCGGTCGTTGCCGTCGGTGGTCTCGCTGGTGGTGGAGGCCGCCTCCTCGGCGGTGGCGGAGGCCTGGTCGTTGGGGGTGTTGGGGTTGATGGCTTCAAGCAGCTCACGGATGGTGCGGTACTGCTCGGCGACTTCGCGGGCGTGGGCTTCCTTCTCCCGGTACTCCTCGATGAGCTGCTGGGCCTGCTGGGCCTGCTTCTGGTAGCTCTGCCGGTTGCGTCGCTCGGGGTGGCCGGGGCTGCGGGGCAGGTTGGCTTGCCGCAGCACGCCGGCGTTGTCGCGGCGGGTCTGGTTGGCCGCGTGACGGTATTCGTCCGCGCGCTGGTTCCAGTGGTTCTCCTGCGCGATCGCCTCTTCGAGGGTGATCGGCCGGGGGGCGGCGACCGCGTTGGCGGGCAGCGTGTTCAGCAGTCCGTCAATGGTGGCCAATACCCCGCGCAGCTCGTGTTCTTCGAAGCTGCCGCTGGTTGTCCGGGTCCCCGGCTCGGCCTGGGCACTGGCCTGGGCCGCGGCCCGCAGTCGCGCCACCGCGGCAGCGGCGTACCGGGCGGTCGCCTCGGCGAGGGTGCCGGCGCCCCACGGCTCGCCGGTGTGGGCGCGCACGGCAGTGGCCCCGTCGGCCACTCCGCGCAGCAGTTCGAGGGCGGCCTGGTAGTGGGCGATGGCGGCCTCGTGGTTGCCGGCGGCCGCCTCGCGGTGACCCGCATCGACCAGCTGCTGGGCCTGCGCGGCAGCGGAACGAGTGACGCCGCGTTCGGCGGCGGAAACCAGCCGGGGCGCCTGGGCCGGACCGGTCCCAGGCTGTGAGCCCTGCTTGGTCGCCTGGTCTTCGGTTGCGACACGTGAGTCGGCAAGTTCCTCGGCGACGAGCGAGCGGTAGTCGGCGAGTGCCAGGTCGAGTCGCCGCTGGGCTTCGTTCGCATCGGCGGTGGCGGCGGCGAGGGCGCCGTTGGCGGCGGCGAGTTCGGTGTCGGTGGTGGCGTCGCGGACCTCGTTCTCGTTGTCGGCTATCCGCTGATGGGCGAGGGCCAGGTCGTCGCCGGCCTGATCCACCCGCTGCCCGGCCTCGGTGATCTCCCGTGACGCGGCGTCGGTAGCCGTGGTCGAGGCGTCCTCGGTGGGGGTGCCGCGTCGTGCGTCGAGGGCGTCCATGGTTTCGACGGCCACCGTCGTGGCGCGATCCGGATTGCGGGATACGCGGGCGAGCTCCCTGTGATGCGCTCTCTCGGCGTTGCGTCGGGCCTTCTGGAAGAGCTTCTCGACGGCCTTGTCCTGGATCTGCCGACCCTTTTCGTGGCCGCTGTACTGGGCCAGCAGCTTGCGGTACTGGCGGCGAGGGGCGTGCTCGACGAGAAGATCGTCTTCCAGGGAGCGGTACTCGCGGGTCACGCCGGGGTTGCCCTGGCGGCCGGCCCGGCCGTCGACCTGCACGTCGATCCGCACTGATACCGAGTGCTCCCCCCGGAGCAACAGGAGCCCACCGGCGTTGAGCACGGCGGCCTTGTCCGCGGCGATCTGCTCGGGGGAACGGCCGGCGACGCTCTCTCCACCGAGCTCGATGTGTTCGCCGCGGCCCAGCCGGATGGTGCCGAGAGTGACCGCACCCTGCCGCCCGGCGCCGGCCATCGCCAGCTTGTGCTTGATTGCGTGTTCGGGGCGGGCGGTGACCAGTACCGCGTCGATCTTGTGGTTCTCCCAGAGGATCTTCGCGAGCAGTTCGACCTCCGCGACGGTGCCGCTGATGTCGACCACCGGCTGGCCCTTGGTGAAGGCATCGGCAATCTCTTGCGCGCGGGCGGTGAGCTTCTCCTCGACGGTGCGGTAAGTACTGAGGGCGAGCACCTCCACGTTGCGCGGATTCGAGCCCTTGATCGGCACCACCCGCAGCCCATAGATCTTTGCGAACGAGCTGATGTCGCGCTTGGAGCCGGCGCTGCCCGACGGCCCGTCGATTGCGCCGATGTTGCGCTTTGCACCGGCGGTACCGGTCAACCCGCCGACCGAGTTGTAGAGCCGCGTATACTGCTTCGCGGTGATCTGGGCCTTGGTGCGCTGGGAGCTACCGATCTTCAGGCCGTGCTTGGCCTCGAGCGCCTCATGCAGGCCACCGCGCCAACGTTGGCTGGGCAGCAGGTAGCCGGTGTACCTGTCGACGATGACGATCTTCCCGTGCGCCACGATGTACGGCTTGTCCACGCTGTAGAGGTGGTGTGCCCGCAGGGCCTGCCTCACCGCCTCCGCACTCAGCCCCGGAGCCCGTTCGGTGATCATGCGTTCCCCGGCGCGGGTCAGCTTGATCTGCCCGGTCCACCGGCTGAACGTGAAGTGCTCCTTCGACTTCATGTTCACGGCGACGTCATTGGCCTGATAGGCAACCTTTGCCAACGCGTTCTGCTGGGCCTCGGAGAACGCCAGGACGTGCGGGGTACGTCCGGCGTCGATCAGGATCAGGTCGGCCTCGTCGATGAGAAGCCGGTCATAGCCACGCTGCAACCGCTGGCCTTCGGGCAGATACTTCTCGTAGAGCCGGTCGAAGTAGTAGGTGCTCTTGTCGGCGACGGTGATCGGCGCCTCGTAGGCCACCTTCTGGGTGGCGTCGGAGTATGTGTGGTGCGCACGGGGCCGCGCCCACCCGATCTCGACACCCTGGCGCCTGCCGATCCGCTGGAACTTGAGGTAATCGCGCTTGGCGAGGCCCGGGTCGCTGGTCACGACGTGCACGCCACGGCCCTTGATCGCCGCGCCATCGAGCTCGTTCGAGCGCAGGGACCACCAGAAGGCGTCCAACATCGCTACGAACGTCTTGCCCTCGCTGGTGGGCAGCTCGACCACGGTGCCCCGCACCCGTTTGGGCAACAACGCCTTGAACAGGATGTACTTGCCTCGGCCCTTGCCCAACGCATAGGCGGCAGCCACCTGGGCGTCAGTGAGGATGATCGGGTCGCCGTCCTTCCCGACGAACTCCCGCGAGATCGACAGGCCGGTCAACGCGTAGGACTTGTCCTGCACGCCATCGAGCGCCGCCTGCGAGCCCTTGCCCTCAATGACCCGCCGCTGAAGTTCGGCCCGCACCCGGGCCTCCTGCGCCTCCAGCTCCTCGAGCGTCAGCGAACGCCCCTTGGCCTTGGCCTCTTCGAGAGCCTCGGCCATCAACCGGTCGAACTCCGCCCGGTAGCCAGGGATCCGATCCCAGTACGGCTTCAGCGCCAGCTCGTAGCGGAACTGGCGTGCCCGGTCGAGCGTCCGGGAGATCCGTCCGCCTGAAGCCGCGTTCTCCGCCTGCTTGCCGGAGCCAATCACCATGGCCAGGCGGATGTTCTTGGGCGCCTTGGTCAGGACGGTGTCGCCATCGTGGAAGCGCACCTCGTCGGTGGTCTTCTCCCAGTAGATCAGGTGGGAGGAGTCGGCACCCTTGTCCCAGCCCCAGACGAACCCCCGGGTGCCGACCTCCGCGAACTTCATGCGCAGGTTGAACATCCAGGCCGACGTCTTGGTGAACAAGCCGTCGTACTTGTCCTGGAACTTGGTCCGGACCTTGGCCGAGTCCTGGTCGTCCGGCCCTGCCTTGCGCACCTTGGCCGGGTCGACGCTGCTCGGGCCGAGGTCGGCGTTCGCCTCGCTCAGGCACGCGCAGTTGTCATCGGGGGTCAGCCCGCGCGACGTGCCCGAGTCGGACCGTCCGCCGAACTTGCCCTTGATGAACTGCTTGAACTGACCGAACAGGCTCGGGGGGCCCTTGTTGTTGACCTCGTGAGGTCTGTTCACGGTGCCATCACCGTGCTGCTCGGGTGTGCCCGAGCCGTCGAGCTCCGGAGCTGTCGGGTCCTTGCCCAGCACCCCGGACGAGCCCGAGCCGGAGCCGCCGGGGTTGTTCGGGGAGTTGACCACCGATTCCTGGCCGTGGCCGTCCGGCTGGGTGGACTTGTTGGGCCCGCTGGCCAGGACCTTGGTGTTCGAGCGTCCCACCGTCGGACCGTTGCCGCCCGACCCCGCGTTGGTGTAGCCGCTGTCGCCGGAACCGTTGTTCACTGGCTGGGCCTCGGTCGAGGTCTGGCGGGGGGTTGCGGTGCCGGTGTCCGGGTGCGATGCGGCCTGGACGGTGCGGTCGCCCTGGACCTGGCCGGACTGGGGCTGGCCATTCGAGGTCGAAGCGCCGACCGGCGGTGGCGTGTTGTCCTGATCACCGCGGTTGAACACCCGGTCCCGCGTCCGCTGCCAGACGCCACCCTGCTTGGTGTCTCCGCCCGAACCACCCTGCTGGTTCTGGCCGCCCTGCTGGCTCTGGCCACCCGGCTGAGCCGGCGTGGTCGACCCGGTCGGCCCGGCCTGGGTGGATGCCCCAGTCTGGCCGGCCTGCTGGGTCGGGGTGACCGGTGCGGCCTGGCCCCCCTGCCCGGCCTGTCCGGTCGGTCGAAGCTCGTCAGGTGGCCGGGCCTCGTCGGGTGTTCGGGTTGTTTCGGGTGACGGGTCTTCGTGAACCCGTCCGTTGCGGTCGGGGATGAGCACTCGTGGTTGGCCGGGTGTCTCGAGTGTTTCGGATCGTGGGTCCTCCTGGACCCGCCCGTGGCGGTCGGTGATGACCAGCTGTGGTTGGTCGGGTGTTTGGCTTGTTTCGGATCGCGGGTGCTCCTGGACGCGTCCGTGGCGGTCGGTGATGACCAGCTGTGGTTGGTCGGACGCCGGCTTCTCCTGGACCCGCCCGTCGCGGCCGGCCACGACCAGCTTCGACACGCCGTTCGTCGCGGCGGCGTTCATGGCCGCCAGAGCGGACGGATCGCTGGTCTTTCCGTTCGAGTCGACCAGGGTCTGCAGCTTCGCGCCGAAGTTCTTCTCCGGCCGCATGCTCTTGGTCATCCTGTGCGCCGCGAGCGGCATGGCCAGCATGCCCCAGCCCATCAGGATCTGGCCGCCCTGGTTCAGGTCCCAGTGGCCCTTTGCCCGGGAGTCGGCGATGTACTGGTAGGTGGCTTGGGCGTTGAGGTAGACGAAGTCGCCGAGGGCGATCCCGTTGGCCACCCTGAGGCCGCGCGAGGAGGAGATTCCCAGTGCTCTGCCCGCGTTGCCGGCGGCGAGGGCTTCGTTCCCGGCACGTGATGCCGCCAGCGCGGATGCGCCGAGCTTGGCCGCGCGGAACGCGACACCCATGGTGCCCAGTGAGAGTACGTCCCCCCCAAGGCCCAGCCAGGTGTGGAAGGCTTCGGAAGAGCTGGACGGGCTGATGCTCAGGCCGTGCTCGGACATGTTCCGCAGATGCTTGATCTCCCGAACGGCGGAGACCGTCCCGGCGGCGCCCATGATCGCGATGCCGGCCATGGTTGCGGCGCCTCCGCCGACGGGGAGGGTCAGGATCCCGCCGACGACCATGGGTGCGCCGAGGACCCAGCCGGCGTTCCGGTCCCACCAGGTCGGCGACTTGTGCCCGCCGCCGCTGTAGACGTCGCTGTTCGCGCTTCTCCCGTTGGTGCTGGTCCAGTCCCTCGACGTGCTGATCTGGATGTCCGGGCTGTACATGCGGTTGTTGTCATGGAAGTCGTCGACACCGCTGTAGCGCTGGCCGTTGCGGTCGAAGACCTTTTCCTCGTACGGGGACTCCGGCGTCTTCCCCGGCACGGTGCCGATCTTGGCCTCGGAGAAGCTCGAGGCCGTCTTGACGGGTTTGCGGAAGGTCTCGCTGAAGGTCCAGTCCGCGACGACCCTGCCGTGCTCATCGACGACCAGGATGATGTTCCCAGAGACCTTGCCGTCGGTCTCGCGGCCCTTCCCGTACTCATCCATCTCGTCGACGGGGGCGCCCAGCCGCTTGAGCTCCTCCCTGCTGAGATCGTGGATGTTCTCGACCCCCACGGCTTGCAGGTACTGATCCTCCACTCCCTTCAGACTGGTGATTCCCTGGGCGGCGAGCTCGGCGCGGCGATCGGCCGCAGTCGCGCCGGGCGTCAGCGGCCGGCCTTCGCTGTCCAGCGGCAGGCCGCCCTGATCAAATGCCTTGGCCAGGGCAGAGCCGTTCGGGGCGGCCGCATCCTGGGCGGCCTTGAAGTAGGCCGATCGAGCCGCGATATAGAGGTCGGGGTGCCCGGAGGAGGGCAGTGGCAGGTCGCCCAGCTGGCTGTTGGGGTCGCGTGAGCCCTGGTCGCGGGCGAGGGTGTTGTAGTTGAGCCCTGCCAGGGTGGCCAGCGGCCTGTAGTAGTCCTTGGCCAGGCCCTTCTGGTAGTCGCTGCTGGATTTCTCCATCTTGCCGGCGAGACCGGCGGCGTCCTTCTGCAGCGCGTCCCAGGCCCTGAGCCGGTTGGCCAGCTTGGGGTCGCCGAGGGTCTCGGCCGCCTCGATGTCGTCCTGGCGCTGCTCATCGGTGCTCATGGTGATCTTGCCGGGCAGGGTCTTCTGCAGGTTCTCGATGTTCGTCTGAACGGCCTCGATCCCGGCCTTCTTGCCATCGAGCCGCGTCTTCCAGTCGTCCATCTCCTTGGCCTGCCACGGGTAGGCGCCGCCGGCCTTGTTCAGCTCCTGGACGCGAGCGTCCCGCTGGGCCGACTCCTGGTTGAGCGCCCGGATCCGGGTCAGCAGGTGCAGACCGGCAACCGTCGCGGCGCTGCTCTTCGCCTGCTCGTAGGGGGTGAGCTCGGTCAACGGCTTGCCGGTCTTGGGGTCGATGCCGACCTTGGGGAGCTTGGTCTGGTAGTAGCGCTTCTCCGCGTCTTGGAAGGTCTCGCCCGGGGTCTTGCCGACCGCACTGACGTTGGCGCCCGCCATCTGGTCATTGGCGCCGGTCTTGGCCTGGTAGGACACGCCGCTGATCGCGTCGACCAGGCCGCGGGCGCCGGAGTACTCCTGGTCCATGCTCAGCGCCTGCGTGATCACATTGAGGTGCGGCTGCAGCTTGTCGTAGCTGAGCTTGCCCGCGTTGTACTGCTTCTGCGCGGCCAGCGCTGCCTTCAGGCCAGGCAGTTGCTTCTCGAGCTGCTGGCTGCGGCGCTGCAACGTGTCCAGCGCGCCGGCCACCTTGATCACGGCCAGGTCCTTCCGGCCCTGGGTCAGCTCCGGCAGGCCGGCGAGGTACTCCTTGTAGTAGTTGGTGCCGTGTGCCGCGTCGTAGCGCTGGAGGATCTGCTCGCCGGCCGCGTCCAGCGGCGGGAGCGGATCACCAGGCTTGATCCCGAGGGGCGCAAGCAGCTTGTACATCTGTTTGTCGATCGAAGTGTTCTGGCCGGGCCGCAGGTAGGTCGGGTCGATGCCGGCCATCCAGGACTCGTGCGGGGTGCCCACCCAGCCGAGGTTGGTCAGCCCGGCGCCGCTGGTCTTGCACGCCGTGGCGCCGGCCTCGCAGCCGAAGCCGCTGTTGCCGGTGATCTCGCCCTTCTTGTTGACGGTGGGGAACAGCAGGTAGCCCGCGCCCTCCAGGCGCTGGCCCTTGACGTTGGTGCTGTCACACCCGTTGCCGGAGCAGACCACGCCGCCGCCGGGCCCGTAGACCATGCCGATGTGGCAGCCGGCCTTGGCCGAGTCGCACTGTGATCTATTGCCGTACGGGTCGACCCAGCCCTGCACCTTCTTGTCGGGCATGTGGTAAGGGTCGTCGGGGCCATGGAACTCGACCGTGCCGGCCTGGCTCGGCAGCTCGCCCAACTTGACCATCGGCTCGTAGAGCGTGACGTCCTCGAGTGCGGGCGCCTGCTTCATGCCCTTGGGCCGGGTCAGGGCGCAGTCGCCGGTGCACTTGATCGAGCCCCCGTTGCCCTTGCCATCGGGGGTGACGACGCCGAGGCCGTCCTCCTTGTCGATGACCTTCTCGCCGACCTTCTTCTCACCCGCCTCGTAGACCTTCTTCTCCCGCGACTGCGGGTCGAAGGCCTCCGCGGTCTTGTCGCGGGGCCTCGGTATCTCCTCGTCGTTGTAGACGTCGATCGGGTGGCTGCGGTCGGTCTGCTCGATCCCGTAGCCCTCGTTGAGCTTGACCTCGCCGGCCTGGCCGCCGCCCATGTCGTAGTAGCCCGGGGTGTCGACACCCCGAGTCGTGATCATCGTCCAGTTGTTCCCCTGGGTTACCCCGTTGCCGACGGAGGTGATGACGTCCTTGCCGTCCTTGCCCACCTGCAGGATGACCGTGCCCTTGCCGGTGTGGCTGTACTCGCCCGGGTTGGCCCAGCCGTCGCGGCCGAACATCGGACGGGCGCTGCCCGCGAGGTCGATGTGGTCGGTGAAGGTGCCGCGCTTGTGGCCCTTGCTCAGATCGATGCTCTTCACATCGCCGGTGCAGCCGCCGTTGCAGGTGAACCCGAACGCCGTACCGGCGGGGCTGCCCAGGCGGCCGGAGTTCTGGTTGGGGTCCTTGCCCTTCGGGCGGGAGTCGTGGAAGTTCATCGTCGTGTCGGTGACACCGTCGTGCACGCTGCCCTTGCCCTGCATCCAGTAGTAACCCTCACCGTCCGCGCCGGCGGCCAGGGCGCAGCCGGTGTTGGAAGTGCAGGTGCTGTTCTTGCCGCCGACGGTCTGGTTGACCGTGCCGTAACCGTTGGGGCCGAAGCTGATCGTCCCGTCGCCACCGCCATTGATCGGAAGCTTCGTCTTCTTGCACTCCGGGCAGGGTTTGGTCTCCAGCTCGCCGTCGGCGGTCTTGATGTACTTGACGAGGTTGCCGTTTTTGTCCAGCCCGAACCCGGTTGCCGTGTCGCCCTTGCCCAGCACCTTCTTCAGCGTCGAGATGTCCCACTGGTTGTAGCCGTAGCTGTTGGCCACCTGTAGCCAGGTTTGCAGTGTGAGCCCGTCCGCGTTCTTGGACACGATGGGCTTCATCGGCTTGTGGTCGCGGCCCTCGAGGGTGATCGTGCCCCGCCCGAAGTGCGCCAGGTTCCCCAGGTTGCCCAGCCCGTCCCGGCCGGACATCAGGTTCGAGGTGCCCTCGAGGTCGATCTTGTCGGTGAACTTGCCCTTACCCAGGTCGACGTTGCTCAGCTTGCCGTCGCAGCCGCCGTTGCAGGTGAACTCGAACGCCTTGCCCTTGCTGTTGCCGAAGCTGCCCTCGTTCAAATTGGTCGCGGCACCGGCCGGCCGCGAGTCCTTGTAGTGCAGGTCGGACCCGGTGATGCCGTCGTGCACCTTGCCGTTGCCGGCCATCCAGTAAGCGCCGTTGCCCTTGCCGTCACCGGAGATCGCGCAACCCGCGTTCGTGTCGCACTTGTGCTCGCCACCGCTGGGCGCCCCCGTGGGCCGGGTGACCGAGGAGTGCGCGGCGTCGGTAAAGGTGATCGTGGAGCCGCCGACGTCGACGGTCTTGCCCGGCACACATTCACCGGCGGCGCACGGGCGGGAGGTGACCTTCCCGTCCGCGCCCTTGCTCCAGATCGTCCAGTTGCCCTTGGCGTCCTTCTTCAGGCCGCCGGCGGTGCCGTTCTGGCCCGCCATCCACTTGTCGATGTCCTGCACCTTGTGCGCGGCGCGCGCCCGGGCGATGGCGATCTGCTCGTTGTACGACGGGCCGGTCTTGACGAACCCGGTGGCGTGCTCCTGCTCCTTTGTAAAGCCGGAGCAGTCACCGAAGCACCGGACCTTGGCCTGTGCGGCGCGAGCGTCGGCCTGCGCCTGCACACCACAGCTGCCGCCGCCCTTCTTGTTGCCCCGGCAGGTGCCCGACGCGTCGGCCTTGCCGTAACCCGACGGCTGGTCCGGGTGCGCCTTGCTGGCCTGCACCGAGTAGGAGTCGTGCGCCTCGGCATGTGCGGAGTAGTTGTTGACGCAGTTCTTCGCGCCCTTGCACGTCGCGCTGGCCTGCGCCTGGCCTGGGCCGGCGCTGGTCGCGGCCATCACCTGGACCAGGCCGCCGCCGTTCTCGCCCTCCTCCGAGCCATGCGCGTACGCCTTCGCCCAGTTCGCCCCGGCGCGGGAGCGGTCCGAGGTGGTGGCCTCGAAGGCGTAGTGGCACCGGGCACCCTTGTTGGCCTGGCAGGTCGCGCCGGCCAGGGCACTGCCGTCCTTCGATGCGCCCACCTGGACCCCGCCGGCACATTGGCCGCCGCGGCCCAGGGTGCAGTCGCTGGACGCCTTGCCGTGGGCCTTGCCGGCCTTCGCGGTTCCGGTGGCCTTGGCCTTGCAGCCGGTGGACGCCATGCACTGGAAACCGACCTGCGCCATCTCGGGCGACGCGCTGCCGTTGGTCCCGGCCAGGCATCCGGCGTTGCTGTGGCAGACGCTGTTCGCGCCGGCGCGCACCCGCTTGGCGCCGACCGCGTTGGTCTTGCTGACCGCGTGTACCGGGCAACCGGCCTTGCTGCCGTTGTCGCAGCTACCCACGATGCTCACCGAGGTGGTGGCGAACCGGCTGTCCTTCTTCACCGTGGGTGCAGTCACCTGTGTGCTGGCGCTGGCCCGGATGCTGGCCTGGCACACGCCCTTACAGGCGGTATTCCCGTTGCCGGCGCTGCCGGAGCGGTGGGCGCCCTGGCTGGCTCGGGCCTTCGCCGAGCCGGTGATCTTGCCGGTGCAGCCGGCGTCCGCGCACACCAGGGTTGAACCGGTCTCGGCGGTGCCGGCGCGGCCCGGGATGGCCTTGCCCAGCTTGTCCTTCTTGGTGGCCTTGGTGCGCTGGCCGGAGTCGGGCAGCACCGTGCCGCTCGCGTCGCTGCTGAGCGCGCAGCCGGCGCCGGTGGTGGCGCAGGTGACCGCGGAGCGCGAGGTGCCCGGGACGCCGCTGGTGTTGCCGGCGGTGCTGGCTGTGGTCCGGCAGCCCGTCTTGCCGGCCTTGTCGCAGCTGGCCGAGATGCTCACTGAGGTCGC
Organism: Actinospineispora eucalypti; assembly: GCF_039543365.1. NCBI lineage: Bacteria > Bacillati > Actinomycetota > Actinomycetes > Pseudonocardiales > Pseudonocardiaceae > Actinospineispora > Actinospineispora eucalypti. Next base: position 130,678 of record NZ_BAABJP010000048.1, read on the forward strand.
GACGGACCGGTCGTCCGCCGGCGTGGCCACCTGGGTGGTCACGCCGGCCCGGATGGCCGCCGTGCATGGGCCGGAGCAGGCGGTGCTGCCCTGGCCCGCGCTGGCGACCCGCTGGCCTGGCTGGCGCACCTGGGCCTTGGCGGCTCCGGTGACCTTGCCCGTGCAACCGGTGTCCGCGCAGATCACGTTGGAGCCGGTCTCAGCGGTGCCGGCGAAGCCCGGGATGGCCTTTGTGGCGGACCTGCCGACCTTGGCGCGCTGGCCGGAGCCGGCGAGCACGGTGGTGGTGGCGTCGCTGGTGACCGTGCAGCCCTTGGCGCCAGCCGCGCAGGTGGCCGCGCTGCGCGAGATCCCAGGGATGCCCGCGGTGTTGCCGGTGGTGGTGGCCGTGCAGCCGCGGCCGGCGCACTCGACCAACGAGGAGGACTGCGACCAGGAGGCCGGGACCGAGGCGGCGGCGGGAGCCTTGCCGGCCTTGGCGGCTTGGGCGGCGGTCTTGGCGGCCTGCTTGGCGGCGGCGGCGGCCTTGGCGGCGGCCTGCTTCTGAGCCTGGGTGGCACCCGGGGCGGCGGCGGTCTTCGCGGCCTTCTCCGCCTGGGCCTTCGCCTGCCGGGCCTGCGTGGCCAGATCGGTGGCGGCGGTCCTGTTCCGTTCGGTGATGATGTCGGCGACTACCTGCCCGGACGCCGCACTCGAGGTGGACATCGCCTGGCAAGCGGCACCGGTGGTATTGCACGTGCCGGTGGTCTGGTTCTGGCTGCTCGGTGGGCCTCGGGAGCCCTCACCGCCGTTGCGGTGGTTGGTGCCGGTGATGCCGGTCGCGGTGCTGTGCGGGTTGCCCTTGCATGCCGTGTTCCCTTCGCAGAGCAGGTTGGCCCAGGCGGTGGTCCAGCTGGACGCGCCGGGCACGGTCGGGCCGCCGGTGACGGCGGACGAGCCGGGTGCGGTCGGCTGGTTCGGGTCCTGGCCGGGCCGCTTGTCGTCACCGCTGGAGGCGGTCTGGCCGCCCTTGCCGCCGATCGCGGTGTTGCTGGTGACGGCGTTGCTGGTCGGCTGGTCCTGGACCATCGGCTTGATGCTGTTGGCGTCGGGGCTGCTGGACGAGGCGCCGTTGATCACCGCGACGCAGCGGCCGCCGGTGGTGCCGGCGCAAGAGCCCTCGGCCTTGTTGCCCCTTGCTTCCGCGGAGACGCCCGGGTTCGTGGCGAGCACGACGCCGGTCAGCCGACCGCCGCCGGTCCCGGTCAGCTTGCCGCCGATGGTGGTCGCGGCGGACGGGCCGGTGCCCAGCCGCTTGAGGTTCACGTCTTCACCGGCGTAGGTGAGCGCGGCGCCCGGGCCGGTCACGGCGTTGGACATGGTCTGCACCTGGCAGCTCGGCGCGCCCGGCTGGCAGGTCACCAATCCGGAGGAGGTACGCGGCTGGCCGCCGTTCACCGCGCCGTCCCAGGCGGCGGCGCTGGTCCGCGCCGCGCCCTGGCAGTTCCGTGAGCGGCAGTCGACGGAGGCCGAGGCGCGGGAGGCCGAGGACGGGCCGGCGGTGGGCTGGCCAGGCAGTGGCTTGCCGTCCTTGCCGAGCTTGATGAAGTCCAAGGCAGAGGAAGCGTCCGAGCTGGTCTGGCCGAGGCAACCGCCGTTGCGCACCGAGCAGGCGGCGGTGTCGGAGGAGCCCCGCCGGAACTTGGACACCGCGGTGTCCAGCGCGGAGGTCTCCGCGTAGGACGTCCCGCCGCAGCGCAGCGCGTCCTCGCAGCGAACCTGCGCGTCGGCGTGCGAGACGCTGACCACGCCGGCGGCGAGCTTGGCGCCATCGGAACGGGTCTGCGCTTCGCGGAAGGCCACGGTCGTCTCGCCGCCCGAGCCGCAGGTCCCGTTGAACCCGTGCACCGCGCAGCGGGTCACGCCGTCGGAATCACGGAGCCCCTTGATGTCCCCGACCGCCTCACCGGAGGTGGCCCCGGACTGCGAGGCCTTGCACTCCGCCGAGTCGCACCCGAGCGTGGCCAGGATCCGGGAGATCGCGGTCGGGCGGGAGTTCGTGAGGTCGACGGTCGAGCTGGAGTCGTTGTCGCAGCTGGCGGTGCTGCCGCCGACGGTGCAGCCGTTGTGCGCATCGGTCCGGCGGATGGCTGCCTTGCGGCCGGCGCCAGCGACGATCCGCGCCACGGTGGCGGTGCCCGCGCTGCCCGCACAACCTGTCTCCTGGTCGCAGTCGACCGAGCCGTGGGTGAGCACCCCGGTGCCGTCGCCGGTGTCCACGCCCAGGCCGGAGGACGAGGTGCAGTCGCCGCCCCGGACGGCGCAGCGCGCGGTGCCGGCGTGCGCCCGGTCGTCGGCCGTCGTGCGCACGATCCGACCGTTGGTGTTGGACACCGAGTCGCCCGAGCAGCCCTTCCCGCTCTCGGCGCAGTCGACCCGGGCCTCCGCAACGGACGGGGCGCCGAACCGCGCGGCCACCGTGAGGGTGACGTCGCAGCCGACCGCGCCGGCCTGGCAACGCGCCCGGCTGCCGGCCGCGCTCAGAGTGGTTCCGACCGTCAGACGGCCGGTGGCGTAGTTGTAGCAAGTCCCGTTGCGGGTGTTGCAGTCCGAGCCGGCCTCGGCCGGGCTGGCGAACCCGTTGAGCGCGCAGTCCTTGGTGCACGCACCGTTGAACAGCGAGATGCCCTGCTTCCGTCCGGCCGCCGCCAGCTCCTCGACGCCGGGCAGGGCCAGTGTGCGGCCGTTCTCCGCACAGCCGTTGTGTGCCCGGCAGTAGGTCTCCGCGTTCCGGGTGTAGGCGGTACTGCCGGTCTCGCAGTCACCGACGCCGCACTTGGTGTTGGCCACGGTCTTGCCGACGGCGGTGGTGGTGCCGCAGCCCTTGGCCGGGTCGCAGAACGCAACGGCCAGCCGGGCTCCGAGCCTGGACTGACTGGAGCAGCCCCGCAGGCCCAGCAGGCAGTAGGTCTCATCCCGCTTCACGGTGCCGGTCGTGGGGTCGATCGCCGCGCTGGAGCACTGTGCGAAGGTCCCGTCGTTGGCGCACGCCGCGTCGGCGCCGTCCCGACCGGGGTTGACCTGGAGATCGTCGTAGCCGGCGGTGTCACGCAGCTGCACGGTCCGCGCGTCCACCTGCTTGCGCAGTGTGTTGTAGGCGGCGACCTGCTTGTCGTACGCGGCCCTGGTCATCTTGCCGGCGAGGAACTGCTTGCGAGCCGCCGTCAGCGTGGTGGTCGCCTTGCCCATGTTCTGCTGGCCGGCGATCACGTCGTTGAGGAGGTCGGCGTCCTGGGCGTCCAGCTGGGCAGCGGAGGCGTTCGCCTTCTTCTGCAGCGCCCGCACGCCCCGGACCTGCCGGTCGTACAAAGCCTGGGTGGTCTTCTTGGCGGTGAGCATGGACTTGGCCGTGGCCAGGATCTTCTGACCCCTGATCAGCGTGAGCCGGTCCTCGAGCGCCTGCGAGATGACCTGCTCACCGTTGTCGGGGTCGTCGAGCAGCTGTGGCGGGCCTCGGTTGTCCAGGGACTGCGGCTGGCGGGTGCGCAGGTTGCCGTTGGTGAGGGCGCATTCGATGTCGCCGTCGCAGTCGGTGCCGGCGAACTGGCCGTCGTTGTCGAGCGCCCAGTTGTTGTCGGTGCCGGTCTGGCCGCTGCCCTGCCCGCCCTCTCCGGCGGCGGTGCCCTGGCCGTAGCGGCCGCCCGCGGCGAGCGCCTCGAGCAGGTCCTGCGCCGCGGTGGTCAGCACCTGGCGGGCCTGGTCGCCTGCCTGCTTGCCTGCGACCTGGCCGACCAGACCGGACACCAGGTCGGTGACGCCACCCAGAATCTGCTCGAGGTCATCCAGGTTCGCCGGCCGGGTGCCCTGCCCGTTGCTCGAACCACGGCCTGAACCGTTCCCGGAGCTGTTGCCCGAGACACCCGCGACCTTGAGGAGATCGGCGACGAAGTCATTGGTCAGGTCGGTGATCTGCTCGGCCAGCCCGCCCTGCTGACCCTGCTGCTGGCCGGTCTGGGCCTGGACATTGTTCTCGGCCTGCACCGGCCGCCGCCCCTGAAGGCGGTCGGTCAGCTGGTCGCGCAGCTCGTCCAACGCCTGCTCGGTCCGCCGCCCCGCCTTGCCGCCCGCGATCCTCGAAACGATCCCGGACGCGGCGTCGACGAACCGCTCCAGCAGGTCATCCAGGTTGTTGGTTTGGCTGGCGCCGCCCCCATTGCCGGCGCCACCCGAACCACCACCGGCCAGCAACCGCTCGAACACCCTGCTCAGGGCCTGCTCGGTCTGCTGTCCGGCGTCCTTGCCCGCGACCTGGGAAACCAGGTTCGCGGCGAGGTCGGTGAAGTTGCCCAGCGCCTCGTCCACGCTCGGCGTCTGCTGCCCTTGGGATTGCTGCTGTTGCTGGCCGGCGGCCTTCGCCTCGGCCATGAACGCGTCGTAGTACAGCTTCTTCCAGCCGTCCATGTCATCCGAGAACGGCCCGCCGTCCTCCGAGCCGACCCCACCGACGCGCTCCGGCAACGTCCGCGGCTTCTGCTCCGAGCCCTTGTCGACGCCAAGCAGTTCGAGCAGCTCGGACACGAAGCCGTTGGTCAGCTGCCCGATGGCCTGGCCGACGTTCGACTGCTGCCCATCGCCGTTCCCCGACGGCTTCGGCGGGTTGTAAGCCGGAAGCGTCCGCGGCTTCTGTTCCGAGCCACCAACACCGAGCAGCTGGAGCAGGCTCTGGACGAAGTTGCCGGTGAGCTTGGTGATGTCCTCGCCACGCTTGCCGCTGTCGGTGGGCTGCTGGGTGGCGGGCGGCCGGGTCTGTCTGCCACCAGTGTTTCCCGGCCGCCCGCCGTTGCCCAGCGCCTTTGTGAACTGGTCGGTCAGTTCTTCCAGGGCCTTGTTGACCTTCTTCGCGGCCTTCTTGCCGGCCACGTCCTTCACGATCCCGGTCACCACATCGGTGAACCGGTCGAAGACCTCATCCAGGTCCGGCTTCTGCTGCCGCGAGCTCTGCCCGGCACCGCCCTTGTTGCCACCTCGGACACCGAGCAGCTCCATCAGGTCGGCAACGAAGCCACGGGCCAGCTCGGGAACATCACCGGACCGGCCGTCACCAGACACACGAGCCGGCAACGTCTGCGGCTTCTGTTCCGAACCGGCGCCGCCGTTCGAGCCCCTGCCGACGCCCAGCAGCTCCAGCAGACCGGACACGAAGTCGTTGGTCAGCTGGTCGATGTCCTGGCCGAGATCCTGCTGGGTCGGCCGCTGGGAACCCTGGCCGTTGCTGGTGCTCGGCTTCCCCGGGGTCTGGCTCGAGCCGTTGGAACCCTTGCCGACGCCGAGCAGCTCGAGCAGGTCAGAGACAAAGTCGCGGGCCAGCTCGGAAATCTGGCCGCCCTGCCGGTCACCGGGCACGTAGGCCGGAAGCGTCCGCGGCTTCTGGTTCGAGGCACCGCCGCTGCCGTTCGAGCCCTTGCCGACGCCCAGCAGCTCCAGCAGACCGGACACGAAGTCGTTGGTCAGCTGGCCGATGTCCTGGCCGAGGTCCTGCTGGGTTGGCCGCTGGGAACCCTTGCCCTGCTGACCGTTGCCGTTTCCGGAGATGCCGAGCTTGCCGAACAGGTCGGTCAGGAAGTCGTTCACCGACCCACTGATCGCCTCGCCCATGCTCGGCTTCCGCAAGTTGTAAGCCGGGAGCGTCCGCGGCTTCTGCTCCGCGCCGGCACCACCGGTCGAACCCTTGCCGATGCCCAACAGATCCAGCAGATCGGACACGAAGCCGTTGGTCAGCTCGGCGATCTTCTCGGACTGCCCCTGAGGCACGTAGGCCGGAAGCGTGTGCGGCTGCTTGGAGCCGCCGGTGTGCTTGCCGATCAGGTTCAGCAGGTTCGACACGAAGTCGTGGGTGAGGTTGCTGATCTGGTCATCCTGCTGGGAGGGCCGGTGCTGGGCGCCACCGCCGCTGCGCGGGAGGCTGCCGATCAGGTCCCGGACGAACCCGAGGATGCCGCTGATGAAGTTGTCGATGCCGCCGGCCGGGGAGCGGTGGTGCTTGCTCGACCAGGAGGCCGGGTCGTTCTCGGAGGGGCTGTCGCGCTGGGGGCGAGGGCGGTGCGTGGCTGGGGGGCCGCGTCCGCCGCCGATGCCGGGGTGGTGGCCGATCAGGCTCGGGTCCTGGTCGGTGCAGCCGAGCGCCAGGCAGAAGATGGGCTGCTGGTCCTGCTCGGGCGCGAGACCGGAACCGCCGTGCGAAACATGCTTGGGGGCGCGCTCGGGCATGGCGAGCTGAAGATCGCTCGAGCCGTTGCCGGCGCCGCCGTGCTTGTTGAGCTTGTTGCTGACCGCGAGCGCCTCGGAGACCTGGTCGGTCAGCTCGGTCAGCGCGGCGCGGGTGTGCGAGCCGGCCTGCTTGCCGGCCACTCCACCGACGATCCCGGACACCAGGTCGACCACGCCGCCCATCACCTGCTCGACCTGTTCGGCCGCGGGGGCCTTCACCGCGGCACCGGAACCGGTCTGCTGCCAGGTGGTCGACGCGCGGTACGGGGCCGAATCGGTGGTGTCCGAAACCCGTGCGGTGGTCTCACGCGTCAACGCCGCCGGCGTCGCGGCCGAGTCACCGCCTTGCGCGGTGTGGTCGGCCAGACGCTCCAGCAGGTCCGACACGAGCTTCGTCACCGAGGTGCCAACCGAGTCGGCCACCCCACCGGTGGGCACGGAGTCGTTCCCCTCGGCGCCGGCGGCGATCGTCCGCTTCGGTTCCCCGACGACGCGCTTCGGGTCGGTCGGCTTCGGCCGGTCGACCGGCTTCGTGTGCGAGGCCGAGTCGCCCTCGCGCGCATTGCCGATCTTGTCGAGGAGGCTGGTGATGAAGTCGGTCACCGAGTCGACAACCGAGCGGCCGAGACTGCCTTCCGTGGCCACCGGACGCTGGCTGCCGTTCGCGGCCACCGTCGCCTGGGTGCCGTGTCCGGCGCCGGCGTGGCCACCGACGAACGGCCAATCGGCCGGTTCCGTGGCCGACGGGTCGGCGGCCGCCGCGGGCTGATACCGGGCGCGCAGCTCGGTCAATGACCGTGCGGACGTGGCCGTGGCCATCGTGGCCATCCGGCCGTCCAGACCGACGGACTGCCCGCCGCCGTTGTTCACCGCGGCCGGCTTCTGCTCACCGCCGCTGAACGAGAACGACCAATCCGATTTATTCGCGTCCGTATCGGAATCCTGCTCGTATGCGACCAATTGAACGGCGTTCGACTCATCCGCATTCGACACCGTCGAATCAGAAGCGGAAATGAACGTCGCGGCCATCCACAGCATCGCGGCACCGAGCAGCAGCTTCCCGAAGGACAGCGACGCCACCACCGACAGCAACCCGCGCAGCACGGACGCCCGCACGGCGCTGCCGCGCCGCCGGTCGTCTGCTGACTGGGTAGCCATCGAGCGTCACTCCCTGGCTCGGTCAAGATCCGAAAGGAACCCGCGCGTAGTACAGGAGTGATCGGAACCAGCCACGGTCGTCGTCACGTGGAGGTACATCCTTGCGGCGCAACGGCTACGCAAGTCGATCCGCCTTCACCCACACAAGCAGGCCGAAGGCGTACCTAGATCGACGCTCAGCACGGCAACTTCACGTGGTAGCGCATCCCCGGTGCCACAAGGCGCCAGGTCGATCGTCGCGCGGCGCACACTCTAACTTAATTTCGCTAAGGATGTCTACAGGTCGACCGCACGCGGCTGGCCCGTGCAGGCGCCCGGCTCGGGTCAGCACCGGCACGGCGGGACACGGCCAGCGGCCGGAACCGGCCAATTGATTCGGCACGAAATGGCGGTCGGCGCCGTGATGGCCACGCTGCGGATGGCCATTCCCGCACGATGCATGTCGCCATTTCGTCCGGCCACCGAGGTGCGGCCATTTGATGGCCATCGCCGGACGCCCAGCGTCGCCGTGGCCATCTACATCGTGGCCAGAGTGAGCGTGGCCACGGCCGGTTCTCAGCGATGGCCACACGGCCGGCCTCCTACTGGAACGGCCACGCCGGGTGGATCGGCCATAGCGGTTGACGCGTCTGCGGGCGACCGCTCCACCTTTCGCGGCGATCATCAGAGCCCGGCCCGGGGCGTCCGCCGGGCGCTGACCCACCGCCCCGGACCCGTCGGCGGCGGCGCCGAGACGGCGGCCTGAGTCGTCGCTCTGAAGCAGATCCGCTCGAAGCGCCCGGTGCCGGGTCTTCAGGAGCCTCGACTACGACCGCTTAATCAAGGTTAACCCCTAGTTCATTTAACATCGTCCAACTGACTACCCGGGACATCTAACTTCGATCTCGCTTGGCGCCGCTACGGCGGTATGGGATTTACCCGAGTGCGTCCTTGTGGACGACCCGGCGCGTGAGTTGTACCGTGCCGGGGATCATTCGACCTTGAGCTGAGCTTGCCTATCTCTGATCAATCGCGATCGCATGTTCGATCATCTGATTGCTCCCTGACGAGGTCTTGAGGTCATGCGCTCTTCGGTTCTGGCTGGTCTGGCGCGGTGCGTGCGCACCGCGCTGGTTGCCATGCCCGGAACCGTGCTCCTCATGGCCTGCGGGATCGCCGCGGTGCTCATCGGGCTGTTCGCCGGCTCGACCGGGTCCGCCACCGACACCGGGGTCGTCCCGGTGGCGAACGTCAGCGCGATCGCGCCGTCGCAGGGGGAAATCCAAGACCCCACCGACGACACCGATTCGGCACCGGCATGGGCGACCGGAAATGCCGCCTCGGCCAAGCCGAGCCAGGTGAACAACAACTCCGGACAAGCGGCCAATCGGCTGGATGGCCAAATGGCCACAATGGCCACCGTTGGCCCGGCGCGGTCATTGTCCGAATTGCGCGCCCGCTATCAGCCGGCGGCCACTCAGCAACCGGAAATGGAATGGCCACTCGACGCTGACCGCGGCCACGGCAATGGCCAGGCGGTCGCCGGCCAGAGCGGCCAGACGCCGGTGGCCACGCCCCAGCAGCCGGTGGCCAAGGCGGTGACCGAGCCGGTGACCGACTTCGTGTCCGGTCTGCTCGACCGCATCGGCCACGCGGTCTCCTTCGGTTCCGGCCAGTCCGGCGCCTCGGCGGGCAAGCCGGTCCGCGAGGACGTGGAGCGCCGGGTCGACGAGGAAGCCACCGACGCGGTCACCCGGGTCCGGGACGCGGCGGCGGAGCGCCGGAGCGAGTCGCCGGGCGTCGACCGGGCTCACGCCCAGACGGCCCGGGCGGCCGGTTCGATCGGTGACTCGGCGTCGGATTTCGTGTCGGGTCTGTTCGAGCGCCTCGGTAAGGCCGTCGGTAGCGGCCCGGCGGCCGGTGGCAACTCCGGCGGCGCGAACCAGTCGCCGAAGACCACTCGGCAGACTGTGAACGACGGCCTGGATGACCGGCTCGCCGATGACGAGGACGTGTCCCGCCTGTGGGCCGGCCGCCCGAGCGGTGGGTCGTCCGCAGGCAGCTCCTCGATCAAGGCCCCAGCCGCCGAGCAGGTCGACCAGATGATGGGTGGGGTTGTCGACCTGGTGTCCGGGTTCGTCGGCACGGTGGCCGGCAAGCAGGCCGGTGCCCGCACCCAGCAGGCCCTCTCGAGCGTGGCTCAGGACGTGTCCGCCGCGCTGGCCGCCAGCAACCGGCTCCACCACCACGGCGCTGCCGGGGATGGCTCCGGTGCGGTGCAGGCCGGGATGCCCGAGCGTGCCTCCAAGACCACCGGTGGTGGCGGTTCCGGGCTGTCTCCGGAGCGCGGCGAGTCCGGCCCGATCACCTGCCTGGCGTTGGGCTGCACCGACCGCGACCCGAACTTCACCGGTCACCGGCAGGACGCGAACCCTGGTCGCGGTCCCCCGGCTGGTCAGCGCCCCCGCTTGCAGCACGACGGCAACAACGAGAACTCCCGCGACACCGAGCGTCCCGGCCGCCAGGGTGACCTGGCCGGTGACCTCACCAAGATCACCAATGACTTCGTCTCCGACCTGGTGAATCTGGTCGGCGGCAGCAACACCGGCAAGCCCGCCAGCAACGGTGGCACGCAGAACAGCGGTGCCGGCCAGCAGCTCGCGCAGGACATCACCAAGCCGACCAACGGCTTCGTGTCCGACCTGCTGCAACTGCTCGGCGTCGGCGGCGACAGCAACGGCGGTGCCGGAAACTCCGGCGGTTCGGGTCAGGGCTCGCAGCGTCCCCAGCAGCAGAAGCCGGGCCTGGACGATGTCCTCGACCAGTTCGTGGACGTGGCCACCGGGATCGTGAAGGACGTGGCCGGCAAGAAGGCCGCGAAGCGCGTGAACGAGGCGCTCACCGATCTGGCCGACCAGTTCACTCAGGCGATCAGCCAGGGCGGCCGGCCGGGCAACAACGGCGGCGCCCAGAACAGTGGCGGGCAGTCCGGCGGCGGCCGGGGGCAGCAGAGCGCGCAACGCCCGCGGCAGGATCTGGGGCAGCAGATCGGGAAGCTGAGCGGTGGGTTCACCCAGGACTTGCTCGACCTGATCGGTGGCGATGGCGCGGCCAAGCAGACCGCCGGCAATGTTGGCGGCAAGTCCGGCGCGGCCCGCCCGGCGGCGACCCAGGCCGCCGAGTCGAAGGCGGTGAAGCGGCCCAAGGGCATCAGCGCGGAGCAGGCGAAGAACGCCGAGACGATCGTCGAGGTCGGCCAGAAGCTGGGCATTCCGCGCAAGGGTTTGCAGACCGCAGTGGCGGCGGCGATGCAGGAGTCGGGGCTGAAGAACGTCCGGTACGGCGACCGGGATTCGCTGGGGTTGTTCCAGCAGCGCCCCTCCCAAGGCTGGGGCACCGTCAAGCAGGTGCTCGACCCGGTGCACGCGGCCACCAAGTTCTTCAAGACCTTGAAGAACGTCGACGGCTGGCAGGGCAAGTCGGTCACGCGCGCGGCGCAGGCAGTGCAGCGCTCGGCCCACCCGGACGCTTACGCCAAGTTCGCCGAGAAGGCCGACCAGGTGGTCGACTACGTGCTAGGTAAGCAGGGCGGCAAGGCGACACAGGGCAGCACCCCCCGGGTGCAGCAGGCCAGCGCCCGCCGGGCCGAGCCGGCCACCGCGCAGCGGGTGACCCCGGCGGTGGCGAGCCAGGTGGACCCGGCTACCGGTGAGCCAGGCCAGGCGCGCACCGCGCGGCGGACCGACCCGCAGACCGCCCGCCGGGTGGAGCCGCAGACCGCCCGCCGCGTCGACCCCCGCCCGACCGACACCGGCGCCGGGGAGCAGCAGTTGGTGCAGAACATCACCAAGCTGACCAACAACTTCGTCGGCAACCTCCTCGACCTGCTCGGTATCGGCGGCAACTCCACCGGCGGCTCGAACGGTTCGGGTCAGGCCCAGGCGCAGGCTCCCCAGCAGCAGCCGCCGCTGGAGGATGCGCTGGGCAACTTCGTGAACACCGCTTCCGAGATCGTGTCCCAGGTGGCCGGCAGCCAGGCCGGGCAGCAGACCCAGCAGGCGCTGGGCAACCTATTCGAGCAGTTGCTGGCCGGCGGTGGCCAGAACAACGGCGGCGCCCAGCGGAACACCGGCCAGCAGGGTGGCGGGCAGGATCTGGCCGGGGTCATCTCGGATCGGACCGATCAGTTCGTGTCGGACCTGATGGAACGCATCGGCGGCGGCGGGAACCGGGGCGAGTCGCGCGATGGCGGCCCGTTCTCCGATGACCCGGTTTACTGGAAGGGCCTGTACTACGACGCGTTCATGGCCGAGGCGAAGGCCGCCGGCCAGCAACAGCAGCAGGGCCAGACCGGGCAGCAGGGCCAGCAGCAGGTGCCGAGTGTGGACGAGGCATTGGGCAACTTCGTGAACACCGCTTCGGGTCTGGTCGGGCAGGTTGCGGGTGAGGACGCCGCGCAGCAGACGCAGCAGGCCCTGGGTGGGGTGTTCGGCCAGTTGCTGTCGGGTGGTGCCGGTGAAGGGGGCGGCACCGCCCGGAACTCCGCCCAGGGCGGTGTGCGTCAGGCCGGTGTGAGCAGCGACCGGGGTCAGGAGTTGGCCGGGCGGGTCGGTGAGCGGACCGAGGAGTTTGTGTCCGACCTGCTGCGGGACCTCGGGGTGTCTCGTCCGAGCACCGGCCGGGCGGCGGTGGTGAACCAGAGCGCCGGCCGTCAGCCGCAGCAGCGGCGGGACAGCGACTTCGATCTGGATGAGGTGTTGGGCCGGTTCGGTGATGCCGCGACCAAGGTGGTGTCCCAGGTGGCCGAGGACAGGGCCGGTCGCCGGGTGGGTGAGGCGTTCGACGGGCTGCGGGACCAGATCGGTGACGCCTTCTCCCAGCGCGACTCGCGCGGCGGCGTGCAGCGCCCCATCCAGGCCAACCACAACACCGGCCGTCAGGGCGGATTGCTCGGCTCGATCGGGGACTCGGTGGATGAGTTCCTGACCGACTTGTTCGACCAGATCGGCCTCGGCGGCGGCAAAAGCCAGGGCTCGGCTGGGCAGGGCCAGTCCGGCCAGGGGCAGGGTTCGCAGCGGCCCCAGCGGCAGGGTGATCTGGGTCAGCGGATCGGTGAGCTGACCAACGGGTTCGTCTCCGACCTGCTCGACACTCTCGGTGTGTCCGGTAGCGGCAACTCCAGCGGCAACAGCACCGGCGGCAGCGGCGGGCGCGGCCAGAGCCAGGGTCAGGGGACGCGGCCGGCGGGTCTGGATGATTTCGAGCAGATTCTGGGTGGGGTCACTGACGTCGTGTCCGGCCTGGTCGGCCAGGTGGCCGGGAAGCAGGCCGGCGCGCAGGCGCGGGAGATGCTGACCGACGCGGCGCAGGATGTGTTGACCGCGCTGGCCGCCGGCAACCGCTACGGCCAAGGCGGTAACGGCGCCGGGCAGCAGGGCGGCGGGCAGCAAGCCACCCAGGGCGGCGGCCAAGGCAGTGGCGGCGACAAGGGCTGGGCGTTGAACAACGAGGGCCAGTTCGCCGGCACGCAGTGCGAGGGCGACGTGGAGTGCGCCCTGGCTGATGGCAGCTTGAAGACCCGCCAGCCGGGGTCGCTGTCCAACCGGGGTCCCCCGCAACTGCTGGATGACCCGACCAGCACCGGTAACACGAACCAGTCCGTGAACTGGTGGGACCCCAGCTATGACGACCAGTCCACCCAGCAGGCCCTGAACGACCGGCTCGCCGTGGTCAGTGGCCAGAAGAAGCTGGATGCGGCGAAGTCGCAGCTGGACGCGAAGAAGATCACCCAGGCCGAGTACGACAAGCAGGCCACGGCGCAGAAGGCGTTGCAGACCAAGGCCGATCAGTCCGCCGGCCAACTCGACCCGTACAACAGCGAGCTGCTCAACAACGTGGTCACCGGCCAGCAGAACCTCGGTCCGGCGAAGACCAAGCTGGACGAGTCGAAGAAGCAGCTCGACGCCGGGAAGATCACCAAGGCCGCCCACGACAAGCAGGCCGCCGCGTACAACACCCAACGCGACGAGGTTTACGCGCAGACCGCCGAGTTGCGCAGCGCCGCCGGGTATGACGCGGTCAGCCAGGCCAACCCGGGCAAGGACGGCGCCGGCGCGGCCTGCTCCAACGACGGGGCGTTCGCGCAGTGCTCCACCGCCGCGATCGACCCCAAAACCGGGCAACTCAAGCAGGACCAGAGCTACTGCCTGATCGGTGTCTCCGGCTGCTCGGCCTCCTCCACCGCCGAGGATCGGGTGGCGAACGCGTTCTGCGACCCGGAGAAGGGCTGCGGCACCACCACCAAGGCCGGCAAGACCACCGCTGAAACCACCTGCGGTGTGGGTGAGTGCAACACCTCCTCCACCGCCGACTCTCAGGGTGCGGACACGTTCTGCCAGGCACGCAACGGATGCACAGAAAACGGGAAACTGCCCACCACCCCCAACCCGAAGGATGTCGCGGCAGGGAAGAAGGAAGGCGTCTCCGAGTCGAACGGCGCCTGCACGAAGGACTGCGCGCTGGCCGGGTTCGCCAACGCCTCCCAGGCCGGCTCGGACTGCAACACCCGCAACGGCACCTGCGACAACACCTCCACCGGGCGGCGCGCCACCGAAACCGCCCCTGCGGGCGACACTCCGGCCCAGGCCGCGCAGCGGGCCAAGGAGAACGGTGAGGCGTCGAGCAAGGCGCACTGTGCGGCCAGCGCGGTCGGGTGTGACACCACCAGCACGGTCACCGCCGGCACCGACCCCCAGACCGGGCAGCGCGGCTGGCTGGCCGAGTTCCTCTACGGCCCCACCGACAACGAAGGCACCACCGGTTCGGGTAAGCCGGCCGCCGAGGCCGCCGTGCGGTGCGCGCAGGGCGCCAAGGACTGCACGGGCAACGCCACCAGCACCGCCAACGGCAAGACCGACAACACGCAGACCACTCCCGAAATCCCGGCGGTGGCCGGCGACCCGGCTACGGGGCAAGCCGCGGTCCCGGCCACCCCGGCTAAGAAGAACACCGACAACCGCACCCACACCGGAACCGCCGGCTGCGAGGTGGCGGGGGGCTCGTGCACCACGTCTTCTGGTCTGGGGCAGGACGAGGGCGACGGGGTCCTGGCACACAGCTCGGTCTACTGCGATGACACCAAGGGCTGCGGTGGCAAGGCCAACACCGCCACCACCGCCCAGATCACCGCCGGTGTGGATGGCAAGACCGCGACCCGTAAGACCGACGCCCACCACGACTGCACCGTCACCGGCGCCACCGGCGACTGCGCCAACGACTCCTCCTCCACCGTCGCCAACAACAACACCGGCAACGGCACCCAGCTCGCCACCACCACAACCGACGCGGAGGGCAAGGAAAAGAAGGTCGACCCGGTCGCCGAGCTCGGCAAGGGGCTCACCGCGACCAGCAAGACCACCGCGGTGCTGTTCTGCGGGTCGGCCGGCTGCAAGGGCTCCGACCACGGCGCCACCTCCGGCGAGGCTTCCGGGGATGTGAAGGGTGTGCGCGATTCCGACGGTGTGACCAAGTGCGAGGTGCACGGCACCGGCGGCACCTGCGGCTCGGCCGCCGAAACCACCGTGGCCTACCGCGAAGAGCAGGTCCGGGCGGACGGGGCGAAGATTCCCGCCGGCGTCGTGAGCGTCTCCCACGCGGACGCGCAGGTTCGTTGCGAGGACTCGAAGACCTGCGGTGGCAAGTCCTACACCGAGACCTCCGCCCTGGACACCTCCGTCTCCGAGCACCGCCGCGGTTCCTCGGACACCGCCGAGTGCACCGTCAAGAACGGTGGCTGCCTGGGCCAGACCAGCAGCGACGCCTCCTCCGCGCCGGACTTCCTGAAGTACGACCCCAAGACCGGCAAGCCCCTACCTGGCCAGCCCACCACCGGCCCCACCTCCACCTCCCGCGCCTCCGCCAGCATCGACTGCCAGAGCAAGAACTGCGAAGGCACCGCGAAAACCACCGCCGCCGCTTGGGACGGCGCGGTGGACGGCGGCAAACCCCGCACCTCCGAAGGCACCGTCGGCTGTGAGAAGGGCGCCAGCTCCTGCCAGGTCCAGACCCTCTCGAATGCCACCACCGGCCCCGGCGCCGCCCTCACTTACGCCGGCGAGGACCAGGCCGTCAACGCCCAGCGCCTCGGCGAAGGCCCCTCAGCCGCCTCCACCATCGGCGGCAAACTCACCGGCGAGGGCGGCGGGAAGATCACCGGCACCGTGCTGGCCACCAACCCCGGCGTCTCCAACGACCCCCGAGGCAACCGCGCCGAAGGGTCCTGCGCCGGCACCAGCGGCGGCACCTGCACCGCGGTGATCAACGGCGGCGCCTCCTCCTCCCCCGACGCCAACGTGATCCGCCCGATGCTCCAGGACCAGCCCACCCAGAACGCCACCACCAGCAACACCCAGGTCGGCGGCGGCGAGTCCCAGGACGGCGCCACCGGCTCCGCCCAGAACGCCAAGGCTGGCAAGACCGGCCAGACCGCCCAGCAGAACAACGGCCAGACCCCCAACCAACCCGGACAGCAACCCAACCAGCCGATCACCGCCCCCGGCTCCTCCGCCAACACCGGCGGCCCCTCCGTCCCCGGCGCCTCCTCCTGGACCGCCGCCTGGGCCAACCTGAACTGCGACGGCACCAGCAAGTGCAAGGGCACCCCGCAGAGCTCCGCCACCGGCATCACCGGCAACAACCACCAGAACAGCGGCGAGGGCACCCGCGGCCCACCGGAGGCCACCGGCAAGACCACCAGCACCTGCGACTCCACCGGTTCGGCCTGCCAGGCGCTCTCCAACTCCAGCGCCGCCTCCGGCCAGGTCGTCGCCGACATCTACACCGAACAGAACAAGGCCACCGTCGAGCAGGCCAAGCAGCAGGCCGCCGACCTCAAGACCAAGGCCGACGAGGCCACCAAGGCCGCGCAAGCCCCCGGCGCGACCGACGATGCAAAAAAGAACGCAGAGCAAGCGAGCAAGGACGCCGAGCAGGCGCGGAAGAGCTACACCGACGCCGCCGAGGCGATCAAGAAGCCGATCCCCGAGGACCAGGTCCCCGTCACCTGGTCGCAGTCCTCCTCCGCCGCGCAGTGCTCCGGCCCGGACTGCAAGGCCACCACCACCGGCGATGTCTCCGGTACACCCGGCGCCTCACACACCGACGCCACCTGCGCCGCCGGTCAGAACGGATGCGTGGTCACCAGCGACGCCACCGCCACCCTGATGCGCGACTCCGGCCAGCAGGCCGGGGGCAAGGACAAGAAGGCGATCCCGGGGGCGGCCGGAACCGGCGAGACCGGCTCCAACCTGATCTGCCCGGACGCCGGCTGCACCGGCAAGGTCACCGGCAAGGCCAACGCGACAGCCGGCGAAGCCGGCATGGGGCGGGCGCCCAGTTCGGCGCCCGACGGAAACACAGCCGGCCAGGGCGAGTACCGCTCCACCAGCAACGGTGAGGGCAACACCGCCTGCGACGGCAAGAGCCAGTGCCAGGCCGGTATCCGCGCCAGCGTCTCCACCATGGCCTCCACCGACAACGTGCCCGAGGCGCAGCGGTTCGCCGCCACCTCCGCCAGTGTGGCGGCCAGCTGCGACAACGGTTCCAAGGACGGCTGCCCGATCAAGGCGACCAGCCACACCGAGTCGGTCGGCGCCAAGACCGTCAAGGCCACGACTGACACGGTCTGCGAGGGCAGGGCCGGCTGCATCGCCGGGACCAGCGGCACCGCGGCGCCGGAGATGGCGCAGGTCTCGTTCCAGTGCGGCGGCGCCGGCGGCTGCAAGGCGCACAGCGAGGGCGACGCCAAGGGCAGCAAGTCCAGCGCGAACGCCTCCAACGACTGCACGCTGGGCAAGAGCGGCCAGTGCGCCGGCGGGGTTCAGGTCGGCGCCTCCGATGACGGCAGCGCGATGGCCGGCGCCTCCTGCCAGGGCACCGAAGCCGCCAAGTGCCACTACCACTTCGAGGCCACCGCCTCCGACTCCTCGGCCAGCAACGGTTCCTGGGCCAAGGCGTACGCGCACGGTTCGGAGGACGGCGAGAACGGTGGCGGCGCGGTCCAGGTGATGGCGCAGACCTCCGCCGAGCCCGGCCTGGCCCAGGCCGCCGCGGTCTGCAAGGGCGCGAAGAACTGCGTCAACAACTACTCCGCGCACGCCGAGGCGCACGACTACTACTCGGTCCAGGCCAGCGCGAAGAACCCCGACCAGCCGGAGGGCTACGGCAAGGCCGACGCGTCGGGCACCTGCCGCGGCAACAAGCAGGGCGGCGGCAGCTGCGGCGTGCAGGCGCAGGCCGACGCCCGCGCCGCCGTCGCCAGGGTCAAGTGCTTCGGCGACTGCTCCGGCTTCACCAAGGAACAGGAGAGCGCCACCGGGTTCGTCAAGACCGGTCCCTCCTACAACGAGCAGATCGCCATCGCCCGGGCGCGCGCGGCCGCGGCCCACCAGGTGCAGGACCCCGAAGCGTGGATGAACGGCCTCAAGGACGGCGAGTCCGGCGACCTGGTGGTGAAGAACGACAAGGGCTACACCATCTACAGCAAGACCCCCGACGGCACGGTCGTGAAGAACGACTGCACCCAGTGCAAACCCGGCGAGACGTTCACGGGCGCCGGCGGAACGAACATCACCATCAGCCAGGACGGCCGCGTCCAGTCCAACCGACCCACCGGGGCGCCGACCGGCGGCAACCACACCTGCGACATGTCCCAGGGCTGCGGACTCACCGGAAACGACAAGGGCGACGGTGACGGCAAGTACTGGGTCAAGGGCGACGGCACCGTCCACGACGGCATCACCGACTCCAACCTGCACTTCAAGGACTCCAAGCCGCAGGGCAACTACCCGGCCAACCTGAACGAGGGCAGCTTCGGCAACACCAAGGGCAAGCCGTTCGAGTTCACCTGCAACGGCGGCTGCGACGGCACGCTGAGCAACTACGACCTGGGCAAGGGCAAGTTCACCGACAAGATCGACCTGCAGGGCACCGCGAACTGGCTGTCCGGCCGCAACGGCCTGGGCAACCTGGGCAACCTCGCCCACACCGGCGGCGGAACGATCACCCTGATGGGCCGCAACGGCCAGATGATGGACCCGATCGTCTCGCTGAACAAGCTCAACCCGCAGCAGCAGGAGTCCGACGGCCTCAGCCCCGAGGACTGGGCGGACATCACCGCGAAGTACGGCTACACCCCGTGGGACGTGGACACCCTGCGGAAGGTCCTCGAGCCGGGCGACACCATGACCGGTTTCCAGCCGGGCCCCAACGGCGGCATCCAGAAGATCACCAAAACCGCCGACGGGGACATCAAGGTCGAGGACTGCCCGCAGTGCACGGCTGGCGCGAACGGCCTCAAGGGCGGCGGCGACGGGACGATCAGCTTCGCCGGCAACGGTGACGGCACCGTCGAGCAGACCACGGCGCAGGGCAAGCCGAAGAGCAGGTGCACCTCCGACACGAGCTGCGCCATCGCCACCGACGCGGACGGCGCGGGCATGTGGTGGTTGGCCGGCAACGGCACCTTCAAGGACGGGGCGTCCGGCTCGACGGTCGTCTACGAGGGCCAGAACAAGAACACCTACAACGGCGGCACCACCGCGAACACCTCGAACCTGCCGTTCACCGCCAGCTGCAAGGAAGGCTGCACCGCCGACGTCGGGTTCGGCGACAAGCTGGACCACTTCGACCTCAAGGACGCCAAGGGCGTGCAGATCACCGCCCGCGACGCCCAGGGCAACTCCGGTCAGATCATCTGGCGCGGCAAGGGCCACTACCAGGGCATCGAGGGCGACAAGGTCTGGTCCGACCTGACCCAGGTCGCCTACGACCCGAACAACGAGATGCCGGGCAGCGGCCGCCAGGACGAGCCCGACGACACCACCTTGGTCATCACCCGGGACTCCGCCGGCAACCCCGGCTACTACCAGCTGCCGTCGGGCCAGGAAGGCCGCATCGAGACCAAGGAAGGCTACGTGGTGGACAACCGCCACGGAGACACGCTGGACCGGGACAACCCCGACGAGTTCAACTTCAGCCACGAGGGCGACAGCCTGGGCGTGATCACGCCCAACGGCGACGGCAAGGGCGGCGAGCTCAGGTGCTCCGGCAAGTGCACCGTCCAGGGGCCCGGCCTGCCGGCACAGAACACCCCGTGCGAGGCGTGCGGCTGGGTCGAGCACCTGGCCACCGGCGAGGGTCCGCACCCGGCTGGCTGGCGCGAGGTTTCCAACGACGGGCCGAAGAAGACCTGGTACACGAACGAGGGCGACCAGCAGATCTGCGAGGGCTGCTCGTTCGTCCAGTACAACCGGGACAAGAACGGCAACGGCGGCGGCGCGATCTGCGAGTCCTACGGCGGCGGCCCCGGGACGTGCGAGGGCATCACCCGGGAGGGCACGCGGGTGTCCGACCCGTCCGGCATGCGCCTGCTCTACGCCAACGCCGACGGCACCCACACCGGTTGGGCGTGCCGCAGCAACAAGGACTCGTGTGGCACCGACGCGGAGAACCTCAGATTCGACTGGGGCCGAAGTGACCGACCGGACGCCAGCTGGGCGCTGGTCATGGACCAGAACTACCGGCGCGCTCCCACCGGCGCGCAGATCGACAAGGACCTGG
Source organism: Actinospineispora eucalypti (assembly GCF_039543365.1). Lineage (NCBI taxonomy): Bacteria > Bacillati > Actinomycetota > Actinomycetes > Pseudonocardiales > Pseudonocardiaceae > Actinospineispora > Actinospineispora eucalypti. The sequence goes on from NZ_BAABJP010000048.1 coordinate 150,679, forward strand.
CCGCCAAGCTCGGCCTGCAGCCGGACGACGCGCTGCCCCCGCTGACCGCCGACGCGGTGGAGCGGATGAAGGCCGAGGACGCCAAGAACGGCACGAACTACTACGCGCAGTACCAGGCCGCGCTGCCGCAGATGACCTACGGCGAGCAGGCCGAACTGGGCTACCAGTACCTGGACGCGCAGAGTACCGACCGGCGGCTGCAGAAGCAGTTCGGCCCGCTGTACGAGCAGAAGATCGCGCCGGTCCTGCAGGCCTACGAGGACGCCAACGCCGACCACACGCTCACCCCGGACGAGAAGAAGAACCTGCAGCAGAAGTTCGACGCGCTCGGGGATGTCGACCCCGGCATGGTCTACGAGTGGTCCGCCGCGCGCGGGATCATCGACGGGGTCGACGACGCCACGTACGTCCGGCCGGACATCAAGCGGGTCCAGGCCGACCTGGCCGGCAAGCCGGAGGTCCTCGACGAGCTGGCCGGCCCCGAGCCGGTCAACCCGGCCCAGCCCGGCTACGGCAAGTCGAAGATGGACCGGGCGATGGAGAACGTCCAGAACGCCCTGGGCGTGGACGAGCACGGCGACCCGAACCGCCCGTACGACCCGACCCAGGTCGCCACGCTGAGCCTTCGGCCGCGGCAGATCGACCTGGACCGGCGCACCGCCGGCTACATGCGCGACGCCAAGGCCTACAACCAGGACGCCGACGCCTACAAGAAGAACGGCGGCTCGCAGGCCACCCTGGACAGCCTCAACGAGCGGAAGGACCAGCTCGACGCCCGCTGGGACGGCATCAAGGCGGACAAGAAGGTCCTCGGCGATGCGAACGAGGCGATCGCCGGGAAGCCCGACCCGGCCAAGGACGCCAAGCAGGCCACGCTGCGCGCGATGGACGAGGCCTTCGGCCGCGGCAGCGGGGACAAGACCTGGTCGGACCGGCTGACCGACGCCAACGCCAAGCTGAACCGGCTCCAGGGCGTGTACGACAGCCTCAACGAGAACGACCCTCAGCAGAAGGAGTGGAAGGACAAGCTCAGCCCGTTCAAGACCATGGGCGGGTTGAACTACGGCGCGGTCAGCCGCAACCCGACCGAGCGCGCGGACAACAACCCGATCCGCGAGCTCTCACTGCCGTCCACCGGCAAGCAGGACCTCTACTTCGCGCTGAAGTCGGCGAAGAACCTGCCCGGGTACGAGAACTACAACAAGGACGACCTGAAGGACTCCTGGAAGGACCTGACCCCCGACGAGCTGGCCAACAAGGCCTCCCAGATGTCGGTCGGCCAGTACGAGCAGAGCATCCGGGGCCGCGAGCTGGGGCCTGGCGAGAAGCCGGGCGACCGCACCGACCTCACCCAGGACCAGCGCGACAAGCTGCTCAAGGTCATCCGAGAACGCGGCGGTGATGGGTACTCGGTCGACGCGGAGCGGATGCTCTACCGCGAGGGCGGCACCGACGAGTGGGTCCCGACGCTGCTTTACCGGGTCAAGAACTCGGAGGGCGAGGTGGTGGCGTGGGTCAACGACGCCGGGGAGTACTTCACCTCCCTGCAGGACTACCGCGAGAACAACACCATGGCCGAGGACTCGGACCTGATCACGCGGGACAACTGGTCCAACGACGACAGCAAGCTGATGTCGACCTCGGCGCACTACACGCACCCGGTCGAGAAGGTGATGGACTACGTCGTCGCGCCCGCGATGATCATCGGCGGGACAATTGTGTCCTTTACCGGTCTCGGCGCGGCCGTGGGCGTGCCGCTGATCGTCGCCGGGTCGGCCTGGTACGTGGGCAAGGCCGTGGACAACATCATCGCGCGCTCGGACCACGGCCAGTCGAACGGCTGGGACAACCCTGCCGCCGTGGCCGACTACATATCGCTCGGCGCAACCGCCCTGGTCGGCGTCGGCGCCTTCCTGAGACCCGTCGCGGTGGGCGCATCGCTTGGGGTGAGAGCGGCGGCGGCCGCGCCCACCTTCCTGGGCATGGCCACGTTCACCGGGATGTACGGCTACAGCGTGGTGAACACGGTGGCCACCTGGGACCAGATGACCCCGGGCCAGCAGGACGAGGCGATCGCCGGGCTGGTCACCGGCGGCCTCATGCTGGCGTCGCCGCTGGCCGGGAAGGGCGTCGCGGCCGGCCTGCGTTCCGGCCGGATCAACCCCGCCTGGGTCGGCATCCGGGACACCCCGGCGATGCGCCCGATGGACAGCAGCGTCAGCCGCCCGGCCATCGACATCCTGACCGACACGCTGCGGCCCGGCCGCCCGGTCTCGGTGCGGGACGTCATGAACCACACCGGGCTGTCCGAGAAGGCGATCGTCGACGCGGTCAATGACCCGAGCACCAACACGAAGGTCCGGGTGGTCACCGACACCGACGGCAACCCGATGCTGGTGACCCGGAAGGGCCGGCCGGGCTCGGAGTTCCTCAACATCCGGGACATCGTCAGCCAGCGGGGCACCGACGACGGCAATGGCGGCAGGACCATGACCGTCGACCAGGTCAAGGCCGAGATGCGCAGCCAGGGCATCAAGCCGCCGAGCGACGCCGCGATCGCCCGGATGATGAACCGGACCCGGGGCGCCGAGTACTCGGGCAAGGGCGCCGACGCGACCATCACGGTCCGGCCCGGCGAGCGCGGGACCGGCGGCGCCAAGCCCGCGACCCCCGAGCAGGGCGGCCAGCCCGCCACCCCCCAGCAGGGCGGCAAGCCGGCCCCGGGTGAGCAGGGTGGCAAGCCGGCCACCCCCGAGCAGGGCGGCCAGCCGGTCCCGGGTGAGCAGGGCGGCAAGCCGGCCACTCCGGAACAGGGCGGGCAGCCCGGCGCCCCGGAACAGAGTGGCCAGCCCGGCGCCCCGGCCCCGGTCAACGGTTCCGCCCCGGCCGTGAACGCGGGCAACGGCTCGACCCTGGTCGTCAACGGCAACGGCGCAACCCCAGTGGCCAACGGCAACGGCTCCACCCCGGCGGTCAACGCCGGCAACGGCTCGACCCCGGCCGTGAACGCCGGCAACGGCTCCACCCCGCCGGTCAACGCCGGCAACGGCTCGACGCCGGTTGTCAACGGCAACGGCTCCACCCCGGTGACCAACGGCTCCGCCCCGGTGAACGGCGGCCAGGGGCCGAACAACTTCACCGTGAAGGTGACCACCGGCCCCGACGGCGGCACGGTCTACGTGATCAGCTTCAATGGCGGCTCGGGTGGTTCCGGCGGCGGCTCGGGCAACGGGGGCGGCGCCTCGAACCTGGTCAGCACCCCGGTCGCCGGCAACGGCGGTTCGGGCAGCGGGGGCAACGGGGCCGTCAAGCCTGGCAACCCGGTGCCGAGCACCCCGGCCAACCCCACACCGAGCGGCAACGGCTCCGCCTCCGCCGGCCCGGCCAACCAGGTCGGCGGCCAGCCCACCCCCGGCGGCAACGGCCTCGCCGGCAACGTCAAGCCCGGAGGCAAGGGCGGCCAGCAGCCCGGCGGCCCGGGCAGCCCCGACCCGGCCACGCCGGTCAGCCCGGGCAGCCCCGGTGGCCCGAACGGCCAGCGCGTCGGCGGCGGCAACGGAAACGGCGGCGACGGCGGCACCCTGCTGGCCGACGCCCCCGGCGGGCCGTCCGGCGTGGGCCGCCCCTCCGGTACCTCCCAGAAGCCCAACCCGGGCCAACCCAAGCCCGAAAACCCCCTGGACTACTCGCCGAGCAACGGTCCCCCGGGCAGCAAGCCGGTCAACCCCGCCAACCCGAAGGAGACCCAGCCTGGACAGAGCAGCGACCCGTCCAACCCGGCACCGAAGGAGGCCCAGCCAGGACAGGGCACCAAGAAGGAACAGCCTCTGAACCGTCCGGACGAGCAGTCCGGCGGCACCGAGAAGGACGCCGAGGCACCCCTCGGTCCGGAGAAGAACTGTGCCTGTGAGGCGCAGGACCGGCTGAACGCGGAACACCCAGGCCAGGTCAATCCGGACGGAGTGCGCCCGGCGGGCTACAACGACCAGAAGACCTCCAAGGTCCAGGAGACCGTGGAGAACAACTTCGACGGTCGCACCCAGAAGGCCGACGCGGAGCAGACGAACCAGTGGCTGGACGGCATCGAGCCCGGCACCCGGTTCCTGCTCTGGCTGAAGGGTGCTGACGGCGAGGCCGGTCACGCGGTTGCCGGGTGGCGGAACCCGGAGACTGGGAAGATCGAGATCTTCGACGGGCACCTCAAGCCGTCGAGCGAGGCGCCGAGCAACGTCCGGGGCTTCACCGAGGTCGGCGGCGGCAAGGACCCGAACGCGCCGAGGATGGCCGACGAGATCGGCGACCTGGTGGGCGCCCGGCACGGCCGGCCGCACGAGCGCGGCACCGGTGACGAGGGCCGCAAGGCGACCCCGGGCAAGCCGACCGAGGCCAAGCCGGGCGAGCCGGCCAAGGCGGCTGGTGGCGCGGAGCACGGCGCGCCGGCGCCGAAGTGGTACGACCGGGTGAATGGCTGGCAGGCCGACCTGGCCAAGCTCACCGAGCTCCAGGGCCGCCAGCAGCAGGCTCTCGGCCAGCTGCGCAGCAACCGGGAAATGCTGCTGCTGCGGAACGCGAAGCTGGACCCGAACAGCTCGGAGGGCCGCGCGCTGGGCCGGGCGCTGGAGCTGAACCGGACCAGGACGGCCGAGGCCGAAGCCGCGCTGCGGGAGACCGCCGAGCACCGCGGCGCGCTCAGCGAGGCGATCGATGCCGAGTTCCGCGCCCTGCTCCACCCGGAGCCCCCGGCCGGCCGGGGCGACACTGCCGCCGCCGCGCGCGAGGCCGAGACGCAGAAGTCCCTGCAGCCGCTGCGCGAGCAGGTCAGCGCACTGCGCGGGGAGCTGTACGACAACACCCACGCCCAGCTGAGCCAGCAGGAGTACCTCGGGAAGCTGCGGTCCAACCGGGAGAAGCTGCTCGCCGAGCAGGCCAAGCTGGACCCGGACAGCGCCAAGGGCCGGGCCATCGACCGGGCGCTGAAGGCGAGCCAGGCCAAGATCGACAGTGCCGAGGCGAAGCTGCGTGAGACGGTCAACCGCGGGGCCGAGATCGAGAACGCGATCCCGAGGGCGGAGCGGCTGGCCAAGCGGATCACCGAGTACCAGAACCGCGACCGGCACGGCCCGACCTCCACCGAGGCACTCGGCCTGCCCAAGCGCGAGTTGCCCACCACGTACGACCGAAATGGGCAACCGATGAACGGCCACCCGTCCTGGAAGACGGAGCCGAAGCCGGAGCAGCCCGAGCAGCCGTCCTCGATGAATGGTCCCGGCGACCACCAGTCGCAGCGCCCGGGCAAGTGGGACACGGTCAAGCGGCAGACCAAGATCTGGCTGGGCGTCAAGGGCCTGCCGGTTCTGATGCTGCTGATCCGGGCGGTGTTCCCGGACCCGACGATGCCGGGCGCGCTGCTGCACGACACCGCCCCGCCGCCGGCGAAGGTGCAGACCGTCAAGGGCACGGCGGACCCGATGGCCGGCGGCAAGCTCGGTATCAAGGGTGACCCGGTGACCGGCGGCGAGCGCGGCGGCCCGGCGGGCGACCGGACCAACCCGCTCGGCGGCGACCCGGCGAGCGGCGATCCGACCGGCGGCCAGCGCGGCGGTCCGACCGGAGGCGAGCGCGGCGGGCCGGTGGATGGCCAGACCAATCCCGCTACCGGCGGACAGCAGGCGTCGAACAACGGCGGTGCCGGGCAGCAGCGGCCGACGCCGAACCCGGTGCCGTTCCAGACCCCGTACCTGAACGTCTACCCGTACCTGTGGCGCGACCGGCTGCGCAACGACGCCACCCTCAACCCGGACGAGGAGCTGATCGGCAACCGGCCGCACCTGGACGCCTTCGGCCGCACCGACATCGACGCCGACAGGGTCATACCGCCGGGCTACACCGCCACCGACTGGCAGGGCCTCAGCCGGGCGCAAAAGGCCGAGGCGTGGCGGAACCACGCCAAGCAACTGCGCGCGGAGGGCAAGCTCACCCAGGAACAGCTCGCCGAGCTGGAGGACCAGCTGCGCGAGTTCGCCATGCAGGCCAAGGAGGCCCAGCGGGAGCTGGACGCGCTGGTCCAGCACGCTGACCCGTCGGCTCCGATGGACCACCAGCAGTCGCGGCGGATCCTGGACATGTTCCAGGTGCTGCGGGGCGCCCAGCGCCGCGGTGCCGGCACCGAGCCGCTGCTGGTGTTCCTGCGCAACCACGCCGGCATGCTGGCCGGCGACGCTACCGCCGCCGACGAGTACGCCGCGATGCACCGGGAGCTCGCGGAGCACACCTTCGCCGGGCGCCGGCAGCTACAGGAGATCGCCGCATACGAGGACGAGGGCCTGACCTCCGACCGGGTCGCCGAGGGGTTCTGGCGGGAGCGGATGCTCACCCAGCTGTCCCGCGCCGGCGTCTCCTCGAAGGACCTGGAGCGGTTGGCCGTGCTGTCGCCCGAGGAGCTGCGCGGGGTGCTCGCGTCCGGCATGGTCGAGCCGGACCTGCCGGACAGCGCCCGGGAGCTGCCGCGCAAGGAGCGGGCGGAAGCGATGCGGCGGCGCATCGAGGAGACCGAAAAGCAGGCGCGGGACAACCTGGAGGAGATCGGCAAGCGCAACGAGATCACCTGGACGGACCTGAACGCGTTGTTCGCGGCCCTGCCGAAGACCTTCGCGGACTTCCAGCAGGTCACCAAGTATCCGCGCAACGCCGCGTGGCGCTACCGGCGGGAGCGCGCGAAGTTCTTCACGGCGCTGGGCGTGTCGGTGGCCGGCACCGGCGCGGTCCTGCTGCTCGGCGCCGGCGGCGCGCTCACCGCCGCCGCGGTCGGGCTGCTCGCCAGCTGGGTCGCCGGGGCGGTGCTGCGCGGGCTCTACGGCGCGGGCAGCATCCGCGGCCCGCCGGCGGCGCTGAAATTCCTTTTCACCGCGATCGGTTCGGGCGCGGTCGCCTGGGTGCTCCTGCACCTGACCGGGGCCGGACCCACCGTGGTCGCAGCGGTCACCGTGGGCATCCTCGCAGCTTCGGTGTTGCGCGCGGCGCGGCCGCTCGTGAGCACCTCGCGGTTCACCATCAAGAACCCGTGGGTGGCCCGCGTGGTCTTGGTCGGCGGGACGCTGGCGGCCATCACCGCCGGGCTGCTCGGCGGTCAGCAGGCCGACGCGTCCCCGCAACACACCGGCACCGGAACGGTGGCGGTCCAGCAGGTGGACGCGGCGCAGGCGGCGCCGAGGCTGCCCGAAGGCGTCCAGCTGAAGGTCGTCGAGGGCAACCCGGTGGTCGGCAAGCAGGTGCCGTTCACCGCGTACGGCAACGAGACCGCCGGCCAGGTGGCGAAGGCGTTGGGCGTCAGCTTCGACGACTTCAACAAGGCCAACGGTGACCGGTTCACCCCCGGGCAGCACATCGGCGGCCAGGACGTCGTCACCCCGGAGGACTGGACCGGGCACTGGACCGCGCGGCCGGGCGACTCGTACTGGCGGATCTTCTACGACCGGTTCCACGACCTGGCCGGCTTCCGGCACGCCATCGAGGGCCTGACCAACCCGGACCACCTGGACAAGGGCGCCCCTGTCGAGGTACAGGTGCCCACCCAGCAGCCGCCGCCCCCGACCCAGACGCCGCCTCCGACGCAGACACCTCCGCCGCCGACCCAGACACCTCCGACGCAGACACCTCCGACCCAGACACCCACGCAGACGCCGAACCCGTCGCACACCACGCAGACCCCGGCACCGACCACCACGCCGACCACCACGCCGGGCAACCCCGGCCCGGGCATCCACGTGCCCTGGGGCGGACTGCTCACCGTCGTCGGCGCGCTGCTCGGCCTGATCGGCCTGATCTTCGCGGCGCGCTGGCTGCGCAACAACGCGGGCGGCTGGGTCCAGCGCGTGCGCGACTGGTTCGGCAACGTGAACTGGCGCGACGTGGGAATCCGCACCGGCCAGGTGGCCGGCGTGCTGGCTGGGGTGGGCGCGTTCGCCGGCGCGGTGTTCGGCCTGGCCGCGGTCACCGGCGCACCGGTCGGCCTGGTCGCGGTCGCCGGCATCGCGGTCGGCTGGCTGGGCCTGCACGCGCGCGGCATCGGCACCGCCATCCAGATCCGGGCGCCGACCTGGTGGGCCGCGATCCGCAACGCACCGGGTGCCGCGTGGAACGGCATCACGAAGGGGCTGGACAAGCTCAAGCAGCGCCTGGTCAAGCTGCGCGACAACGCTCTGACCGCCATGCACAACGGCTGGCAGCGGTTCACCGGTTGGGTGGAGGCCCGCCGCGCGCTGCTGCGGCAGGCCCGGGTGGTCGCCCGGCTGATGACAGCGGTGCGGGCGGCCGAGCGGAACGTGCGCCGGGCCGGCACCGGGCCGGACCGGCCGGAGGCCGACAAGGCGCTGGCCGACGCGCGGCAGGCGTTGACGGAGGGTGTCAAGGCGGCCGCCGCCACCGCGAAGGTCCCGGCGCGGGCCAAGGCGGACCGGGTGAACAAGGTGCTGGCCAAGGTGGCGGCCGGGCACGGCCTGGCCGGCCGGCGGTACCGGTTCGCGGCCCGGCTGGGGCTGAACCTGCCGGTCTCGCCGCGCACCCGCCAGGTGCTGGCCAAGACGGCGGCGGTGTTCGGTGGCGCCGGCGCGAGCCTGGCGCTGTTCGTGGTCTTCCCCGGCCACGGCTGGGTCGGGCTCGGCCTGGTGGCGCTGGCCGGGGTGCTCGCGGCGCGGGCCGCGTGGACGCCGTACCAGGGCCGTGCCCCGCCGCTGAAGGCGCTGATCGAGGCGGCCCGCGCGCAGTGGAAGAAGATCGCGGTCCGGCAGGCGGTGCGGCGCATCGCGGGCCTGTTGGCCCTGTCCGGGATCGCCGCCTGGGCGGCCCCGCTGCTGTGGGGCTTGCTGGCCCGCCCGCTGGCCGTGGTGTTCGGCGTGCCGCACTACGCGGCGGTCAACTCGGTCATCGCCGCGTTCGCCACCGGCTGGCTGGTCTACCGCTACGTGCTGCGCCGCCAGCTGAACAACATGTTGAAGGGCATGCAGACCCGGCCGTGGCTGGCCGCGTGGCGCTCGGCGGCGCTGGTCGTGATGATCACCGCCGTCTACCGCATGGCCAGCACGGTGGCCAAGGACTCGGGCACGCTGCCCTGGCTGTTCGGCGCCATCGCGCTCGCCCCGCCGGTCATCGCGGTGGTCAACGCGATCGTTCAGGACAAGGAGATGGGCCGCACCCGGATCATCAAGGCGGTCATCGCCGGGATCACCTCGCTGACCACCGCCGGGCTCACCCTGTTGTTGCTCGCCAAGGGCCACACCTCCCCCACGGTCACCGCGTGGCTGGGCGCGGTGCTGCTGTCCGGGGTGTTGGTGGCCGGTAACACGCCGATCGCGGACTACCTGGCCGGCAAGTTCGGCCAGTGGCGGCTGGGCCGGACCAAGAAGAAGCTGGACGAGCTGGCCAAGCAGGACAACCCGGACGAAGCGAAGATCACCAAGCTGCTGCGCAAGTGGGGCCAGGCCTGGCTGGACTACGTGAGCTTCTCCAAGCTGGACACCCGGGTGACCCTGCGCAAGGCGCTGGACACCGTGCTGAACGCGGTCTTCGCCTACATCATCATGAACCCGTGGAGTGCCCCGGACAGCCCGGCGAACATCGCGCTGCGCGCCGGGGTGGTAGTGGTGCTGCTGTTCGTCACCGGCAAGATCCGCGACCGGGACGAGTGGCGGACCAAGCAGGAGTGGCGGGACAGCGTCTACGGCTACCAGTCCTCCCGCGAGCTGCGCGACCCGGACCGGCCCTCGCTGCTGCGCGGCAACCGGCTGGGCCAGCGCGCCGACCAGTACCGCGCGGCGCTGGACGAGCTGCTCCCCGAGTTCGGGTTGGCCAGCCTCGAGGGGCGGCCGCTGACCAGGGCGCTGGCGGACGAGCTGGCTCCGCTGCTGTTCCACGCGGTCACCGACGAGATTCCCGGCCGGGCTGATGACCGGACCCCGGTGCCGGGCACGGACACCTTCGCCAACGAGGTGAACCAGGCGCTGGCCGCCGACCAGGCGGCGCAGCGGCGCCGCCAGGACCAGCACCGGGTCGCGGTGGCGCACACGCTGATGGTGCTGGCCGGCAACCCGGGCGGGCTGGCTCGGGTGGCGCACACGCTGCGCGAGTCCGATGACCCCCGGGACCAGCAGATCGCCGAGGTGCTGGAGTTCCAGCTGTACCTGGGCGAGCAGCTGCGGCTGCTGGCGCTGGCGAACAACGTCACCCTGCCGGACGGCCGGACCCTGCTGCCGGCCGGCGCCACCGACTCGGACGACTGGATCGCCCTGCTGAAGGTGCAGGTCGACGAGCGGTACAAGCTGCGCCCGGCGCACTTGGACGGCGAGCTGCGCGCGCTGCTGAACGCGGTCAACAACTACTACAAGGCCAACGACGACGCGGGTAACCCGGAGGCGGTGCGCGCCCGGCTGGAGCTGGTCCGGCTGGAGGTGGAGCTGATCCGGGAAAGCATGCGCAGGCCGCCGCTCGACCCGCTGGGCCAGGTGATGGAGCTGCACCAGCAGCGCCGCTCCAGCGCACGCGCCGCCGAGGACGCCGAGTGGGAGATCATGGGCGATCCGGACTTCGACCCGTCCCGGCTGGCCACGCACCGCCAGATGGCCGCCGGGCACGGTCTGCTCGACGCGGCGGCCGGCCTGCTCGCCGAGGTCGAGTACCTGCGCGGCGAGCGGGCCGTCGAGCGGAACCGCTGGGCGCTGGCGATCCGCTGGGCCATCCAGGCCCGGGCGCCGAACAGCACGCCCAGCACGCCGCTCGAGGTGCTGCTGGTGCTGGCCGGCCAGCCCCGCCCGATAACCGCCGACGGCCTGGCCCACCGGTACGGCGGCTTCACGGCCGGCCAGTGGCAGGACAAGCTTGACGAGCTGGTCGGCATTAACGCCATCGAAGGCAGCGCCAGCAAGGGCTACGTGGCGAACAAGTCGCTGGTCAAGCTCTGGCACGAGGCGAACCCGCGGCTGCGGCACGCGATGCGGGCCGACCCGACCCTGCTGCCCGGCGGCGCCCGGCTGGTCGCCCTGATGGGTGCGACGGTGACCAGCAAGGACGACGCCAAGGCGACCTACAAGGTGCTGCTGCGGGTGCTATACGAGGGCGACCTGGTGCTGCGCCTGCCCGCGGACGGGCTGCGCGACGACCTCGGCATCACCTGGCGGCGGGTGCCCGGGCTGATCTACCGGCTGCGCAACCCGGCCGGCGCGCTCAGCTTCCCGGCGGGCAATCGGGACCGCCTGACGGACAACCCGGTGACCCGCGAGCTCGAGTCGGCCCGGGATCGGACCTGGGTGCCGATCCAGCAGCGCCGGCTGCTCGGCGCCCGGGTGCGTGCCGCGCACGAAGCCACCCGGAACCTGTACCGGACGCTGCTGGTGGCGGCCGACCTGCACGCCGCCGGGGTGCCCGAGGATGTGATCAGGCCGCTGGTGAGCGCGGCGTTCGACCGCCAGCTGAAGGCCTACGCCGAGCTCTCCAAGGCCTACGAGCACGCCGAGGCCGAGCTGAAGCGGGTGCGCGCCTACCCGCACCAGACGGAGACCACGCTGCGCACCGCCAGGCGGGCGCTGGCCGACGCGCCGGGCGCCGACCCGGTGAAGGAGGCCGCCGCGCAGTGGCTGCGGGACAACACCAAGGAGATGAACAACCTGCGCCGGGTGATGATCGCCCGAGGCGCCACCCCCGGGCGGCTGGCCCGCGCCCGCACCCTCCTGGAGCGGCACGACCAGGACCGCAGCTACGCCTGGCAGAAGAAGCTGTGGCGGACCCTGGGCGGTTGGGACGTCATGGAGGACGCCCGCAAGGCCGCCGAGGACCTCGAGCGCCGGTTCCCCCAGGCGCGCACGTTCCAGGCCGCGCCCACCCGCCCGGACCAGATCCCGGTGATCCACGACGAGGTCGTCCCCCGGCCGAGCGCGCCGGGCCAGCCGGGCATGCCGGATGCCACCAGCACCGAGCCCGGCGGACGGGCAGCGGTCACCACCCTGCGCGGCCCGGGCAACCGGACCAACCAGGACGCCGGCACCGCGTTCACCCTGCCCGACGGCACCCGGGTCGTGATCGTCGCCGACGGACTGTCCCGCACCTCCAAGTCCGAGCAGGCCGCGAACCTCGCCGTGCAGGCCGCCCGCGCCGAGCTGTCCCGCCACGTGCCCGGCCGCACCGCCGAGCAGGCCGTCCGCGACGCCTACCAGGCCGCCGCCGACGCGCTGGTCACCGCCTACGCCGACAGCCACGAGCAACGGAGGGTGGACGCCAACCCGTACGCCAGCACGCTGGTCATCGCCCTGGCCACGCCGGCCGGACAGATCACCGTCGGCTGGGTGGGCGACTCCCGCGCCTACCTGCTCACCCCCACCGGGGGCCAGCGGCTGACCGACGACCACATGGACGGCGCGATCATGACCAAGTTCCTGTCACCGGACTTCCGGCCGGAGATCGAGGTACGCAGCTACTCCTTCACCGGCCCCGGCGTGCTGCTGGCCACCACCGACGGCCTGCACAACAAACTGCTGGCCGACCGGCTCGAGGGTGACAAGGACCTGCCGGAGATCGAGAAGATCCGGCGAGAGCTGGGCGGCCGGACCGACCCGACGGCCGTCACCCAGATCCTGGCCACTCGCGCCCGCGCCCTGGGCAGCAACGACGACGCCACGGCCGCCGGTGCCGAGCTCGACTCACCCACCCGCCCGCTGCCCGGCCGCCCGGCACCCGCACCCCCGGCACCCGCTCCGCCGACACCTGCCCAGCCGGCACCCGCGCCTCCGGCGACCGGCGGCGCGGCGGGGCTGCGCAAGCCGCTCGGCTCGCACCTGCCCGAAGAGTCCGGCGCCGCGGGCATGGTCAGCGCCGGTGAGCTGGGCCTGCCCGAGTTGCCCGGCGGTGGCGGTGCGGTGGCGGACCACGTACTCACCAAGGCGGAGATCCAGGCGATCCTGGCTTGGCTGGCGGACGTCGAGTCCGCGCTGGTCGAGGCGCGGGACGCCGGCCTGGTGCTGCCCCGCGCCCCGCCGGGCGTGCGGGTGGTCATCGCCGACAGCGATTTCCCGGTTCCCGGCGTGCTCGCGTTCGGCTGGGCCGCCCGGGGCGTCGTGGTGATCACCCGGGCGATGGCGGAGCGGCTCGAGGCGCGCTACGCGATCGACCCCGAGGGTGTGCAGGCCTGGTGGGAGCGGCTGCTCCAGCACGAACTGGACTTCCACCTGGGCGCGAACCCCCGCCACACCGGTCACGAGCACGACACCGACGCCGCGCCGATCGCCGACGAGTGGTTTCTCTGGCAGCCGCGCAACCCGCGCGCCGACCTGACCGGCCTGGCCGGCTCCGCTCGAGAGCTGGATGAGCTGGAGCGGGCCGTGCTGGCCGGCTGGTCCGGTGACCTGGCCGGGGTGCGGGTGCTGCCGCTGGAGGTGATCGCGCGGCTGCTCGGCACCGAGCTGGGCACGGCGCTGTCCGGGGTTCTCGCGGTGCGGCTGCCGAACGCCTCAGGTGGTGCGGTGGTGCTGGTGCCCGAGGATGCGCTCGCCGAGGCCATCGAGCTCAGCCACGGCAAGCTCCGCGAGGCGTACGAGACCGGCGGGGTGCGGATCGAGCGCATCGGGCCGTCCGACGCGAGCGGTCCGCTGGCCGGTGACTGGCTGGCCCGGAGTTTCGACCGGCTGCTCGGCGACGGGTCCACACCCGGCCTGGTCACCGAGCGGACCAACGCCCGGCTGGTGTTCGGGTTCGAACGGCGGGTGCGCTCGCTGTGGGACCGCTACTACTGGCCCGGCGACGCGGACATCCGGCTGGGGGCCGATGCCGCTGAGTTGCGCGCCTGGTTGGACCGGCTGGCCGGGTCCGGTGTGGCGATCTTCGACCGGCTGCGCGACTGGCTGACCGAGGCGGGGAGTCCCAGCTCGAGCTGGGACTGGGACGAGATGGTCACGGAGGTCCGCACCCAGGACATCCACGACTGGACCATCGGGCTGGTCCGGGCGCTGCAGCGAGCGGCCGGCCACGGTGACGCCGCTCGCGAGTGGACCGAGGCGCGCGAGGCGCTGCGTGAGGCCCGACAGCTCGCCCACGAGGCCGGCGGGACCTACGCCGCGCTGCTGCGCGCGGTGCGGCAACGACCGGAACCGCGCCTGACCGGCACCGTCGAGCTGGCCAGGGTGATCCTGGACGAGGCGCTGCGCCGGGTGGACCGCGCCGCCGAGGTGCTCGACGCGATGGCCGAGCTGATCCCCGAAGAGGCCCGCGCCGAGACCGACCCCGCCGAGGCGGACACGGTCGGCTTCGCCGAGGTGATGGTGTCCATCGCCGCGCTGCGCGCCCGGCTCGCCGCAATCCCGGACGGCTGGTTGGACGCGGACCGGCAGGCCGAGCTGGATCGCAACGTGGCGCTGCTGGATGCGCTGGAGGGGTGGCTGCACAACCCGCCGAGCGCGCACCGGCCCGGTGAACTTCAGGCTCAGATCAGGGCGATCCAGGTGGTCATCGACCTGATCAACGGCATGATCGACACCGACGGCGCGTTCTCCGAGCGGCCGCTGACGGGCCCGGCGAAGGCTCAGCTCCGGCGCGCGGTGCCGGAGCTGCCCCGGCGCGCCGCGACCACGGCGGAGCGCCGGGTGCTGCCCGTCGACCTGGACCCGAGCGTCCAGGTGCTACCCACCGCCCAGGTGGCCCGGCTGGCCTCGGGTGAGCTCGGTACCCCGGTCACCGGCTGGTCCGCCTACACCTGGGCCGAGCCGGACGGTTGGGTCACCGTGCTGTCCGAGGACGCCCTGCGGGAGCACCCGGACCCGGCCTTCTGGGCGGAGGTGCTGGATCACGAGCGGGTCTTCCACCGCACCGACTCGGTCGCCGTCGGCCGCACCCGGAACGGCCGGAACCACGACACCGATCTGGCCCACGTCAACCAGCGGCACGGACCCGGCCGTACGGCGGCCAACAGCCGGGGGCGGTTCGGTGGGCTGGTCCGCCGGCCCGGTCGCTGGTTGGCCCGGGTGCTGGGACCGGCCGTGCTGGGGCTGGCCGTGCTCGCGGTGCTGCTCGGCGGCGTGGGCATGCGCGCCCCACCGGTGGTCGTCGACGTGCTGGCCACGGTCGGCCTGGCCGGCCTGCTGGTCGGGATCTACCGGTCTCGGCTGCACGCAACCCGCGGCTTCCTGGCCAGCTACTTGGAGCGGTACCGGTTCAACTGGTGGCTGCCGTTCGTCGCCGCCATGGCGGTGTACGGGCTGAAGGAGCTGGTGAAGGCGGTGCCCGCGGTACGGGGTGTGCTGCCGGAGCCGTTCGATCTGTTCGCCCACGTCGGCAACCTCGCCCCGGCGGTATTCGCCGCGCTGGTCCCGCTGTACCTGCGGTGGGCACTGGCGCTGCGCAACGGCGACGCCGGCCACCTCGGCCGGACCCAGCTGCGTGCTTTCTACCTTCGGTGGGTGCCGGCGTTGATGGCGGTGGTCGCCGCGATCAACTCGATCACCGAAGCGCCGTGGGGTGTCACCAGCTACGCCGGCAAGCCCACCGTGCACGACGCGCTGGACCTGATCTACAGCGTCGGTACGGCGGGTGCGTTGGCGATGCTGAGCTGGCGTGACCCGCTGGTCTCCGCACGTCACACCGTGCGCGGGTTGTTGGTCTCGATGCCCCGCTGGGTGTGGCGAGGCGCCGCGGTGCTCGGCATGGCGGCGGCGCTGCTGATCGGCCCGCTGGCGGTGCCGGCGCTGGCCGCCGTCCCGGGCGTCACCAACACCGGCGGAGCCACCAGCCTGCTCAGCTGGGCGGCGGGCGCGGTGACCACCGCGGCGACCCCGGTGGCTGTGGCCTGGTGGCGGCTGCGGTCCCAGGCCGGCCGGCGGGTTGCGCTGCCTCGCCTCGGCTGGCTCAGCATGTCGGTGGCCGCGCTGTACACCGGCGCGGTGGCGCTGCTCTGGACGAGCGTGGTGGCCGCGATCGGCCCCGCCGGAATGCTGTTCAGCGGCCTCGTCACGGTGGTAGCGCTTGCCGTGGTCGGCGGCCGACCCGGGATGGACGTCCACCTGGACTACGCGATCGAGAGGCTGGGCAACACGCTGATCTCCGAACCCCACGAGATCGGCAAGCGGCTGACCGACGCCCGGGGCATGCTTCGGGGTTCGCTGTTCGGTTTCCTCGTGTGGCCGTTCGGCGCCCGCGCGTTCCGGCAGTGGCGACAGGTCCGCCAGCTCACCCGCCAGTACACCCTGCTGGCCAGGCTGGCCCCGGCGCTGGTCGGGCTGACCGGCCTGTTCGGCCACGGGCTGGACGACCGGCAACAGGTCATCATCGGGTACGCGATCAAGCGGGCCACGCTGGCGGAACCCGTGCCGCTGGCCGAGCTGGTCCGGCTCACCGGGCTGCCCTCGGAAGCCTTCACCCGTGCCGGCATCGACTCGCTGCACGCGCTGAGCGACCTGGGCGCCATGGTCCGCGCCGCCGGCGGGCCGGCCGCGCTAGGCCTTGTCACCCGGCCCGGTGACGACCGCATCTACCTGGATGTCCGGCTGCTGGACCGGCTGCGCGAGCTGGCCCGCAGCCATCCCGAGGTGGTGCGCAACCTGTTCGCCATCAAACTCGAGCTGCTCACCCACCCCGGCCGTCGAGAGGTCGAGATCGTGGCGGCCGCACCGCTGCCCGCCGATCTGCGCCGGCTGCTCGGCGAGGCACTCGGGCTGCACGAGCGCGTCCGCGGCTACGCGTTCGACCTGGAGCACGACCCGCACCGGCGCCCGATCCTGGTGGCCCCGGAGATGGGCGACACGCCGGCCATCACCGCCAGCGTGCTGCGGATCTCCACCACGCTGCGCACCAACGGCGAAGCCAGGCCCAGCGGCGGCACTGGCTGGGTCGCCCGCCGGACCGCCACCTTTGCGGACCTGGTGACGAACAACCACGTCGTCGAGAACATCACCGACCTCACCGTGCACCTCGGCGACCTGGAGTGGCCCGGCATGATCATCCGGCCGACGGTGGAGCAGCTCGCCGACGCCTACGCCGCGATCGACCCCACGGCGGCCACGCTGCCCCGCGCGGAGCTCGTCGATCTTCTCAGCCGGTACTGGCCCGACCTGGCCATCGTGCGCATCTACCCGGCCACCGACCAACTGGACCTGTTCGTACCGGCGCGCGTGGGCGCGCGGCCCGCCGACGGCCAGCCGGTCGCCATCTCCGGCTTCCCCGGACAGCTGCGGATCACCGCACGGGAAGCCGACGGGCGCACCAGCAACTGGGACAACGGGAAACCGCCCCGGGGCATGGTGACCACCACCGGCATCATCCCCACCGCCGCGCGGCGGAAGGTGATCAAGGGCCAGCGGAGCTATCAGGCCGACTACTGGGAACTGATCATTGTCGGGAACAAGGACATCGCCGGCGGCAACTCGGGCGGCCCGGTCTACACCACCGCCATCGGCGCCGACGGACAGCCGGAAGAGCAGGTCGTGGGCGTGCTCTACGGCTCGGAGGTCGGTGGCCTGTTCGGCGGCGTCCACTCGGGCATTAACAGCGCGGTTCCCCCGGAAATCACCCAGGCCTACATCAACGCCACCGCGCCGCCGGGGGCCGCCGGTGGGCCGGTGGCGCTGCGGCCGTGGCACGACGGTCACACCGAGGCGATGGTGGCGTTCCTGGAGTCCTGGGCCGGGCCGTGGCTGACGGTGAACGACCTTTCGGTGAAGATGCCGCGCGGCCCGCCCGGGGTCGAGGTCCGCATCCTGGACCGCGAGTTCCCGGTGCGCGGCGTGGTCGCGTTCGGCTGGGCCGCCGAGAACGTCGTGGTCATCACCCGGACGATGGCCGAGGAGATCGCCGCGCACATCGCCGCCGGTCGACTGCCGGCGGACTTCTGGTACCTGCTGCTGGAGCACGAGGCCGACTTCCACCTGCCCGGCGGCAAGCACTTCAACCACACCGAGCAGGAGCATGCGCACGACGCCGACCCGCTCGCGGCGGCGGTCCGCGCCGCCCGCCGGATGGCCTCTCGACGCGCGTTCCTGGGCGGGCTGCTCGGTGCGGCGGCCGGCGCGGCGGCCGGCGAGACCGCCGGCCCCTCGGTGACCGGGCTGCTCGCGGGCACCTCCCCGGACAGTTCCCTGCCGCCCGGCACGATCCGGTTGGCCCGGTCCGGCGAGGCCTCACTGCCCGGCCCACCGACGGCCCGCAAGCCCGACGAGGGCGCCGGGCGGTACGACAGCGCATCGGCGGCCGACAAACTCTACGCGCAGGCGCTGAAGGAACTGGTCCGCGCGATGGCCGGCGCCGCGCAGGCCAAGGGGCTCACGCAGTCGGCCGCGCTGCTCAACCACTACCTGGACAACACCGGCACCCCGATGACGGTCGACCCGGGTCAGATGGTGACCGACATGTCCGGGTTCGACTTCGTGGTGTCGCGGTTCGCGGGCGACCTGTTCCGGCAGGTCGCCGCATACGCCGCCGAGCACAACGCGTACGGCCAGCCGATCGTGTTCGCCAGCAGGTGGGAGGACCACGCGACGACGTCGGCGATCGACCCCGACTGGTTCTACGCGATGGGCTTCTTCGCCTACGCGATCACCGGAGTGGCCGTCGTACGCGGTGACCACATGGAGATCGACTACCGGCTGCACGTCTGGGACACCTACAACTGGAACAACGGCAACGCCTCGGTCACTATCGGTCCGGTCACCATCCGCGACGAGGACATGGGCGCCCTGCACCGGGCCGGCGTGGCCCGCGAGTTCGGCGTCTCCGGCACCAGCAACCCGGCCCACTACAGCGGCCAGATCCCCCAAGGCTCCGCCTGGCTCGACATCACCACGCGGGGCGCCACCACGATCCCCGGCCGCGACACCCTCGTCCCCGCCCCGCTCACCGCGGCCTTCGGCGCGACCCTTGCCACCCTGCTCGCCCTCAAAACCCTCCGCGAACGCCCCACAGCCACCCCAGCAAGCCGGTTCAGTCACCCCAGCAGCCCGGTTCAGTCACCCCAGCAGCCCGGTTCAGTCGGTTCAGCAGGCCGATTCGGTCGGTTCGGCAGGAGCGACGCGCGCGGCGAGGCGGCGGGGGCGCCCCGGGGCCGGGTGCGGGCGGGCTTCGACGCGTGGGGGGCGTTCGCGGTGGGCGTGGCCGTCGGGGTCGCGGCGGCGGTCAACGGGTTCGGCATACCCGTGGCCGCCGGGGCGGGGATCGTGCTGGCGTTGCGGGCACTCGTGCGGTTCCTGCGCGGACAGTTCGGGAAGGCCAACCGGGGCCGGGTGCTGCCCGCCGGCATGCGGATCGTCATCGGGTTGGGAATCGGCGCCGGCGGGCTGCCCGTGGCCGTGGCCGGCGTGCTGGTTCTGGCGGCGAAGCTGATCGCCCGTATCCCGCTGGCCCGACGGATCGGCAAGGCGCTGGCCCCCTGGGCCGCCTTCGGCGCCGGCCTCGCGGCCGGTATGCAGGTGACGCTGTGGTCCTGGCCGATCGGGCTCGCGGTGGCCGGCGCCATCGCCGCACTGCCCAAGCTCCGCCAGGTCGCGCCCCGCCTGATCGACCAGCCCCTCGACCGGCTGTCCCGCTGGTCGAGGAGCCGGTTCAACCGCGAGCTGGTCGACGCGGTCGTGCCGTTCGGCTTCGGGCTGGCGGTCGGCGGGATCTTCGTGGCGGGCGTCCAGTTCTTGTTTGCGCTGAAGGGAGCCGCGCGCGCCGCCGCGATGGGTGCGGTGTTCCTGACCAACCCGCTGAAGGGTGGCCGCACCATCCGCGCGCCGACCCTGCGCCGGTGGTTGGGCCGGATCGTCAAGGCCCTCGTGGTTGCCGCGGCCACCGTTGTGTGGTCGGTGGCGC
>NZ_BAABJP010000049.1:0-7921 GCF_039543365.1 Actinospineispora eucalypti
CAGCCACGTCCACACTCAGGGTCCACCCGCGCATCCCCGGGCGCAATGGCCTGGCCACACCCACCATGGATGATCATGCATGATCATCCCAGTGGGCGAGTTGATCTCTTGTTGATCTTTTCTTGATCTTCGGATTACCTCGGCGATCTTTCGTGATCGACACGAGACGTCACTTTGGTATGACGCTGAGTGAAACGGTGGAGGTGCTCTCTGTCCAGGCATTGCCGACGTGCCTGATCGGAGAGAAACCGCCCTCCGTTGCTACGCGCTCGGCACGGCCCGAGGGTCGCCTCTATTCCGCCCCGGCGAGCGGGAAACCCTGCTCTCCAACCCGATCCTCAATGGGAAGGCTAGCGCTGTGCGGGTGTGGATGACCCCGGGAGACGACAGGGTCATGTCCACGACTGCGCCGCGTCGGGTTTGCGCTCAGCGGTCTCGACTTCGCGCACCGGTGGCTGCGCCACTTCGCGTTGGGTGGCACGCTGAGCGCGGGCGGTCTGTGGGATGTGCTGGAGGGGCGCCGTTCCGCTGAACACGTTGGATCACGACATCATCGCGCACGCTCTCAAGGCGTACCTGGCCGCCCGCAGTCATGATCTCGACCGCGACTCCGGGCGCTCACCGCCATCTTGCCGATGAGCGAGTCACGGCACCAGTCGGTCGGCGCTACGGTGTATGACAACCAAGAGCGACCGATATCTTTCGCACCGCTACCGATTTGGTCCCGATACGGCGCCCTGTTCGAGTAGACCGGCCGCGCGCGGCCGATCTGGCGGTGGCTTAGGCGACGGGGAGGTTGTTGAGGCGCCATTCGAGGATGCCGTCGGTGAGGCGTTGTGCTGGTCGGTTTGTGGTTGGCGAGGAAGCGCACGGAGTCGTGGGCGAGTACGCAGTGCGCGCCTCGGCAGTGAGCGACGATTTCCTGGTCGGCGGGTAGTTCGGCGAGTTGGTCGAGGGGGATGCTGATCGCGCCGGGACGTGTCCGGCGGTGTATTCGGCGGCGGGTCGCACGTCGAGCACGGTCACCTGGCCGGCTTGGGCGCGGCGTAGGAGTTCGTCTCGGGTGATGTGTTCGGTGTCGTCGGGGCCCAGGTAGCGGTCGCGGGCGGCTTGGACGTCGGGCATCCGTTCGGTGGCGACCGCCCGTAGGTGGGCGTAGAGGGCGGTCACGTCGCCATGGGGGCCGTCGGCGAGCCGGTAGTAGATGGTGGTGCCCTCGCGGCTGGTGGCCACCAGTCCGGCCTGTTTGAGTATTTGCAGGTGCGCCGAGGCGGTGGTCAGTCCGAGGTCGGCGACCTGCGCGAGGTCGGCCACGGCGCGCGGGCACTGGGCGAACAGGTCCAGCAGCTCCAGGCGTTTGCCGTTGGCGAGGGCTTTGCCTACCCGGGCGAGTTGTTCGAACAGCTCGGTCTCGATCGGGTGTGATTGACTGGGCGTTGGCCTGGAGGGGGTGGGTCTGGGTGCGTGGTGCGCCCGATCGCGACGGGCATGAGGTGATCGCGCGCGCGGTGGTGCGTGTGTGCGGCGAGTCCGGTGAGGTGGCTGGTGCCGGGTTCGTGGTTGGGGCGAATCTGGTGGCTACTTGTGCGCATGTGGTGGGTGTGGCGCACGGGGTTGAGTGGGATGGGGATTCCGGCTGTCCGCCGTCTGGGGCGTTGTGGGTGGAGTTTCCGCTTCTGCCTGGGGCGGTGCGGTGTGGCGCGACGGTTGCGCGGTGGTCGCCGATGCGGGCTGACGGTACGGGGGATGTGGCGATTTTGGCGTTGGCGGAGCGGGCGCCGGTGGGTGTGCCGCCGATGTGGGAGCCGGGGGAGGTGTGGGGGCGGGAGTTTCGGGTGTTGGGTTTCCCGGCGGATCTGTTGGATGGGGAGTGGGTGTCGGGGCGGTTCGCGGGTCGCCAGGGTTCTGGGTGGTTGCAGTTGCGGGCGGCTGATGGTGGGCCGCGGATCTCGGGGGGGTTTAGCGGGTCGCCGGTGTGGGATGTGACGGCGGGATGTGTGGTGGGGATGGCGGTGGCTGCCCGGCCGGAGGGGCCGGCGACCGCTTTCGCGTTGCCGGTGCGGGACGTGTTGGGGCTGGATCCGGCGTTGTTGCCCAACCCGTATCGGGGCCTTGAGCCGTTCGATGAGGAGCACGCCCGGTTTTTCTGCGGCCGTGAGCGTGACGTCGAGCGTGTTCTCGACGCCTTGGCCGGGTCGCCGTTGGTGGCGGTGACCGGCGGTTCGGGGGTGGGGAAGTCCTCGCTGCTGCGCGCCGGGGTTGCTCCTCGGTTGCGGGCCGGGGGTTGGCGGCTCGGTGAGATTCGGACGGTGGGTACGGTCGGCGGGCTTCGGGCGCTGGCGGCGGCATTGGCCCCGGTGCTTCGCCCGGGTCTGGATGCCGACGTGGCCGGCGGTTGTGTGGTAGCGCTGGCCGAGCGGATCCGTGCGGATCTTGGCTCGGTGGCGGCCGAGCTGTCGGAGCGGCTGGGTGAGCGGGAGTTGGTTTTGGTCGCCGACCAGTTCGAGGAGCTGGCGGTGGACCGCCCCGCCGAGGCCCGCGAGCTGCTCGGCGCGCTGTTCGAGTTGGCCGAGGCTGTGTCGGTGGGAGATCGGCTGCCGTTTCGGGTGGTGCTCACGTTGCGGGGCGGGAGCGTGGATGACCTGCCGCCGGGGCGGATGGCCGCGGCGTTGGATGCGGGCCGAGTGGTGCTGCGCGCGATGGACCGCTCGCAGTTGCGGGCGGCGATCGTCGGGCCGACCGAGCATTCCCCTGGGCTGTCGTTCGAGCCGGGTCTGGTTGACCGGATCTTGGATGACACCGGTGTGGAGCCGGGGCGGCTGCCGCTGTTGGAGTCGTTGCTGACCCAGCTATGGGAGCAGCGTGACGGCGGGCTGTTGCGTACGGCGCGGTATCGGGAGTTGGGTGGGGTGGCTTCGGCGATCGCGCGGCGGGCGGAGGAGGTGTTCGTCGAGCTCACCGCCTCGGCGCGGGATGAGCGGGGTTGGCGGTTGCTGATCCGGCTGGCCCGCCCTGCCGGGCCCGGGTTTGTGCGTGCGTCGTGTCCGCTGGGGGAGTTGCCGGCCGAGTTGGCTGGGGTGGCGCGCCGGCTGGCGGTTGAGCGGCTGGTGGTGCTGACTCATGACGCCGCCGGCACGGCGACTGTTGAGCTGGCTCATCAGGCGTTGATCGATCATTGGCCGGCGTTTCGGGAGCGGCTGCGCGCGGATCGCCGGTTTCTGCGGTGGCGCCAGGAAATGGATCGCCAGTACCGGCACTGGGTGCTCAGCGGCGGTGATCCGGGTGCGTTGTTGCGGGGTGGCGCGCTGGGCACCGCGAAGGAGATGCGCGCCGAGCGCGGTGTCGATCTGTCCGCCGCGCACCGCGACTACATCGGCGCCAGCGTGGCCAGGACGCGTCGCGAGGTGCGGCGCTGGCGGGTCGCGGCCGCGGTGTTTCTCGTGCTCGCGCTGGGCGCCGGCACGCTGGCCGCCCTGGTCGCGCGGTCACGCGCGGACATCCGCGATGCACGGGACGCGGCCAACGTCCGTGCCATGGCCATTGACTCGGCGAACCAGGCCAGAATCGAGCCGGACAAGGCGGCACAGCTCGCACTCGCCGCGTACCGCGCCGACCCGCACAGCCCGGAAGCGCGTAGCGCGCTGGGCCGGGCCTACCTGGCCAACCTCGCGGTCGGCCAGGTCGTCACCGGGGTGACCGATACCCGGATTGACCAGCTGCTGACCAGTACGGATAGCGACACTGTGCTGGTTGGGCACAGCGGTGGGCATGTGGTGGTCTCCGGTCTGAACGAGCCCGTGCCCCGGTCGTGGGTGTTGCCCGACGCGGCGGACGACATGCAGCTGGCGCTGACTCCGGATGGCCGGCGGGTGCTGGGGCTCGATGCGGACAACCGGCTGCTCACCTGGGACGTTCCCACCCAGGCCGGCCCGGTCGAGCTTGCCGCGCCGGGCGGGCACCGCGAGGCTTCGGCGAACCTGGCCGTGTCGGCGGACGGTCGACGCGCGGTCTGGACGGTGCAGGCCAGCAGTGACCGCACCGATGTGTGGATCTGGGATCTGGAGGCGAATCGGCCGGTCGAGCACCACGTGCGGCCGCCGCCGACGGCGCGGGTGACCGAGGCGTGGCTGACCGATGATCCTGGCCGGGTCGCGCTGCGCCTGGGCGAGCCCGCCGCGCCGGATTCGCGTCTGGTGATCTACGATCTGGCCTCAGGTGCGCAGCTGCGCATCTTGTCGCCGGGCAGTGCGCTGGCCCGGCACGGAATCTTGGCGATCGCGTGCCAACCCACGGTCTCGGTTTCCCGCGCCTCCGACGGCGCCCCGGCGACGGCGTTCCCCGGGCTGGCCGGTAAGGGCTGCGCGGACTCCGACGCCGGCTGGGTGTCCTTGTCCGGCGATCGGGAGTACCTGCGTTACTGGACCGCCGAAGCGGGCAGCGACCAGCAATCACTGCTGACGATCTTCTCGCTCCGTGACGGCCGCCAGTACCAGCTGTTCCTGCCGGGGTTCTGGTCGTTCCCGATCCAGCCTGGGCCGTTTCGCCCGCTCGATACCCTCGGGATGCTGCGCGGCCGCGGCGGGGCGCCGAGCCCGGTAGTCGCGTTGGGGGAGTCGCTCTACCGGTTCGACCCGCCCGCCGGTCAAGTGCCCGGTCCCGGATCCGCGCCCGACCCGGCCGGCGATACCCAGCTCTCCCTGACCGGGGGGGTGCTGCGCGGCCTGCGCGGATCAGGCGTCCCGCTCGGGCCGCCGATCACCTTGGCCACCGACCCCGCTGAGATCGCCTGGCTGCACGACCCGGTGTACGGCAGGCCCCACGTGCTGCTCCGGCCCGAGCACGACCACCAGGCGTTCGTACTCGCCAGAGACGGGACGTTGGGCATCTGGGATCTGCGCACCGGGCGGCTGCTCAGCCGGCTAGCCACGCGGGTGACCTCGGGCGGGTACACGCCGCCGCACTCGTTGCTGCGGTACGTGGTCAACCGCGACGGCCGCTACCTGGCGTTCATGGCCACCGACGGGGTGGTCCAGGTGTGGGACATCGACGCCGGCGCGCAGGTGTGGACCCTCCCGATCCCGCCGATGCAGCTGTTCGGTTTCGACCGCACCGACGAGCTGGTGGTTTCCGACGCGCGGGGGGTGAGCCTGTGGAACTTCCGCGACGGCAGCCAGGTCGGCCCGCTCGCGCCGGCCGGCGGGACGACGATCCCCCAGCCGCTCCTCGATCGGCAAACCCTCACTCTGCGGCTGTCGAACACCCCCATCACCCTTGACCCCGAGCAGTGGTTTGCCCGGGTGTGCGTGGCGATGAACCGGCCATTCACCCCGGCCGAACGTGCCCGGCTACCGGAGGGTATGCCGGATGAACCGCCCTGCGCCCGGCACTGATCATCGGCTGTCCGGATCGAGTTGCGTGCCGAGCGGCACCTGCCGGGCCGACAGGCCGGGACGGCAACTCACGAACTCCGCCCGCCCCCACGCGTCGTCGGTGTGGCCGGGTTCGGCGCGCACCTCGACCACCAGCCTGGGCACGACCCGTCGACAGTCCACCGGGATGGCACAACCCCCATAGAGTGCGTCGAAGAAGCCGGGCGAACAGGGCCACGGGTGATCCGCACCCGCGGTGCGCAGCAACGCGGCCATGTGTCTGGCGAGATCACCGACGGGGGCGATCACCTGACACACCGGCCGGAACCGGCCGTCGCTCGTGTAGCGACCCAGGATCAGGAAAATCGGCATCCCGGATGGGCCGTCCACCGCACCGACGATCGCGGTCGTGGTCCGCATCCGCGCCCGGCGCTCGCGCTCGGCCTTGGCCCGCCCGCTGAGCATGCCACCGAGCGTGCCCCACAGGCCCGCCATGTGCGCGTACCAGGCGCCCGACCCGAGGAACACCGCGCCGAAACCGAGCAACGCCAGCACAACCTTCGGCGCGGTGCGATCCGCCCGGTCGATCAACTCGTCGCGGGTGTATGTCCCGTCCTGGGTCAGACAGAGCTCGGTCGGTGCCAGCGGCCGTCTGTCGCACATTGCCTCCGACTCGTGTAACAACCCACCTACCGCGCCTGCGACGAGCAGCGCCCCGACGAGGCCGAGAAAGATTGCCGAAACCAGGCAGTCGCGGCGGCTGAACCGAACCATCCTCACGATCACAGCTCCTATCCCTCGTAACCGGTCACCATGAGCTGACCGGTTCACCAATGCCCGCCGATCCGGCCGGGCTCCCCATCACCACCGACGACCCGAAGCCCCCGATGGTTGTGCGGGCGCACGCACCGAAGATCCACGTACGGAGCTCGAAGTGGTAACGGGGACCGCCGTGCCCACCTTTGACCTGTGGCGAGGAGCCGGTTGAGTGCACGGCGATCAACCGCTCACCGGCATGCCGAACCGGCCAATCCACAGTTGACGCGTAGGCCTGGCCTCCCGGAACAACCGCGACTCCCTACAGCGACGCGGGATCCGCCGCGCCCGTGGGTGGGCTGCTCGGGGGCCGCCGGAGGTGTGGATGCTCAGCAGTCGATCACGGTCTGATACCGGGAGCCTGGTTTCGGTTTTGGGAACGGGCGGGTGTTGTAGGCGTCGATGTTCCAGCAGTCGGTGACCCAGGTCGGGTTGGACCAGATGACCTTCACCGAGATCGGCCGGCCGCATCTGTTGCGCACGTTGACGCCGTTGTCGTATGCGTCACGGGCGGTGCAGTCGACTTCGCCCTGGGTGTGGATGGGCGTGAGCGGTGTCGCGTGGGCGAGGGGGGCATACACACCACCGGCGACGATCGCGGCGGCGAGCAACAGGCTGGTTCGCATGGTTCCTCCTGCGGTTGAGCGCGTGGATACGCGCCAAGCCCGACAGGCCCCCAGGCGCCGGGGTTGCCCCACCCCACCTTGCATCACCCGAATGGGTCAATGATGAGCGGCTGCGCGCAACCAGCGTCGGTTGGCTAGCGTCGCAGTCGCTATGACCGCCGAGACGAGTGCCGGGACGAGCAGTGGGGAACGCGCCGTGACCGAGAAGCCAGTCGAACCGGAAGCCGACCTCGACTGGGACAGCTGGCTGGCCGAGCTGCTGCGCGGGTTCGACGTGCGCTGGTTGGATGCGATACGCACCGCCTCGGCCGCCGACCGGAGCCACCGCTCGGGCCTGATCCGCGTCGGGCACGCCCGTGGCGAGGCCTTCGGCGAGTGGGTGGCGCGGCACTACCGCGAGCAGCACGGCGTGCTGATCCACGCCGCGATGCGTTACCTCGACAACGTCGAGGACGCCAAGGAGGCCGTACACGACGTCATTCGCCGGATGCTGGCCAATCCGCCTGCTCTGGATGGGGATGACGCGCTGCGCGGCTACCTGTACCGCGCGGTGCGCAATGAGGCTATTAGCCGGCTGCGTCAGCACGCGCGCCGCCGCGAGTTCGAGGATATCCGCACCCAGTTGGACAGCGAGATCGCCGTGAACATCGGCGCGCCGCTGCCGGCAATCGATGATTCGGTGACCCGTCAGCTGGTGCTGGCCAAAGCGTTGCAGCGGTTGTCTCAGCGGCTGCGTGAGGTGCTGCTGTTGGTCGACCACGACGGGCACAGCATGCAGTCGGCCGCTGACCGGCTGGGTATCACCCCGGGTGCGGTGAAGCGCTACCTGTTCAACGCCCGGCACGCCCTGCGCGAGGACGAGTCGCTGCGGCAGCTGCGCAGCGCCGCCTGAGCCAGCGCGCGGCAACCAATCCGGGCTCCGCCGAGTCGAGCAGGGTGACCGGAGGGGAGCGCGATGCGCGAGAACAAGATCAGGGCGATCGCCACCGAAGAAGTACGGCGAGCGCTACGGCAACAGCGAACCGACGAAGTCGCCAGCGACCTCGATCGGCTCACCGAGCGGCTGACCAACACCACTTCGATGGCGGCGCGCGCCGCCGAACAAGTGGT
>NZ_BAABJP010000050.1:0-11312 GCF_039543365.1 Actinospineispora eucalypti
CCGTCGGGCAGTGTCACGGGGCATACGGCGTAGACGGCGCCGGTGTGGCCGGTGAGGGGTTCGGCGGCGGGTTGACCCGTGTCGAGGTCCCACAACCGCACCGTCGTGTCCCAGCTGCTCGAGGCCAGCAGGGCACGCCCGCACGGCAGGGTCACCGCGCACACGCCGGACACCGCGTCACGGTGGCCGACCAGCGGTTTCCTCGCCCAATTCTCGTCCCATAAGCGCACCGTCCCGTCACCGTTGGTGTAGGCGAGCACAATGTGCTCGCCCTCGGGCGTGATGATGGGCAACCTGGCTACCTCGTCGTCGCGGCCGGTCAGGTCCCGTGTAGACACGGGTTCCCGGGAGCTCGGGTCCCGCAAGCGCACCATGCCGTTCTTGTGGAGGTAGGCGAGCACGTCGCGCTCACCCCACGGCGTGCCCACCCGCAGCGCGACTATCCCGTCGTGGCGGCCGGTCAGGACTGACTTCTGTGCGGGTTGACCCGAGCCCGGATCCCAGAAATGGACCTTCCCGTCCGCGCAGCCGCACGCCAGCACGGTGGGCTCGTCGCGCGGTGCCACCGCGCACACCCCATAGACCTCACTGTGGTGGACGATCAGAGGCTTCGTCCAAGGTCGGCCGGAACCCGGGTCCCATAAACGCGTTGTCTTGTCGTCGCTGGCGGAAGCGAGCAGGGCGCGCCCATCCGGCAGCGTTACCGCGCACACGGCGGACACCGCGTCGTCGTGGCCGGTGAGAGGCTCGCCCGCTGGCTGGTCGGAGGCCGGATCCCACAGCCCGACCATCTGATCACGTCCAGCGGAGGCGAGCAGGACGCGCCCGTCCGACAACGTCACCGGGCACACCGCGGAGACCGCGTCGGTGTGCCCGATCATCGGTTTCTGTGCGGGTTGGCCGGAGCCCGGGTCCCACAATCGCACTGTCCGATCGCTGCCGGCGGATGCCAGCAAGGTACGGCCGTCCGGCAGCGTCATCGGGCACACCGCGGAGACCGCGTCGGTGTGCCCGATCATCGGTTTCTGTGCGGGTTGGCCCGAGCGCGGGTCCCACAACCGCACTGTCCGATCGCTGCCGGCGGACGCCAGCAAAGCGCGCCCGTCTGGCAGAGGCACCGCGCACACCCCGTACACCGCGCCGTGATGGCCGGTTAACGGATCTCCGACCGGCGCGTGGGTGTCGGGGTCCCAGAACCGCACTGTGGCGTCCCGGCTGGCGGAGGCGATCACGGTACGGCCGCCAGGTAGCGGCACCGCGCAGACGGCGACCACAAGACCGCCGTGGCCGACCAGAGGATCCCCGGCCGGCTCGTGGGTGTCCAGGTTCCACAAACGCACTGTGGTGTCCCAGCCGGCGGAGGCGAGCAAGGTACGCCCGTCGGGTAGCGGCACCGCGCACACCGCCAACACAGGACCGCCGTGGCCGGTCAGAGGATCCCCGGCCGGCTCGTGGGTGTCCGGGTCCCACAAACGCACTGTGGTGTCCCAGCCGGCGGAGGCGAGCAAGGTACGCCCGCCGGTGAGCGGCACGGCGCACACCCCGAGTACACGACCGTCGTGGCCGGTCAACGGAATCCCCACCGGCTGACCGGAGAGCGGATCCCACAAGCGAACACGTTGTCGTCGCCGGCCGAGGCAAGCATCGCGCCCCCGCCAGGAAGCGGCACCGCGCAGAGCTGACGCACCGGGCCGCTGTGACCACTGAGGGTCAGGTTGGTGTGGCCAGTCCACCAGGCCCGCAGGATGGAGGGGCTACCTGGGTCCATGCTTCGGGTCGCGAGTTGCTCAGCACGAGTCTTGCGTGCCCAGACGTGCAGCCACCGCTCGGCCCTGTCAGGCTGGGTGACGCGCGAGCCATTAGACAGTTGGTAGGCATTGAACGCGGCACGTGCCTGTGGACTGGCGGGGACTGCGTGGTGCGGCAGGAGCGCGGCCGGCTCACAGGCCAACAGTGCGCGCGGGTCGCAGACCAGCTCATCGAACCTTCTCGCCCCAACCGCGTGCCGTGCCAGATGCGCTCGTGTGTAGTCGCTCGATCCTATCGATTCCGTTGAGCTGTCGAGTCGGTGGGTCAGTCGAGTAAAGATCCGGCCATGCGCGCGGGTCAGTGACTCGGCGAGTCGGCCCAGCAAAAGCTGGTCGTGCTCGTCGCCGTCGTCCCCGGAAAGCTCCGATTGACGGCGTGCGCTGTGGTCGACCGATGTGACGGTGAACAGCTCACGCAGACTCTGGTGTCGCACCGAGTAGGTCGGGGTGCCCAATGCGGGGTGGGTGGCGTCCAGGAACGGACGGAAATGTTCGGTCAGCCACCGCCGGACGCTTGGGGCCTCGACGGGGCCGGCGTAGTCCGCGAGCTCGCTGGTTGAGACCGGCCGCTGCAGCGCGACCAAGGTCGCAAGGAGCGGCAGGCCCACCCGCTCCCACTCCTCGCCGGGAGTTTGCCAGCGTTGGATCTGGTCGAGGTAGTAGCCGCGCAGCCCCATGGGCAGTGTGGCGACGTCGGTGGGGCTTCGCCCTCCGGCGCGGATGTCGTCGAGGACGTAACGCATGTAGATCCACACCCCCGCGCAGCGTTGCGCGAGGGTTTCGACGAACCGCTCCGGGTCGAGGGCGTGGCAGAGCACGGCCTGACGCAGGACGGTGTCGGGGTCGTCGGTAGCGACAGCCGCGGTGAGATAGTTGCGCATGTCGGCGAGGTTGTCCGGCCCATCCACCTGGATGGTCTTCCACGCGGTCTGAGGATCGCGGACCCCGGGTAGCGGCAACCCGAATCGGGTCGTGACCACCACGAACACACCGTCGGGCAGATGCTCGGGCCGAGGCAGACCGAGCGGAATTCCGGTGTCGCGCTCGGGATCCGCTGGGCCGGCTTCATCCAACCCATCCACGATCAACACCAACGGTGGTCGCGCCGACCCGCTAGCCCATTCCTGATCGCGCCGGGCCGCCGCGGCATGCAGTACCTCAACGAGCCACGCCGGGTCGTCGGCCTGTTTGGGAACCTGCCCCCCAGTCGCGAACACCTCGTCCTGGATCCGCCAGGCACCGATGAGCTGCGCGGCCAGCGAACGCCTGGCCTTCTCCGGTGAGCGCCCTCCGGGCAGGCGGGTGAAGTGGTACGCGCAGGGCCGGTTCCACACGAGATACGCGGCAAGCGCGGTCTTGCCGACCCCGGCCTCGCCCTGAACGACCACGTAGCCACGTCCAGGGCTGTGCACGGTCTGATCGATCTCGGTGATCAGATTGTCCCGACCAGTGAACCGGGGGAGATCCAGCTGGCGGCCCAGCTCGCCCATCAGCCGCTGGTTAGGCAGGTAACCGGCGAGAGGATCGAGTGACTCGCCGTTGATCACAATCACGGGGCCGGTGATGTCGCGTCCGGCGGCCACCGCGCCCGGCCCGAGCGCCCACCGCCTGATCCTCATTGTGTCGTTGGTCCCGGGGGCCGTTCGGGTAATCCGCGTGCGTTGTTGGCTTGTGGACCGGCCAGACCACCGTGACTGCCCGCGGAGAGGGACGTTTCGGTACTGACCGGGCCCGCGATATCACCTCCGGTGTACACCCCGCCCGGCCCCAGCTCGATGCCCTCCCCGCCCTCAGATGTGGCGGTGTCGGTGCCGCTCAATATCGTGCGGGTGCGGACGCCGCCCCTGATCGATCCGCCGCTGTACACGGCGCCCGCGCCAACCCGAACACGACCGAGATCCCCGCCGCGGAAGGACAACACCGCGCTGCCAACCGCCCACACCAGCGCCGCCGCACCAGCCAGCACCCACCAGACCCAGCCGCCGTGCAGTTCGTTGATCAGCGCCGCCGTGACCGCGCCGACCAGCACCAACGCTCCGGCGCCGACGGCGGTCCACAACCTACGCGGGCGATCAGTGCTCATGGCTTCCTCCTGGACCGCCGCTGTCGCGGATGCGTAACGCGGCAACTAACGACCGGAATATCTACACCAACATCCACATCGACCAACGATCAGCCGGGACCACACGACCAGACCCGTATGTCACCTCGGCTGAGTGTGTACCGGCTCAGTCGCCATGCCGACGTGCTCCGTTCCACAGGGCACGAGCGCGGGGTACCGGGCGCTTGATCAGTACACCAATCAGCAACCGCCCGCCGGTGTGCGCGACCACTCAGGGCCTCAGGTCCGCGGGCACCGCGCCCGTCACGGATTGCCAGCGTTCTCCGCAGCCCGCGGCTGCTACTGACGGTTCCGAAAGGTTCGGGCACCCCAGGCGGATCTTCATGCGCAACCTATGGGCCGTCTAGCTCCGGGGCAGGCGGCTCGCCTACCGCTGGCGGACGTTCCGGCCGCCAGCACCCGTAGTGATCTGGAAGTACATCGGTGGCGTATGACTGAGCAATCGCCGTGTGAAGCGCTTGCCGACCAGACTGAGAATAGCGCTTCTCACCCTTTGGGGGGAACGGCCAGAGCCGGATCAACTTTCTGGCTGACAGGTGGTGACCGGGTATACGAGTCACACACTACCACCACCTGCTCCCTGACGCTTCGCGGGAGCGTATCCGGTGGTCAGAAACATTTCCGCCCCACGGGTTTGATTCAGTTCACGGCCCGCTGCCCGAAAGTCCGGAGGATTAGGCAGTACGCCCTTGGAGCTTAGCGCTCGTGACCACAGTGCTGGCCAGGCCGTGATTCTGAGATTTGACTACTGCGCTATGGTCCACATTAAAGTCTCTCGTCTTGTGGAGGCGCGTGATGGCGCAGCAGGTACTGGTTTCGCTGGTAGACGACCTTGATGGGGAGGTCGCGAACGAGACGGTCGAGTTCGGCCTGGATGGCAAGTCCTACGAGATCGATCTGTCCAACAAGAACGCAAGCCAGTTGAGGGACGCCCTCGCTGATTACGTCGCGGCTGCCCGTCGCCCAGGCAACAGTCGCCGCAGGTCCGCAGCAGGCGCTGCCGGTGGGGTGCGTCGCGCGGGGGTGGATCGTGAGCAGAACCAGGCAATTCGGGAATGGGCACGCAAGCGGGGGATGAAGGTCTCCGACCGTGGACGCATCCCCGCTGACCTTCTCGAGGCCTATCACAAAGACAACTAGGCAAGCTCTCGGCGAATGCGGTGCGCGGTGCTTCGGCGTCAACCCCGTTGATGCATGAAAGACTCAGATCGCCGCGAGCATCCCGAGCCCTGGGTGCGGCGGCAGGCCCTCGTCGTGTATGCAGCCGTGAGTGTCGATATCGACACGCCATGACAGGAGTTCCCTCGATGTTCCGGGCCCGGAAGTGGAAGCAAGTCCTGGTTCCGCCTGTCGAAACTTCAACTAGCGCCAGCGCGCCAGGCGCAATTGCTGTTCAGGTGAGCTATTAGCCCGACCACGGGCAGGCTGCGCCCATTCCCCGATCGTTCCAAACCTGGTCGGCGTCGCGGGGCAGGTCACGATGGAGCCCTGCGGTGTCAGCGAGGTCAAGCGACATTGGCGGGTGACCGATGCCATCGAAGTGTGTCGCTTTGCCACCGATGTCGGGACCATCGTTCATCCTTGCCATCTGTCTTGAGCCCGCGGCGTGGTCAGCGTGATCGAGGTGTCGGTCTCATGACAGCCGGTAGGTTTCTAGGACTGCTTGTTGGCCCATTGCGGCGATCGCGGCCCGAGTCGCCGCGCTTGCCGGACCGGATGCTCGGCACCTGCGGCTGGACCGGTTCGGCCCGCCCCGCCGACGATGAATCGTCGACTCCGACGCATTTGAGGTGCATGGCCGCTAGGATGGCGGCCGGTTGAGTTGTCTTTGACGATGGTCCCGGTGCACCGCGAAGCGCCGTTCACATGATTCTCGGGAGATCGTCCGCGCCCGGCTGATGGGCGCCCGCACAGTCGCTTCGTCCCGCCGTCGACACGGTTGCTGGGACCACCTGATCGTTGCCCCGTTGTGGGTCGCCTACCGCGCGAACCTCGGCACGTTGCTGCGCACCAGCGATGCCGTCGGTGCATGCATGGCGGTACCGCGCACGCCGCACTACCGCGACGCGCTGGCTCGGGGCAACACCCTGCCCGGCCGCGGTTGTGTGCATTGGGTGGCGCCCTCAAAAATCGAATGGTTGCGCGAACAACGGCGGCGCGGCAGCCAACTCGTCGCCGTGGAGCTGGCGGAGGACGCCGTGCCACTGACTCGGGCGGAACCCACCCGCCGGCGCACGGTCGTGCTGCTGGGCCACGAGCACGGCGGGGTGCCGCCCGAGGCCGCGGAACTCGCCGACCAGGTCGTGGAGATCCCTATGATCGGACGCGGGACCAGCCTCAATGTGGCGGTGGCCGGGTCGCTCGTGCTCTACCGACTCGCCGGCCTCATGTAACCGGCGGCCGGACGCGCGGCGCCGGCACTGGTGCATGCCGCACTCGCGCAAACGGACCTAAATTCCCGCCAGCCATGCTGATCATGAGCGCCTGGAAACGGTAACCCCGCCCGACCTGATCCGGCACTACACTACGGCGCTCCGTAGGCGGCCGAGTTCACCCCACACGCTCGGGGCCGGCACCTAGCAGGCGGCTCGCGACCTTGGAAGGGTTGAAGGATGTGCGGACGACGCAGCATGGGGCGGAGCTGTGCGGTCGGGGAGTCAAGGCCCAAGGTCGTTCTCTACCTAGGCCTTGGTAGGTTACGACCATGGGTAACGGCTCGACCCCACGGATGACGTTGTCCACCCAGTTCGTGTTACAGGTGCTCGTGGCCGAGCCTGCTCGCGAGATGTACGGGTTGGAGATTTGCGAAGCTGCCGGACTCGCGTCTGGCACCGTTCACCCGATCTTGGCGCGCCTCGAGGTCGTTGGATGGCTGGAAAGCCATTGGGAGGAGCGCGACCCTCGAGCTATGGGCAGACCGCGCCGGCGGTACTACAGGTTGACGCCTGACGGCGCTCAGCGTGCGCTCGCGGCCCTAGCCAGGACTCGATCTTCGGCCGGCTTGCTCCACCGAATCAACCCCGAAGTTGCCGGCGGTACATCGTGATGCAGAGACAACTCGAGGCAGCAGGTTCCGCGGTCATTGCACCGGCGACTAAGACATCCCCGCCAGAGTGGTCTGACGCATGGTGGGCCGCGCGCCGCCAAAACTCGTCTGACTATGCAATGCTTGAGTCAATCCTTCGCTCCGCCCCTGAGGTGTCAAAGGGGACGAGGCAGGTCTATTACCATGTGAGCTGGCGCGATAGGCGCAGACATCGAACTGCGCGAAGGTGGTTGGTGGCCCGGCAGAAGGCTAGAAGGCTTGCGGCCACGCGGCGGCTGGAGGCCGAGCGTTCAGCCTCGCGGAGAAGTATTTACGCCAACTCTATAGTGACGATTCGGCATGGCGCGCGCCGGTATGAGGAATTGCCCGACAAGACAGCATCTCGAATAGTTGAACTGGCGACCCGGCTGTTGTCGGAACGCGACCGTGACCGATGGGCCGAGGAGCTGGCTGCGGACCTGGCGGCCGTCGCGGCACAGAGAGCTTCCCGTTGGACGCAGGTGATGCACAGCTTCAGGGTCCTCGTGCTCGCCCTATCGCTTCGAAGAGCGCTACATGCTGGGTGCGTGACCGAAGAGGGCAGGCGTTGAGTGTCATCGCTAAAGCTAGCGCCGCGACCGGTCTTGTAGCGGCGAGCTATGCGATTCCCGGGCTATGGATCATGATTGCTGTCTTGTGCTTCATTCTAAGTGGAACCGTGGCCACTGTCGTCTTGACTGCCGCGCTGAGTCGAGATAGGGATCGGCAGCGAAACGCGTACTTGGTTCTACGTCGACTGCTGACGACTTTCCGGCCGGAAGGTGCTGACCGACAGAGGCGAAGCGGGGTACCGGGCGACAAGAGGTTCAGAAGCAATTAGTTCTCAAACTCATGGTGTGTGGTCGGGATCGAAGACAACGAGTACTACGCGACCGAGGAGATAGGGTGGCGTCGCGGATCGCTGCCGTCGAAGTCGACTTCCTCGAGGAACACCGCCACGAGATTTGGTGAGCTGCGGCGCAATACCCTCGGCGCCAATGGCCAGGTCACAGGTATCCGGTGGCAAGTGAGTGGGGCGCATTCAAATTGGTCCTCGAGCACGGTGTTGTTGCATCCTGCGTTGGTTGCAGTTTGTGCGGGAGAAGCTCGGTGCTGATGCGATACCGTGGCCGGCGGCTTCTACCGGCGGATGGCCCTGAAACCTGCCATCGACGCCGCCTTCGCGTTGCACACGACCGTCCGTCACCTCCGCGACGCGCAGCCCCTGCTGCCGTCGAGCTGGGCCGGCTACCTGCACGCCGGTCCGTGAGCTGCCACGGCCGGGCGTAGGCGCACCGCCGCCAGGACGGTGGTCATCGCGCCAGTCACTTCATTACGGGGTTTGTTCGTCGGTGTGGAGTGTTGTTTTGGCGGTGGCGATTTCGTTTTCGAGGGCGTGATGGAGTTGTGTGGCGTGGTGTTCGACGACGGCCCAGATAATGTCGTCGTCGATTGTGAGGTAGTCGTGCGCGATGCGGTTGCGCATGCCTTTGATGAGGCGCCAGGGTATGTCGGGATGATGTGCCAGCCAGTCGCTGCCGAGTCGTTCGAGGTCAGCGGTGAGGCGGATGAGATTGTACTGGCATGCTCGGGAGACCGCGATGTCGCGGTCGTAGGCGTCGCGTCCGCGTCGTGCCAGGCCGGCGATCTCGGTGAGGGTCGCGTCGAGATATACCAGGTATTCGGCGGTGCGGTCGTCCATGTCAGGCGGCGATGTTGAGCGGGCGGCGGTGGCGGTTCACGCCGCGGCGGAACAGGTCGTTGGATTTCATTTCGGCGGTGGTGACCACGTCGACGGGGCAGCCCAGCAGGGCGGACAGGTCGTCGTCGAGTCCGATGATGTCCGCGAATGATGCGCCGGGGGCGAGTTCGACGAGCAGGTCGAGATCAGAGTCAGGGCGGTCGTCACCGCGGGCTACTGAGCCGAAGACCCAGGCTTGGGCGACGGGGTAGCGGCCGAAGATCTTGACGACCTCCTCGTGGAGTCGTTCGAGGAGCACGGATGGGCGGATCCTGTTCACCAGCCGCGTCTCGAGGTGGAACCCGGCGGCGTTAAGCAGGCGTTCGAGCATCAGTACAGACGGTTGTCGCCGGCCAGACTCGATGGTGGCCACGGTCGACTGAGGTACGCGCGCTGCTCGCGCGAGATCCCGTTGGGACAGCCCGCGCTGATGCCGGGCCGTGGACACAAGGTCAGCCGCCGTTCGAGTGCCAGGCCCGCTACTTCCGCCGGTCGCAGTCATGTATTGCATGATAGTGGATCCGCTATCGCATGGTGCGATGCTGGAGCCGCCTCCTGGTGCGCATGCGGTGAGCAGATGCAGCGGTGCGGCGATCCACCAATGACGATCCATGCGCGGGGGGCCTTGCCCCTTGAGTGTGGACACCTCGAGATCTGGATCATGAGGTCCAGCGAGAGGAGTCGTGTTGGGCACGTGGAGGTATCCGACTGAGTTCCGGGCGGACGCTGTGGAGTTGGTGCGTTCGTCGGGTGTGATTGTCGCGGAGTACTTCGATGTGGGTTGTTCGCGGCGGTTGCCGTGGACACGCCGACCGCGCGCGGCGGCGTTGCTGGCGGAGCTGTCGGCTGCTGGGCGGGGGTTCGATGCGATCGTGGTGGGTGAGTATGAGCGGGCTTTCTTCGGTGAGCAGCTGACCGCGTTGGCGCCGATGTTCGACCGGCACGGTGTCCAGGTGTGGCTTCCCGAGGCAGGTGGGCGGGTCGATGTGGGGAGCCCGGAGCATCGGGCGTTGATGGCGGTGCTGGGTGCGCAGTCACGGCGGGAGGTGTTGCGGTCGCGTCATCGGGTGTTGGCGGCGATGGAGGTTCAGGCTCGTGAGCAGGGACGCTACTTGGGTGGTCGGCCGCCGTACGGGTATCGGCTGGTTGATGCGGGACCGCACCCGAACTGTGCCTATGCCGAATGGGGCCGGCGCTGCCAGCGTCTGGATCCTGATCCGGTGACGGCGCCTCATGTGAGGTGGATGTTTGAGCGGCGTGTCACTGGGCGCAGTGTGGCGGGCATCGCCCGGGAGCTGAACGAGCGGGATGTGCAGTGTCCGTCGGAGGTGGATCCGGAGCGGAATCGGCACCGGAGCGGTGGGGTGTGGACGTTGCGGACGGTTGCGGTGATTCTTGGGAATCCCCGGTATACGGGGCGGCAGGTGTGGAATCGGCGGCCCAGCGAGCACTTGGGCGGTTTGGTGGTGCGTCGGGCGGCTGCGGTGGGGGAGTGGGCGATCTCGGCGAGGGTGGCGCACCCGCCGTTGGTGAGCGAGGCGGTGTTTGTGGCGGCCCAGCAGGCGCCGGCGGCCCGGCCGACCAAAGACGGCCGAGCTCGAGGTTATCTGCTGGCCGGGCTGCTGCAGTGTCGCTTGTGTGGGCGGCGGATGGATTCGCACTGGGTACATGGCCGTCCCGGGTACCGCTGCTGTCACGGCTACTCCAGCAGCCGCCCCCGGACGCCGGGGCTAGCGAAAAACATCTACGTGCGCGAATACATTCTGCTCGCCCAGCTCGCCGCCCACGATCAACCAGTCCTGGTCGGTGGAGATGAGAGCTCCGTCGGGCCGAGCGTGGCCGAGCTTGCGGTCTCTATCAGGGACATGGCGCTGGTGATCGTCCACGATGGAACGACCTGGGAACTAGCGACAGCTGGCTGACGGCCACAGCACGCTCAACCGCCGCGCCCGCGTCGCGACCGCTGTGGGGTAATCCTGTGTCCGAGGACTCGGAAACGTAGATGTTGCACACCCGCGCAAAACGAGTGTGCATGCGGCCAACCTTAGTGGAGAACCCTACGCACGCAGAGCGACGGCACCTGTCGGCTCGCTGTTACGGCCTTAGGACGTCCCGGAACGGCGAAACTGCACGCTGACCTGCGTAGCGGACTATATCTGGCCTACAGGTCAGCCTGTCCACGGGGTGGGCTGTGTCAAGGATCTTGGGCAGGTCCTCGTGGTTGTGCTGGTCAGGCCGCCGCACGTGCCTGATGTTCGGCGAGGGCCTCGGCAGGTGTCCGATAGCCCAGGTGTGAATGCAACCGCCTACGGTTATAAAACACCTCAATGTACTCGGCGACCGCGAATCGTGCTCGTGCTTTTGTAGCGAACCACTGACGATAGTACATCTCATTCTTCAAAGTAGCGAAGAATGATTCCGCAGCCGCATTGTCGTATGAATCTCCTTTCGCGCCGACCGATCGAGCGATGCCGGTGTCGACCAGTCGTTGCCCGTACCGAATCGAAGTATATTGGGCGAATTCAACCGGTCGTCGCAACACTTCGATCTTGGAGGTGGCGATGGGCAGGCCGGCCG
>NZ_BAABJP010000051.1:0-250182 GCF_039543365.1 Actinospineispora eucalypti
CCGCCGTCTCCGCGTCCTGCTGGCGGATCCGGCCGCCGACCCCGCTGCCCTGGATGTCGGACAGGTTCACGCCGTGCTCGGCGGCCAGCTTGCGCACCAGCGGGGTGACGTACGGGGTGCCGGCGTCGTCGTTCACCGCGCCGTCGGTGCTCTCCGGCGCCGGCTCGCTCGGCCGGCTGGCCGGCTCGGCGGGCGCCGCCGACGCGGCCTTCACCGGCTCTTCCTTGGCCGGTTCGGCCTTCGCGGGCTCCTCCTCGGCCGGCGCGGGGGCCGACGCGGTGGGGGCGGACGCACCGCCGCCGCCGCCGATCATCGCGAGCTGGCCGCCGACCTCCACCGTGTCGTCCTCGTTGGCCAGGATCTCTTGCAGGGTGCCGGCCACCGGGGAGGGGATCTCGGTGTCGACCTTGTCGGTGGAGACCTCGAGCAGCGGCTCGTCCACCTCGACCTGGTCGCCCACCTGCTTGAGCCAGCGGGTGACGGTGCCCTCGGTGACACTCTCGCCCAGCGCGGGCATGGTCACCGCGGTGCCCGAGCCACCGCCGGAGCCGTTCGAGTCGGCTGACCCGGAGGACGCCCGGGCCGGCTCCGGTTCGGCGGCCGGCTCGGCCGACCGGGACTCGGCGGGCTCTTCCTCGGCCGGTTCGGGCTGCTCCGGCTGGGACTCGGCCGCCGGGGCGGCCGCGGTGGACGAACCACCGCCGTCGTCACCGTCACCGTCACCGTCGCCGATCACCGCCAGCTCGCCGCCGACCTCGACGGTCTCGTCCTCGGCGGCCACGATTCGCTGGAGAACGCCGGCGGCGGGGGAGGGGATCTCGGTGTCGACCTTGTCGGTGGAGACCTCGAGCAGCGGCTCGTCCACCTCGACCCGGTCGCCCTCCTGCTTGAGCCAGCGGGTGACGGTGCCCTCGGTGACGCTCTCTCCGAGCGCTGGCATCTGGACGGAGAAGGCCATGGCTGCTTCTGACTCCTCGGTAGCTGTTTGGCCGGTAGCGGGGGTTTGGGGGACTAACCGTGGGTGTGCAGTGGCTTGCCGGCGAGCGCCAGGTGCGCCTCGCCGAGGGCCTCGGTCTGGGTGGGGTGGGCGTGGATGAGGGGCGCGACGTCCTCGGCGTGCGCGTCCCAGTTGTAGATCAGCTGCGCCTCACCGATCAGCTCACCCACCCGGGCGCCGACCATGTGCACCCCGACCACCGGCCCCGGGGTGCCCTCGGCGCCGGCCTTGACCAGCTTGACCGCACCCGAGGTGCGCAGGATCTGGCTCTTGCCGTTGCCCGCGAGGTCGTAGGTGAGGGTCTGCACCTCGCCGTAGCGCTCCTTGGCCTGGGCCTCGGTGAGGCCGACGGAGGCGACCTCCGGCTCGCAGTAGGTGACCCGGGGGATGCCCGCCTCGTCGATCGGTGCCGGGTTCAGCCCGGCGATCTCCTCGGCGACGAAGATGCCCTGCTGGAAGCCCCGGTGGGCGAGCTGCAGGCCGGGCACGATGTCCCCGACCGCGTACACGCCGGACAGGTTGGTGCGCAGCCGCTCGTCGGTGATGACGAAGCCGCGCTCCATCTTCACGCCGGCGTCCTCGTAGCCGTGGCCGGCGGTGTTCGGCCCCCGACCCACGGCGACCAGCAACAGGTCGGCCTCCAGGGACTCGCCGTTCTCCAGGTTGACGGTCACGCCCTCGTCGGTCTGCGCGGCGCCGGTGAACTTCACCCCGGTCTTCGCCTTGATCTTGCGCCGGCGGAACGCCCGCTCCAGCTGCTTGGAGGCGAACTCGTCCTCGTTCGGCACCAGCCGGGGCAGCGCCTCGACCACGGTGACCTCGGCCTCGAAGCTGCTCCACACGCTGGCGAACTCCACGCCGATCACCCCGCCGCCGAGCACGACCACCCGCTTCGGCACCTGGTCCAGGGTGAGGGCCTGGTCGCTGGTGATGATCCGGCCGCCGATCTCCAGGCCGGGGAGGGAGCGCGCGTAGCTGCCGGTGGCCAGCACCACGTACCGGCCGGTGTAGCGCTGGCCGTTCACCTCGACGGTGTTCGGCCCGATGAAGGTGCCGCTGCCCTCGACGTAGGTGATGCCCCGGGAGCTGACCAGGCCCTGCAGCCCCTTGTAGAGCCGCGCGATCACGCCGTCCTTGTAGGTGTTCACCCCGGCCATGTCGATGCCGGCGACCGAGCTCTTCACGCCGATCTGGTCACCCTCGCGGGCGGCGTCGGCCACCTCGGCGGCGTGCAGCAGCGCCTTGGTGGGGATGCAGCCGCGGTGCAGGCAGGTGCCGCCCAGCTTGTCCTTCTCCACCAGAACGACGGACAGGCCGAGTTCGGCCGCGCGCAACGCGCAGGCGTACCCTCCCGATCCGCCGCCGAGGATCACCAGGTCGGCAGCGCTCTCGGCCACTTCAAGTCCCCCTTGTCCGGGTTGCGTCACGATCGTGCGTCCGCGGTGCGGGCCGTGTCCGGCGCGCCGCGGTCGCGGCTGGCCGGCACGGTCATCTTGTCACCTCGGCCGCGCCGGGAGAAAACGGCGCCGCCGGTGCGTTGCACCGTTGTCCACCCTGCCATGCCGGTGATCGCCGGCTGAAGACTTAGCCGCGTCCTAACATGATCGCGGATGGAGGGCCGATGAGCCTCTGGGACCGGCTGCGGGGAAGCGCCGGCGGCGGCCGCTCGGCCGAGGTCACCGGGTACCTGCGGGACTGGGCGGGGGCGCGTACCGGGGTCGAGGCGTTCGTCGAGCCGCGCACCATGGTGACCGAGACGACGGTGCTGTTCGTGGCCCAGGACGGCGAGTGGACCCGCCGGCGGGTGAGCAGCCCGGAGGCGGCGAAGAAGCTGGCCCGCTCGCTGCGCATCCCGATCTACGACGTTCAGCTGGTCGGGTACCCGAGGCGGATGCGCGACTACGACGCCCGTCGGCGGGTGTCGCGGGAGCGGGACCGGCGGGAGGACCTGGAGGGCTAATGCCTTCGGTGACGCTTTGTCCGGTGAGGGTTCGAAGATCGGCTTGGACGGCGCGGCTGGGTGGTCTTCCGCCGCTCGGACGCGGCCCGTTGCGTTGGATTCGAGGTTCGGTCACGGAGCGTTGTTGGCTGTGGGTCGAGTGGCGGGTCGCGGTCGTTCCACCTTGGCGAGAACCGTGGGGTGATCGTCGTCTCTGGCGGTCTAGCCTCGATATTCGACGCCAAACCGCCACCAACGGCGATCATGCCGTCCTGGGCCTCCGTCACCGTACGTAGTCATCGCCGAACGCTACAGGCCGCACCCGAGCGGCGGTAGACCGCGCAGCCGCGCCGTCCGAGCCGTTCTTTGAACCGGCACCGAGTCCTCACAGGCGCGCACTCCGCGGAACCCAGGGGCCGCACCTGTACGAATACGTGCTAGCCGGCGACCTTGGTGGTGGGGGCGTGGCGGACCGGGAAGTTCACCGATCGGGCGATGAAGCACAGCTCGTGCGCCCGCCGGTGCAGCTCCTCGATGCCCTCGGTCATGCCCTCCTCGGCCACGGTGGCCTCCGGGCGCAGCACGACCTCGGTGAACGCGCCGCCGCCGTCGGGCGCCTCGGCCATGGTTCCCTCGGGCCGGTCCGTGTACTCGGTGACCACCACGCCGGAGGTCGCGGCCAGGTGCAGGAACCACAGCATGTGGCACTGGGAGAGCGCGGCGACCAGAAGTTCCTCCGGGTTGTACCGCTCGGGGTCGCCCCGGAACGAGGGGTCGGAGGAACCGGGGAGCACCGGCTTCCCCGGCCCCGAGACCTCGTGCTCGCGGCCGAAGTCCCGGTAGCCGGAGGTGCCGGTGCCCCGGTTGCCCGTCCAGGTGACCTGGAGGGCGTAGTGGTGGGTGCGCGCCATGTCTGGAGACGCTACGGGAGTCAGCCCAGTTGCGCGCGGAACATCCAGGCCCGCTTCTCCAGGCCGCCCAGGACGCCGATCAGCAGGTCCTGGCTGACGGCGTCGAGCTCGCCGAGCCGGTCCACCCGGCGGCGCAGCCGCTCGTTGACGGTGTCCAGCGCGTCCACCACCAGCGCGACCACCCGCCCGTCCGGGACCCGGCCGTCCGGCACGTCGCGCAGCGGGCTCTCCTTGGCCACCGTGCCCACCCGGCCGTCCGGCGGGAAGCCGATGGTCACCGCGCGCTCGGCCACCTCGTCGGCGGCGGCGCGGACCTCGCCGGTCAGGCCGTCCAGCTGCTCGTGCAGGGAGAGGAAGTGCGGGCCGACCAGGTTCCAGTGCAGCTGCTTGGCCTGCGCCGCCAGGTCGGTCAGCTCGACCAGGGTGTCCTGCAGGTCAGTGCCTACGCGTTCGACGTTCACAACTGCCTCCTCTTATTTGGACTAAGTCCAGTTTAGGAGTTTTCTGGACTAAGTCCAGAGAAGGCGGGTGTGATCTGGCCGTCAGCCGTTCTCCGCGATGTCGGTGAGCAGG
Source organism: Actinospineispora eucalypti (assembly GCF_039543365.1). Lineage (NCBI taxonomy): Bacteria > Bacillati > Actinomycetota > Actinomycetes > Pseudonocardiales > Pseudonocardiaceae > Actinospineispora > Actinospineispora eucalypti. The sequence goes on from NZ_BAABJP010000051.1 coordinate 4,421, forward strand.
GCGGCGAGCGTGCGCACCGGCACTCCGGTGCCGCCCTTCGGGGTGTAGCCCCACGGCCCGCCGGAGTTGAACGAAGGCCCGGCGATGTCGATGTGCGCCCAGGTCAGGCCGTCGGCGACGAACTCGCGCAGGAAGATCCCGGCGGCCAGCATGCCGCCCCAGCGGTGGTTGGTCACGTTGGCCAGGTCGGCCAGGCGGGAGTCCAGGTCGCCGCGCAGCTCCTCGGGGAACGGCATCGGCCAGCCGCCCTCGCCGGAGGCCTGCGCGTGCCCGGCCACCCGGTCGCGGAAGTCGTCGCTGCCCATCACGCCGGCCGTCCGGGTGCCCAGCGAGACCATCTGCGCCCCGGTCAGCGTGGACGTCTCGATCAGGTAGTCGGGGGCGTCCTCGGCGGCCCGCACGATCGCGTCGGCCAGGATCAGCCGGCCCTCGGCGTCGGTGTTCAGCACCTCCACCGTCTTGCCGCCGTACATGGTCAACACGTCGCCGGGCCGGTAGGAGGTGCCCGACGGCATGTTCTCCACCATCGGCACGGTGGCGGTGAGCTCGATCGGCAGCTTCAGCCGGGCGGCCAGTGCGGCGGTGGCGACCACGGCGGCGGCGCCGGACATGTCCGAGGTCATGTGGTCCATGTTGGCCGCCGGCTTGATCGAGATGCCGCCGGTGTCGAACGTGACGCCCTTGCCGACCAGCGCGACCTTGGCCCTCGGCGCGGTCCCCGGTGCATCCCCGCCGGACCAGCGCAGCCGGACCAGCCGGGGCGGCCGGGAGGAGCCGCCGCCGACGCCGAGCACGCCGCCGTAGCCGGCCTCGGCCAGCGCCCGCTCGTCCAGCACCTCCACCTCGAGGCCGGCCTCGGCGCCGATCTCGGCGGCCCGCTCGGCGAAGCTGCCCGGGAACAGGTCGTTGGGCGGGGTGTTGATCAGGTTGCGCGCGGTGCGCACCGCGTCCGCGACGGCCAGCGCCCGGTCCAGCACGGGACGGGCCTGGGCTTCGTCCCGTACCAGCAGGTCCACCCGCCCGACCGGGGTCTTGCCCGCGCCGTTGCTCTTGTACTCGGTGAACGCGTAGGCGCCGAGCGAGCTGCCCTCGGCGGCGGCCGCCAGCTCCAGCCGGGAGAGCGTGCTGGTGAGGCGGTCGGTGCCGGCCAGCGCCCGCGCCGCCGCGCCGGAGGCGCGGCGGACCTGCTCGGCCACGTCCAGCTTGATGCCCCCGGTGGCCGCCTTCGGGTCCGGCGTGGCGCCCAGGCCCACCGCGACCAGCAGCGGGGCGGTCACGCTGCCCCGGGCCGGCAGCTTGGTGACCTCGTCGGCCTTGCCGGTGGCCCCGGTCAGCCGGAGCAGCTCGAGCAGCTCCGGCTCGCCCCCGAACGCCTCCGCCACGTCCTCCGCGCCGCCGGCCAGCGCCGGCCCGTCCTCGCCGGTGCGCAGCGCGATGAGGAGCGCGTCGGCTTCGGCAGTCACCGCGGACCCGGTGCTGAGGCTGAACTCGGGGATGCTCACGACTCTCCTTGCGATAGGCGGCATCGATCTGGCTGATCGAATCCGGTTCGAAATGCTAATGACACCCAGGTGCGTCCGAACGGGCGATCCCTGGTGCAAGGCTAGGCGGGTGGACCACGGACTGGCTCGGCGGCTCGGAACGGCCGATGCCACCGTGCTCGGTCTGGCCGCGATGCTCGGTACCGGGGTGTTCACCGTGTTCGCGCCGGCGGCGGCCTACGCCGGCCAGTGGCTGCTGCTCGCCGTGGCGCTCGCCGGCCTGGTCGCGGCGTGCAACGCGTTCTCCACGGCCGACCTGGCTGCCCGCTACCCGGAGTCCGGCGGCGGCTACGTCTACGGCCGGGAGCTGCTGGCGCCGTGGGCCGGCCGCCTGGCCGGGGTGGCCTTCCTGGTCGGCAAGACCGGCTCGGCGGCCGCCGCCGGCCTGGTCTTCGGCAGCTACGTGTTGCCGGCCCACAGCCTGTGCGCGGCGATCCCGACGATCCTGGTGATCGCCGGGCTGAACGCGTTGGGCGTGCGGTGGACCGTGCGCGGCGCGTGGGCGCTGGTGCCCGCCGTGCTCGGCATCCTCGCGGTGGTGGTGCTGGTCGGGCTGATCTGGCGGGTGCCGGCGGACTGGGCAGTGCCCGGGGTCCCGACCGACACCGCCGGCACGGTCGACATCACCCCGGCGGGCGCCGTCGCCGCCCCGGTGACGCCGCTCGGCGTGGTCACCGCAGCCGGCCTGGTGTTCTTCGCCTTCGCCGGCTACGCGCGCATCGCCACCCTCGGCGAGGAGGTGCGCGACCCGGCGCACACCATCCGGCGGGCCATCCCGCTCGCGCTGGGCATCGCGCTGGTCGCCTACCTGGCCGTGGGCGGGGCGGTGCTGCACGCCCTGGGGGTGACCCGGCTGGCCGGTGAGGCGGCGCCCCTGGCGGCCGCCGTGGCCGGCACCGAGGAGCCGGCGCTCGGGGCGATGGTGCGGCTGGGCGCGGCGGCGGCAACCGTGTCCGTCCTGCTTTCCGTGCTGGTCGGGGTGAGCCGCACCCAGCTGGCCATGGCCCGGCGGGGTGACCTGCCCGGCTGTCTCGCCGCCGTCAGCCGGCGGGGCACTCCTTGGCGGGCCGACCTGGTCGGCGCCCTGGTGGCGGTGGTGATCGCGCTGTTCACCAACCCGGCCTCGGCGGTGGCGCTCTCCGCGTGCAGCGTGCTCGTCTACTACGGGGTGATCAACGTGGCCGCGCTGCGCCTGCCGGCCGCCGACCGGCGCTGGCCCGTGTGGAGCTCGGTGCTCGGCCTGACGCTCTGTTTCGGGCTGGCCGCGTTGCTGCCCTGGCCGGTGGTGGTGGTCACCGCACTGGCCCTGCTGCTCGGTGTGCTGCTCAGCACGCTGCTGGCCCGGCGCGGCGGGCGGATGCCTTCGGGCACCGCGTCCGGCTGATCAGTCCAGCTCTTCGAGGGCCCGGCGCACCAGGCCGGCGGTGCGGTACGAGGCGTGCAGGTCGCCGCTGAACGCCTGCGGGCAGCCCGCGGTCAGCTCTTCGAGCAGCAGCACCGCCTCCTCGGCGGCGGCCAGGGCCTCGGCCAGCTCGTGCTGGCAGGCCACCCGCACGCGGGCGAACGCACAGAGCGCCCTGGCCAGGTCGTGCCGGTGCCCCTTCGGGTCGGCCGGCACCAGGCAGCGGTACAGGTAGACCGCCTCCTGGGTGGCGGCGAGCGCGGTGTCCAGCCGCCCGACCTGCGCGCTGGCCAGGCCCAGGTTGTGCAGCGCGCGGGCCAGCATGGACTCGTAGACCACGGGCGCGATCGCCGCCAGCTGGCGGAAGATGGCCACGGTCTCCTCGGCCAGCTCGCAGGCCTGGCCGAGCCGGCCCCGCTCCGCGCACACCACGCCCAGGTTGCTCACCGAGGCGGCCAGGCAGTGCGCGAACCCGGTCGGGTCCTGCCGGGCGAGCAGCCGGTAGAGCGGGTTGCGGGCGTGCAGCCGGCGCAGGATGCGCACGGACTCCTCGGCCGCGTCGCCGGCCGCCAGGTGGTCGCCCAGCTCGGAGCGCACCACCCCGAGGTTGGTCAGTGCCACGGCGAGCCCGACGGAGAGCCGGATCCGGTGCATGGCGCGCAGCCGGCCGGCCGAGGCCAGCATCTGGCGGTACAGCTCGACCGCCTCGGCGAGCGCCTCGGCCGACGCCGCCGTCTCGCCCCGCCGGGACGCCCACAGGCCCCACGCGGACCGCGCGTGCGCCAGCTCCGGCCGGAACCGCTCAGGGCTCGTCTCGGCCAGCCGCCGGTAGACCCGGACCACCCCTTCGACCGTCCGGCACGCGTCGGCCAGGCGCCCGGCGCGGGCCTGCTCCATGGCCAGCGTCTGCTTCAGGCGGGCGGCCCGGGCCAGGTCGGCGGCCGAGCCGGCCCACTCGTCGGGCGGCGCCCCGCCGTCGGAGCCGTCACCGGCCCGGCCGAGGTCGCGGTTGAGCGCGGCAAGACCGACGGTGAACCGCCGACCCGCTCGCACTTCCAGCACGCTCGCGCACCTGCCCCTCATACCAAAGTCGGTTGACAAGCCATTGTCCGTTATAGGCCCGTGACTCGCACAGGTCCATGGTGTCGAACTTCATCCCCCGGATGGGCGCAACCCGGTAGCGGGGGGTGGTCGGTGTCCAAGAAGTGGGAGGTCCAACCATCGGACTTGCAATCCGAGCTACCGTTCTCTCATGAGCAGCGTGTCCTTCACCCACATCCCGAACCCCTCGCCGGCGAGCGAGGAGCGCCGCGCGGAGATTCTGGCCGACCCGGGGTTCGGTCGGTACTTCACCGACCACATGGTGACCATTCGCTGGACCGGGGACCGGGGTTGGCACGACGCGCAGGTAGCGCCGTACGGGCCGCTCTCCCTGGATCCGGCCGCGATGGTGCTGCACTACGGGCAGGAGATCTTCGAAGGGCTCAAGGCGTACCGCCAGCCCGACGGCTCGGTCTGCTCGTTCCGGGCCGAGGCCAACGCCGCCCGGTTCCGGGCGTCGGCGACCCGGATGGCCATGCCCCCGCTGCCCGACGAGCTGTTCCTCTCCTCGCTCACCGAACTGCTGCGGGTGGACGAGGCCTGGGTGCCGGCCGCCGGCGGTGAGGACTCCCTCTACCTGCGCCCCTACATGATCGCCACGGAGGTCGGGCTGGGCGTCCGGCCGGCCGCCGAGTACCTCTACCTGCTGATCGCCTCGCCGGCCGGGTCCTACTTCGCCAGCGGGGTGAAGCCGGTGGACGTGTGGCTGGCCACCGACTACACCCGGGCCTCGCCCGGCGGCACCGGGTCGGCCAAGGCCGGCGGCAACTACGCCGCCTCGCTGTTGCCCCAGGCCCAGGCGACCAAGCAGGGCTGTGCCCAGGTGGCCTACCTGGACGCCGCCGAGCGCCGCTGGATCGAGGAGATGGGCAGCAACAACCTGTTCTTCGTGTTCGGTTCGGGCGACCACGTCGAGGTGGTCACCCCCGAGCTGTCCGGCAGCATCCTGGCCGGGGTGACCCGTGACTCGCTGCTGGTGCTGGCCAAGGAACTGGGCTGCCAGGTCACCGAGCGGCCGGTCTCCGCGCAGGAGTGGCTGGAGGGCGCCGAGGACGGCCGGATCACCGAGGTGTTCGGTTCCGGCACGGCCGTGGTGATCAGCCCGATCGGCCGGGTCAAGCACCCCGGCGGGGAGGCGCGCATCGGCGACGGCGAACCCGGCCCGGTCACCACCAGGCTGCGCAAGCTGCTCACCGACATCCAGCGCGGCGCCGCCCCGGATACCCACCACTGGATGTACCGGCTGACCCCCTGACCCGGGTCAGCCGCTGGCGGCGACGACCAGCACCGCCGTGCCGGCCAACTCGGCGGCGGCACCGAGCACGTCCCCGGTGACGCCGCCGAACCGCCGGCGGGTGTGCGCGGACAACGCCACCACCAGGGCGGCGGCGCACAGCACGGCCAGCGGGCCCTGCCACGGCCGGCCCGGCACGGCGGCGACCGCGAGCACCAGCAGCGCGCCGAACATCGCCGCCGGCACCGGCCACGGCTGCCCGTCGGCGACCAGTGCGCCGAGGCCGTCGGGCCGGGCCGCCGGCACGCCCCGCCGGCAGCACCAGGCGAACGCGCACCGGCCGGCGAGCACGGCGAGCAGCACCGCCGGCCACCGGGCCGGCATGCCGGCCAGCCAAGCCAGCGCCGCCGCCTGCACGCTGATCACGGTCACCAGGCTGACCACGGCGAACGGACCGGCCGAGCCGTCCCGCATGACGGCCAGCGCGCGTTCCGGCGGGCCGTAGCAGCCCAGCCCGTCGGCGGTGTCGGCCAGCCCGTCCAGGTGCATCCCCCGGGTGGCCAGGGCCAGCCCGGCCACGGTGAGCAGCCCGGCCACCAACGGCGGCACCCCCAGGCGGGCCAGGCCGTACAGCAGGGCGGCCGCGGCGGCGCCGAGCAGCGCACCGGGCAGCGGTGCCCAGCGGATCGCGGCGGCGCCCGCCCGGCGGTCCACGGTGTCCGGCCCGCGCACCGGCAGCACGGTCAGCCAGCTCAGCGCCAGCCGGGGCCCGGTCACCGGTCAGCCGGCCGCGTCGGAGTTGCCCGCCGGACTCGGCTCGTTACGGGCGTCCGCGCCGCTCACCCCGGCCGAGGTGAACGTGGCCATCTCACTCAGGATCCGGCCGGCCATCCGCACCACGGGCAGCGCGACCAGCGCACCGGACCCCTCGCCCAGCCGCATCCGCAGGTCCAGCAGCGGCTCCAGGCCCAGCCGTTCCAGCACCAGGGTGTGCGCCGGCTCCACCGACCGGTGGCTGGCCAGCCACCATGCCTTGGCGCCGGGCGCCAGCTCCTCGGCCACCAGCGCCGCCGCGCCCACCACCAGGCCGTCCAGCAGCACCGGGGTGCGGCGGACCGCCGCCTGGGCCAGGAAGCCGGCCATCGCGGCGATGTCGGCGCCCCCGGCCGTGCGCAGCAGCGCCACCGGCTCGCGCAGGTAGGGGCGCGCCCGGCGGAGCGCGTCCCGGATCGCGGTGGCCTTGCGCATCCACACCCGGTCGTCGATGCCGGTGCCCCGGCCGACCACGGCCACCGGCTCGGCGCCCGTCAGCGCGGCCACCAGCACCGAGGCCGGCGTGGTGTTGCCGATGCCCATGTCGCCGGCGACCAGCAGGTCGGACCCGTAGTCCACCTCCTCGTCGGCGATGGCCCGCCCGGCGGCCACGGCGGCCTCGGCCTGCTCGGCGGTGAGCGCGTCCTCGGTGTCGATCGGGCCGCTGGACCGCCGGATCTTGTGCTTGGTCACCCGGGCGGGCAGCTCGGGGAAGGTGGGGCCGTCCACCGCGAGGTCCACCACGCGCACGGTGGCGCCGGCCGCGTTGGCCAGCACGTTCACCGCCGCGCCGCCGGCCAGGAAGTTGGCCACCATCTGGCCGGTGACTTCGGGCGGGTAGGCGGAGACGCCCTGGCGGGCGATGCCGTGGTCGCCGGCGAACACCACCACCCGGGGCCGGCCGAGCGGGCGCGGCGGGCAGGTGCCCTGGCACGCGGCCAGCCAGACGCCGACCTCCTCCAGCCGGCCCAGCGAGCCGGCCGGCTTGGTCAGCGATGCGTGCCGGACCTCGGCCCGCCGGCCGGCCTGTTCGTCCGGCGGCTCGACTACCGGGAAGTCCACCGCGCCTCCGCTCAGTTCGGTTCCAGCTGGGGTTTCAGCCGCATGGGCAACCCGGCGACGAGCAACTCCACCTCGTCGCACACCTGCGCCAGGCGCGCGTTGAGCGCGCCCAGCTCGTCGCGGAAGAGCCTGCCAGAGCGGGTCTCCGGCACCACGCCGAGCCCGACCTCGGCGGACACCAGCACCAGCCGGGCAGGGCAGTCGCGCACCGCGCCGGCCAGCCGGTCCACCTCGGTGTGCACCGGCTCCAGCGGGCCGCCCCGCCACACGTCCGCGTCGTCCAGCACCCCGGTCAGCCAGGTGGCGAGGTCGTCCACCAGCACCGGATCGGCGCCGGCGGCCAGCTCGCCGGCCAGGTCGGGGGTTTCCACGGTGCGCCAGGCCGGTGGGCGGCGGGCGCGGTGCGCGGCGATCCGGTCCGACCACTCCGGATCGGCCGGGTCCACGCGGCCGGTGGCCAGGTAGCGGACCGGCGCGGCCGGGGAGAACAGGCCCTCCGCGTACGCCGACTTCCCGGACCGCGTGCCGCCCAGGATCAGGGAACGGCGTACCGGGATGGTCACAGCGGCACGCTACCTTCCTGGTCGTGGCATACCGCTGGCGATACCTGGACGACTCCGGCAACGAGACCTCCGGCCCGGAGCTGACCTTCGACGGACAGGCCGAGGCCGAAGCCTGGTTCACCGACACCTGGCCGGAACTGCTCGACTCGGGGATAACCTCGGTCACCCTGCTGGACGGCGACGCCGAGATCTACGGCCCGATGAGCCTGCACGGCGCCGGCTAGCGCGGCACGCGCTCGTCGAGCGCGCGCCCAGTTTGGCGCGCCGCGGGGAATACCAGCTCAGTCCACCTTGTCGCCGGGGCGCACCTTCGGCTTCGGTACCCGCAGCTTGCGCAGCTGGCTGGCCCGGGCGAACGCGTACCAGCCGATGCCCAGCGGGCTGATCTGCTCGTTCGGGAAGTGCTCCCGGGCCTTGTTGACCACCCGGCGCCCGTTCATCACGCCCTCGATGGCCATCGAGGCCAGCATGGCCATGCAGAAGATGCTGGTGTAGGCCTGCACGAACGGTATCGACTGGGCGATCAGGGACAGGAACACCAGGGCGGCCAGCGGCATGAACAGGCCGGCCAGGTGCCGGCGGGAGTCCACCAGGTCGCGCACGTAGGCCTTCACCGGCCCCCGGTCGCGGGGGAGCAGCGCCCGCTCGTCGCCGGCCATCATCCGGGAACGGCGCTCGGCGGACTCCCGCCGGCGCTCCGCGCGGGTACCCCGGTTCTTCCGGGCGAGCTTGATCGCCTCACGCTGGGTCTTCGGCGGGGGCGGCGCGGGGCCGCGCCGCTTGCCCTCGGCGTCCCGGCGCTTCGGGGTGGCCCGGCCCTTGCCCGGGGTGACCCCCCGGCCGACCGTGTCGGCAACCTCCTCGGCGCCCTCATCCGTGGTGCTGGCGGCGTCGACCGCGGCGTCATCGCCACTGCCGGACTGGCGGCGCAGGAACCTCACCCATCCACCATAGCGGCAGGTAATGTCTTGCCGGTGCGCGTGGTGATCGCTCCAGATTCGTTCGGCGGCACGTTGTCCGCGAAGCAGGCGGCAGCCGCGATCGCGGACGGGTGGCGCGGCACCTGCCCCACCGACGAGCTGCGGGAACTCCCGCTGGCCGACGGCGGCACCGGTTTCCTCGACGTGTTGCACGCCGCGCTGGGCGGCGAGCTGTGCCCGGTCCCGGTCACCGGGCCGCGCGGCGAGCCGGTGACCGCCGAGTGGCTGCGGGTCGGCGAGGTCGCCTACATCGAGATGGCCCTGGCCAGCGGCCTGCACATGGTGCCGAGGCCGGAGCGGACCCCCGAGGTGGCCAGGGTGGCCAACAGCCGGGGCGTCGGCCAGCTGGTCGCCGCCGCGGCGGCGGAAACCGGCGTGACCCGCATCGTGGTCGGCCTCGGCGGCTCCGCCTGCACCGACGGGGGAGCGGGAGCGCTGGCCGCGCTGGGAGCCCAGCCGCTGGACGCCGACGGCGCGCCGCTGCCGGACGGCGGCGCCGCGCTGGCCGGGTGCGCCGCGTTGGCCGCGCCGCCGGCGCTGCGCGCGGGCCTCGAGCTGGTGCTGGCGCTGGACGTGGACAACCCGCTGCTCGGCCGGCACGGCGCGGCGGCGGTCTTCGGCCCGCAGAAGGGCGCGGACGACGCGGCCGTGGCCGAACTGGACGCCGCGCTGCGCCGCTATGCCGAGGTGCTCGCCCCGGCCGTGCACCGGGACGCCGCCGAGCTGGTGGAGCTGCCGGGCGGCGGCGCGGCCGGCGGCCTCGGCGCTGCGCTGCTCGCGCTGGGCGGACGGCCGGTCTCCGGTGCCGGGCTGGTCCGCGAGCTGCTCGGGCTGGACGCGGCCCTGGACGCGGCCGACCTGGTGCTCACCGGCGAGGGCAGCTTCGACTGGCAGTCGCTGCGCGGGAAGCTGATCACCGCCGTGGCCGCCTCGGCCGCCGCCCGGGGGCTGCCGTGCCTGGTACTGGCCGGCCAGGTGAGCGTGGGCCGGCGGGAGGCGGCCGCGGCCGGCGTGCAGGAGGCGTACTCGGTCACCGAACACGCCGGTGGACTGGCCGCCTCGATGGCCGATCCGGCCGGCACGCTCGCCAAACTGGCCGCCGATCTGGCCGGGCAGTGGAGCGGCTCACGCTGACCGGGGCGGCTCGCGTGTGACAGGATGTAGGGAGCACAACAACGCGCGATGGAACATCCGCGGCGGCGACCGTGTTGAGCGTCGTGGAGATCCGAAACGTGAGGCGAGGGAGAGCAAATGACCGTCGACAACAGCACCACCACTGAGAAGACGCACGGCGTGGAGCTGACCGAGGCGGCCGCGCTCAAGGCCAAGGGCCTGCTCGACCAGGAGGGCCGCGACGACATGCACCTCCGCATCGAGGTGCACCCTGGTGGCTGCGCCGGCCTGCGCTACCAGCTGTTCTTCGACGACCAGGCCCGTGACGGCGACCTGTACCGCGAGTTCAACGGGATGCGCGTCGCCGTCGACTGGAAGAGCGCTCCGTACCTGCAGGGTGCCGTGATCGACTTCGTGGACACCATCGAGAAGCAGGGCTTCACCATCGACAACCCGAACGCCAGCGGTTCCTGCGCCTGCGGCGACTCGTTCAACTAGAGCGTTCGTTTCACGGGCTCGGGTGACCGGCGGTAAGGTTACTCAACGTGCCTATCGCCGTTACGGGGTCGATCGCGACCGACCATTTGATGCAGTTCCCCGGCCGCTTCGCCGACCAGCTGGTCGCCGATCAGCTGGAACGGGTGTCGCTGAGTTTCCTGGTAGATGACCTGGTGGTACGCCGGGGCGGTGTGGCGGGCAACATCGCCTACGCCCTCGGCGTGCTGGGGCAGCGTCCGGTGCTGGTCGGCGCGGTCGGTTCGGACTTCGACGACTACCGGCGCGAGCTGGAGCGGGTCGGAGTGGACTGCTCCGAGGTGGTGGTGCACCGGGACGTGCACACCGCCCGGTTCATCTGCACCACCGACGCCGACATGCGCCAGATCGGGTCGTTCTACACCGGGGCGATGGCCCGCTCCCGGGACATCGAGCTGGCCCCGATCTTCCGGCGCCCCGGCGGAATCGACCTGATGGTCATCGGCGCCAGCGACCCCGAGGCGATGCTCCGGCACACCGAGGAGTGCCGCGCGCTGGGCATGCCGTTCGTGGCCGACTTCTCCCAGCAGCTGGCCCGGATGGACGGCCCCGACCTGCGCCGCCTCGTGGTCGGGGCGCGCTACCTGGTCAGCAACGACTACGAGTGGGAGCTGTTGCTGCGCAAGACCGGCTGGTCCGAGGACGAGGTGGGCGAGCAGGTTGACGTGCGGGTGACCACGCACGGGGAGCGCGGCGTGGAGCTGTCCAGCCGGGATGGCGTGCACCTGAAGGTCGGAGTGGTGCCCGAGACCGCCAAACTGGACCCGACGGGCGTCGGCGACGCGTTCCGCGCCGGCTTCCTGGCCGGCGTTTCCGAGGGACTCTCCCTGGAACGGTCCGCCCAGCTCGGCTCGCTGGTCGCGGTGAACGTCCTGGAGTCCGACGGCGCACAGGAATGGACCTGGGACCGCGCCGCCGCCGTGACCAGGCTGTCCGACGCCTACGGCCCGGAAGCCGCCACCGAGATCGCCGCCAGCCTCCCCACCTGAGCCCCCGCTCCCGCTCTCTCCCGCTGTCCCGCTCGCTCCAGGGCTCGTCCGAGCCAAAGCGTGGTGGACGGACTTCGGGATAGACCGCCGGGCGCGGAGATGCCGCGCCCGGCGGTTCGGTTTTCCGCGGGAGGAGGGCCTAGACCTGGACGGGGTAGGCGGGTTCCGGGATCTCGGGGCGGATCCGGTCCTCCACCATGATCCCGTGCCAGAGCATGAACACCAGCAGGGTCCACAGCCGCCGGCTGTGGTCCACCGGGCCGGTGCGGTGCTCGGCCAGCATGCGCCGCACCGCCGGCAGGTCCAGCAGGTGGTCGGTCTGGCTGCTGGTGATGATGTCGTCGGCCCAGCCGTACATCTCGTCGCGCAGCCAGAGCCGGATGGGCACGGGGAAGCCCAGCTTGCGGCGGTTCAGCACGTGCGCCGGCACGATGTTCTCCAGCGCCCGGCGCAGCGCGTACTTGGTGGTCCCGGAGCCGTCGGTGCGCCCGTAGATCTTCTCGGTGAGCGGGATGTCGGCCGCCACCGCGAACACCTCCGGGTCCAGGAACGGCACCCGCAGCTCCAACGAGTTGGCCATGGTCATCTTGTCCGCCTTGACCAGGATGTCCCCGCGCAGCCAGGTGAACAGGTCCACGTGCTGCATCCGGGACACCGGGTCCCAGCCGGCGGACTGCCGGTACCACTGGGCGGTGATGTCGGTGTGCGAGCGGCGCGGGTCGTAGCTCCGCAGCAGCCCCGCCAGCTCGCCGTCCCGGAAGATCCGCGCGTTGCCGTAGTAGCGCTGCTCCAGGCTCAGCGCCCCCCGGCGCAGCAGGTCCTTGCCCCGCACCCCCTCCGGGATGCGGCGGGACAGCTGCCCCAGCGCGCCGCGCACCGACCCCGGCACCTTCTCGAAGGGGGCCAGCGACAGCGGCTCGCGGTAGATCGTGTAGCCGCCGAACAGCTCGTCCGCGCCCTCCCCGGACAGCACCACCTTGACGTGCTGCCGGGCCTCCCGGGCCACGAACCACAGCGGCACCAGCGCCGGGTCGGCCACCGGGTCGTCCAGGTACCAGACGATCAGCGGCAGCGCCTCCATCATCTCGTCCGGCTTGACCGTGCGGACCACGTGCCGCACCCCGATCGCCTCCGCCGACTCGGCGGCCACGTCCACCTCGGAGTAGCCCTCGCGCTCGAAACCGGTGGTGAACGTGATCAGGTTCGGGTTGTGCTCCTTGGCCAGCGCGGCGATCGCGGTGGAGTCGATGCCGCCGGAGAGGAAGGCGCCCACGGTGACGTCGGCGCGCATGTGCTTGGCCACCGAGTCGCGGAGGGTGTCCTCGATCCGCCGGTACAGCCGGTCCCGTTCGGTGGGACCGGCCAGTGGTGTGGCGGAGAACACGGGTGAGAAGTACCGCTCGGTGACCGGCTGCTCACCGGGACGCAGGGTGAACATGGTGCCCGACTCGATGCGCCGGATCTCCCGGTGCAGGGTGGCCGGCTCCGGCACGTACTGCAGCAGCAGGTAGTGCTGCAGGGCCGGCTCGTCCAGGGACAGCGCGCCGGCACCGAGCGAAGGCGCCAGCTCCTGCAGGCTCTTCTTCTCGCTGCTGAACGCCGTGCCGCCGGGGCCGGTCAGCACGAACAGCGGCTTGATGCCGAACGGGTCGCGCGCGCCGAACAGCACCCGTTCCCGTTCGTCCCAGATCAGGAAGGCGAACATGCCGCGCAGCCGGCGCACGGCGTCCTTGCCCCAGTAGTGGTAGGCGGCGACCACCACCTCGCCGTCACCCTGGGTGGCGAACTCCGCCCCGTGCTCGGCTATCAGCTGTTCGCGCAGCTCCAGGTAGTTGTAGACCTCGCCGTTGAACAGCAGCGTGTACCGGTCCGCGTAGCGCAGCGGCTGGTGGGAGAGGTCCAGGTCGATGATGGACAGCCGGTTGAAGCCGAGCACCACGTCCTGGTCGTGCCACTCATCGGTTTCGTCCGGCCCGCGATGCCGCGCGCAGTGCAACGCGCTGGTCACGGCGGTGGATAGGTCTGGCGCGTCGGCGCGCGCCGTCAGCAGTCCGAGTAGCCCACACACGCCGTGTGATCGCCCCTTCCAGTGCAGCCCAGGTCGGAGTGAGCAGCGTACGCCCGACCCCCCGGGGCCCTCGCGCGTGGCGTGCGCCGCACCCGGCCGTGTGGCGCGCGCCCCGGACGCGGTGGGCCGGGCGCAGGTCTTATAGGCTGCCCGGCAGGTAGTCAGCGTCCGGCTCAATGCGCCGGATGGCTGACGATGACCAAGCACGGGAGGCAGCGAGCTGTGGGCTCGAATCCATACGTGAGGCGCACCCGGCCGGGGCGGGTTCTGAAAACCGCGCTCCTGGCCGGCGTTGTGGCGGTCTCGGCCAGCGGATGTTCGGTGCAGGAGGTGATCCGTTTCGGTTGGCCGGAGGGCGTGACGCCGCAGGCCACCGAGATGCGCCACCTGTGGACCTGGCTGGCGATCGCCTCCCTGGTGGTCGGCGTGATCGTGTGGGGCCTCACCGCGTGGACCGTGATCTTCCACCGCAAGCGCGGTGAGGGGGAGCTGCCCAGGCAGTTCCAGTACAGCCTGCCGGTGGAGATCGTCAGCGTGGTGCTGCCCACGATCATCGTGGCGGCGATCTTCGGCTACACGGTGCTGGTGCAGAACGACGTGGACAAGTCCATCGCCAAGCCGGACGTGAAGGTCGACGTCACCGCGTTCCAGTGGAACTGGGAGTTTGACTACCCGGAGAACCCGACCGGGAAGAAGATCAGCACCCTGGGCACCAGCGAGACCATCCCGATCCTGGTGCTGCCCACGGACAAGAGCATCGAGTTCACCATCACCTCCACGGACGTGATCCACTCGTTCTTCGTGCCGGAGTTCCTGTTCAAGCGGGACGTCTTCCCGGACCCGGAGAAGAACGACACGGACAACACGTTCGTCATCGACAAGATCGAGCGGCAGGGTGCCTTCGTCGGCCGGTGCGCCGAGCTGTGCGGCAGCTACCACTCGGTGATGAACTTCGAGGTCCGCGCGCTGAGCCCGGACCTGTACGCCAAGTACCTGCAGAAGCGCACCGAGACCAACCCGGTGAGCGGGGTGCCGAACACGGCTGGCGAGGCGTTGGCCTCGCTGGGCTGCGGCGAGCTGTGCTCCCCGACGGCCGTCACCACCTACCCGTTCAAGACCGAGCGCACCCACCGCTCGGCCTCGCAGCGGTCCCCCAGCTGAGCGCCCGGAGGCGGAGAGCGCAATGAAGGTCGAATCCCGCATCTTCGAGATCTGCACGGTCTTCTTCTTCCTGTGCGCGGTGGTCTACTGGCTGCTCTCGCACGAGCCGGTCGGCATCGTCGGGCTCACCCTGACCGGTGGCCTGTCGCTGATCATCGGCACCTACTTCCGGTTCGTCTCCCGCCGGCTGGAGGCCCGCCCGGAGGACAACCCGGAGGCCGAGGTCGCCGACGGCGCCGGTGACCTGGGCTTCTTCAGCCCGGGCAGCTACTGGCCGATCGGGCTGGCCTTCGCCGCCGCCTCCACCGCCGTGGCCGTCGCGTACTGGCTGCCCTGGCTGATCGCGATGACCCTGGTGCTCCTGCTGATCATGGTCGGTGGCCTGCTGTTCGAGTACCACATTCCGCCGTCCGGTCACTAGGCGTCACCGGAAGTGATCTCGGGCCGACGGCTGACGCTGCGCACCCTGACCGCGGCGGAGGCGGAGCGACTGCTCGGCGACGCCGAGTCCGGGGCGTTTGCCGATGGTTACCCCTCGGCACTGGCCACCCAGATGCTGCGGTTGGTGGCGCTTTACCCGGCGACCGACCACGACCTCGGTGGTGGCATGCCCGACCTGGGCCCGTGGTTGCTGGTGCGCCGGTCCGACCAGGTCATCATCGGCCTCGTGACCTGCGCCCGGACGGCGGACGCCTCGGCGGTCACCGTTGGTTATGACGTGGCGCCGTCCTGCTGGGGTGAGGGGTTCGCCACCGAGGCACTCAGTGCGGTGGTCGCCCATCTGCTGAGCGTGCCCGCCGTGTGGCGGGTGTGCGCCGAGGCCCCGGTGGACCACCTGGCCAGCCGGCGGGTGATGGAGAAGGCCGGCATGCGCTGGCAGCGCGACGAGCTGGTGCGGCACGAGGGTCGGGACGTCAAGCTGGCCCACTACGCCATCGACCGCCCACGTCCCAGCTAGGCCCGCTCAGGGGCCAATGCGGCGGCCGGCACCGGCCGCGGGGTAACCCGGCGACCGGTGGCGAGCACTGAGCCGAGCAGGATCAGCCCGAACGCGCCGAGGATCGCCGGGGTGAGCGGCTCATCCAGGACCAGCACTCCAGCGGTGACCGCCACCGCCGGGTTCACGTAGGTGAACACCACCGCCCGCGTGCCGCCCACCTCCCGGATCAGCGCGAAGAACACCACGAACGCCAGCGCGGTGCACACCAGCCCCAGGCCGGCCAGAGAGGCCAGTACCGGCCCGGAAGGCATCGCCGCCGGCCAGGTGAGCAAGGCCGGCACCAAGTACACCAGCGCGGCCACACTGAGGCTCGCGGCGGTCAGCTGAACGCCGGAGACGGCGGTCAGCCAGCGGCCGGCGATCAAGGGTGCGGCCGCGTAGCCCACCGCGACGCCCAACATCTCCAGCACCGCCCAACCGGTCCCGCCGCCCAGGTGCGGCAGGGCGAGCAGGGCCACCCCGGCCAGCCCGATCAGCAGCCCGGCCAGCCGGGCGGGGCGCAGCCGCTCGGTATCGCCGAACAGCCTGGCCAGCACCACCGCGATGATCGGCACGGCGGCGATCAGCAGCCCGGTCATCGAGCTGGTGATGTGCCGTTCGGCGTCGGAGAGCAGCCACCACGGGCCGATGATCTCCAACCCGGCGAACCCGAGCACCGGCAGCCAGTGCCGGCGCAGCAGGGCCAGGGTGCCGGGGCGGACGGCCAGGGGGAGCAGCACCAGCGCCCCGATCGCGGTGCGCGCGAACACCAGCACCGGCACCGAAACCCCCTGCACGGCAACCTTGATCATCAGATACGGGACGCCCCACATCAGGCACATCCCCGCGAACAGCAGCCAGCCCCTCCGACTCATGCCGGCAGCGTCGCCCGGCGGGCGCCGCAAGGTCTTGAACGTGGTTGCGCTCAGCCGGGTCGCTCAGCACGGCCCCAGTGTCCTGTTGATCATTACTGTCCGGCGGTACCGAGGGGTGATCGCTGTTGGTGGCGGTTCAGCGTCGATTTTCGAGGCTAGAGCGCCAGAATCGGCGATCATGCCCGGCGCACCCGGGCCGTGGCGTGCTAACCGGACCGAAGGCTCCGGGCGAACGCGCCGGGGGTGATCCCTAGCACCCTTTGGAACCAGCGGGTCAGGTGCGCCTGGTCGGCGAACCCGACCTGCGCGGCGACGCTGGCCGGCCGGGCGCCACCGACGAGCAGGCCGCGCGCCCTGGCCACTCGGTGCTGGGCCAGCCACGCGTACGGCGGCATGCCCACCTCGTTGCGGAACGCGCGCAGCAGCTGGAACCGGGACATGCCCAGCTCGTCCGCAATGTGCTGCAACGAGGGCGGATCCACCAGCTGGTCGGACAACCGCGCCATCACGCCGCGGGCCACCGGCCCGGGCAGGGGAGCCTCCGGGGCCGGCTCGGCGTGCCGCCTTATCAGCAGGTCCAGCGTGCCGACCAGCAGCGACTCAGCGGCCAGGCGCTCGGTGCCGGGCCGGCTGAGCCCGGCGTGGGCCGCGCACAGCCGGGCGGCCAGCTCGGGATCGTGCAGCACCGGCTCCCGGAAGTGTGGGCGGCGGGCGCCGTCGTGCTCGCGCAACAGGTCCACGCTGGGGTACAGGACCCGGTAGGTGAACCCGGTGGCCACCGCCGGCGCGCCGGTGTGCGCCTCCTCGGGCTCGATGACGACCACGCTGCCCGGCCCGGAGTGGCGCATTGCGCCCCGGTAGCTGATGCGCTCGAGCCCGCTGGTGCACGCCCCGATCGCGTACTCGGCGTGCATGTGCTGGGCGTACTGGCGGCGCACCAGGCTGGCATGCAGCAGGTCCAGCGGCTGGTCCGGCCCACCGCGTGCCCGCGTCCACACCGCCCAGTCCCTCGACGCACCCGTCACCCCCTGACCTTACGTCCGGGCCTGACGCGCCCCGAACATGAATAAGCCCCGGCCAGATGGTGGCCGGGGCTTACTCGTCGTTCGGTCGGGTCAGTCGTCCAGGCTCTTGGGACGACCGGCCAGTTCGGCCTCGCGGGTTTCCGACTCCTCCGGGGCATGGCCGTTGCCGTGGCCGTTGGCCAGCTCGGCGCGGGCGCGCTCCAGTGCGGCGGTCTCCTCGGCCGGGTCCGGGCTCCAGAACGAGCCGGCCATCGGATGCCCGGCGGAACCGAGCTGGTTCATCCGCTTGGGCACCGAGGCGCCCTGGTAGGCCAGCGGGATCGCGTGGCCGTGCGAGTCGACCCCGGCCAGCGGCTGGTGCACCTCGATGAACTCACCGTGCGGCAGCCGCTTGATGATGCCGGTCTCGATGCCGTGCTCCAGCACCGCCCGGTCGCTGCGCTGCAGGCCCAGGCAGATCCGGTAGGTGGCCCAGTAGGCGAGCGGCGGCAGCAGGAAGATGCCGATGCGGCCGGCCCACGTGGTGGCGTTCAGCGAGATGTTGAACTTGTCCGCGATGATGTCGTTCGAACCGAGCAGCACCAGCCAGGTGTAGAACGTGATGGCCATGGCACCCAGCGAGGTGCGCACCGGGACGTCCCGGGGGCGCTGCAGCAGGTTGTGGATCGCGTTGTCCTTGGTGAACTTCCGCTCGATCGCCGGGTACACGGCGGCGAGGCCGTGGATCAGCGGCAGGAACAGCGGACTCGCCCAGAACGCCGGTGGGATCAGGTACGTGTCGAACAGGTTGATCTCCCAGGGCGGGAAGATCCGCAGCATGCCCTCGGTGAACAGCACGTACCAGTCGGGCTGGGAGCCGGCGGAGATGTGCGCCGGGTTGTACGGCCCGAAGTTCCAGATCGGGTTGATCTGGAAGAAGCCGGCCATCATGCAGATCACGCCGGTGGTGACCGCGAAGAACGCGCCGCCCTTGGCCGCGAAGGTGGGCAGGATGCGCACGCCCACCACGTTCTTCTCGGTGCGGCCGGGGCCGGGGAACTGGGTGTGCTTCTGGTACCAGACCAGGCCCACGTGCACCGCGATCAGCGCCAGCAGGATGCCCGGCAGGAGCAGCACGTGCACGATGTACAGCCGCGGGATCAGCTCGGTGCCGGGGAACTCCCCGCCGAAGATCAGCCAGTGCACCCAGGTGCCGGCCACCGGAACGGAGAGCACGAAGCCGGACATGATCCGCAGGCCGGTACCGGAGAGCAGGTCGTCCGGCAGCGAGTAGCCGGTGAAGCCCTCCATGAAGCCCATCAGGATCAGCACGACGCCGATGATCCAGTTGGTCTCGCGGGGCTTGCGGAACGCGCCGGTGAAGAACGTGCGGAACATGTGCACGAACATCGCCGCCATGAACAGCAGCGCCGCCCAGTGGTGGATCTGCCGCATGAACAGGCCGCCGCGCACGTCGAAGGAGATCTCCAACGCGCTCTCGAACGCCCGCGACATCGGCAGGCCGCGCAGGTTGTCGAACACCCCGTTGTAGGTGACCTCCTCCATCGAGGGGTCGAAGAACAGCCCGAGGTAGGTGCCCGACAGCAGCAGGATGATGAAGCTGTACAGCGCGATCTCGCCGAGCATGAACGACCAGTGCGTCGGGAAGACCTTGTTGAACTGCTTGCGCATCCCGCCGGCCGGGTGGAACCGCTGGTCCAGCTCGTCCAGACTGGCCGCGGCCTTGGCCTTCAGCGGGTTGGAACTCGTGGTGGGTGTGGTGATTGAACTCATGATGATGGCCGCTCCCAGAAGCCAGGCCCGACGGCTTCGTCGAAATCACCGGTCGCTATGAAGTATCCCTCTTCGTCCACGCTGATGGGAAGTTGAGGTAGAGCACGTGTGGCCGGACCGAAAATCGGCTTGGCGTACTCGGTGGCGAGGAACTGTGACTGGTGGCAGGGGCACAGGATCCGGTTCGTCTGCGCCTCGAACAGCGAGGTGGGGCAGCCCAGGTGGGTGCACACCTTGGAGTAGGCGTAGTAGTCGCCGTAGTGGTAGTTCTCCCGGCCCTTGCGCTGGGTGACGCGCTCACCAGGGCGGAAGCGGATGAGCATGACCGCCGCGTCCGAGGCGCGGATGCCGTGGGCCAGCTTCTCCGCGTCCTCCATGTCGGTCAGCCGGAAGGGGAACACCGTCTCCATGGCGGCGGCGTCCAGGTCCTCCGGGCGGACCCGGAGCTCCGGCTTCTCCTTCATGATTTCCTCAGCGGAGAGACCGACGTCACGTCGCAGATAGACCTTCTCGCCCGGGTGCTCGGGCCGCCACGGGGTGTGCCACAGCGGTGATTCGGGGCCGTCCTTGAACGGGTTGCGCAGCAGGCCGCCCAGGACCGCGACGCCGGCGCCCAGGCCGAACACCGCGCCGGCGAGGCCGACGGTGCCCTTGATCAGGCCGCGGCGGGCGATCCCGGTGTCGTTCCCGGCGGCGGCCAGCTGGGCCAGGATGGTCCGCCGCTCCAGCTCGCCGGAGGGCCCGTCGTGGCGCTGCTGCACCGCGACCTCGTCCGGGAAGAACTTCTTCACGTAGGCGACCAGGCCGATGCCCAGCGCGAACACCGCGAGCCCGAAGGTCACCCCGATGATCGGGGTGAACAGCGAGTACAGCCAGTGGTGGGGGTCGCTCGGCGGGATGTAGTGCGACCACGGCCAGAAGATGAAGACACCGAGGAAGGCCAGCCCGGACAGGGTGGCGAGCAGGAACCACATCGCCACCGAACGCTCCGCGCGCCGCTCGGCCTTGGTGCCCGGTACCGGCCACTTGTTGGCGTTGCGGACGACGACGACGTCGTCCAGCTCGGCGGCCAGGGTGGCCAGCTGCTCCGGGGTCATCTCCTCGAGCTCGGCCTGACTCGGCCGGCGGGCAGTCGTGCCCTCGCTCATGCCTTCGCTCCCAACCACAACGTGACGGCGACCAACGCGGTGATGCCGACAACCCAGACCATCAGGCCCTCGGAAACCGGGCCGATGCCGCCCAGCGGGTTCCCGCCGGGGCTGTTCTGCCCCTCGGAGACCGACTTGACGAAGGCGATGATGTCCTTCTTCTCCTCCGGCGTGAGCTGCCGGTCGGAGAAGTGCGGCATGTTCTGCGGGCCGCTCAGCATCGCGGTGTAGATCTGCTCCTCGCTGGCCGGGGCCAGCGGCGGGCCGAACTTGCCGGAGGAGAGCGCGCCGCCCTGCCCGGTGAAGTTGTGGCAGGAGGTGCAGTTCATCCGGAACAGCTCACCGCCGCGGGCCGGGTTCGACCCGCGCAGCGCCATGCCGTGCTCGGCCGGCCGCTCCGGGCCACCGCCGTTGGCCTGCACGAACGCGGACAGCGCGTCGACGTTGCGGGCGCCCTCGGGGGTCTTGGTGTCCAGCTCGTGCAGGGGGTGCTTGCGCTCCGCCTGCGCCTCCTGGCGGGCCAGCGGCATCCGGCCGCTGGAGACCTGGAAGTAGGTGGCGGCGGACCCGGCGCCGATCAGGCTGACCCCTCGGTCCGGCACACCCTGCAGGTTGGCCCCGTGGCAGGAGATGCAGTGGTTCTCGTAGACCTGCTGCCCCTGGGCGACCAGCTGGGAGTCGTCCGCCGCCTGCGCCACCTGGGGCTGGGGTGCGACCGCCGAGTACAGCACGCCCGCGCTGAGCAGGGCTATGCCGAGCGCCAGCCCGCCGGCGACGCGGCGTTGGAACTTGCTCCGTCCACTGCGACGGCGTGTGGTGGTGGTTCTCATCGCGGAGTCTCGAACCCTCGCTGTCAGGTCGGGCACCCTGGTGGATGCTTCAGCGGATGAAGTAGATCACGGCGAACAGGCCGATCCAGACCACGTCGACGAAGTGCCAGTAGTAGGACACGACGATCGCGGCGGTGGCCTGTGCCGGGGTGAACTTGCTGAGCTTGGTCCTGATCAGCAGGAAGATGAACGCGATGAGGCCGCCGGTGACGTGCAGCGCGTGGAAGCCGGTGGTCAGGTAGAAGACCGTGCCGTATGCGCTACCCGGGATGGTGGTGGCGTGGTGCTCGATGAGCACCCGGTACTCGTTCACCTGGCCGAGCACGAAGAACGTGCCCATGGCCAGGGTGATCAGGTACCAGCGCCGCAGGCCGAACACGTCGCCGCGTTCGGCGCAGAACACGCCGTACTGGCAGGTGAACGAGGACGCCACCAGGACGATCGTCACCACCAGCGCGTACGGGACGTTCAGCTCCGTCGGCGGTGGTGGCCACTCACCGACGTTCTGCGCGCGCGCCGTGAAGTAGATCGCGAAAAGGCCAGCGAAGAACATCAGCTCGCTGGACAGCCAGACGATCGTGCCGATGCTGACCATGTTCGGTCGGTTCAGCGAGTGAATGCGCTGGCTGATATTTGGCGCTGCCGTCGTCACGGGGGTCATTATTAACCCGAGCGGACGCTCCCGTCGGGTCAGGGTTCGGCACTATCAGTCACATGTGTCGTGGCACACCGAGAGAAGCGTCAGCGGAAACGAGCGTCGGCACGGTATCGGCGGTGCCTGAGGGCGCGGATATCATCGGGCGGCCAGGTCAATGCCGAGGGAAGTAGGGCTCGTGAGCAACCCCGTGAGCAAGGCCGGAGACGCGGGGCACGCCCGCACCGTGCTGGTCTTCAGCCACCGCGCCAAGGTGCGCGAGTCGATCACCACCGCGGTGGGCCGCCGGCCCGCGCCGGACGTGGGCCGGGTGAAGTTCCTGGAGGCCTCGACCGTGGCCGAGGTGCTGGCCGCCATGGACTCGGGCCAGGTGGACCTGGCCATCCTGGACGGTGAGGCGCAGCCCACCGGCGGCATGGGTCTGTCCCGGCAGCTGAAGAACGAGATCACCGACTGCCCGCCGATCGTGGTCGCGGTGCAGCGCAAGGACGACCGCTGGTTGGCCACCTGGTCGCAGGCGGACGCGGTGCTCGTGCACCCGCTGGACCCGCTGCTGGCCGCCGAGACCGTGGCCGACGTGCTGCGCGGCACCGCGGTGCCGGCGGCGCCGGCCGGGTAGGGCGTGTCCGAGTCGACCCGCACGTGGGCGGGTCTGTTGAGCCATCTGCTTGCCGGTTCCGACCTCACCGAGGCGGACACCGGATGGGTGATGGACCAGGTGCTCGCCGGTGACGCGAAGGACGTCTCGCTGGCCGGCTTCCTGGTCGCGCTGCGGGCCAAGGGCGAGACCCCCGAGGAGATCGCCGGGCTGGCCGAGGCGATGCTGGCCCGGGCCCGCCGGGTCACGCTGGCCGCGCCGGCCGTGGACGTGGTCGGCACCGGTGGGGACCGCTCCCACAGCGTGAACATCTCCAGCATGACGGCCATCGTGGTGGCCGCGGCCGGCGTGCCGGTGGTCAAGCACGGCAACCGGGCCGCTTCCTCCCGGTGCGGCGCGGCGGACCTGTTCGAGGAGCTGGGCGTCACCATCGCGCTGTCCCCGGAGGGGGTGCGGCGGTGTGTGGAGGAGGTGGGCATCGGATTCTGCTTCGCCCCGGCCTTCCACCCGGCCTTCCGGCACGCCGGGGCGGTGCGCCGGGAGCTGGGTGTGCCCACCGCGATGAACATGCTCGGGCCGCTGACCAACCCGGCCCAGCCCGCCGCGGGCCTGGTCGGCTGCGCGGACCTCCGGCTGGCCCCGGTGATCGCCGACGTGCTGGCCGGCCGGGGGGCCTCGGCGCTGGTGGTGCGGGGCGAGGACGGGCTGGACGAGATCACCACCACCGACCGGACCTCGGCCTGGGTGGTTTCCGCCGGTCGGGTGCGGCAGGGCCTGCTGGACGCGGCCGACCTGGGAATCGCCAGGGCGACCATGGCGGACCTGCGCGGCGGCGACGCGCCCTACAACGCCGACGTGGCGCGCCGGCTGCTGGCCGGCGAGACCGGTCCGGTGCGGGACGCGGTGCTGGTCAACGCGGCCGGCGCGGTGGCCGCGTTCACCGGGTTCACCGACGGCGGCGCGGGGCTGCTCGAGGACATGCGTCGGGCGCTGGACCGGGTCGCCCAGGCGATCGACTCCGGCGCGGCCACGGAGCTGCTGGCCCGGTGGGTGGACGTGGCGAAGTCGGCGGCGGACTGATCACGGTTCGCCTGCCTCGGACGGGCGTCGCGGCGCTGGTGGCCGGGGCGGCGGCGCGTCGCTGGTGCTGGCCGGGCCCGCTAGCGCCCGGGCCTACTCGTGCGACCAGCAGCCCGGGGCGACCCCGGGGGTGACGGAGACCCCCGAGCCGCGGATCATGAACGTGCGGGTCGGCGCGGTCGAGCCGGACGTCGCGGTGAACTGCTCCGTGCACTCCGAGCCGGTCCGCCATCCGGCGGCCCCTCTGCGTGTGGCTACGCTCGGTGACCGTTGGCTGCGGCTGGCAGCCGCAAACCCAGCGTCTGAAGGGGTCGCGCCAGGGGGTGATCGCCATCAATGGCGGTTTAGCCTCGAAAATCGACGCCAAGCCGCCAGGAACAGCGATCACCCTATTTCTGCGCCTGGTAACGGTCAGTGACCAGGTGCGGAAACCAAAGCGCAACGGGCCACACCGCACAACCGAAGCCGCGGCTCAGCGTGCGCTGCAGAACCAGCCGTCGTCCACCTTCGGGGTGATGCCGACCGGCGGCGGGAACGGCGTGCGGAAGGTGAACGCGTAGTCGGTGGGTCCGTGCGTGCGCAGGTGGGCCAGCCGCAGCTCGGCCTCGGCGACGGTGGGCAGCTGGCCGGCCGGCAGCCACCACATCGCCTGGTAGGCGGGTTTCATCGCCTCGAACCACTCGCGGCGCCGGCGCATGACCCGCACGTGGTCGCTCCGGTAGACGTAGTCGGCGAGCGCCTCCATCGAGGCCCACACGCTCATGTTCACGATCAGCCGGTCGTCGCCGAAGGCGCGGACCGCGGTCGCGTCGCCGTCCTCGGTCTGCAGCCGCCACACGAACCCGGGCGCGGCGTCGGCCAGTGCGTTGATCTCGTCGAGGGCGGCCACGAAGCCGGCCAGCCGGGGAGTGGTGAGGGGTTCCAGCGGCAGCGCGATGTTCACCTGAGCGAGGTGGAAGTCGGTCACCCGATCGAGGCTAACGCTTGCGCTGAGACCACCACCAGCGCAATGCGACGGTCAGTGCGAGCAGCATGAACCCGAGGCTGACCAGCTGGCCGAGCGGCGAGGAGAGCCCGGTGGGGTCCGCGTCGGTGAACATGCGACCAGAGTACCGACGCGCCCCGTTTCCGGGGTGTCCTAACGTGGCCGGGTGCGACTGACGCATTTCCGTGAGCGGATGACCGAGGAGTTCGGTGCGGCCAGGGCTGACACGCTGGCCGCCGACCACGTGTTTGCCGAGCTGGACAGGCAGACGGTGAACCAGGCGCTGGAGGCCGGCTGGGATCCCCGGGCGGTATGGCGGGTGGTCTGTTCGACCTTCGACGTGCCCTCGGAGCGACGGTGAGCGGGGGATTGTCCCGCATCGGCGTGTCGGTTTCACCTCGAACAGTCGTTCGGCTATGGTGTTGTCCACATCCGGTGGAGCTGTCCACAGGCGATGCCCGCGGTCACGGAATTGTCGGTCGCGGCCCCTACCGTGAACCTGCCAGTCCGCAACGCGTCCCTACGTCCTCACAAGGTGGCATCCGATGACCGCACCCGACCGCGAGAAGGCCCTCGCCCTCGCGCTCGCCCAGATCGAGAAGAACCACGGAAAGGGCTCGGTGATGCGTCTCGGCGACGAGGCGCGGGCCCCGGTGGGGATCATCCCGACCGGTTCCATCGCGCTGGACGTCGCGCTCGGCGTCGGTGGCCTGCCCAGGGGCCGGGTAGTCGAGATCTACGGCCCGGAGTCCTCCGGTAAGACCACCCTCACGCTGCACGCCGTGGCCAACGCGCAGGCCGCCGGTGGCATCGCCGCGTTCATCGACGCCGAGCACGCGCTGGACCCGGAGTACGCCAAGATCCTCGGCGTGGACACCGACGCCCTGCTGGTCTCTCAGCCGGACACCGGTGAGCAGGCGCTGGAGATCGCCGACATGCTGATCCGGTCCGGCGCGCTGGACCTCATCGTGATCGACTCGGTGGCCGCGCTGGTGCCGCGCGCCGAGATCGAGGGCGAGATGGGGGACAGCCACGTCGGCCTGCAGGCCCGGCTGATGAGCCAGGCCCTGCGGAAGATCACCAGCGCGCTGAACAACTCCGGCACCACCGCGATCTTCATCAACCAGCTGCGGGAGAAGATCGGCGTGATGTTCGGCTCGCCGGAGACCACGACCGGTGGCCGGGCGCTGAAGTTCTACGCGTCGGTGCGGCTGGACATCCGGCGCATCGAGACGCTCAAGGACGGCACCGATGCGGTGGGCAACCGCACCCGGGTCAAGGTGGTGAAGAACAAGGTCGCGCCGCCGTTCAAGCAGGCCGAGTTCGACATCCTGTTCGGGCACGGGATCAGCCGGGAGGGCTCGCTCATCGACGTCGGGGTGGAGCAGGCGCTGATCCGCAAGTCCGGCGCCTGGTACACCTACGAGGGCGACCAGCTCGGCCAGGGCAAGGAGAACGCCCGCAAGTTCCTGCTGGAGAACCCGGACGTGGCTGCCGAGATCGAGAAGCGGATCAAGGAGAAGCTGGGCATCGGCGCGCAGCTCGACGCCGAGGCCGCCGCACCGGCGCCGGTGGACTTCTGATCGTGCGGCCAGCGGGTGAGACCGACCCGCCCGGTGACCCGGAGACCGTAGCCAGGGCCGTCTGCCTGCGGCTGCTCACCGATCGGGCGCGGACCAGGGCCGAGCTGGCCGGGGCGCTGCGTCGGCGCGGCGTGCCGGAACCGGTCACCGAGCAGGTGCTCGGCCGGTTCTCCGACGTCGGCCTGATCGACGATGCGGCGTTCGCCGAGCAGTGGGTGCACTCCCGGCACCAGTCCCGAGGGCTGGGCCGGCGTGCCCTGGCCACCGAGCTGCGCCGCAAGGGCGTCGACGGCGAGGTGGCCGGCCGCGCGGTCGCCTCACTGGACCGCGAGCAGGAGCAGCGCCGGGCGCGCGAACTGGTGGACAAGCGGCTGCGCGGCGTGGACGCCACCGACCCGAAGACGGTGAACCGCCTGGTGGCGATGCTCGCCCGCAAGGGCTACCCGGCCGGGCTGGCCTACCAGGTGGTCCGGGACGCGCTGCGCGAGCACGGTGCCGAAGATCTGCCGGACGAGGTCGACTTCGACTGACCTACTGCCGGTGCAGCACGGTGACGTCGGCGTCCACGCTGCCGATCGCCGGCATGGTCCGTACGTAGGAGAGCAGCATGTCGTGGAAGGCCAGCGCGGCGTGCGTGGTCGCCACGTCGGCGCGCTGGGCCAGTGCCACCGTGCGGTACAGCGGCGGCAGCAGGGTGGTGCGGCGCAGCCGGGGCCGGCCGGCGAACACCAGGTCGGGCACCACCGCCACGCCGGTGTCGTTCTCCACCAGCCGCAGCACCGCGTCCATCTCGCCGCCCTCCACGGCGAACTTCGGGGACAGCCCGGCGTCCCGGTAGGCGCGCAGGGTGACCTCGCGCAGGTCGTAGCCCTGGCGGAACATGACCAGCTCGTGGCGGGACAGCTCGGCCAGCGTCATCGAACCGCGCCGGTTCGGGGTCGAGTCGGCGCGCGCCGAAGCCACCGACAGCCGCTCCCGCAGCAGCGGCTTGATGGACAGCGCCGGGTCGAGGCCGGATGGCGGCACGATCACCAGCGCCACGTCCAGCTCGCCGCGCAGCAGGTCGCGGACCAGCAGCTGGGAGCCGTTCTCGGACAGCTCCAGGTGGATCTCCGGGTGCTGCTCGTGGAACAGCCGCAGCACGTCGGCCAGCAGGCCGAGGCACAGGCTGGGGGTGGCGCCCACCCGCACCCGGCCGCTGCGCAGCCCGATCAGCTCGGCCACGGCCGTGCGCGCGTCCTCGCTGTCCGCCAGCATGCGGCGGGCCGCCGGGAGCACGGCCTCCCCGGCCGGGGTCAGCGCCAGCTCGCCGCGCGCGCCGGACCGGCCGCGCTCCACCAGCGCGGCGCCCAGCTCCGCCTCCAGCGCCTGGATCTGCCGGCTCAGCGTGGGTTGCGCCACGCCGCAGCGCTCCGCCGCGCGGGTGAAGTTGCGCACGTCGGCCAGCGCGACGAAGTACGCGAGCTGCAGGAGTGTCACGTGAATAGCGTAGGTGCATTGTTTCAGCGCCAGCGATGCAACAACGGCACGCCCAGGTGGCGGCGACGCCGGGCGACCAGCGGGAACTCCAACGGTTCGGCGTCTCGGGTGAAGTTGCGCACTCAGCACCGGGTGGCCGGCACCGCGAACTGGGCCGGAGAAGGCGTCATAGCAACTGAGCATCGGTTGCTTTCGTGTGATGCATTGGACGCCTGTCAACCGCGGTAGTTGGCTGTACCCCTGAACATCAATCCCGTACTGACCACCGTATTCTCAGCTCAATATCACAGCTCCGGCGTGCCCTGGCACAGCGACGACCTACCACCGCGAGGGGCGGGCCGCCGGCGCACAACAGGTAAGGAAACCTGACGTGTCCACCACCGCAGATGCGTCCGCCGGCCGGGCGCAGATCAGCGCACGCACTCTCCGAACCGACCGATGGTGGCTTCCGCCGCTATGGACCGTCATCGGTCTGTCGGCGTGGGTCATCTATGCCACGGTTCGGGTTTTCCTGCAGAACAACTACTGGGTACCGGAGTACCACTACCTGACGCCGTTCTACTCGCCGTGCGTCTCGCTCGGCTGTGACCCCGAGGCGGCGATGTTCGGCCGGTTCCTGCCGGACTGGCCGATCCTGCCGTTCGGCGCGCTCACGCTGCCGTTCCTGCTGCTGTTCCGGATGACCTGCTACTACTACCGGAAGGCCTACTACCGGTCCTTCTGGCAGTCGCCGCCGGCCTGCGCGGTCGCCGAGCCGCACAGCCGCTACACCGGTGAGACCCGGTTCCCGCTGCTCGGGCAGAACCTGCACCGCTACTTCTTCTACTTCGCCGTGATCATCTCGGTGGTCAACACCATCGACGCGATCCTCGCCTTCCACGGCGAGGACGGCGGCTTCGGCATCGGCCTCGGCACGCTGGTCCTGCTGGGCAACGTGATCATGCTGTGGGCGTACACGCTGTCCTGCCACTCCTGCCGGAGCATCATGGGCGGCCGCTTGAACCACTTCTCCCAGCACCCGGTCCGCTACTGGTTCTGGACCCAGATCACCAAGCTGAACGCCAAGCACCAGGAACTGGCCTGGACCACGCTGGGAACCCTGGCGCTGACCGACTTCTACGTCATGGCGGTCGCGGCCGGCTGGTTCGCCGACCCGCGGATCGTGAACTGAGGGCTGCACTGATGACTAACACGACTTCCAACGAGAACAACGAGATCGAGCGGCACTCCTACGACGTCGTGGTGATCGGGGCCGGCGGCGCCGGGCTGCGGGCCGCGATCGAGGCGCGGCTGCAGGGCAAGAAGACCGCGATCATCAGCAAGTCGCTGTTCGGCAAGGCCCACACGGTCATGGCCGAGGGTGGCTGCGCGGCCGCCATGGGCAACGTCAACTCCAACGACAACTGGCAGGTCCACTACCGCGACACCATGCGCGGCGGGAAGTTCCTGAACAACTGGCGGATGGCCGAGCTGCACGCCAAGGAGGCCCCGGACCGCGTCTGGGAACTGGAGACCTACGGCGCGCTGTTCGACCGCACCAAGGAAGGCAAGATCAGCCAGCGGAACTTCGGCGGGCACACCTACCCCCGGCTGGCCCACGTCGGTGACCGGACCGGCCTGGAGCTGATCCGCACGCTGCAGCAGAAGATCGTCTCGCTGCAGCAGGAGGACTTCAAGGAGACCGGCGACTACGAGTCGCGGATCAAGGTCTTCCACGAGTGCACCATCACCGACCTGATCAAGACCGGCGACCGGGTCTCCGGCGCGTTCGGCTACTGGCGGCACACCGGCTCGTTCATCCTGTTCGAGTCGGCGGCGATCGTGCTGGCCACCGGGGGCATCGGCAAGTCGTTCAAGACCACCAGCAACTCCTGGGAGTACACCGGCGACGGGCACGCGCTGGCCCTGCGCGCCGGCGCCAGCCTGATCAACATGGAGTTCATCCAGTTCCACCCGACCGGGATGGTCTGGCCGCCCTCGGTGAAGGGGATCCTGGTCACCGAGTCGGTGCGTGGTGACGGTGGCATCCTCACCAACTCCGAGGGCAAGCGGTTCATGTTCGACTACATCCCGGACGTGTTCAAGGAGCAGTACGCGACCACGCCCGAGGAGGGCGACCGCTGGTACACCGACCCGGACAACAACCGGCGCCCGCCGGAGCTGCTGCCCCGGGACGAGGTGGCCCGCGCCATCAACTCCGAGGTGAAGGCCGGCCGGGGCTCGCCCCAGGGCGGTGTCTTCCTGGACGTCTCCTCCCGGATGAAGCCGGAGGAGATCATCAAGCGGCTGCCGTCGATGCACCACCAGTTCAAGGAGCTGGCCGACGTCGACATCACCAAGGAGCCGATGCAGGTCGGGCCGACCTGCCACTACGTGATGGGCGGCGTGGAGGTGGACCCGGACACCGGGGCGTCCATCGTGCCCGGGCTGTTCGCCGCGGGGGAGTGCTCCGGCGGCATGCACGGGTCCAACCGGCTGGGCGGCAACTCGCTGTCCGACCTGCTGGTGTTCGGCCGGCGGGCCGGCGCGGGCGCGGTCGACTACCTGGAGTCCCTCGGCGCGGACGCGCCGAAGGTGACCGACGCCGAGGTGAACGCCGCGCGGGACCGGGCGCTGCTGCCGTTCCACACCGAGGGCGGTGAGAACCCGTACACGGTGCACCTCGAGCTGCAGCAGACGATGAACGACCTGGTCGGCATCATCCGCAAGGCCGACGAGATGGAGCTCGCGCTCAAGAAGCTCGAGGACTTCGCCGTCCGCACCAAGAAGGTCGCGGTGCAGGGGCACCGGGAGTTCAACCCCGGCTGGCACCTGGCGCTGGACCTGCGCAACATGCTGCTGGTCTCGCTGTGCGTGGCCAAGGCGGCCCTGGAGCGCCAGGAGAGCCGGGGCGGGCACACCCGCGACGACTACCCGGTCATGGACTCCGAGTGGCGGCACCAGCTGCTGGTGCTCACCGCCGAGGGCGAGGGCGCGGCGAAGCTGGAGCACAAGGAGCAGGTGCCGATGCGTTCCGACCTGCTGGACCTGTTCGAGATGGACGAGCTGAAGAAGTACTACACCGGTGAGGAGCTCGGTGGTCACCGGGCCGGTACCGCGGAGGGACAGGCATGAGTTATACGGCGCACTTCCGCGTGTGGCGCGGCGACTCGGAGAAGGGCGACCTGGTCGACTACCGGGTCGAGGTCAACGAGGGTGAGGTCGTGCTCGACATCATCCACCGGCTGCAGCAGACCCAGGCCGGCGACATGGCCGTGCGGTGGAACTGCAAGGCCGGCAAGTGCGGGTCGTGCAGCGCGGAGATCAACGGCCGGCCCCGGCTGATGTGCATGACCCGGATGTCCACGTTCACCGAGTCGGACGTCATCACGGTGACCCCGCTGCGCGCTTTCCCGGTGGTCCGCGACCTGGTCACCGACGTGGAGTTCAACTACCAGAAGGCCCGGGAGATCCCGGCCTTCGCCCCGCCGGAGGGCGTGGCCCCGGGCGAGTACCGGATGCAGCAGGTGGACGTGGAGCGGAGCCAGGAGTTCCGCAAGTGCATCGAGTGCTACCTGTGCCAGAACACCTGCCACGTGGTGCGCGACCACGAGGAGAACAAGGCGGCCTTCGCCGGCCCCCGCTACCTCATGCGCATCGCCGAGCTGGACATGCACCCGCTCGACGCCGCGGACCGTCAGCGGGCCGCCCAGGAGGAGCACGGCCTCGGCTACTGCAACATCACCAAGTGCTGCACCGAGGTCTGCCCCGAGCACATCAAGATCACCGACAACGCACTGATCCCGCTCAAGGAGCGCGTGGTCGACCGCAAGTACGACCCGATCGTCTGGCTCGGCAACAAGCTGTTCAAGCGCGACAAAACCGACGCCTGACCGTCCGTCCCGGAACCCGAAACACCGGCCCGATCTTGAGTTGATCGGGCCGGTGTTTCGTTCTCACGCGCCGCAGTTGTCGTTCGGGTCGTAGTAGACGACGCGTTCGGTCGATTGCCGGTCACCAATGGACATGTACTTGTAACTGGCGACTACACGTACCGTGGACCTGGCGCACAACGGCTTCTTGGCGAGCGCCACGGTGCCTGTCTTTTGTCCTTCGATGGCCCAGCCATGGGTGGTGTAGACATCCCGCTCTACACCGTCTTCGGTGGTGACCACGCGCAACTCCACGTCGGCGCCGAAGTGGCAGTTCGTGTCCAATACCCAGACGATCTTGGTGCCAGCGTCCTGATGGGTCATGCGGAGCTTGAATGCACTGCAAGAGGGTGTGCCTCCCGCCGAGTCGTCCGACGGCTGAACGGGGGTCGCGGCGAGAAGTGTCGGCGCGGCTACAGAAAGAACCGAAGCGGCGAGTCTTCTGGACTCGATTGACCTGAGCAGCGGATTCACAGCGCGTCCTTGCAGACGGTTCCGCTGGCATACTCGTTCTTTTCCGTCTTGTAAATCGTGGGGCCGTCGTACGTTATTCGCACGTCGTAGCAGTATCGACTCCACCCTCGCGGAGCGACGACTGTGATATGGCCGGTCGCTCCTTCGGTCCTCTTGCGGTCGGCTCCGGGATCGCCACCGCTGGTGAAGAACTTTGTGGGTGCACCGCCGCCCTGCGGCTCAGCCCAGAATCCGTAGCTCCATATCATTCCGCGTACCGAGGCCTTCTCATTGCACCGAGCGTCCGCGTCCAGCCGCCAATCTCCGCCGACCTGTCGCACGTCGTGGCTCGCCGTACAGTTCGGTTCGGCCGACGCGGATCCTTGTGTGGTCAATAGAAAACCGGCCGTGAGCAAGCTGACCGCGAAAGCCTTTGCATATCGCTGTGTCGGCGCGGCGTACAACGGGATCTCCTCACTCGAGGCACCTTTACTCCCACTTGCGGGAGCCGTTGTCGAGCAAGCATACGAGCTGTCGAGATCATCCGTGGCCGAAATGAAAATGCTCTGTGGTTATTCGGAGGTCAGCCGCTGGCGGCGCCGCCGCCCTGTGCCTGGGCGGCGCTCACCTCGGTCTCCAGCTTCATCGCGCCGTGGGGGTCGAGGGGCGCGGCTTTCGCGCTGCGCCGCGTGCGCCCCTCGAGATAGTTGGCCAGCCAGGACAGCAGCAGGCACATGGTGATGTATATGGCGGCGACGACCAGCGCGACCGGAATGATCGGCAGGCCGAGCTGCCCCTGGCTGCCCAGGAAGCGGGCTTGGTAGAGCAGTTCGGGGTAGAGAATCAGGAAGCCGAGCGCGGTGTCCTTGAGCACCACAACCAGCTGGCTGGTGATGGTGGGCAGCATTGCTCGGATGGCCTGCGGGAGCAGGACGTATGTCATGACCTGGGTCTTCCGCATGCCCAGCGCGTACGCGGCCTCGCGTTGGCCCCTCGGCAACGCGTTCACGCCGGCGCGGAAGACCTCGGCGAGCACCGAGCCGTTGTAGAGCATCAGGCCGAGTACGAGCGCCCAGAACGTGGAGAGGTTCACGCCGAGGCCTCGGGCCACGCCGAAGTACAAGATGAAGATCAAGATCAGTAGCGGCACCGCGCGGAAGAACTCGACGACCACCGCCGCCGGCCGGTTGATCCACCGGTGGTCGGACAGCCGGGCCCCGGCGAACAGTGCGCCGAACAGCAACGACAGCACCGCCGCTGCCGCGAAGGCCTTGAGGGTGGCGACGAGTGACTGGAGGAGCAGAACCTGAATTGTCTCGTACTCGATCCACTCCCAGACGCGTCCGTCGAATTGGCCGGTCCCGACCAACCGATAGACGACGAAGCCGACGAGCGCGAGCACAATCAAGGTGCCGACCGCGCCGAAGCCGAGGTTCCGGATCCGCGCCCTCGGGCCGGGCACGTCGTAGAGCACGGTCGCGGTCATCGCGTCACACTCCAGCGACGTTCCAGGCGTTGTTGGTACGCGGTCAGCGGAATGACCAGGATGACGAAGCCGATGGCCACCCAGATGAGCCCCACCAGGACGTTGTAGCCGCGCTCGGACAGGGTCTGGTACAGGCTGCCGGCCTCGGCCACGGAGAAGCCTGCCGCGATAGTGGTGTTCTTCAGCAGCGCGATCTCGATACTGGTCAGCGGCGGGATCACGGACCGCACCGCCTGCGGCAGGATGATCGAGCCGAGAGTCTGGGGGAAGGTGAAGCCCAGGGCGCGAGACGCTTCGGCCTGACCGACCGGCACCGTGTTTATGCCCGATCTGACCACTTCGCAGACGAACGCCGAGGTGTAAACGACCAATGCCGCGCAGGCCCGGGTGAAGAAGGAGAGGTCGAGTATCTCCAGCCGGGGGTAGGCGAACGCGAAGAAGAAGAAAACCAGCGTCAAGGGCGTGTTGCGGACTGTGTTGACGTAGAACGCGCCGAAGGACCGCAGCACCGGCACCGGGCTCACCCGCATCCCGGCGAGCAGCATCCCACCGATCAGCGAGCCGATGGCGGAGATCACGAACAGCTCGATCGTATTGAGAAACGCCCGGCCGAACAGGCCGAAGTTGTCCAGCAGGACGTTCACCTCAGGACCCCCTCTCGGATTTGCCCGTCCCGCCGCATGGCCAGCGGCGGGACGGGCAACTCGTCAGTAACGATCGAGCTTCGGCGCGCTTCCGGCGGAGCCCGACTTGCCCAGCGTGCTGTCGTAGATCTTCTGCCAGGTGCCGTCGTCGAACGCGGCCTGCAGGATGTCGTTCACCTTGTCGCGCAACGCCTTGTCGTCGTGCGCGAGGCCGATGCCGTACGGCTCGGAGGAGAAGGTGTCGCCGACCAGCTTCAGCTTGTCGGGCTGCTGCGCGGCATAGCCCTTGAGGATGGCGTCGTCCGTGGTGAGCACGTCAACCTGCTTGCTGAGCAGCTGGTCGACGCACTGGCTGTAGGTCTGGAACTGCACGATGTTGCTCGCCTCGGTCAGCTGCTGTTGCTGCACGCGCTGGATGGGCGTGGACCCGGTGACCGAGCAGACCTTCTTGCCCTTGAGGGTGTCCTTGCCGGTGATCGAGCTGTCGTCCTTGCGCACCAGCAGGCCCTGACCGGCCACGAAGTACGGGCCGGCGAAGCTCACCCGCTGTTTGCGGTTGTTGTTGATGGTGTACGTGCCGACGTAGTAGTCGACCTCACCCCGGGAGAGGGCGTCTTCCCGCGCCGCGGACGGGACCGTCTTGTAGGTGATCTTGTCGGCGCCGTAACCCAGCTTGGCGGCGACCAGCCGCGCGATCTCCACGTCGAACCCGGAGAACTGGTTGGTGGTTGCGTCCTTGAACCCGAGCCCGGGCTGGTCGTCTTTCACCCCGATGACGATCTGGCCGCGCTGCTTGATCTTGTCGAAGGTGGGTGACCCGGCGACCTGGACGTTCTGCGCGACCGGCTGTTCCACGGCCGCGCCGCCGCCGGTGGGGCTGCCTTCCTTGCCGCACGCGGTGAGGGCCAGGGCTCCGGCGCACAGGGCGACGGTCAACGTTCGCCACTTCATGGGGTTTCTCCAGTGTTGAGGGGATACCGCTCGGCTGGCATATCGGATTCAGTGAGTGAGGATCTTTCCGAGGAAGTCCTTGGCCCGCTCGGAGCGGGGGGCGGTGAAGAAGGTGTCGGGTTTGGCGTCCTCCACGATCTCGCCGTCGGCCATGAACACCACGCGGTGCGCGGCGCGCCGGGCGAAGCCCATCTCGTGGGTGACCACGAGCATGGTCATCCCTTCCTTGGCGAGGCCGGTCATCACGTCCAGCACCTCCTGGACCATCTCCGGGTCCAGCGCCGAGGTCGGCTCGTCGAACAGCATCACCTTGGGACGCATGGCCAGCGCGCGGGCGATGGCGGCCCGCTGTTGTTGACCGCCGGACAGCTGGGCCGGGTACTTGTCCCGCTGGTTGGTGATGCCCACCCGCTCCAGCAGCTCCAGCGCGCGCTTCTCCGCGTCGGCCTTCGGCGTGCGGCGCACCTTCAGCGGAGCAAGGGTGACGTTCTCCAGAATGGTCTTGTGCGCGAACAGGTTGAAGCTCTGGAACACCATGCCCACGTCCGCGCGCAACCGGGCGAGGTCCTTGCCCTCGGCCGGCAGCGGCCGGCCGTCCACCTCGATGGTGCCGCTGTCGATCGGCTCCAGCCGGTTGATCGCCCGGCACAGCGTCGACTTGCCGGACCCGGAAGGGCCGAGCACCACGACCACCTGGCCGCGCGCCACCTCGAGGTTGATGTCCCGCAGCACGTGCAGATCGCCGAAGTGCTTCTGCACGTCGGCCATGCGGATCATCGGTGTGCCGTCCGACGGGGTCGGCGCGGCTGGCGCCTCCTCGGTCATGTGCAGCCTCCTGGGCGCCAACGCGGTTGCGGAAAAGCTAGGCGCCTGAATGGGACTCGTCCAGGCGGTTGGGTAACACTTAGGGTCTCAACTGGGTCACGTGACTAGTCGACGACGCACAGTGATCTATTACAGGGAGCGACACGCGGGGGACGGAAAGCCGGCCCCAGCCGGCGGGGCGGGTAGAACATTGCGGATTTTGCTGGTCGAAGACGATGACCGGGTGGCCGCCGCGCTTGCGCCGGCGTTGCGTCGACACGGCATGAGCTTAAAGCGTCTGGCCGGAGGACGCGACGTCGTGGCGCACCTTGCCGACGCGGACGTCGTGCTGCTCGACCTCGGCCTTCCCGACATCGACGGCGTCGACGTGTGCCGCACCATCCGGGAGACCAGCGACCTGCCGATCATCATCGTCTCGGCGCGGGGCGAGGTGGACGACCGCATCCTGGGCCTGCACTCCGGCGCGGACGACTACCTGGTCAAGCCGTACGACGTGGGCGAGCTGGTGGCCAGGGTGGAGGCGGTGTACCGGCGCCGCCGGGCGGCGCTTCCCGGCGCCGGCCTGCCCGAGGTGATCGAGGTCGACGGGGTGTCGGTGGACCTGGCCCGGCACACCGTGGTAGTGGACGGCGAGTCGGTCACCCTGTCCCGCAAGGAGTTCCAGGTGCTCGCGCTGCTGGCCACGGCGGGCGGCGCGGTGTGCACCCGCAACCGGATCGTTGCCGAGGTGTGGGGCCGCAGCTGGCCGGGCGCGAACCGCACCCTGGACGTGCACGTGGCCACCCTGCGCACCAAGCTGGGGCGGCCCGAGCTGGTGCAGACGGTGCGCGGGGTGGGTTACCGATTGGGCCAGCCGGCGCAGGGCACGTAGGGGGCCGGCGTGCGCAGGCGGTTGCTGGTCACCGTGATGGTGTTGGTCGCGACGGTGCTGGTGGGGCTCGGGGTCCCGCTGGCGGTGACCGGTGCGCGCGCCGCGACGCAGCGCCTCTTCCAGGACCGGCTGATCGACACCGTGCGGTTCGCCTCACTGGCCCAGCGGCCGCTGGTGGAGAACGACCTGAGCTCGTTCACCCAGGACATCCGGCGCTACGACGAGGTGCACGACATCACCGTGGCGCTGGTGGTACGCGGCCCGATCGTGCTCACCGGGTCCCGGCCGCTGGACGGGCTGCCCGACCCGGACCGGGTCGGGGCCGCGCTGGCCGGCCGGCGCTCCGAGCCCTATCCGACGGTGTGGCCGTGGCAGAGCGATCCGATGCTGCTGGCCGAGCCGGTCGTGGTGGACGGGGACGTGCGCGGCGCCGTGGTGACCGTCTCGCCAACCGGTGCCACCCGGGAGAACCTGCTGGTCGAGTGGCTGGTCGTGCTGGTCGGGGCGGTGATCGCGCTCGGGCTGGCCGCGTTGGGGGCGCTGCCCGTGGTGCGGTGGATCATGCGACCGGTGCAGCGGCTGGACACCGCGATGGTGCAGGTGGCCAGCGCGGCGCTGTCCGGGCGGCCGGTGGAACCGGTCGGCGAGATCGTCGGGCCGCCCGAGCTGCGCCGGCTGACCCGCACCTTCGACCAGATGACCGCCGAGGTGAGCCGGGTGCTGGCGACCCAGCGCGCGTTCGTCGCGGACGCCTCCCACCAGCTGCGCAACTTCCTGCAGGCGCTGCGCTCCCGGATGGTGAACCTGGCCGGTGGGGGTGTGGGAGGGCCCGGCGGGATGAACGCCCCCGGCGAGGAGTACGGCGCGGCGATGGAGGAGCTGGACCGGCTGGAGCGGGTGCTGTTCGAGCTGCTCGAGCTGGCCAAGGCGGAGGGCTCGCCGACCGACCTGCACCTGGTCGACCTGGACGCGGCCGTGGCCAAGAGCTTCGAGACCTGGCAGGTGCTCGCCGAGGACGGCGGCGTGCGGCTGTGCAAGGAGGGCATTACCGGGCTCTCCACCTATGCCCCGGCCGGGGCGATGGACAACGTGCTGGACCCGCTGCTGGACAACGCGATCAAGTTCAGCCCGGCCGGCACCGAGATCACCGTGCGCATCGACCTGGACCAGCGGCTGGTGGACGATCCGTACGTGGTGCTCACGGTGTGCGACCACGGGCCGGGCATGCCGGCCAACGAGCTGGAGCGGGCCACCGACCGGTTCTGGCGCAGCCCCAACCAGCACAACGTGGACGGAACCGGGCTGGGCCTGGCGATCGCGCAGGCGCACGCCCGGCGCTGCGCGGGCGACCTGCAGCTGGAGCTGCCCGAGGGTGGTGGCCTGCGGGTGGTCGTGCGGTTGCCCGCCGCCGCGTCGCCCAACGGGGACACCGCGATGCTCGAGGCGCTGTAACAAACTGTTTGGCCGGTCGGTCCGAGCGCCGGCGACGTCTCATCCGTCAGGAGTTACCAATGGGGGCGTCGCCGCCGCGCCCAGGCCACGGAAGACCAGCGGACGCGGGGCACTAGTCCTTGGCGGCGCGGTAGTAGCGCTCGGCGCCGGGGTGCAGGGGGATCGGCTGGGTGCTGATCGCCGCGCGGGGGTCGATGGCCCGGGCGGCCGGGTTGGCGCGCACCAGGCGGTCCCGTTCCGCGAAGATCGCGGCCACCATCTCGTCCGCCATGTCGTCCGGCATCTCGGACGCCACCAGCAGGAAGTTCCGCACCAGCACGATCGTGGTCGGGGACGGGATGCGGTACGTGGTCGCCGGTGCGACGCCGGCGTCGTAGACCGGGTAGCGCTGGTGCAGCGCGGTCACCACCGGCCCCAGGTCCAGCAGCCGGATCGGCCGGACCTCGGCCAGCGCGGTGAGGCCCCCGGTGGGCAGCCCGCCGGACCAGAAGAACGCGTCGATCTGGCCGGCCTTCATCGCGGCCACCGAGGCGTCCAGGCCCAGCATGGTGGCCCGCAGGTCGCGCTGCACGTCCACGCCGGCCACTTCCAGCAGGCGTTTCGCCGCGACGATCACCCCCGAGTCGGAGGCGCCGATGGACACCCGGTGCTCGCGCAGGTCGGCCAGCCTGGTGACCGGCAACTCGGCCGGCACCACCACCTGCAGCGCGTCGTCGTAGATGCGGCCCAGGGCGCGGGGCGCCCGGCCGGGCGGGCTGGGGGTGCCCAGGGCGTTGTCCGTGACGTCGGCGGTCGCGAAGACCACGTCGACCTGGCCGCTGGCCAGCAGCTGCAGGTTCTCCACCGAACCGGCGGTCTGCCGGACCACCGGCCGCTTGCGCAGCCCGAGCCGGATCTGCCAGGCGTCCGCCAGCGCCCCGGCCAGCGCATAGTAGACGCCCTGGGAGAACCCGGCGCCCACCCGCAGCTCCACGTCGGCGAACCGGGCCGAGCAACCCGTTCCGAACGCGGCCCCCACCGCCCCGGCCACACCGGCGCGCAGCAACGAGCGCCGCGACGGCCGGCCTGTGACGGATTGCACCCGGGCATCTTCCCCTTGTGACGGCGGCTGTGCCATATCCGAGCCATATCCGTGCGGTATCGGAACGTTACGGACGGGTGTCGGCGACGCCGTCGCGGACCGGGGCATACCCTGGGGGTAGCGCGAATCCGCCGATCAACCGGCGCTCGTCCCCGATCCAGGAGCAGTCAGCGTGACCCGCAGCTACGCCATCCGAACCTACGGGTGTCAGATGAACGCGCACGACTCCGAGCGGCTGGCCGGCATGCTCGAGGCGGCCGGCTACCAAGCGGCCGAGGACGGCGGCCAGGCCGACGTGGTCGTGTTCAACACCTGTGCCGTGCGGGAGAACGCGGACAACCGGCTGTACGGCAACCTCGGGCACCTGCGGCCGGTCAAGGACGCGCACCCGGGCATGCAGATCGCCGTGGGCGGCTGCCTGGCCCAGAAGGACCGCGCGGAGATCGTGCGCCGGGCGCCCTGGGTGGACGTGGTTTTCGGTACCCACAACCTGGGTTCGCTGCCCGCGCTGCTGGAGCGCGCCCGGCACAACGCCGAGGCGCAGGTGGAGATCAAGGAGTCGCTGGAGGTCTTCCCGTCGAACCTGCCGGCGCGGCGGGAGTCGGCCTACGCGGCCTGGGTCTCCATCTCGGTGGGCTGCAACAACAGCTGCACCTTCTGCATCGTGCCGTCGCTGCGCGGGCGCGAGGTGGACCGGCGGCCCGGCGAGGTGCTCGCCGAGGTGTCGGCGCTGGCCGCCGAGGGCGTGCTCGAGGTGACCCTGCTGGGCCAGAACGTGAACTCCTACGGCGTCGAGTTCGGCGACCGCGCCGCGTTCTCCAAGCTGTTGCGGGCCTGCGGGGAGATCGACGGGCTGGAGCGGGTGCGGTTCACCTCGCCGCACCCCCGCGACTTCACCAGCGACGTGATCACCGCGATGGCCGAGACCCCGGTGGTCTGCCCGCAGCTGCACATGCCGCTGCAGTCCGGCTCGGACGCGATGCTGAAGGCGATGCGCCGCTCCTACCGGTCCGGCCGGTACCTGGCCATCCTGGACGAGGTCCGGGCGGCCATCCCGCACGCGGCGATCAGCACCGACATCATCGTGGGCTTCCCGGGGGAGACCGAGGAGGACTTCCAGGCGACCCTGGACGTCGTCCGCGCCGCCCGGTTCGCCAGCGCCTTCACCTTCCAGTACTCGCCGCGCCCCGGCACGCCGGCCGCCGAGATGGGCGACCAGGTGCCGAAGGACGTGGTGAGCGAGCGCTATCAGCGGCTGGTCGCGCTGCAGGAGGAGATCTCCTGGGAGCTGAACCGCGAGCTGGTCGGCCGGCCCGTCGAGGTCCTGGTGGCGCAGGGGGAGGGCCGCAAGGACGGCGCGACCCGGCGGATGAGCGGGCGCGCCCGGGACGGCCGGCTGGTGCACTTCGCCCCCGGGTCCGCCCAGGTGCGGCCGGGCGACGTGGTGCGCACCGAGATCACCTACGCCGCGCCGCACCACCTGGTGGCGGACGGCGAACCGCTCGACCACCGCCGCACCCGCGCCGGTGACCTGCACGAACAAGGCAGCCGGCCCAGCACCCCGGCCACCGTCACCGGGCTGGGCCTGCCGGCGATCGGCCGGCCGTTGACACCCGCACGGGGAGGCGCGTGATGAACTCCGATTCGCTGGACCGCCTGGACCGCGAGCTGTCCGGGTTCCGCTCCTGGCCCCGGGTGGACCCGGGGGCGACCGCGATGGCCGTCTCGGTCGGCGTGCTGGTGTTGTTGGGCGCCTATGCCCTGCCGTGGACCGGCTCGGTCAGCGGCTGGGGCGTGCTCACTGGGGCCGGCCAGCTCGGCCTGTTGCCCCGGCTGTTCGTGATCACCTCGGCGGTGTTCGGGGTCATCGGGTCGACCGCCGGCCTGATGAGCCGCCTGTGGGCGATCGGCTGGGTGTGCGCGCTCGGCGGCGGGTTCTCCGTGGTGCACGGACTGTGGGCGATCTGGTCGCGGCAGACCGCGCCGGCCGGCTCGCCCGGCCCGGGCATCGGGCTGGTGCTCGCGGTGCTGGCCATGGTGGTCATCACCGGCGCCTGGGTGCGCATCGCCTGGTCCCGCCCCGGCGGCCGGGCCAACGGCTGACGCCTGCTGGCGCGCAATGCCGTTCAGTTAGCGGTCCGGACCTGTCGTCAACGCCGGCGTGCCAGGATCTGCGCGTTGTCGGGCTGCCGCGGCTCGGGTTCCGCCCGGTGCCTTTCGCTCGCCGCCCGCCCACGACGAGCGGCCGGTGCGCCGCAGCCTTCGTAACGCAGCGTTGCCGAACGCGGAGCCTGCGCGGACGACTCCACCGCGGGTGCTCGTCGAGTGCGACACCATCCTGGTTCGATCTTGAAAAAAACCAGACTGGTGTCGACTTCGGTGAGCTGGACGACCGAACCCAGCCCCAAGCCGGTTACGCTCCGTAACGAGGTCGGCGGCCGGAATCGCGAACCGCGGCCGGGTGGCCACCGCGCCGCCGTCCGGGCCATCTTTCGAACCCGACTTCCGCCAAACCGGCGGGCCGGAGACGGCCGACGCGGCCCCTTGACCGAACTGTCTTGGTTCTAGCGCTGGACCGCCTTCTCGGCGGTGGCCAGCCACTCCCGCCACTGCTCGGCCTGGCTCTCGGCCTGCTTGGCGCGCCGGTCGTCGCCGGCGGCGCGGGCCTTCGCGGCCTGCGCCTCGAACTGCTGCACCCGCTCGCGGAACTGCGCCACCCGCGCGTCCGCCTCCGGGTCCGAGCGGCGCCACTGCCGGTCCAGCCCCTGACGGATGCGCTCCTCGACCGCGCGCAGCCGGTCCTCCAGCTCGCGGATCCGCTCCCGGGGGACCTTGCCGGCGCCCTCCCAGCGCTCCTGGATGGAACGCAGCGCGGCGCGGGCCTGCTCCGGCTTGCTGGTGTCGATCTTCGCCGCCTCGGCCAGCAGCTCCTCCTTGCGCGCGGCGTTCGCCGCGAACTCCGCGTCCCGCTCGGAGAACACGGCGGACCGGTGGCTGAAGAACGTCTCCTGAGCCGCCCGGAACTTCTGCCAGAGCGCGTCGTCGGCGTCCTTGGGTGCCCGGCCGGCCGCCTTCCAGTCCGCCATCAGCTGCTTGTACCGGGCCGCCGTGGCGCCCCAGTCGGTCGACTCGGTCAGGCTCTCCGCCAGGCTGACCAGCTCTTCCTTGCGGGTCTTGGCGGCGGCGCGCTGTCGGTCCAGTTCGGCGAAGTGTGAGCCCCGGCGGCGGTTGAACGAGTCCCGGGCGCGGGAGAACCGCTTCCACAGCTGCTCGTCGGTCTTGCGGTCGATGCCCCGGATGCCCCGCCACTCGTCCAGCATCGACTTGAGCCGGTCGCCGGCGTGCTTCCACTGGGTGGTCTCGCCGGCCAGCTGCTCGGCCTCGGTGACCAGCGCCTCCTTGCGGGCGATGGCCTGCGTCCGGTTGGCCTCGCGCGCCTCGCGGGCGCCCTCGACCGCCTGCCGCGCGGTCTCCACCAGCGAGTCCAGGTGGCTGGCCAGCCCGGTCACGTCACCGACCACGGCGGCCTCGGCCAGGCCCTCCCGCAGGTGCCGGGCGCTGGCCAGGGTGTGCTTCGGGTCGCCGCCGCCGGTGGCCAGCCGGGACGTCAGCAGCTCCACCTCGGTGCGCAGGTCGTCGAACCGGCGGGCGAAGTGTGCCAGGCCTTCCGCCGGGGCGCCGGCCTGCCAGCTGCCGACGACCCGCTCGCCGTCCTCGGTGCGCAGGTAGACGGTGCCGTCGTCGTCGACGCGGCCCCAGCGCTCCGGCTCGGCGCTGGCCGGTGGCACCGGGTGCACGATCGCCGGCGTGCTCGGGGCCACCGCGACCGGAGCGACCGCCGCCGGGGTCGTGGGCACTCCGCGCGGCTCCGGCGCGACCGGCCGGGGCGCGTCGTGGGCGGACGGCCTCGGGGCGGCTGGTCTCTCTGGTTGCGGCCGGGGCGGGGTGGCCATGTCCGGCCTGGGGCCGGGTGCGGCGTGGGCTTCCGGCTTGGGCCCGGGTGCGGCGGGTGCTTCTGGCTTGGGTCCGGGTGCGGCGGGTGCTTCCGGCTTGGGACCGGCGGCGGGTGCTTCCGGCCTGGGGCCGGGTGTGGCGTGGGCTTCCGGCTTCGGTCCGGGTGCGGCGGGTGCGTCCGGCTTCGGGCGGGGTGCGTCGTGGGTTTCCGGGCCGGGGTCGGCTCCGAGTTTCGGGCCGGGGGTGGGGGGTCCGTCAGATGTCGGCCGGGGAGCCGGCGGCATCGGGCGGGCCGCCGGGTTCGGCGGCGGTGCCGGCCGGGCCGGGGGCGG
Source organism: Actinospineispora eucalypti (assembly GCF_039543365.1). Classification (NCBI taxonomy): domain Bacteria; kingdom Bacillati; phylum Actinomycetota; class Actinomycetes; order Pseudonocardiales; family Pseudonocardiaceae; genus Actinospineispora; species Actinospineispora eucalypti. The sequence continues at coordinate 47,952 of NZ_BAABJP010000051.1, forward strand.
CGCGGGGACGGGCGGCTGGCCGGGCCGGGGCACCGGGCGTGCCTCCGGCGGGCCCGGCCGGGGGGCGGGTGCTGGTGCCGCCTGCTCCGGATTCGTGTCCGGCTGGTGCGACGAGCGGGGCTCGGAGACTTCCTCGGTCTCGGCGGCTCCCGTCGTCGCGTGCCTCGCTACGTCGGTCCAGGTCCTCTCTTGCTGCCCCACCGTCGGCCTCCTGTGGTTCCGGCCCGGCCTTGGTTGGGCCGGGCGCTCCGCGTCGCGGAGCCTGCGCGTAGGGCCGCCGTTGCGCGCGACCCGTCCGCGATTCAAACAGTTCGACGCCCGGACGGAAACAAAATCTGACCGATCTGGGCAGTCAGCGGTGGTTACGGAGAGCCGAGCCGGCCGTTCGCGACCCACCGAACGGGTGGCCGATTAGGCTGACCGCCCGTGGTCGACATGGTGGCGGTGGTGCCTTCACCTCCGTTGTTGGTACCCCAGTTGGTGGCCGGCCGGGCGGCGGAGACGGCGGAGCTGCGGTCCGCGTGCCTGCGGGCGGCGAGCCGGTTGGCCGACGCGGCGGACCGGTGGATCGTGGTGGCCGCCGATCCCGGAGGCCGCCGAACGCTGGTTCAACCGGTCGGCGGCACCTTTGTGGGTTACGGGGTGGACGTGCCGGTCGCGCTTGCGCCGGGCGCGCCGGTGAAACCGGACCTGCCGCTGCCGCTGCTGATCGCCGGCTGGCTGCGCGGCGAGGTGGCCGAGCACGTGGTGGCCGCCGCCGAACTGGTGCCGCCCGACCTGTCCGCCGAGGAGTGCCGCGCGATCGGTGCCGACCTGGCCGGAGGGGCCGGTTCGGCCGGGCTGCTGGTGGTCGGCGACGGCGCGATCACGCATACCCAGAAGGCGCCGGGTTACCTGGACCGGCGGGCCGGCCCGTTCGACGACCGGGTGGCGGACGCGCTGGCCGCCGCCGACCCGCACGCCCTGCTCGCGCTGGATGTCCGCCTGGCCACCGAGCTGGGCGCGGCCGGCCGGGCGCCGTGGCAGGTGCTGGCCGGCGCGACGCTGGCGCTCGGCGGTGAGTGGCACGGCGAGCGGCTGTACTCGGCGGCGCCCTACGGGGTGGCCTACCACGTGGCGGTGTGGTGGCTGTGAACGTCGTTGCCGTGCTGGGGCCGACGGCCACCGGCAAGTCCGACCTGGGTGTCGCGCTGGCCCGCGAGCTGGGCGGCGAGGTGGTGAACGCGGACGCCATGCAGCTGTACCGGGGCATGGACATCGGCACCGCGAAGCTGGCCGTGGACGAGCGGCAGGGGGTGCCGCACCACCTGCTGGACGTGCTGGAGGTGACCGAGACCGCCTCGGTCGCCGCCTTCCAGCGGGACGCGCGGGCGGTGATCGAACGGTTGCGCGCGGCCGGCCGGGTGGCGGTGCTGGTCGGCGGCTCGGCGCTCTACCTGCGCGCGGTGCTGGACGAGATGACCTTCCCCGGCACCGACGCCGAGGTCCGGGGCCGGTTGGAGGCCGAGCTGGCCGAGGCGGGCCCGGCGGCGCTGCACCGCAGGCTGGCCGAGCGGGACCCGGCGGCCGCGTTGGCCGTGCTGCCCAGCAACGGCCGGCGGATCGTGCGCGCGCTGGAGGTCATGGAGATCACCGGCCAGCCGTTCAGCGCCCAGCTGCCCGAGCTGGGCGAACCACGCTACGGCGCGGTCCTGCTCGGCCTGGACCTGGACACCGACACGCTGGACCGGCGGATCGGCGAGCGGGTCACCCGGATGTTCGAGGCCGGCCTGGTGGACGAGGTGCGCGGGCTGCTGGACCGGGGCCTGCGGGATGGGCGCACCGCGTCCCGCGCGGTCGGTTACCAGCAGGTGGTCGCCGCGCTGGACGGCCGCTACGACCTGGGCGAGGCGGCCGAGGACACCGCGCGGGCCACCCGCCGGCTGGTCCGCCGGCAGCGCGCGTGGTTCCGCCGGGACCCGAGGATCCGCTGGTTGGACGCGTCCGGGGTGCCGCTGCGCGCGGCGCTAGAGTTGGTACGTGGCTGATCCGGAGGCGGGCATCGGGTTCCGCAAGGGGCACGGCACCGAGAACGACTTCGTGCTGCTGCCCGACCCGGACGGTGCCCTGGAGCTGACCGAGTCGCGGGTGCGCGCGCTGTGCGACCGGCACCGGGGGCTGGGCGCCGACGGCGTGCTGCGCGTGGTGCGCGGGGCCGCGGCCGGCCGGCCGGACACCGAGTGGTTCATGGACTACCGCAACGCCGACGGTTCGGTGGCCGAGATGTGCGGCAACGGCGTTCGGGTGTTCGCCCGCTACCTGGTCGAGGCCGGCCTGGTCACCGGTGAGGAGCTGGTCGTCGGCACCCGGGGCGGCCCGAAGCCGGTGTGGCTGCGTCCCGACGGCGAGATCACCGTGGCCATGGGTGAGGTGCGTACCGGGCCGGCCAGCTGGGCCTCGCTCGGCGGCCGGCGGTTCGAGGGGCTCGCCGTGGACGTCGGCAACCCGCACCTGGCGTGTGTCACCGGTGTCGCCGTGGACGGGCTGGACCTGCGCGACGCGCCGGAGTTCGACCCCGGGGTGTTCCCGCACGGGGTCAACGTCGAGCTGGTGAACGTCCTGGACGCGGACACCGTCCGGATGCGGGTGTACGAGCGCGGCGTGGGGGAGACCCGGTCCTGTGGCACCGGCACGGTCGCCGCCACCGCCGCCGCGCTGCTCGCCGCCGGCCGGGACGCCGGTGAGCTGGAGGTACGGCTGCCCGGCGGCCGGGTCCGGGTGGCGCTCTCGGCCGACCGGACGGCCACCCTCACCGGCCCCGCGGTGCTGGTCGCGGCCGGTGAGCTGGACCCGGACTGGTGGCGAGCGCACTGACCCGCCGGAAAACGGGTGCGGGGCGTGGGACCATGGCTGATGGTGTGTCCCGACGTGTGGAAAGACGAAATTGACCGAAGCTAACGAGTTTTTCGAGCCCTCCGCCGGTGACCTGGAGCTGGAGGAGCGGTCCTCCCTGCGTCGGGTGGTGGGCCTGTCCACCGAGCTGGCCGACGTCACCGAGGTCGAGTACCGGCAGCTGCGCCTGGAGCGGGTGGTGCTGGTCGGCGTGTGGACCGACGGCACCGCCGAGCAGGCCAACGCCTCGCTGGCCGAGCTGGCCCGGCTGGCCGAGACGGCGGGTTCGGCGGTGCTGGAGGGCCTGGTGCAGCGCCGGCAGCGGCCGGACCCGGCGACCTACGTCGGCGCCGGGAAGGTGGACGAGCTGCGGGACGCCGTGCTGGCCAGCGGCGCGGACACGGTGATCTGCGACGGCGAGCTCTCCCCGGGCCAGCTGCGCCAGCTGGAGGAGAAGCTGAAGGTCAAGGTCATCGACCGGACCGCGCTGATCCTGGACATCTTCGCCCAGCACGCCCGGTCCAAGGAGGGCAAGGCGCAGGTCGAGCTGGCCCAGCTGTCCTACCTGCTGCCGCGCCTGCGCGGCTGGGGTGAGGCGCTGTCCCGGCAGGTCGGTGGCCGGGCGGCCGGCGGTGTCGGTATCGGTGGCCGCGGTCCCGGTGAGACGAAGATCGAGCTGGACCGCCGGCGGATCCACCGCCGGATGGCCAAGCTGCGCCGGGAGATCGCCGCCATGCGCACCGTGCGGGACACCAAGCGCGGCGCCCGCCGGCGCAACGAGGTGCCCGCCGTGGCCATCGCCGGCTACACCAACGCCGGCAAGTCCAGCCTGCTGAACGCGATCACCGGCGCGGGCGTGCTGGTGGAGGACGCGCTGTTCGCCACCCTGGACCCGACCACCCGGCGGCACGAGACCCCGGACGGCCGCACCTACACGCTCACCGACACCGTCGGATTCGTCCGGCACCTGCCGCACCAGCTGGTCGAGGCGTTCCGGTCCACCCTGGAGGAGGTGTCGGCGGCCGACCTGCTGGTGCACGTGGTGGACGGGTCCGACCCGATGCCGGAGGAGCAGATCAAGGCGGTCCGCGAGGTGCTGGCCGAGATCGGCGGCCGCCCGGGTGAGCCGATGCCGCCGGAGCTGCTGGTGGTGAACAAGGTGGACGCCGCCGGTGACCTGCAGCTGGCCCGGATGCGCCACCAGGTGCCGGACGCGGTGTTCGTCTCCGCACACACCGGCGCCGGGATGGACCGGCTGCGCGAGCTGATCGCCGACCGGCTGCCCCGCCCGGACCACCGGCTGGAAGTGCTGCTGCCCTACACGGCGGGCGCACTGGCCGCCCGGGTGCACGAGCACGGTGGGGTGCTCGCCGAGGAGCACCGGCCGGACGGCACCTGGCTGCGGGCCCGGGTCGGTCCGGAGCTGGCCGCGTCGCTGGCCGAGTACCGGGTGGACGCGGACCTGGATGAGAACCAGGAGGAGCCCCGGGGCTCGGACCGGGACGTGGATGTCCCGGTGGCCGGGGACGGCCGGCGCGGCGCGGCGGGCTGAGCCACGGGCGCGGTGCTCACCCGCGCGCACCGGACGACGGCCCGGGGCGCCGCGCTCGGTGGATCGGTGGTGCTGGCCGCGCTGTTCATGGCGCTGCCGGCGGGCGCCGAACCCGAACAGGGCGGCGGCCCGGCCGAGCCGAAGCGCCAGTGCACCGTCTCGGACAAGCGGCTGTCCGAGCTGTCCGGGCTGGCCACCGACGGCGGGCAGCGGCGTTGGGCGATCTCCGACGGCGGCTCCCAGGTCCGGGTGTACGAGCTGGGGCCGGACTGCGCGGTGCGCAACGTGCTCAGCTCACCGGTGAACCCGTACGACGTGGAGGACCTGGCCCGCTCACCGGACGGGACGTTCTGGCTGGCCGACACCGGGGACAACCAACGCTCGCGCTCCACGGTGGCGTTGATCGCGCTGCGTGGGCGCGGCCCGGCGGTGGTGCACCGGCTCCGCTACCCGGACGGACCGCACGATGCCGAGGCGGTGCTGCTCGCCCGGGACGGCCGGCCACTGATCATCACCAAGGAGCCGGTGGCCCCGGCCGGCGTGTACCGCCCGGCGCGCGCGCTCACCGGGGGCGCGCCGGTGGCGATGGAACGGGTCGGCGAGGTGAGCCTGCCTTCCTCGACGACCAGGGGCGGGCCGATCGGCGGCATCGGCGCGCGCACCGTGACCGGGGGCGCGACCAGCGCGGACGGTACCGTGGCCGCGCTGCGCACCTACACCGACGCGTGGCTGTTCCACGCGCCGGACGGCGACCTGGTGGCCGCGTTGGGGCGTGAGCCGGTACGGGTGCCGCTGCCGGGCGAGCCGCAGGGGGAAGCGGTCGCGTTCGACGGGTCCGGGGCGCTGCTCTCGGGCACCGAGGCCCGGGACGGCGCACCCGCCGGTTTGCGGGTGGTGCCGGGTGCCGTGGTCCTGGCGCGGACGGACCCGGACGCGGAGCCGGCCCCCGACGCGGCGCCCACCGACCCCTCGGACAGGCCCAACTGGCTGGGCCGGACCCTCGCGGTGGTCGCCGTGCTCGGCTTCGGCACCGCCGGCTGGCTGAGCTGGCGGCGAGCCGGCTGACCTCAGGACGACGCGGACCTCAGAGCCGGCGCAACACCGCCACCACCCGGCCCAGCACCGTGGCCTCGTCCCCGGGGATCGGGTCGTAGGCCGGGTTGGCCGGCATCAGCCAGATGTGCCCGTCGCGGCGCTTGAACGTCTTCACGGTGGCCTCGCCGTCGATCATCGCGGCCACGATGTCGCCGTTCTCCGCGACCGCCTGCTGGCGCACCACCACCCAGTCCCCGTCGGTGATCGCGGCCTCGATCATCGAGTCACCACTCACCGTGAGCAGGAACAACGTGCCTTCACCGACGATCTCCCGGGGCATCGGGAAGACGTCCGAGATGGCCTCCTCGGCCAGGATCGGCCCGCCGGCCGCGATCCGGCCGACCACCGGGATGAACGCCGGTGAAGGCCGGTGCGCGCGCAGCTCCTCGGCGACGCCCGGGTCGTCGTCGCCCCGGGCGGCGATCGCGCCCAGCTCGTCCGGGCCGCGCACGTCGACCGCGCGGGTGCGGTTCGGGTCGCGGCGCAGGAAGCCCTTCCGCTCCAGCGCGCGCAGCTGGTGGTGCACCGACGAGGTGGACTGCAGCCCGACCGCGTCGCCGATCTCCCGCACGCTCGGCGGGTAGCCGAACCGTTCCACCCAGTCCCGGATGACCTCGAGCACCTTGCGCTGCCTCGGGGTCAGCCCCGCCGGGTCGGCGCTCGGCGGATCGGGGAACGAGCGTACTTCCGCCCGCGACCCGGTGGTCACCTCGTCTTCGGTCGATCCGCGTGTCATGTCGGCCGAACCTCCCTGCCTTCCGTGTTTCGCGGCCCTCGCGAGGAGGGCGCGGCCTGTCCGTTCTGCTGGCACCGTAGACCGGCCGTCCGACAACTCCAAACAAATGTTCGACGACACGCGGGACCAATTTTCCGGTTTTGTCGGTGCCCGGTGGTAGACATCGTCGCACGGTCGTTCGATCGAACGGTCGTGCGAGGTCCGTTCTACCACGAGGTGTCGAGGAGGCGTGATGAACCGGAGCGTGAGCACGGTGCCGGCGGTGAACGAGCGGCCCGAGCGGCCGGTCGATCAGGCGGCGGTGCCCGAGCAGCGGGTGGCCCCGGCCGCCCGGCGCGGTCGGGAAGCGGTGCGGCCGGTGCCGGTCCGCCGGGAGAGCGTCCGGCCCCTGCCGTCCGGCCCGGGTCGGCGGGTCCGGCCGGTGGCGCCGTCGGCGGTGTCGTCCGCACCGTCGGTGCCGGCGGCGTCGCCCGAGGGCGACCGGCTCGCGGCCGCCGTGCGCCGGCACCCGGCCGGGCGGCGCGCGGCCGCGATGCGCCGCCACCCGGCGGGACGGCGGGTGAGCCCCGCGCGGCCCTCGGCCGTGGCCGCCCGGCGGCCGGCCCGGGCGCGGGTGGAGGCGCCACGGGCCGTGCCGGGGCCGTCCTGGGTGGTGTTGCTGCTGTCCGGGCTGATGGCCGCCGGGCTGGTGGTGGGGCTCGGCCTGCTGGCCGACGCGGTGAGTGCCGCCCGGGTCCCGGACCGGGTCGGTTCGGTCCAGGTGCAGGCCGGCGAATCGCTGTCACAGGTTGCTCGCCGTGCCGCGCCGTCCGCCGATACGGGTGCGGTGGTCCGGCGGATCGTCGAATTGAACGACCTCGGCTCACCGTCCGTACAGGCCGGGCGGGTGTTGCTCAGTCCCATCGGGTGAGTTCGCGACGATCCACGCCATATGGGGTCTGTCGGCTTTGCTAGCCCCTACATCTTGTGGTTACATGGATGTGGTTCGGCCACCAGCCGAACGCGGACGTGTGGGGGAGGATGTCCACCGGTGCGTTGCCCGTTCTGTCACCACGCCGACTCCCGGGTCATTGACTCGCGGGACGTCGAGGACGGCAAGGCTACTCGACGCCGTCGCTCGTGCCCGGAGTGCGGGCGCCGGTTCACCACGGTCGAGGAAGCGGTGCTGGCCGTGGTGAAGCGCAGTGGGGTCACCGAGCCGTTCATCCGGGACAAGGTCGTCAACGGGGTCCGCCGGGCCTGCCAGGGCAGGCCGGTCGGCGAGGACGCGTTGCAGCACCTGGCCCACCGGGTCGAGGAAAGCATCAGGGCGGGGGGAGCGGCCGAGGTGCCGAGCCACGAGGTCGGGCTGGCGATTCTGGGCCCGCTGCGTGAGCTCGACGAGGTCGCGTATCTCCGCTTCGCCAGTGTGTACCGGTCGTTCTCCAGCATCGACGACTTCGAGAAGGAGATCGCCGACCTGCGCGACGCCGGTGCGGGCCAGCCACCCGGGGCATCCAAGCCGTCCGACACCGAATAGCCGTACCGCGAGATCCGCCAGAGAGGGACTACACGCATGACCGAGGCTGTGGGCCGCCAGGGCCAGCAGAGCCAGCGGGGGGACAAGGCGACCGCTGAGGGGAAGGCCCGCAAACGGGGCGGCGCGCTGCGCATCGAGCGCGTGCACACCACCGCCGGCGTGCATCCGTACGACGAGGTCCGGTGGGAACGCCGGGACGTGGTGATGACCAACTGGCGGGACGGCTCGATCAACTTCGAGCAGCGCGGGGTGGAGTTCCCCGAGTCCTGGTCGGTCAACGCGACGAACATCGTGACCAGCAAGTACTTCCGAGGGGCCGTCGGCTCCCCGCAGCGGGAGAGCAGCCTCCGCCAGCTGATCGACCGGGTGGTCTCCACCTACGTCGCGGCCGGCGTCGAGCACGGCTACTTCGGCTCCGACGAGGACGCCCAGGTCTTCGAGCACGAGCTGACCTGGATGCTGCTGCACCAGGTGTTCAGCTTCAACTCCCCGGTCTGGTTCAACGTCGGCACCGCCAGCCCGCAGCAGGTCAGCGCCTGTTTCATCCTCTCCGTGGACGACACCATGGAGTCGATCCTGAACTGGTACCGCGAGGAGGGCCTGATCTTCAAGGGCGGCTCCGGCGCCGGGCTGAACCTGTCCCGCATCCGCTCCTCCAAGGAGCTGCTGTCCTCGGGGGGCACGGCCTCCGGGCCGGTCTCCTTCATGCGCGGTGCGGACGCGAGCGCGGGCACCATCAAGTCCGGCGGGGCCACCCGGCGCGCGGCCAAGATGGTCGTGCTGGACGTCGACCACCCGGACATCGGCGAGTTCGTGCAGACCAAGCTGCGCGAGGAGGAGAAGATCCGGGTCCTCCGGGACGGCGGCTTCGACATGGACCTGGGCGGCGCGGACATCGCGTCGGTGCAGTACCAGAACGCGAACAACTCCGTGCGGGTCTCCGACGAGTTCATGCGCGCGGTGGAGGACGACGCCCAGTTCGGGCTGCGCGCCCGCCTCACCGGTGAGGTGATCGAGAAGGTCAGCGCGCGCGGGCTGTTCCGGGACATCGCCGAGGCGGCCTGGGCCTGCGCGGACCCCGGCGTGCAGTACGACGACACCATCAACGACTGGCACACCTGCCCGGAGTCCGGCCGGATCACCGCGTCCAACCCGTGCAGCGAGTACCTGCACCTGGACAACTCCAGCTGCAACCTGGCGTCGCTGAACCTGCTCAAGTTCCTCGGCGAGGACGGCGAGTTCGACGCCGTCCGGTTCACCAAGTCGGTCGAGCTGGTGATCACCGCGATGGACATCTCGATCTGCTTCGCGGACTTCCCGACCGAGCCGATCGGCGAGACCACCCGCGCGTTCCGCCAGCTGGGCATCGGCTACGCCAACCTGGGTGCGTTGCTGATGGCCACCGGCCGGGCGTACGACTCGGAGGGCGGCCGGGCACTGGCCGCCGCGATCAGCTCCCTGATGACCGGTGTCGCCTACCGGCGGTCGGCCGAGCTGGCCGGCGTGGTCGGCAGCTACGACGGCTACGCGCGCAACGCCGAGGCGCACCAGCGGGTGATGCGCAAGCACGCCGCCGCCAACGACGCGATCCGCACCCTGCACCCGATGGACACCGGCGTGCACCGCCTGGCCACCAAGGCCTGGCAGCAGTGCCTCAAGACCGGGGAGAAGAACGGCTGGCGCAACGCGCAGGCCAGCGTGCTGGCGCCCACCGGGACCATCGGCCTGATGATGGACTGCGACACCACCGGTATCGAGCCGGATCTGGCGCTGGTCAAGTTCAAGAAGCTGGTCGGCGGCGGGTCCATGCAGATCGTCAACCAGACCGTGCCGAGGGCGCTCGGCGCGCTGGGCTACCCGACCGAGCAGGTCGAGGCGATCGTGGAGTACGTGGCCGAGCAGGGCCACGTGGTGGACGCGCCGAGCCTGAAGCCGGAGCACTACGAGGTGTTCGACTGCGCGATGGGCGAGCGGTCCATCCCGGCGATGGGCCACGTGCGGATGATGGCCGCCGTGCAGCCGTTCATCAGCGGTGCGATCTCCAAGACGGTGAACATGCCGGAGTCGGCCACCGTGGAGGACGTCGAGGAGATCTACCAGCAGGGCTGGAAGCTGGGCCTGAAGGCGCTGGCCATCTACCGGGACAACTGCAAGGTGGGCCAGCCGCTCTCCAACGCCAAACCCAAGGCGGCGGAGGCCGAGGAGCCGAAGACGGTCGTGGTGGAGAGCCGCCCGGTGCGGCGGCGGCTGCCCAAGAAGCGGCCCAGCCAGACCGTGTCGTTCACCGTGGGCGGCGCCGAGGGCTACCTGCACGCCGGCTCCTACCCGGACGACGGCCTCGGCGAGATCTTCATCAAGCTGGGCAAGCAGGGCTCCACGCTGGCCGGCGTGATGGACGCCTTCTCCATGTCCATCTCGGTCGGCCTGCAGTACGGCATCCCGCTGGAGTTCTACGTCTCGAAGTTCTGCAACCAGCGCTTCGAGCCGGCCGGCATGACCGACGACCCGGACATCCGGATCGCCACCAGCGTGCTGGACTACCTGTTCCGCCGCCTGGCGCTGGACTACCTGCCCTACGAGAAGCGCGCCCAGCTGGGCATCTTCTCCGCCGACGAGCGCACCGAGCAGGTCGCCGACAGCTACGGCTCCGAGGTCGACCTGGACGCCCTGCGCAGCACGGTGGAAGCCACCCCGGCGGCCCAGGAGCAGGCCCAGTCGGAGGAGAGCACCTCGGCGCCGCTGGCCGCCGGCAGCTCGACCGAGCTGATCGAGCTGCGCCAGGGCAAGGTGGCCGACGCGCCGCTCTGCCTGACCTGCGGCACCAAGATGCGGCCGGCCGGTTCCTGCTACGTCTGCGAGGGCTGCGGCTCCACCTCCGGCTGCAGCTGACCCGTCACAGCCGTCCGCTCCCCACCGGCGGCCACCCTCCCGTACGGGACAGTGGCCGCCGGTGTGGCGAGGTCAGGGCCGGAATACGGGTCTTCCCCGATGCCGCCGCCGGTGCCCTGCCGGTTCACTGGTGGCATGTGGAAGTTGATCGGGCTGGTGGCCCTGGTGGTGCTGAGTTGTGTGCTCCTCGGGCACGTCGCCAAGGCCGTGATCGGGCTGGCCCTGATCGCCCTACTGGTGATCATTGCGAAGGCCGTCTACCAGACCGTCACCTCGGCCCGCGCCGGATGAGCTGACTCAGGTGGCGCTGCGCTCGGCGGCGGCGTCCGGGTCGGCCGGAGTGGTCCCGGAGCGGAGCAGTTGGCGCCACTGTTCGAGGTTCCAGGTGGCCGGCCGGGTTTCCTCGAGGAACCGCTCCAGCGTGGCGACGAACCGCGCCGGGTCGGTGTGAAACGGGAAGTGCCCGGCCCCTTCGAAGATCTCCAGCCGGCTGCCCGGCATGGCCTTGTGCGCCCTCCGGCCGTGCTCCACCGGCACCACCGCGTCCCGCGAGCCCCAGACCAGCAGCGTCGGCATGCCCTGGGTGAGGTAGCAGCGGTCCAGCATGGTGATCACCTGGCCGCGCCAGTCCACCACCGAACGCAGGCTGCGGATGAAGGCGGCCCGCGCGGTCGCGTCGGGCAGCGCGTCCACCACCCGCAGCAGGTCGGGCGCGTCCTGGCCGAGCGGGGTGTCGAGCGCCCGCAGCAGGGACACGGCGATCCGGGTCTGCCAGCGGGCGGTGGGCAACCGGGGCAGCCGCAGTGCCCACTCCGCGCCCGGCAGGGTGAGCGCCCGCAGCAGCAGGCTGACCTCCGGGCCGCCGCCCCCGCTGCCCACCAGCACCAGGCGCTCGGTGCGTTCCGGGAACTGGTAGGCGAACTGCATGGCCACGCCGCCGCCGAGCGAGTGGCCGACCAGGGTGGCCCGGCGCACGCCCAGCACCCCGAGCAGGTCCCGCACCCCGTTCGCGTAGGCGGCCACCGAGTAGTCGGCCCTCGGCTTGTCCGAGAGCCCGTGCCCCAGCAGGTCCGGGGCGATCACCAGATAGCGCCGGGCCAGCGCGTCCAGCACCGGTTCCCAGGTGACGGAGTTGTCCCCGATGCCGTGGATGAGTACCAGCGGGGAACCCGAGCCGGCGACCCGGAACGCCCGGCGGTATCCGTGCACCGTCCGGAACCGGAGCTCCGGGGCGCGCACCGGCACCGGGCCCAGCCGCCCGCCGGCTCCGTGGTAACCCCGGGGCGCCGCCATCCGCCGAGGTTAGAGCGCCCGCGCGGCGAACAGTTTCCGCTCGCGTTGCCGGTGGGTTACCTAGCGTCCGGTCACTCGGTCGGGCCGCCCTGGTGCTCGGCGAGGAACCGCTCGACCTCGGCGCCCAGCTCGTCGGCGGTGGGCAGGGGCTGGTCCTCGGCGAGCAGCGAGGGACGCTGCTCGCCGATGCCGCCGCCGGCCGAGTCGTAGCGCTGCTCCAGCGCCTCCACAACCCGGGTGGCCTGCTCCGAGCTGGCCACCTTGCGCTGGATGTCGGCGCCGACCGCCTCGGCGGCCTCGGTCAGGGCGTCGGTGGGCAGCAGCAGCCCGGTGCTCACGCTGACGTGGTCCAGCAGCGTGCGCGCGGCGTGCGGGTACTCGGTCTCCGCCAGGTAGTGCGGCACGTGCACGGCCAGGCCCATCGCGTCCTGCCCGGTCTGCCCGAGGCGCAGCTCCAGCAGCGCGCCGGCGCTGCCCGGCAGCTCGGCGGTGGACTCCCACTGCTCGTGGTGGTCGATCAGCTCGGGACGGGTGGCGTGCGCGGTGACCCCGGCCGGCCGGGTGTGCGGCACGGCCATCGGGATGGCGTTCATGCCGACCGTCACGTCGACGCCGAAGTACTCGACCAGCTCGCCGACGGCGGCGGCGAACCGCTCCCACTGGAAGTCCGGTTCGGGGCCGGTGAGCAGCAGGAAGGGGGTGCCGGCCAGGTCACGCAGCGCATACAGGGCGAGGATCGGCTCCTCGTAGTCCGCCCAGCGGTTTCCCTCGAAGGTCATGGTGGGCCGGCGGGACCGGTAGTCGATCAGCTGGTCCGCGTCGAACGTGGCCACGATGGTCGACGGCAGAGCGGAGAGCAGGTGGTCGACGGCCAGCCGGCTGGCGTGCCCGGCGTCGATGTAGCCGCCCATGTGGTGAAGCAGCACGAACGGCTCGTCACCGCTGGCCATCGGGGCGTCCGACGGTCGGGTGAGCGCGGCCTGCGCGTCCTCCTCGACCTGGTACAGCTCGGTGGGATCCAGCATCGCGGGACCTCCTCGGGGAATTGCGTCGTTGCCAGTCTCAACGCACCGCGGCGTTAGATCCATCCCATTCCCGTGCTTGGCGTCCGTTGGCTCCATCACTATGGGAAGACGTGGATACGCGGCGTTCGGTGTGGTTGGTCTGGTCGGTCGGGGTCTTCGCCTATCTGGTGGCGGTACTGCAGCGTTCTTCGTTCGGGGTGGCCGGCCTGGACGCCACCGCCCGGTTCCACGCGGCGCCGGTGACGCTCTCCGGGTTCGTGGTGCTGCAGCTTCTGGTGTACGCCAGCCTGCAGATCCCGGTCGGGCTGCTGCTGGACCGGTACGGCGCGCGCCGGCTGATCGTGGCCGGCGGGCTGATCATGGCCACCGGGCAGCTGCTGCTCGCCGTGGTCACCGACCTGCCGGTGGCCCTGCTCGCCCGGGGGCTGGTCGGCGCGGGTGACGCGCTGACCTTCATCAGCGTGCTGCGCGTGGTCGGCGCCTGGTTCAGCCCGCGCCGCGCGCCGTTGATGACCCAGCTGACCGCGCTGATCGGCCAGCTCGGCCAGGTGCTGAGCGCGATCCCGCTGGTCGCCCTGCTGCACGGGGCCGGCTGGACCGCCGCTTTCGGCTCGGCCGCCGGGCTGGGCACGCTGGCGCTGGTGCTGGCCTGGGTGGTGGTGCGGGACCGGCCGCGCGGAGTGGTGGACACGGCGGCCGCGCCCACCCTGGGCGAGGTGGTGCGAGGGCTGCGGGAGGCCTGGCTGACCCCGGGCACCCGGCTGGGCTTCTGGTCGCACATGGGCACCCAGTTCTCCGGGACGGTGTTCGCGCTGCTCTGGGGCATGCCGTTCCTGGTGGCCGGGCAGGGCCTGCGGCCGGTGGAGGCCAGCGTGCTGCTCACCGTGTTCGTGGTGGCCGGCATCGTGGTCGGCCCGGTGATCGGCGAGCTGACCGCCCGGCACCCGCTGCGCCGTTCCTGGATGGTGCTGGCGATCATCGCGGCGACCGCCGCCGCGTGGACGGCGGTGTTGCTCGCGCCGCAGCCGGCCCCGCGCTGGTTGCTGGTGGTGTTGGTGCTGGTGCTCGCCGCGGGTGGTCCCGGTTCCATCGTCGGCTTCGACTTCGCCCGCACCTTCAACCCGGGCGGCCGGCAGGGTACGGCGGTGGGCATCGTGAACGTGGGCGGGTTCAGCGCCTCGTTGGTGGTGGTGCTGGCCGTCGGCCTGGTGCTCGGCGCGGTCGGCGGCCCGGACGGGTACACCCCGGAGGCCTTCCGCGCGGCGTGGTGCGTGCAGTACGCGGTCTGGGCGATCGCCCTGGTCGGCGTGCTGCGCTCGCGCCGGCTGACCCGGCGCCGGATGGCCAGGGAGGGCGTGGTGGTGCCGTCGCTGCGCGAGGTGATCACCCGCCGCCGGGCGCTCGCGCGTTCATCCGGGACGGCGGGCTGATCACCCGATAGTGACAATGACTATCATCTCCGTCAGAATCCAAAGAGCTGACCGGAGAAGGGTAGAAACGGCGTGCGCATCGCATTCGTGGGCAAGGGAGGCAGCGGCAAGACCACCCTCGCCGCCCTGTTCACCCGCTATCTGGCCGAATCGGGTCGTCCGGTGCTGGCCATCGATGCGGACATCAACCAGCATCTGGGTCAGGCGCTCGGCCTGGACGAAGGGGCGGACACCGCCCCGCCGCTGGGTGCGGACCTGCTCTGGCTGAAGAACCACCTGCGCGGGGACAACCCCCGGATCCCCTCGGCCGACGTGATGATCAAGACCACTCCGCCGGGGCGCGGCTCCCGGATGGTGCGGCTGACCGAGGACGACGAGGTGCTGCGCCGCTACGCGGTCCCGCTGCCCGGCCCGGCCGGTGCGCGGATGATGGTCACCGGGGAGTTCGACACCGAGGACATCGGGGTTTCCTGCTACCACTCCAAGACCGGCGCGGTGGAGCTCTACCTGAACCACCTGCTCGACGGCCCCGGCGAGTACGTGGTCGTGGACATGACCGCCGGCGCGGACGCGTTCGCCTCCGGCCTGTTCACCCGCTTCGACCTCACCGTCCTGGTCAGCGAGCCGACCCGGCGGGGCGTCGGGGTGTACCGGCAGTACCAGGCCAACGCGGACGGGCACGCCGTCCCGCTGCGGGTGCTGGGCAACAAGGTGACCAGCCCGGAGGACGTGGCCTACCTGCGCGAGCAGGTCGGGCCGGCGCTACTGGCCACCCTCGGCCAGTCGGCCTGGGTGCGCGCGGCGGAGCGCGGCGAGCCCGGCCCGATGGCCACCCTGGAGCCGGAGAACCGCGCCGCGCTGGACACCATCCTGGCCGCGCTGGACGGGGCCGAGCGCGACTGGGCCGCGTACCACCGGGGCACCGTGGAATTCCACCTGCGCAACGCCGCCGCCTGGGCGAACCGCTCGCTGGGCATCGACCTCACCGACCAGGTCGACCCCGACTTCACCCCCGGCCCCGCGACAATCACCGCCTGACCCGCTGCCGATCTTCGTTCGGGCGGGGTGCCGGTTTAAAGATCGGCTTGGACGGCGCGGCTGGGTGGTCTTCCGCCGCTCGGGTGCGGCCCCGTTGCGTCGGATACCGGGGTTCGGTCACGGAGTGTTGCCGGTTGTGGGTCGTTTGACTGACCGCGGTCGCTCCACCCTGGTGAGAACGGTAGGGTGATCGTCGTCTCTGGCGGTTCAGCCGCGATATTCGACGCTAAATCGCCACCAACGGCGATCATGCCGCCGCTCGGCGGTCGTCACCATGTGTAGTCACAGCCGTATGCAAACACCCTGCACCCGAGTCCAGCGCAACGGGCCGCACCCGTGTCCGACGCAACGGGCCGTACCCCGAGTCCGACGCAACGGGCCGCACCCGGGCGGCGGAAGACCACCCAGGCGCGCCGTCCAAGCCGATCTTTAAACCGGCACCCCGCCCAAACGAAGATCCACATCAACCTCACGCACCTCCCGAGGTCGGCAAAGGGCGATGAGGTTGATGTGGATCTCGGAACGTGCGTCAGGTCGAAGCGCCGGGGCCGGCCATGAGTTCGACCCCGCCCTGTACGGGTTCGGCGCAGTCGGTACAGGTCAGGCCGGCGCGGATTGCGCCGCCGCCGCAACTGGTGTGCCGGGCTAGCCTCGGTGGGCCGGCGGGGCCGGCCAGGTGGGCGTCGCCCCATTGCATCAGCGCGAGCACGGGGACGGCCAGGCCCTGGCCCATCGGGGTCAGCCGGTACTCGAAACGGTCCGGGCGCTGCTGGTAGCGGACCCGCTCGAGCACGCCGGCCTCGACCAGTTTGGTCAACCGGTCGGTGAGCACGTTGCGGGCCAGGCCGAGGCTGGCGGAGAACTCGTCGAAGCGGTGCAGGCCGAGCAGCGCGTCGCGCACGATCAGTAGCGTCCACCGCTCGCCGATGATCTCCAGCGCGCGGGCCAGCGAGCACACCTCGCCGTCGTAGGTCCGTCCGAGCACCCGGCCTCCTCGCGTCCCCGCCGAGCCTAGCAGAGTGGGTTGCTTCATAGGACTGAAATGCTCTACGGTGCGTTGCATCACGCTACTCAATCCGACGGAACGGCGGCGAGACCAGTGGCAAAGATCGACTCGCACCCGAACGTGATCGAGGTCCGCCGGCGCACCGCCGAGGGCGAGACGCAGCCGCCGCCCGAGGTCCTGGACGCCGAGTGGCTGCGCGAGCTGTGCCGGAGGGCCGGCGCGCAGGACGTCGGGTTCGTGGAGATCGAGCGGGCGGAGCTGGCCGGGGAGCGGGAGGAGATCGCCCGGTCGTTCACCGGTGCCCGGGCGCTGATCAGCTTCGTGTGCACGATGAACCAGGAGAACGTGCGCAGCCCGTCCCGGTCGGCCAGCAACCTGGAGTTCCACCTCACCAACCACGACACCAACGAGGTGAGCCGCCGGATCGTCTACGAGTTGCAGCAGCTGGGGGTGCGGGCGTTCAACGGGGCGGTCGGCTTCCCGATGGAGATGGACCGGTTCCCCAGCGAGCGGATCTGGACGGTGGCGCACAAGCCCATCGCGGTGGAGGCCGGACTGGGTCACATCGGCATCCACCGCAACGTGATCCACCCGAAGTTCGGCAACTTCATCCTGCTCGGCACGGTGGTCGTCGACACCCCCGTCAGTGCCTACGACCGGCCGATCGACTACAACCCGTGCCTGGAGTGCAAGCTGTGCGTGGCGGCCTGTCCGACCGGGGCGATCAATCCGGACGGCCGGTTCGACTTCTCCGCCTGCTACACGCACAACTACCGGGAGTTCCTCGGCGGGTTCGAGAACTGGGTGGAGCAGATCGTGGAGTCCCGGGACGCCAAGGACTACCGGCGCCGGGTCAGCGAGCCGGAGAGCGCGTCCATGTGGCAGAGCCTGGGATTCGGGCCGAACTACAAGGCCGCCTACTGCGTCTCGGTCTGCCCGGCCGGCGAGGACGTGCTCGGGCCGTACCTGGACAGTCGCAAGACCCACCTCGCCGAGGTGGTCAAGCCGCTGCAGAACAAGGTGGAGACGGTCTACGTGCTCGCCGAGTCGGACGCCGAGGCGCACGTGGTGAAGCGCTTCCCGCACAAGCGGGTCAAGCGGGTGGGCAGTGGGCTGCGGGCGCGCACGGTGGACGGGTTCATCGCCGGCCTGCCGCTGTTGTTCCAGCGCGAGGTGGCCAAGGCGCGGGGGCTGGACGCCACCTACCACTTCACCTTCACCGGTGCCGAGGAGCGCGAGCTCACCATCGTCATCTCCGGCGGAGAGCTGACTATCACCAAGGGCCTCCACGGCGACCCGGACATCCGGGTCCGGGCGGACACCCGCACATGGTTCGAGTTCGTGGCCGGTGAGCGGTCCATCGTGTGGCCGCTGCTGTCCCGGCGGATCCGGCTGGCCGGCCCGCCGCGCCTGCTGACCGCCTTCGCCCGCTGCTTCCCGCGCTGAGTCGGCCGCGCCGAAACGGCCGCGCCGCCGGTTCCCCTCGGACCCGGCGGCGCGGCACTCGGCTCTCGAGGCTCAGTCCTCGGCGAGCAGTCGGTAGATCGTCTTGCGGGCCTCGGCCAACGCGGCGGACGCGGTGTCCCGCTGCGCGTCGGTGCCGGCGGACCCGATCTGCTGCACGGCCGCGTGCAGCTGGCCGTACTGGGTGCGCAGGTTCGCCACGCTCTCGCTCACCTCGTCACCCGCCGCGACGTTCCACACCTTGTCCAGTTCGGCGCGGTGCTCCTCGACGTACCGGGTGCCCTCATCGGTCAGCGCGACGGTGCGCCGGCCCTCGGACTCTTCGGTGCGCACCAGGCCCTCGTCCTCCAGCTGTTGCAGCGTGGGGTAGACCGAGCCCGGGCTGGGCCGCCAGGCGCCACTGGTGCGCTCGCCGATCTCCTGGATGATCTCGTAGCCGTGCCGGGGCTGCTCGGAGAGCAGGGTGAGCACGGCCAGCCGGATGTCGCCCCGGGGGCGCCGGCCGCGCCGGCCCCTCGGGCCGCCCGGGAAGCCGCCGCCCGGCGGACCGAACCCGGGGCCCCATCCGGGACCCGGGCCGAAGCCGGGTCCCATGCCGGGGCCGAAGTCGGGCCCGCCCTGGCCTCGGCGGCTCCGGTGCCCCCGGAAGTGGCCTCGGCGGCCCCGTCCGAAGTCGTCGCCGGGTTCTCCGTCGCCGGGCCGGTGATGCGCGAATGCCTGGTGGCCGTGCCGGCGCAGCGCGCCGCGGAGCATGCTCCAACGGGGGTCCCAGGCGGGGTTGATGCTTGTCATGATGACTCCTCTTGGATAGTTCACGTCATGCCAGCGAGTGTCGCTGATGTAGTAACGATATGTCGTAACCGATCGGATGGCAAGGATATTCCGGAACCCCGTGCGGCCCCGGGGCGTTGAACCACATATGCCGGCGATGCTGAACCCGAGGCGGATCTCCGCCTTCCGTGCGCTGTGGCGCGCCCTGCGCGGCCACCGTGAACCCGGGGCGCCCGACCTCGGCGAGCGGGCCCGGGCGCTGCCCCGGCTCACCGGCGACGCGCTGGCCGGCCGTTACCCGGGCATCGGCCGGGGCAAGCTGGCGATGATCGTGATCGCGCTGGTCTATGTGGTCTCGCCGGTGGACGTGGTGCCGGAGCTGCTGCTCAACGTGCTCGGCCTCACCGACGACGCGGTGGTCGGCATGTGGTTGGCCGGCACCTTCCTCACCGAGACCGAACGCTATCTGCGCTGGCGGCGCACGCCACCCGGGGTGGTCGACGGGCAGCTGGGTTAATCCGGCCGGCCGAGCTCCCGTGCGAGCGCGGCGATGAACTCGAACGCGTCCGGACCACGCAGCGCGGCTTCCCAGAACGCCTCGAACAGCCGCTCGTACAGTGCGATGTCCTCGCGGTCCCGGATCGCCAGCTCGGCGTCCACTGTCTCGACCAGCACGAGCGAATCGTCGTAGATCGAATAGTCGTGCATGGCGACCGTCGGTAGCGGGGCGTCGGAGGGCAGCACCGCCAGTTCGACGTTCAGCAGTCCGGAAAGCATCAGCAGCCGATCCAGCTGGGCGCGGAGTACGGCCGGCGGGCATAGACGAGCGCGGAGCGCGCCTTCCGTCATCAGGAACCGGAAGTGCTTTTCGGCCAGGTAGAGCACTTCCTGGCGGCGCAGCCTGGTGCGGACGGCTTCGTCGACATCCGAGGGGTGATCGTAGAAGTCGGCAAGGCCGGCAAACACGTGGCGGGCGTATTCGCCGGTCTGCAACAAGCCCGGAATGATCATCGTGGTGAGCATGCGAGACCGGGCGGTCGCATGGGACAGAACCACGCCCGCGCGTTGCCGGGGGGCGAAACCGGCACGCAGTTGTCGCCTCCAGGTCGCGTACTCAACGCGAAGGCTGCGGAGGTCCTCGATGAGCGCCGCCTGTACCTCGGGCGCGGCATGAACCGCGTCGGCCCAGGCGCGCACGTCCTGCGCCGATGCGGTCTGTTTACCGTTCTCCAGGCGGGAGACCTTCGAAGCTGGCCAGCCGAGGCGCTCGGCTAGCTCCTTACCCGATAACTCGGAGTCCTCACGCAGCCGGCGCAGCCGGTTGCCGAAACCGGCCCTCCCATCTTGTTCGCTGGTCACGGCCCTCCAGTGGTCACCTCCGGGTGTAGCCGGATGGGTGGCTCGGCGCGGGTGTGGTCTTCCGCAACGTAGTCCCTCCACGGTGTCGCATGTGCCATGGCCAGGTCGATCCACGCCTCGTGTCTGGCGATGAGTCCGGGATCGGTTATCAGGTCGTGGCCCAGCGAACGGTCGTCCTTGGTGAACCGCATGAGCACGAGTTGGGTCGAGTCGAACACCCAGAAGTCGTGGTCCGGGAGGTTGAGCTCGTTGGCGCGATTGCGGTCCAGATAGCGGATGTCCTCGCCGTTGCGGGAGTTCTGCGCGTTGCTCCAGATCATGAACCGGTTGTAGGGCGTGAGCGGATCCTCCATGACCCGAACGCGCTCGAACCGTGCACCCGCGGCGGTTCGTTCCCGCAGGTTCAGGTCCCAGTCGTCAAAACGCTCCGGGCGTTCGGGTGACCGCTCGCCGGCCAGGAATGCCTCTCGCTCCGGTGTCTCGTAGGCCACGTCGTAACGCCCGCGGTTCTCCAGCCTGCGGGCCGCGTGCTTGACCTGGCGAAACAGCTCCATGAACTCTTCAGGGGTGAGCGCGGTCATCGGCGATGCTCTTCTGGGAAGAAGCGCACCAACCCGGCGGGGATTTCGACCGCGTCCTCGTGGTCGGGCAGGGCCATAGTGGCGCGTGCGGCCGGATCGGTGACCTTCCAGCCTTGTATCACGTATGTTCCGCGATCGGTCGCGTAGAGCGTTGGACTCTCGCCGACGCGTGACTCCTTGCCTAAGAACTCCAGCCTCACGGCATCCTCCTTAGCTGCCCGGTGGGTACAGCGTGGAGGATGGCGTTACAACAGGTCAAGCAATTGTTTGCAATTGTGAATTCTTGCCCGCCAGCGTGTGTCAGGATGCTGGCGTGACGGATCTGCTGCTTGCCGGTGGTGTGCTGGGTTGCCTGGTCTGGTTGGTGGTGCTGACCGGCCGGTGCCGGCGGCATCTGCGCGACTGCGTGGACGGGGAGCCCGTGTACCGGCGGATGCCGGACGGGAGGTACCGGTTCTCCTGGATGATCAATGGCGAGCTCGCCCGGGCCGGCGGAGCTCCCGGTCAGGATCATCCGGAGGAGATCCGATAGACATCTCCGCATGGAGTTCATGCGCGCGGTCGTGTTGGACCGCTTCGGGGACGCGGACGCGCTGGCCATGTCCCAGCGTCCGGTGCCGGAGCCGTTGCCCACCGAGGTCCGGGTGCGGGTGGAGGCCGCCGGGGTGAACCCGGTGGACTGGAAGACCCGGGCCGGGGACGGCATGGCCCACGTGATGGGTGACCCGCCGATGGTGCTGGGCTGGGACGTGTCCGGGGTGGTGGACAAGATCGGGCCCGGGGTGACCCGGTTCGCGGTCGGTGACCCGGTGTTCGGCATGCCGTGGTTCCCGAGGCGGGCGGGCGCCTACGCGGAGTACGTGACCGCGCCGTCCCGGCACTTCGCCGCCCGTCCCGCTCGGCTGGGCGCGATGGAAGCCGCCGCACTGCCGCTGGCCGGGCTGACCGCCTGGCAGTCGTTGGTGGACATCGCCGACGTGCAGCGCGGCCAGCGGGTGCTGGTGCACGCCGCCGCCGGGGGAGTGGGCCACCTGGCCGTGCAGATCGCCAAGAGCCGGGGGGCGTACGTGGTGGGCACCGCCAGCTCGGCCAAGCACCGCTTCCTCGGCGAGCTGGGGCTGGACGAGGTGGTGAACTACCAGGGCACCCGGTTCGAGCAGGTGGTGGAGCCGGTGGACGTGGTGCTGGACACCGTCGGCGGGGACGTGGCCCTGCGCTCGCTGGACGTGCTGCGCCCCGGGGGCCTGCTGGTGTGCGTGCAGGCGCGGACCGCGACGGCGGCGATCGAGGCCGCCCCCAGCCGGGGGGTCCGCGCGGTGCCGATGCTGGTGGAGCCGGACGGGCACGCCCTGGAACAGCTCGCCGCGCTGGTCGAGGCCGGTGAGCTGCGCCCGGTGGTGGAGCGCGGCTACCCGCTCGCCGAAGCGAGCGCCGCGCACCGCCAGGCCGAGGCCGGGCGGACCACCGGAAAGATCGTCCTCACGATCTGAGCCGGCATGCGCCTAACCGCGCAGGCGTTCCGCCACCCGCCGGGAAAGCTCGGCCGCGCGGTTGCGGGCCGCCTCGCGGCGCAGGCTGAACCGGCCCAGCGCCTCTTCGCTGAGGTCGTTCAGCTCGTCCACGATGTACTCGAAACGACGGTTGAACTCGTCGGTGGCGTCTTCCAGGCCGCGCATCGCCTTGGCCACATCCGGGTTGGACCGCACCCGGGCCAGCGCCGCCTCGCCGTGGCTGGTCATTTCGGCGTATGAGGTACCGCTCCGGGCCATGGTGGGGCCCGGGGCGCTGCCGGTCACCGCGTGGCTGACCGTGTTGAAGGCGAGATCGCTGGCACCCACGCAGGCCAGCACCGGGTTGCGCACCAACGCCAGCGGTATGCCGACCGCCAGCTTGGTCCGCGCGCGGAGCTGGCGGAAGTCACCGGAAGCCGGCAGGGAAACTGAAACCACCCCTCGCTTGCTCACCACTCCAGACTGCGCGCGGCGGCCCCGGTAAAGCGAATCGTTTGCCGGTGGAGTCGGTCACGTGTCCCAGGTCACACGAGCGCGGCACGCGCTCGTGAGCTGAGCGGGCGCCCAGTTGGGCGCCCGCGGGAGATACCGCTAACGGCAGCCCAGCTCGATCGAGCCCAGCCGGTCCACGCTGGCCACCACCACGTCACCGGGGACGACCGGGACGGCGGCGGTGAGCCCACCGGAGAGCACCACCTCGCCGGCGCGCAGCCCGTCGCCCTCGACGGCCAGCGCGCGGACCAGCCAGGCCACGGCGGCGGCCGGATGGCCCAGCGCGGCGGCGCCGCACGCGGTGGCCACCACCTCGCCGTTGTGCTCCAGCACGACGCCGGCCAGGCGAGGGTCCACGCCGGCGGACACCGGCGGGCCGATCAGGTAGCGCGCGGCCGAGGTGTTGTCGGCGACCACGTCGGCCGGGGTGAACCGGTAGTCCCGGTACCGCGAGTCGATGATCTCCAGGGCCACCGCCAGGCTCGCCGTCGCGGCCAGCACGTCGGTCGCGGTCACGTGCGGGCCGGTCAGGTCCCGGCCCAGGGTGAAGGCGATCTCCGGCTCGGCCCTGGGCTGGATCAGCGCACCGGTGTCCAGCGTCGCGCCCAGGTCCAGCGCGCGCTCGGCGGCCAGGAAGCCGTAGATCGGCTCCCGCACCCCGACCTGCGTCTGCTTGGCCCGCGAGGTCAGCCCCAGCTTCCAGCCGGCCAGCGGGCCGGCCTCCTCGCGCAGCTCCCGCTGCACCAGGTAACCGGTGCCCACGCCCAGGTCGGGCAGCTCGTCGGTGAGCGGCTCGATGGCCACCCGGTCGGCCTCGGCCTTGCGCAGCCGGGCCGCCAGCTCGGTGATGTCGATGGCCATCAGGCGCCCTCCACGACCCGCACGGTGACCGGTCCCAGCCGGTCGAACTCGGCCCGGAACACGTCGCCGGCCGCCATCGGCACCGGCGCGTGCAGCGAGCCGGTCATCACCAGGTGTCCCGGTTCCAGGGCCACGCCGTTCTCGGCCAGCACGTTGGCCAGCCAGGCGACCACGGCGATCGGGTCACCCAGGGCGGCGGCGCCGGCCCCGGTGTCCACCAGCTCGCCGTTGCGGCTCAGGGCCACCCCGATGAGCCGCACGTCCAGGCCGTCCACCGGGACCAGCTGGCCGGAGAACGCGACCGCGCCGTTGGAAGCCAGGTCGGCGACCGTGTCGGCCAGCTTGATCCGCCAGTCCTCGATCCGGGAGTCCACGATCTCCACCGCGGCCACCGCGCCGGCCACGGCCCGGCGGGCGTCCGCCGCGGTCACCCCGGGGCCGGCCAGGCGGTCCCGTATCACGAACGCGATCTCCGCCTCGATCTTGGGCTGGATGAACCGGTCGAGCGGTACGGCGTCGCCACTGCCGTAGACGGTGGACCCGAACACCGGGCCGTAGTCGGGGGAGTCCAGCCCGAACAGCCGCTGGGCCGGCTTGGACGTGGCGCCCACCTTGTAGCCGGCGATCCGGTCGCCGTCCGCCAGCAGCAGGGGCACCAGCTCCCGCTGGATCGCGTACCCGTCGGCCATGCCGAGGGTCGGGTCCTCGTCGGTGAACGGGGGGATCGGCACGCGGGTGCGCCGCGCCTCGTACAGCGCGCGCGCCTTCGCCGGTGCGTCCGTCACGGGCATTTCCTGTTCGCTCCCTTACGCTCCATGGTTCCGATGGGCCCAGCCGAGCCGCCGGGAGATCGCTTCGCCGGCCTGCACCACGGCCATGGCCAGCCGGCGGCGGGACGCTCCGCGGTACCGGATCGTCGGTGCCCGCACGCCGACCGCCGCCACCACGGCCGCCGTGGCGCCCCGGATAGGCGCGGCCAGTGCGGAGATGCCGGCCTCCAGCTCGTTCACCGCCTCCGCCCAGCCGCGGGCCGCGGTGGCGGTGATCTCGTCCCGCAGCCGGTCCGGGTTCACCACGGTCTGCCTGGTCAGCGGGGTCAGTGTGGTCCCGGTCAGGTACTCCTCGCGGGCCTGCTCCGGGCGGTGCGCGAGCAGGACCTTGCCGGCGGCGGTGCAGTAGAGCGGCCAGCGCCGGCCCGCCTCGAGCGGCGGCCCGATGCGCAGCGTGTGCGCCGCCTCCAGCCGCTCCACGAAGACGATGTCGTCCCCGTCCGGCACGGCGATCTCCACCGCTTCGCCGGTCTGCTCGCGCAGCCGCACCAGCACCGGGGCCGCCGCGGCGTGCAGCTCGGTGCGCACCCGGGCCGCGTCGCCCAGCTCGAGCAGCACCAGGCCGAGCCGGTAACGCCCGCTGCGCGGGTCCTGCTCGACCAGGCCGTCGCTGCGCAGCGTGGTCAGCAGCCGGTGCACCTTGCTCTTGCCCAGGCCCAGCCGGCGGGCCAGCTCGGAGACGCCCAGCTCGGCGTCGCGGGTGAACTCCTTGAGGAGCTGTGCGGCGTTGTGCACGGTCGACAGCGTTGCATCAGGCATGGTCCGCCGCCGCCCGCCGTGTTCTGCTGAATGGAACCCCGACCACTCGCACCGCACGGGACGCTAGGCCGGCCGGACCAGCGCGTCAAGCATCCGTGTCGCCCGGTGAACCGGGGGTAGGGCAGAGTGGGCACGGGGGTGAGTCGATGACTCTGCAATCCGACGTGACCCGTCCGGTGGAGTTCTCCCTGGCCCAGCGCTACCGCGCCGGCGCGGGCCCGGTGCCGATGACCGGGGTGCAGGCGATCGCTCGGCTGCTGGTGGAGCAGCACGCGGCCGACGCCGCCGCCGGCTCGCGCACCATGTCCTTCGTCTCCGGCTACCAGGGCAGCCCGTTGGGCACGCTGGACAAGACGCTGGCCGGTGCCCCGGAGCTGGCCGAGGCGGCCGGCCTGAAGCTGGTGCCGGCGATCAACGAGGAGCTGGCCGCGACCGCGATCTGGGGCAGCCAGGTGGAGGTGCCGGGTCGCCGGCGCCGGGTCGACGGCGCGGTCGGCGTCTGGTACGGCAAGGCGCCCGGGGTGGACCGGGCCGGTGACCCGATCCGGCACGCCAACATCTGCGGCGCCGACCCCCGGGGCGGGGTGCTGGTGCTGGCCGGGGACGACCCGGCCTGCAAGTCCTCGACCATCCCCTGCATGAGCGAGCGGACGCTGGCCGGCTACGGGCTGCCGGTGTTGTTCCCGGGCAGCGCCGAGGAGATCGTCCGGCTGGGCCGGTATGGCGTGGCGCTGTCCCGCGCGTCCGGCATCTGGGTCGGCATGAAGATCGTCGCCGACGTGGCGGACGGCGTGTGGACCGTCGACGGCGCGGCCGGCACGCCGGAGATCACCGTGCCCGAGCTGGAGTGGGAGGGCCGGCCCTGGGCCTACCGGCAGACGCCGATGCTCATCCCGCCCGCCTCGGTGGCCGCCGAGGAGCAGCTCTACGGCCCGCGCACGGCCATGCTGCGCGCGTTCCTCGCGGCCAACCCGATCAACGCCATCGAGCTGGACACCCGGGACGCCTGGCTGGGCATCGTGGCCGGTGGGAAGGCGTTCGGGGACGTCCGGCAGGCGCTGGCCGACCTCGGTCTGGCCGATGACGAGGCGCTGCGCCGAGCCGGGGTGCGGCTGCTGCGGCTGGGCGCCATCCACCCGCTGGAGCGGGACCTGCTGCGCCGGTTCGGCACCGGGCTGGACACCGTTCTGGTGGTGGAGGAGAAGACCGAGTTCGTCGAGTCGGCGGTGCGCGACGCGCTGTACCGGCTGCCCGACGCCCCCGAGGTGATCGGTTCCTCGGACGCCGCCGGCGCGCCCCTGGTGCCGGTGTTCGGCGAGGTCACCGCCGGCGCACTGGCCGGCCCGCTGCGCCGGGTGCTGCGCGCCCGGCCCGAGGTGGCGGCGCGGCTGGCCCCGCCGGTGCCGGCCCGGCCGACGCTGGAGCTGCTGCCGGTGGCCCGCACCCCCTACTTCTGCTCGGGCTGCCCGCACAACCGGTCCACGGTGCTGCCGGACGGCGCGGTGGCCGGTGGCGGGATCGGCTGCCACGCCATGGTGGCGATGATCGGCCGGCCGGGTACGGCCGTGTCCTCGCTCACCCAGATGGGCGGAGAGGGAGCGCAGTGGATAGGCCAGGCCGCCCTGCTCTCCAGCGACGACGGCACCCCGGCGCACATGTTCCAGAACATCGGGGACGGCACCTTCGCCCACTCCGGCCAGCTGGCCGTGCAGGCCTGCGTGGCCGCCGGCGTGTCCATCACCTACAAGCTGCTCTACAACCGCGCGGTGGCGATGACCGGCGGGCAGGACGCCGAGGGCGGCCTCGAGGTGCCGGCGCTGACCCGCAAGCTGGCCGCCGAGGGCGTCGCCCGGATCATCGTGTGCGCGGACGAACCGGAGCGCTACAAGGACCTGGACCCCCTGGCCGACGGAGCGCGGCTGTGGCACCGGGACCGCCTGGACGAGGCGCAACGCGTGCTCGCCGCCGTGCCGGGGGTGACCGTGCTGATCTACGACCAGCGCTGTGCGGCGGAGTCCCGACGACTGCGCAAGCGCGGGCAGATCCCGGTCCGGGCCACCCGCGTGGTGATCAACGAGGCGGTGTGCGAGGGCTGCGGGGACTGCGGGGAGAAGAGCAACTGCCTTTCCGTGCAGCCGGTGGAGACCGAGTTCGGCCGCAAGACCCGGATCGACCAGACCTCGTGCAACACCGACTACACCTGCCTCACCGGGGACTGCCCCTCGTTCGTCACGGTGGAGGCGCCGGCCGGCGGGACCGCCCGGGTGGCGGGTGCGCGGCCGGAGCCGCCGTCGGTGCCCGCGCCGCCGGCCTCGTCGTCGACCGGCACGGTGAACGTGTTCCTGGCCGGCATCGGCGGCACCGGGATCGTCACGGTGAACCAGGTGCTCGGCACCGCCGCGGTGCGCGACGGGCTGGCCGTGCACGGGCTGGACCAGACCGGGCTGTCCCAGAAGGCCGGCCCGGTGGTCTCGCACCTGAGGGTCGCGCCGGACGGTTCGGCCCTGGGGGCGGCCAACCGCCTGGGTCCGGGTGACGCGGACTGCTACCTGGTCTTCGACGCGCTGGTCGGCGCGGACGCCAAGAACCTGGCCTACGCCTCACCGGGCGCCACCACCGCCGTGGTGTCCACCAGCAAGGTGCCCACCGGCTCGATGGTGCGCGACGCCTCGGTGGCCGGCCCGGACGGCGACGCGCTGCTGGACCGGATCGCCGGGACGGTCCGCGAGCTGGTCCCGGTGGACGCCGCCGGGGCCGCCCAGGCGCTCTTCGGCGACACCATGCCGGCGACGTTCCTGCTGGTCGGCGCCGCCTACCAGACCGGCTCGCTGCCCCTTTCGGACGCCGCGATCGAGTGGGCGCTCGAGCTGAACGGGGTGGCCGTGGCGGCGAACACGGCGGCGTTCCGCTGGGGCCGGGTGGCGGTGGCCGACCCGGCCGCGTTCGCCGCCGCGGTCGGTACTCCGGGAGCGGCACCCGCCGCGCCGGCCGAGCTGCCCACCGGGCTGGACCTGGGCGAGCTGGCCGGCGAGACCCGCCGGCTGGCCACGGCGCGCGCCGCCGCGCTGGTCGAGTACCAGAACCGGGCGCTGGCCCGCCGCTACCTGGACGCGGTGCGCGCCGCATGGCGGGCCGAGCGGGCGGTGGGGGAGCGCACCGACTACAGCGAGGCGGTGGCCCGGGGCTGGCACAAGCTGGCCGCGTACAAGGACGAGTACGAGGTGGCACGGCTGCTCACCGACCCGGCCTTCGAGCGCCGGCTGGCCGCCGAGGTCCCCGGCGGCACCAGGCGCCGCTACCGCCTGCACCCGCCCCTGCTGCGGGCCATGGGCCGGGACCACAAGATCGCGTTCGGCCCGTGGCTGCGGCCGGTGCTGCGCGGGTTGGCGCACGGCAGGCGGCTGCGGGGCACGCCGTTCGACCCGTTCGGCCGGACCGCGGTCCGCCGCATGGAACGTTCGCTGCGGGACTCCTACGCTTCCCTGGTCGACTCGTTGACCGCCGGGCTGACCGGGGCCAACTACGAGACCGCCGTGGCCGCCGCCGAGGCGGCCGACCTGGTGCGCGGCTACGAGGGCGTCAAGGAGCGCAACGTAGCCCGCTACCGCGCCCGCCTGGCCGAACTCGGCATCGATCCTGATTAGGGTGGTCATATGGTGAGCGGCCCGGAGAGGGACGGCGAGGTGGCCGGCCACGCGGGATGTGTGGTCTTTGGCGGCCTCCGGGGGCCCGGTCATTCCAGGCGAGGTAGTGACCGAGGCCGCTATCTCCGCCCATCGGGGGAGGGCGACCGGAAGCCGGGGATCAGGACCGCCGGTACGGCCAGGTGCAGCACAGTGAGCGCGATCTGGGTGCCCGCCGTGGCCTGCTCCAGGAAGATCGGCACGATGGACAGCGCGGCGACCGCGACGGCCAGCCCCACCCACACCGCGCGGGCGTGCCGGGTGAACCGCTCGAGCAGGGCCAGCGTGCCCCAGCCGAGCAGCCCGAACACAGCGGTGGCGATCACCGCGACCGGCAGCGTGATCACCGCCGTGCCCGTCGAGTCGGAGAGCACGAAGTCGACGCCGAACGCGGTGGCGGCGCCCCACAGCACGGCGTTCACGGCCGACGCGCCGACCACCGCGGCGGCCCTGCGAGCGGGACGGCTGGCGATGACTGGGTGAGAGATGGTCATGGTGTCCTCCTTGGTGGGTCCGACACCCATGCGTCGAACCCACCAAGGAGTTCTCGACACCCCGGAGGGAACTTTTTCTACGGCGTTTCGCGCGACGGCGGGGTGCTCTCCGCCTCGGCCCGGGCGGCCACCTCCAGCCGGGAGTGCCGGCGGCTGTAGGCCACGTAGACGATCAGGCCGAGCACGAACCAGCCGGCGAACCGCAGCCAGGTCACCGGGTCCAGGAAGGTGATCAGCCAGACGGAGAAGGCGATGCCGATGATGGGCACCACAGGCATGCCCGGGCAGCGGAAGCTGCGCGGCAGGTCCGGCTGGCGGTAGCGCAGTACGATCACGGCGACGCACACCACGATGAAGGCCAGCAGGATGCCGATGTTGGTCAGCTCGGCGGCCTCGTTGATGTCCAGCAGACCGGCGATGACCGCCGAGGCGATGCCCAGCACCCAGGTGATCCGGCTGGGCACGCCCTTGGTGGGGTGGCTCTTGCCGAACCAAGGCGGCAGCAGCCCGTCGCGGCTCATCGAGTAACCCACCCGGGAGGCGCCCAGCAGGAAGGTGAACATCACGGTGAGGATGCCCAGGATGGCCCCCACCGCGATGATCAGGGCGACCGTGCTCAGGCCCACCGAGGAGAAGGCGCTGGAGAACGCGGCCTTGGTGTCGATCTCCGAGTAGTGCACCATGCCGGTCAGTACCAGGCAGGCCAGCACGTAGAGCACCATCGAAACGGCCAGCGAGTAGATGATGGCCTTCGGCATGTGCTTCTGCGAGTCCTCGGACTCCTCGGCCGCCGTGCTCATCGCGTCGTAGCCGAACACCGCGAAGAACACGGTCGCCGCCCCGGCGAACGCCCCGGCCAGTCCGGACGGGAAGAACGGGGTGTAGTTGCCGGCCTTGATGTGGAACACACCGACCACGATGACCAGCAGCACGATGCCGACCTTGAGGTACACCAGGCTGGTCTCGAACCGCGCCGCGCTGCGCATGCCCCGGTTGAGCACGTAGGCGATGAGCAGGCAGAGCAGCGCCGCGAACAGGTCGATCTTGTACGAGCCGGACGCCACGCCGTCCGGCTCGGTGCCCGGCGCGCCGGACATCCACAGCGGGAGCTGGATGTTCAGCAGGTGCAGCAGCTCGTTGAAGTAACCGGATATGCCGATCGCCACGACGGACACGATCGCGGTGTACTCGAGCAGCAGGTCCCAGCCGATGAACCATCCGATCGGCTCACCCAGCACGGCGTAGCCGTAGGTGTACGCCGAGCCCGCCCGGGGGATCAGCCCGGCGAACTCGGCGTAGGAGAACGCCGCCGCCGCGCTGGCGATGCCGGCGATCAGGAAGGACAGCAGCACACCCGGCCCGGCCGGGTGGTCCGGGTTGTTGGCGACCGAGCCGGCGAGCGCGAAGATGCCGGCACCGATGATGCCGCCGACGCCGATGGCGGTGAGCTGCCAGAGGCCGAGCGTGCGCTTGAGGCCGCCGCTCGGTTCCTCGGTGATCTGGTCTATGGGTAGCCGTCGGAACAATCCGGTTTGTTGTGGTGTGGACGACGTTGTCATGGGACCCCTCGAACTCAGTGGCGGCTGGCCAGCGAACGGAAAAAGAACATCATGTTGGCCGGGCGTTCGCCAAGCCTCCGCATGAAGTACGGGTACCAGGCGGATCCGTAAGGCAGATAGACCCGCACGCGCCTACCGCTGACGGCCAGCGCGCGCTGTGCCTCCGAGCGCACCCCGTACAGCATCTGGAACTCGAACCCGGTCGTGCCGCCCGGTCGCGCCGCGGCCAGTTCGTCCGCGTAGCGGATCAGTGCCGGATCATGTGTGGCGACCATCGGGTAGCCCTCGCCGGCCATCAGTACTCGCAGGCACCGCCGGTAGGACTCGTCCACCTCGTCGCGTTCCCGGAAAGCGACCGAGGAGGGCTCGTCGTACGCGCCCTTGCACAGCCGCACCCGTGAGCCCGGTCCGGCCAGCTCGGCACAGTCCGTCTCGGTGCGCCGCAGGTAGGCCTGCAGCACAGTGCCGGTCTCCGGCCAGCTCCGCCGCAGCTCGCGGATGGTCTCCAGGGTGGCGTCGGTGGTGGTGTGGTCCTCCATGTCCACGGTCACCGTGGTACCCACCGCCGCCGCCTGGGCGCAGATCTTGGCGGCGTTGTCGGCGGCCATGGCCGCCCCGCCGTCCGGCAGCGCGGCCCCGAGCGCGGACAACTTGATCGAGACTTCCACCCGGGCGGCGAGGCCCCCTTCGCCCAACCGACCGAGCAGCTCCAGGTAGGACCCCGTGGCCTCGTCGGCCTCGGCCCGGTCCGAGGTGTCCTCACCGAGGTGGTCCATCGAGACCATGCGGTCGACGGCCAGCTCCCGGGCGGCGGACATGGCCTGGTCCAGGTCGGTGCCGGCGACGAACCGGTCCACCAACGGCCGTACCAGCGCCGAGCGTTCGGCGACGCCGCGCAGCCGGCGCGACCGGGCGGCGGCCAGGAAAGTGGTGCGCAACATCTGGGTCATCCCTGGTGCGGGTACCGGATACTCACCGGCGGGTTGAGGTTCTCCTTGATGGAACGGGGGCTGGTCCAGCGCAGCAGGTTGAACACCGAGCCGGCTTTGTCGTTGGTGCCCGACGCCCGGCCGCCGCCGAACGGCTGCTGGCCGACCACCGCGCCGGTGGGCCGGTCGTTCAGGTAGAAGTTGCCGGCGGTGAACCGCAGTGCCTCGCTGGCCTTCTGCAGCGCGGCCCGGTCGGTGCCGATCACCGCGCCGGTGAGCCCGTAGGCGGCGCCCCGGTCCACCACGTCCAGGATCCGGTCGAA
The DNA here is from genome assembly GCF_039543365.1 of Actinospineispora eucalypti. Classification (NCBI taxonomy): domain Bacteria; kingdom Bacillati; phylum Actinomycetota; class Actinomycetes; order Pseudonocardiales; family Pseudonocardiaceae; genus Actinospineispora; species Actinospineispora eucalypti. The sequence continues at coordinate 80,022 of NZ_BAABJP010000051.1, forward strand.
CTCCCCGTCCGGGTAGACGTGCACGGCCAGGAACGGGCCGAAGTACTCGGTGCGGAAGATGTCGTGCTCCGGGTCGGCGCCCTCCACCAGGGTCGGCTGCACGAAGTAGCCCTCGCTCGCGTCGGCCGTGCCGCCGGCCAGCACGGTGCAGCTCGGGTCGTCGGCCACCCGGCGCTGGGCCGCGTCGAGCTTGTCGAAGGCCCGCCGGTCGATCACCGCGCCGGTGAAGTTGGCCAGGTCGGCCGGGTCACCCACGGGCAGCGACCGCACCTCGTCGGCCAGGTCGTCACGCAGCCGCGCCCACACCGACCGGGGGACGAACGCGCGGGAGGCGGCCGAGCATTTCTGCCCGGAGTACTCGTAGGCGCCCCGGACCAGTGCGGTGCGCAGCACGTCGACCTCGGCGGACGGGTGAGCCAGCACGAAGTCCTTGCCGCCGGTCTCACCGACCAGCCTCGGGTAGCCCCGGTAGCTGGCGATGTTGGCGCCGACCTGGCCCCACAGGTGCTGGAAGGTACCGGTGGAGCCGGTGAAGTGGATGCCGGCCAGGTGCTCGTCGGCCAGCAGCACCTCGGACAGCGCGCGGCCGTCGCCGGTAACCATGTTGATCACGCCCGGCGGGAGACCGGCGGCCTCGAGCAGGCGCATGGTGTACCAGGCGGAGAGCGTCTGGGTGGGCGAGGGCTTCCAGATCACCGTGTTGCCCATCAGCGCGGGCGCGGTGGGCAGGTTGCCGGCGATCGCGGTGAAGTTGAAGGGGGTGATCGCGTAGACGAAGCCCTCCAGCGGCCGGTGGTCCATCCGGTTCCACACGCCGGGGGAGGACAGCGGCTGCTCGGCCAGGATGCGCCGGGCGAAGTGCACGTTGAACCGCCAGAAGTCGGCCAGCTCGCAGGCCGAGTCGATCTCCGCCTGGATCGCCGTCTTGCCCTGGCCGAGCATGGTGGCCGCGTTCAGCGTGTCCCGCCAGGGGCCGGAGAGCAGGTCGGCGGCGCGCAGCAGCACGGAGGCGCGCGCCTCGAAGGGCAGTTCCCGCCACGGCACGGCGGCGCGCAGCGCGGCGTCCACGGCCAGCTTGGCGTCGTCGGCGGTGGCGGTGCCGAAGGTGCCGAGCACGTGGGCGTGCCGGTGCGGCGCCACCACGTCGACCCGGGCACCGCCACCGAGGCGCTGGTCGCCGTCGATGGTCTGGGTCAGGTCGTGCGGCTGGCCGGACAGCTCGTTCAGCTTGGCGGTCAAGCTGTCCCGCTCGGCCGTGTTCGGCGCATAGTCGCGGACCGGCTCATTGCGCGGAGCAGGGGTCGTCGCGATCGAATCCACTGGTTGACACCTCCGGGACGGTCAAACTGCGGGAACCGTAACCGCGGACACACCCGCCCGGATTTAGCCGATCGGCTACAGTGTCAGTATTTCCATTGGCCGATCGGACGAAGATCATTTAATGTCTACCCGACTGGACCAACTGCTCGACGGGATCGAGGGCACCCTCGCCGAACTGCCGGTGGCGCCCGCGACCGGGCATCCGACGGTGGCCGGGCTGGCCATCCTGGACCCGGACGACGAGTTCCGCGACCACCACGGCGAGCTGGTGCTGATGATCGGCGTGCGCGGCCGCGAGGCGCTGCCGTTCCTGCGCGCGGCGGCGCGCAGCGGGGCGGCCGCGGTGGCCGTCAAACCCGGCCCTTCCGGCGCGGTGGAGGAGCTGGCGCAGGCCGCGATCGAGGCCGGCGTCGGCCTGCTCGCGGTGCGCCCGCAGGTCCGCTGGGACCAGCTCGGCGCGCTGCTGCGGGAACGCCTGGAGAGCGCCGAGCTGGCCACCGAGCTGCTCAGCGGGCCGGCCCAGGATAAGCAGAGCGAGGACCTGTTCGCCCTCGCCGAGTCCACCGCACTGGTCACCGGCGGGATCGTGAGCATCGAGGACACCGCCAACCGGGTCCTGGCGTACTCCCGCTCGGACGACGTGGACGAGCTGCGCCGCCTGTCCATCCTCGGCTGGCAGGGGCCGGAGAAGTACATGTCGATGCTGCGCGAGTGGGGCGTGATGGCCCGGCTGCGGGCCGGCGAGCAGGTGGTGCACGTGGAGGCACACCCGGAGCTGGGGATCCGGCCCCGGCTGGCCATCGGCATCCGGGCCGGTTCCCGCTACCTGGGCACGATCTGGGTGCAACGGCTGGCCGAACCGTTCGCGCCGAAGGCCGAGGATGCGCTGGTCGGCGCCGCCCGGTTGGCCGCCGCCGAGATCCTGCGCCGGCGCACCGGGACCCGGCAGCACCCGGATGAGCAGCTGGTCGAGCTGCTCACCGGCCGGGCGAACACCGACCTGGTGGCCGGGCGGCTCGGACTGGACCCGGCGGCCCCGGTGCTGGTGGTCGCCTTCGACGGGCCGGCGGAGCCCGACCTGCCCACCCGCGAGCTGCACAGCGAGCAGGCCGGCGCGGTGGTGTCCATGTACGCCACCGCCTACCACCGGGCCGCGCTGGTCGGGGCGGTGCAGGGCCGGGTGTACGCGATGCTCTCCGGGGTGCGGGCGGACCGCATCGACCCGGTGCTGCTGGCCTGGGTGCGTGACGTGGTGGACGTGGTCCGCTCCCGGGTGGGGCTGCCCTGGCGGGCCGGGATCAGCTCACCGGTCGGTTCGCTGGCCGGGCTGCCCGGGGCTCGGGACGAGGCGGACCGGGTGCTGGACGCCCTGGCCCGCGGCTCCGGCGCGGCTCCGTTGGTGGCGACCATCTCCGAGCTGCGGGCCGACGTGCTCTTCGGGGAGCTGTTCGAGCTGCTGGCCGCCCGGCCCGAGCTGCGCCACCCGGGAATCGCCGCGCTGGTCGAGCAGGACGCCCGGCGGGGCGGCGAGCTGGTCGGCTCGCTGCTCGCCTACCTGGACGCGCTGGGGGACGTGCGCGCCGCCGCCGAGGCGCTGCACGTGCACCCGAACACGCTGCGCCACCGGTTGCGGCGCGCGCGCGACGTGTCCGGGCTGGCCCTGGACGACCCGGCCGAGCGGCTGTCCTGCCACCTGCAGCTGGTGCTGCTCAGCCGGACCCTGGCGCGAACCCGTCCAGCGCACTGATCTTGTTGAACCCGTCCGGCGCGGCGACGGCCCCCGGGCCGCCCGGGCCGCCGGGAAGGGCCTCGCCGCGGCGCGCCCGCTTGTACACCACCGGACCGACGAATCCGGGCCGGCGGCGCCCGATTGTCCACAGCGCACGTGAACGACGGGGGTTGTCCACAGACGGCCCGGCGGCGCTGTCCCGCCCGGCCGTCCCCGGCGCAGCATCGGGGCATGAACCTCGAGAGCACCCACCCCTCGCCGGCCGCCCCCGGCCTGAGCCTGCGCAAGCCGGCCGACCTGCTGGCCGCCATCCCGTACCTGCTGGGCTTCTGGCTTTCCCGGACTAATAATTGATCTTAACTTGGCGTGAGCCAACATCCTGGTGTGGAGCCGGTCGGCTGGTTGTGATGATCATCCCTGTGGAGGTCGCCGAACGTATCGTTGTGCGACTTTGGGGATGTGAATCCGAGGCGGCTGGTACTTGCCGGTCACGAATGTTGCCACGGTCGCTCCCAAGCCGGTGGTGGCCACGAGGCCGGCCACCCAGGGTTGGCCGATGGCAGCCAGCGTCACGGTGGCCGCCAGCACGAGGACCAGCGCGGCAAACCCAAGAGTCTGCCGCCGTCTGATTACCGCCGTCCGCTCGTGTGCGTCCTCGCCTTGCGCGGGGAGAATCGAGGGGTGCAGCTGGTGGCATTGCCCCGATTCCCGGCCCTCGGGAACACCTGGGTGTTCCAGGTGAGCCGATCGGTGCCCGTCACGCCGAGGGCCGCCCGGGATCACCAGGCCTGACCGCCGCTTCGCCCAACCTGCGGGAACGTTCGTCACACCCCTCATATACTGCCCAAATGAGACATTGGTCCGAGCTTCTCGCCGACGAGGCCGCTCAACGGCTCGGTGGCAGCGTGGACCGCCGCGTACTGATAGATCTGCTCGCGCGGGCCGGCGGCGAGTTGGAGGTTCTGTCTGGCCGTCGCTTCCATCCGATGCGCCGGATGACCTCGGTCATCGAAACCAATGGCTTACCTTTTGTGGACGTCCCGGACATGCAGGTCGGCTCGATGGATCCTGGGGTTGGAGCATGGGAAATCCCGGACCCGGTCAATCGCCAGTTGGCCGCTGTGCTGCAGGTCTCGTCGCTGACTGACCCAGTTGTGAAGGCTGCACCTGTTGCTGATGCGCTCTGGGTTGCCGGGCAACTCCTCGCCGAGGCGTGGCGGACCGGACGCCTCTCGAGCGAGTACGTGGTTCACTGGCTCGGGTCTGTGGATCACGAAGAAAGAATGGAACTCATGCGCCGGGTTATGGATCCGGCCGTTCGCCTGAGCGTCCCGATCCTCGGCGTGGCTGTGGAGGGGTGGTGGATTCAAATCGCCCGCCGTCTTCTCTGGGTGACGAATGAGACTGAGGACGAAGGACGGCTCGTCCAACCTTTACTGGGCGACATCGTGACCGGCGACGAGGTCCCGCCGCTTGCGGCTGCGGAGCCCATCCTCATCGCTGCTCGGATGACCCGGCAGCCAGCGGACTGGGCATTCATTGCGCGCATCTGGACCGATGAGGTTCGGCGCCCCGCCGACCGGCCATGGCCCAAGATCGCGAAAGCTATTCACGGCAGCGGCATACCGACCATCACTCTCGACTCTCTTTCCACTCCCCAAGAGATCGCGTGCCAGGTGCTCTTGAAGGCGTACTGGCACGGCTATGTCGGCAGCGACGAGCCGGCACTGGCGAACGGCGTTGCGATGGCCTACCCGAAGCAGGTTGAACGCATTCAGCGGGTGACCCGTGCGCCGAACACTACGTCGGCAGCCGCAATGCTGCTCGAGCAGTTGATCCGTCCCGGGTTCGACCCTGCTCGAGGGGCCGAGGTAACGCGTCGATACGTGAGAGTTCAGGCAAGTTTCGTTGTAAAGCAGTACAAGAAAGACGAGGCTCCGGACCGTTACCCTTGGACGCGGGTTGGGATTAGCGAACGCCGCTACTACAAGCTTTTGCCTCGTTTTGCGGAGAAGGTCAATGGTCGCTACGTCCTCGACCAGGACGATGTCGTGGAGCGGATGAAGGCCTATCTGGACCAGGAAGACAACAAGCGAGAAATTCGAGCGGCCGCCCTGGACCTCCTTCAATCACGCGGCTTCAGTGAGCAAGCCGCGCGTAAATGGCTCCAACGGCATAGGCCTGAGGAGGCCAGAACCGCGTGGCCGCGCGGTCGTCGACCGTAGTACCGGCTCAGCACGGTCGAATCCGTCGCGGCCAACGACACATCTGGCATCAGCGATCCTCCTTGGCGGTCGTTTGTGCCGGGGCTGACGGCGGGTTCCGGGGCATGGGTGGCGTGCCGAGCATTACCGGGCCCACCGACTGGTTGCCGGTGGGGGTCTTGGCGAGCTTGTCGCGGGCGGCTTGCAGGCTGACTTGTAGTTGCTGGACCTCTCCGGCCCAGCCGCGTTGGGTGGCCTCGGCGATGCGTTCCTCGAGGTTGTCGGCGATCGCCTTGAGCCTGTCCAGTTGTGCCGGGTCGACGCGTAGGACGGGGCAGCGGATGCAGGCGTGTTCGTGTTGGCAGCTCGAGCCGTAGGGGCGGGCGCAGCTGCCGAGCTCGACCCTGCGCAGTGCGAAGTGTTCCTCGAATTCTTCCCACTCCGCTTCGGTGGGGTCGCGGTATTCCTCCGGTGGTCGGGCTGATCGTCGCTTGTCGAGGAAGGCGCGGTAGGTGCGGATCAGGTCGTCTTGGAAGACCGCGACGTAGGGCTGGGTGCTGTTGAGGTGGCGATGTCCGAGGATTCGTGAGGCGATGTGCAGCGGCAGCCCGTCCTGGACCGCGGTGGTGGCAAAGATCCGGCGGAAGTCGTGCGGGGTCAGGTGCAGCGGTTTTCCGGCCCGGTCGGTGAATCCCATCCTGCCGGCGACCTCGCGCAGTGTGTCGCGGATGATGGTGGGGCCCAGCACGGTCGGCCCGGACCCGAAGTCGCGTTGGAACAGGTGCGGCAGTCTGGGGCCGGTGGTCGCCTCGTAGTTGTCGTAGCGGGCGACCAGCGGCACGGTCCCGTTGTAGCGGTTGCGCAGCCGGCTGATCACGGTGGCCAGCACACTGGTCAGCTCGGGGGTGACCAGGAGCAGGCGTTCCTCGTTGGTCTTCGACGGCACGACCTGCAGCAGCGGCACCAGCTCACCGGTGCTGGCCAGCCGGTAGGAGATCAGCGCCAGGTGGGTGAGCTCGAGGAGTTCCTCGATGCGCAGCCCGGTGTGGCGCAGGGTCTCCACCAGCGCCCAGATCCAGAACGCGTCGTCCTCACGGCGGCCGGTGCTAAACCGTGTCCCGGTCTCGACGTCAACGACGTCAAAGGATTGGCCCGGTGGCAATCCGCGGCCAGCGCGCACCGTGCCCGACACACGCCGGTAGCGGCGGCCGTTGAACGTGAGGGTGGCCCCGACATGGGTCCTCTTGGCCAGCGCCAGCAGCTCGGTGGCCTCGCGCAGTTCCTGCTCCAACCTCGCGACCAGCTCCGGCAGCAACGGCACCCGCTCCCGGATCCGCTGGTGGATCTTGGCCCGGGAACGCTGCTTGCGCTTCGCCGAGCCGGCGACGTCACTGCGGGTGATCGGGGATGCGACAACCCAGGGTGCCAGCGAGGGGTCCTCCAGTGCCCAGTCGCGGATGTCGAGGTAGAAGCCACGCACGGTCAGCAGCACGTCGAGGAAGTCCGATCGCGGACGGGTCGCGCCATCGGCGTCGACCACGACCGACAAACGCTCCTTCCACCCTGTGATCGCCTCGGTCGGTATGGCCAGGGGCATCGGCTGGGACCTGATGCCGGGATGGTGGCGTTCGATGTCGGCCCAGAAGTTCCCGGCCAGCGTCCGCGCCAGTGACTTGAGGGTCGTGTAGTCCACCGATGCCTTGCGCTCCTCCAGATAGCGCACCAACAGGTCTCGCACCGGTCCTGGCGTCACGCTGTAGCGGTCGACGAGCTCGGCGACCGACCGCTTCCCCGGGCGCAGGGCCTGCTGCAGGCTGCTCTCGGCCGGCAACACTCCGACCGCGGCCAGCAGGTCCCACGCGGCCCGGCAGCCGCCGGGATGGTGGCCCAGCTGGATCAGTTGCGCGGACCGGAACGCGAACAGGTCTTCTTGCTCCAGTTGGGCCAGGTCGCGGCCGGTGTGCAGCATCATCTTGGCCAGCACGGACCATGCGTCCCGCTGTAGCCGGGGACTCATCTGGGCGCGGTCGGCCGCGTCCCGGATGGCCTGCACCAGCGACGGGTCCTGCCGCCCGATGACGCGGGCGAACCCCGCGTAGGTCTTGCAGGCAGAGAAGTAGGGGTAGTCGGGCAGGATCACCCGGGCCGCCACCAGGGTGTGCATCGCGGTCACCGCGATGGTGCGCACCGTGCGCGCGGTGCGGTGGTCGCCGCGGTGGCGCTGTTGGATCCACGACACCGGGTCGGTGTTGGCTCCGGCGGCCACCCAACGGTCGCGCCAGCCGCCGCCGGGGAAGGACTCCAGCCAGTCCAGCACCCAGCCGATGCCCTCGACCAGCTCGTTGTGGTCGTGGACCGCGGTGGGCCAGTCCGGCAACTTCTGCGCCACCCGCAGCACCTCGTCGCGGTCCGCGGTGTCGAACGGGCCCGCGAACGTGCGCCCAACAAGCTCAGGGTGCTGCAGGTACTTCGGCCCGATGTTCCGCAGTTGCTCGACCGAGAGGACACTCTTCACCCCAGCACTCCATCACCGAGTACCCCATCGGCAAGGTCTTGATCACCCAGGACCCCGTCCCCGAACAGCACCGCCAGATCCGCCGCTCGATAACCGGTGCTGACCGGTGCTGGCGGCGGCTTCGGCTCTTCCAGTCGCGCCAGGTGCTCGGCCACCCGCTCCACGGTGTGTCGCTCCTCCTCGACCAGGTAGACCTCCGCGGTCGTCTCCAGGTGGGTGTGCCCCAGGATCGTCTGCACGTCACGCAGCGACACGTCCTGATCAGCGGCCATCCGCAGCGCGCAGGTGTGTCGCAGGTCGTGCATCGACCAGTTCGTGCCCAGTTTGGCGTTCGCGCGACGCAGCATCGCCCGCAACGCCTCGTAGTTCAACGGCACCCGGACCAGCTCGCCGTCCTCGCCCCGGCGGCGGCGCAGCGTGACCCACAGCGGGTCCGCCGGTGCCACGCCGCCGATCTCAGCCAGATACAGCCGCAGCCACACGAACGCCGAGTTGCTCGCCGGCAGCCACTGCTCAGCCCGCGTGCCCTTACGGATCACCCGGACCTGCTGGTTGCCCCAGTCCACGTCGCAGCCGCGGATCCCCAGCACCTCTGCGGCCCGGGCACCGTTGCTGACCGTCAGCGACAACAGTGCCCGGTCCCGGTTGGACCCCAGCGCCTCGAACAGCGCCCCCTACGCCTCATCCGGCAGCGCCCGCGGCCGCCGCCGAGGCACCTTAGGGTTGTACCGGACCCTGCCCTCGGGCCGGAACGGCAGCATCGGGTTGTGATGGGCGTTCGGACGGCCCCGCCGGCTGCCATCGACCACCGGGTTGACCACGGGTCCTAGCCCCTGGGCACCCCAGAACTCGTAGAACGACGACAACACCGCGTTGTTGTGCCGGATCGTCCTGACCGCGTAATGGTCATCCAGATACCGCTTGCCCGTGATCTGGTTGACCGTCCCCACCGTTCTCGCCGACACCGTCCGAGGGGTCCGGCGAAGCTTGGGATGCAGCTGAAGCCACAGCACCAGGTCACGCACCTCGGCCGAGGTCGTCCGATCCCACGCCACGTCGACCGCAGCCAGCCACCGCCACCAGCGCAACAGCACGAACGCATACGAGCGGACACTGCCGGGACTATTGCCCCGCGCTGCGAAGTCACGCAGGAACACGGCGATCGGCTCGACCACCTCACCCTCACGGCCGCAGACCAACCAGCTCACCCCCGACACCCCTGGACGAACCGAACCCCACCGGTCAACGACAAGCCGGTCAAGATCACGAACCACAACCACCTCCGCGAAAACAAGCCAGGAACCAGACGGGCATACCTCTACCGGCACGCAGCCGCGTTAGTCCGGTCAACAGGTCCGAGGGACTCGCTGGTGCTGCTGGGCACCGAGGCCGACGGCCCGCACGTGGTGTTCACCCTGCGGGTGGACCTCCCGGGGCGCGGTACGCCGCGCGGCGTGCTGCGCATGCTGGCCGCCACGGTCGCCAGGCAGAACTGCGCGGCGGTGTTCGTCGCGGTGATCGGGGGAACGCGGCCGAAGTTCGCCGGCAGCCCGCCGAAGGCGGTGCGCCAGCTCATCCAGGAATGCGGAGAGCTCGATGTGCAGGTCCGGGACGTGCTCTGGGCCGCCGAGCTGGCGAAGGGGGCGGAATGGTTCCGGTTGGGCGGGCGGCCGGAGTCCGGCACCCTGCCGGACCCGGCGGAGTCACCGCTCGCGGCGCACCTGGCGGCGGCCGGCGAGGTGACCTACGCAGACCGGGAGGAGTTGGAGCGGATGATGGCCCCGGGCGACCCCGAGGTGCTCCGGCGCCGGGCCGAGCTGGTCAACGACCGGATCGACGAGGCGCTCGCGGACGACGATGATCTGCCGCCCTACGGGCTGGAGGCGGTCGAGCTGCTGGACCGGTGGCTGGCGGAAGCCACTCGGGGCCGGCCTCGGTTCACCGACGAGGACGTGGCGGAGATCTGCCTGGCGCTGAGCGACCCGCTGGTGCGCGACGCGGCGTTCGGGTTCGCCCACCACGGGGACCCGAAGGTCGCGGAGCGGCTGTGGACCGCGCTGTTGCCGGAGGTGCCCGACCCGGAGGCGGCCGAGGTCGCCGTGCTGCTCGCGCACACCGCGCTGCTCACCGGCCGGCACGCGCTGATCGGCGTCGCTCTGGACCGTGCGCTGCGGGCCTGGCCGGGCCACCAGGTCGCGGTCGCGTTCCGCGCGGCGGTGGTCGCCGGCTACGAGCCGGAGCGGCTGGCCTCCTGGTTCGCCGAGGGCACCCGCCGCGCGGTCGCCGAGCTGACCGGCTTCGACCCCACCCTGAATTAGGGATAGAGGTAGGTACGGGTGAACTCCCAGGCATCGCCGACGATGCGCGGCAGCTCGGTGCGGGTGGGCCGCCAGCCCAGCTCGCGGTGGGCCAGCTCGTTGGACGCGATCAGCACGGCCGGGTCGCCGGCCCGGCGCGGGGCCAGCTGGGTGGGCAGCGCGTGGCCGGTCACCTCCCGGCAGGTGTCGATCACCTGGCGCACCGAGAAACCGCTTCCGCTGCCCAGGTTGTACACCCGGTGCTGCTTCGGCGTGGCGTGCTGAAGGGCGAGCAGGTGGGCGTCCGCGAGGTCGTCGACGTGGATGTAGTCGCGGATGCACGTGCCGTCCGGGGTCGGCCAGTCGTCGCCGTAGATCTGGACCGACTCCCGCTTGCCCGCGGCCACCTGCAGCACGATCGGGATCAGGTGGGTCTCCACCGCGTGCCGCTCGCCGAACCGGCCGTGGGCACCGGCCACGTTGAAGTACCGCAGGCTCACCCCGGCCAGCCCGTACGCGGCGGCGTAGGAGGCGATCGCGTGGTCGATCGCCAGCTTGGTGGCCCCGTAGGTGTTGGTCGGGCGGGTGGGCGCGTCCTCGGTGATCGGTGTCTGGTCCGGCTCGCCGTAGGCGGCGGCGGTGGACGAGAACACCAGCCGGGGGGTGCCCGCCTCCCGCATTGCCTCGAGCAGCCGGAAGGTGGTCAGCACGTTGCCCCGCCAGTACCGGTCCGGGTGCTCCATCGACTCGCCGACCAGCGACTTCGCCGCGAAGTGCAGCACGCCGTCGACACCCTCGGCGAGCAGCGGGGCCGCCGCGTCGGCCAGGTCGCCCTCGACGAACCGGCAGCCGTCCGGCACCGCGTCGCGGTGCCCGGTAGACAGGTCGTCCAGCACCACCACGTCATGCCCGGCCTCGACCAGCTGGGCCGCGCACACGCTACCCAGGTACCCGGCCCCGCCGGTGACCAGCACTCGCACGCCTGTCCTCCCGATCATTCACGGTCTGTGCCGGCACACCGTCTCACGACGTGGTGGAGGAGCCCGAGTCGGCCGCCCCTCGGCCGCCGGGATCGGGGCGTGCGACTCGTGTTCTCCCGCACGCGCCTAACTGGGCGCGCGCTCGGCGGCGCGTTCCGCGCTAGCTCTCCCGGCCGCGGGCCCGGACGAGCACCGCGTGCGCGAGCAGCGGCTGAACCTGTGCCTGCTCGCCCTCGGCATGCACCGGCACCGGGTCGCCGAACCTCGGGATGCCACCCACCGTCACGTCCTGGCCCGGCACGATGCCGGCCCCCTTGAGCTCGGTCATGAGGTCGGCGTCCGCCTGCACGTGCTCGGCGATGCGCCGCACCTCCACCGCGCCGCCGCCGCGCCGGGCGAACTCGTCCAGCCGCTGCAGGCCGAGCTCGAGCGAGGGGGCGGTGTGGGACTCGGCCGGAGCGTCCGAGTCGCCTCGGCTGAGCTCGTCCAGCCCGGGGATCGGGTTGCCGTACGGGGACACCGTCGGGTCGCCGAGCAGGCGGACCAGCTTGCGCTCCACGGCGTCGCTCATCACGTGCTCCCAGCGGCAGGCCTCCGCGTGCACGTGCTCCCACTCCAGACCGATCACGTCGGTCAGCAGGCGCTCGGCGAGGCGGTGCTTGCGCATCACCGACACCGCGCGCGCCCGGCCGGTGGGGGTGAGCTCCAGGTGCCGGTCACCGGCCACGACGACCAGCCCGTCGCGGGACATCCGAGCGACCGTTTGACTCACCGTCGGCCCACTCTGGCCGAGCCGTTCCGCGATACGGGCCCGCAGCGGAACGATGCCCTCTTCCTCGAGCTCGTAGATTGTGCGGAGATACATCTCGGTGGTGTCAATGAGGTCGTTCATGACTTCCGCCCTTCGTCCTCCTCCAATGGTATCCGCTCATCCGGCGGCTGGATTCGGTTGACCCATCCGTGTAGCGGGTTGCTCCGGCAAGATGGGCCGTGTGTCTCCGCTGATCTCCGCCGCCGACCTGGCGACCGCCCTGAACGAGCAACCGCCCCCGGTGCTGCTGGACGTCCGCTGGCGGCTGGCCGGGCCGCCCGCGCTGCCCGACTACCGCTCCGGACACCTGCCGGGCGCGGTGTTCGTGGACCTGGCCACGGTGCTGGCCGACCCGCCCGGCGCCGGCGGGCGGCACCCGCTGCCGGAGGCCGGCCGGCTCGCCTCCGCGTTCGCCGGGCTCGGCGTCTCGGACGGCTCGGCGGTGGTCTGCTACGACGACGACAACGGCTCGATCGCCGCGCGGGCCTGGTGGCTTCTGCGCTGGCTGGGACTCGGCCGGACCGACCCCCGCCAGGTCCGGGTGCTGGACGGCGGGTACGCGGGGTGGGTGGCCGAGGGGCGCCCGGTGAGCACCGAGGTGCCGGCGCCGCGCCCTGGCACGCTGACCGCGCGCCCCGGCTCCATGCCGGTGCTGGACGCCGACGCGGCCGGCGAGCTGGCCCTCGGCGGCGTGCTGCTGGACGCCCGGGCGCCGGAGCGGTACCTGGGCGAGACCGAGCCGGTCGATCCGCGCGCCGGGCACATCCCGGGCGCGCGCAACGCCCCGTTCGCCCGGCACACCGGAGCGGACGGGCACTGGCGCCCGCCCGCCGAGCTGGCCGGGCACTACCGGGCGCTGGGCGTGACCGGGCCGGACCCGGTGGGCGCCTACTGCGGCTCCGGGGTCACGGCCACCTCGGTGGTGTTCGCGCTGGAGTACGCCGGCCTGCGCTCTCCGGACCGGCCCGCCGCGCTGTACACCGGCTCCTGGTCGCAGTGGAGCGCCGACCCGGAGCGTCCGGCAGCGGTGGGCACGGAGAGCGAGAGGGCCTAACGTCAGCGCCATGACTACCTCGCCCGCCGTGGTGTGGACGCCCGGGCTGCTGGCCTACCGGCTGAGCGACACCCACCCGCTGGACCCGATCCGGCTGGACCTCACGGTCCGGCTGGCCACCGAGCTCGGCGTGCTGGACGGCATCGACGTGCTCACCCCGCAACCCGCGCCGGACGAGCAGATCGAGCGGGTGCACCGGCCGGAGTACCTGTCCGCGGTCAAGTCGGCGCCGGACATCCCGTGGGGGGCCGGGCACGGGCTGGGCACCCCGGACAACCCGATCTTCCACGGCATGCACGAGGCCAGCGCGCTGGTGTGCGGCGGCTCCCTGCTGGCCGCCCGGGAGATCGCCTCCGGCCGGGTGGACCGCGCGGTCAACATCGCCGGCGGGCTGCACCACGCGATGTCCAACGAGGCCGCCGGATTCTGTGTCTACAACGACTGCGCGGTGGCGATCTCCTGGTTGCTGGACCACGGGTTCGAGCGGATCGCCTACGTGGACGTGGACGTGCACCACGGCGACGGGGTACAGGCCGCCTTCGCCGGCGACCCCCGGGTGCTGACCATCTCCGTCCACCAGCATCCGCTGACCCTCTGGCCGGGCACCGGCTGGCCGGGGGAGGTGGGGTCCGGCGACGCGGCCGGCACCTCGGTGAACCTGCCGCTGCCGCCGGGCACGCGGGACGGCGCCTGGCTGCGCGCCTTCCGGGCCGTGGTGCCCGCGCTGCTGGCCGAGTTCCGCCCCTCGCTGCTGGTGACCCAGTGCGGGGTGGACACCCACCACGAGGACCCGCTGGCCGAGCTGAGCCTCTCGGTGGACGGCCACCGGGCCATCTACCAGGAGCTGCGCGGGCTGGCCGAGGCCCACGCGAACGGCAAGTGGCTGGCGCTGGGCGGCGGCGGGTACAGCCTGTTCCGGGTGGTGCCCCGCTCCTGGACCCACCTGATGGCCACCGTGCTGGACCGGGACGTACCCGCCGAGGCGGCCATGCCGGCCGACTGGCTGGCACACACCGCCGGGCTGACCGGCCTGCCGCTGCCCACCGCGATGGGCGAGGGCGCGCCGCTGGACCACGAACCGTGGGGCACCGGCGGCGACCCGGTGGACACGGCGGTCCTGGAGACCCGCCGCGCGGTGTTCCCGCTGCACGGCCTCGACCCCGACGACCCGAGGGACTGACCCGGTGGCCGGCAGCTCGGTCCAGGCCTCCGAGGCCGGGTACCCGCGCCACTGGGAAGCGGACGTCGTCGCGTCCGACGGCGGTGTGGTGCACCTGCGGCCGATCCTGCCCGGCGACGCGAACGCGCTGGTGGAGTTCCACGGCAGGCTCTCCGTGCGTACCCGGTACCTGCGCTACTTCGGGCCGTACCCGCGCATCCCGCCGGCCGACCTGGAACGGTTCACCGTGCTCGACCACCGCGACCGGGTGGCCTTCGTCGGCTGGCTGGGGGAGGAGATCATCGCGGTCGGCCGGTACGTCCGGTTGGACGGCCCGGGCGCGCCCGAGGTGGCTTCGGCGGAGGTGGCGTTCGTGGTGCGGGACGACCACCAGGGCCGGGGGCTGGGGTCGATCCTGCTGGAACACCTCGCGGCGGCGGGGCGGGAGGTCGGGCTGCGCCGGTTCACCGCCGAGGTGCTGGCGGAGAACCACCAGATGGTGCGGGTCTTCCTGGACGCCGGCTACCAGGTGCGCCGCGAGTTCGCCGAGGGCGTGCTGCACCTGGAGTTCGACATCGACCCGACCGAGCGCTCGCTGGCCGTGCGGGACGCGCGGGAACAGGCCGCCGAGGCGCGCAGCGTGCACAACGTGCTGCACCCCGGGTCCGTGGCGGTGATCGGCGCCTCCACCGACCCGGCGAAGATCGGCCACGCGGTGCTGGCGAACCTGCTGCGGGCCAACTTCACCGGGCCGGTGTTCCCGGTCAACCCCAACGCCCGGTCGGTTCGCGGGGTGCGGGCCTACGCCTCGGTCACCGAGATCCCGGACGAGGTGGACCTGGCCGTGGTGGCGATCCCGGCCACCGGGCTGGACGAGGTGATGGACTCCTGCCTGGCCAAAGGCGTGAAGGCGCTGGTCGTGCTGAGCTCCGGGTTCGCCGACGCCGGGCCGGGCGGGGTGCCGGCGCAGCGGACGCTGGTCGAGTCGGCGCGGGGCCACGGCATGCGGGTGATCGGGCCGAACGCCCTCGGCGTGGTGAACACCAAACCGGAGATCCGGCTCAACGCCACGCTCGCGCCGGACCCGCCGGGCCGGGGACGGGTGGGCTTCTTCTGCCAGTCGGGCGCGCTGGGCATCACCATCCTGGCCGGGTTGCGGGCGCGCGGCCTCGGCCTGTCCACCTTCGTCTCGGCGGGCAACCGGGCCGACCTCTCCGGCAACGACCTGCTGCAGTACTGGCAGACCGACCCGGACACCGACGTGGTGCTGCTCTACCTGGAGACCTTCGGCAACCCGCGCAAGTTCGCCCGGCTGGCCCGGCGGCTGGCCCGGGAGAAGCCGGTGGTCGCGGTGAAGAGCGGGCGGTTCGCCGCCGAGCTGCCGTCCTTCGGAGGCGGCCGGCCGCCGGCGGACGAGGCCAGCGTGCAGGCGCTGTTCGAGCAGGCCGGGGTGATCCGGGTGCAGACCCTGCCGCAGCTGTTCGACACCGCCCAGCTGCTCGCGTACCAACCCCTGCCCGCCGGTCCCCGGGTCGCCGTGGTCGGCAACTCCAGCGCGTTGGGCGTGCTGGTCACCGACGCGCTGCTGGACGAGGGGCTGACCCCGGCCGGCGCCCCGGTGGACGTGGGCACCTCGGCCACCCCCGAGCGCTTCGCCGAGGCGGTGGCCGGCGCGCTGGGCCACCCGGGCTG
Organism: Actinospineispora eucalypti; assembly: GCF_039543365.1. NCBI lineage: Bacteria > Bacillati > Actinomycetota > Actinomycetes > Pseudonocardiales > Pseudonocardiaceae > Actinospineispora > Actinospineispora eucalypti. Next base: position 95,783 of record NZ_BAABJP010000051.1, read on the forward strand.
CGACGCGCTGGTCGCGGTGTTCGTGCCGCCGGTGGCCACGCCGGGCCTGGACTACGCCCGGGCGCTGCGCGCGGCGGTGGCCGACTCGGCCAAGCCGGTGGTGACCACCTTCCTCGCCGTGGAGGGCGTGCCCGCCGAGCTGGCGGTGGCCGGGCCGGACGGCCAGCCCGTGGCGGGTTCGGTGCCCAGCTACCCGAGCCCGGAGCGGGCGGTCGCGTCGCTGGCCAGGGTGCTGCGCTACGCCCGGTGGCGGGCCACCCCGGTCGGCGACTACGTGCGGCCGGAGGGCGTCAACCGGGAACGCGCGGTGGCGCTGGTCGACCGGCTGGACCGGGAGCGCGCGGCGGAGCCGGCCGACGACTCGTCCCCGCCCGGCGCCGCCCGCGCCTCCTCCGGCGCCGCCCGCGCCTCCTCCGGCGTCGCCCGCGCCTCGGCCGGCGCCGCCGGCGTCGGGGACGAGGACGTTCCGGAGGACGCCTTCGCGCTGGATGACGGGGCCGCGCTCGGGCTGTTGGGCTGCTACGGGATCGAGGTCACCGCGTTCCGCACGGTGGACTCGGCCGAGTCGGCGCTGGCGGCGGCCGAGGAGCTGGGCTACCCGGTGACGCTGAAGGGCCTGGGGGAGCGCTGGCACGGTCCGGAGCTGATCGGCATCCGGCTGGACCTGGGCTCGCCGGACACCGTGGCCGGGGCCTACCACGACCTGGCCGAGATCACCGGCGCCCGCGAGCTGATCATCCAGCGGATGGCGCCGAAGGGGCCGTCCTGTGTGCTCGAGGTCGTGGACGACCCGTCCTTCGGTTCACTGCTCTCCTTCGGGCTGGCCGGCATCGCCACCGAGCTGCTCGGCGACCGGGCGCACCACGTCATCCCGCTGACCAGGCAGGACGCCGCCGCGCTGATCCGGGCGCCGAAGGCGGCGCCACTGCTCACCGGTTACGGCGGCACCCCGCCGGTGGACCTCGCGGCCCTGGAGGACCTGGCGCTGCGGGTGAGCTGCCTGGCCGAGGACCTGCCGGAGGTGCGGTCCGCGCGGCTGCGCCTGCTGGCCGCGCCCGGCACGGTGTCGGTCACCGGCGCCCGGATCGTGCTGGGCCCGCCGCCGGCGCCGGGCACGCACGACGGCGGACCCCGCCGCATCGGCTGAGCCGGCTCAGCGGAAGCTGACCTGCAGGGTGGGCTGGCTGGTGGCGGCGAAGAAGTCGTTCCCCTTGTCGTCCACCACGATGAACGCGGGGAAGTCCACCACCTCGATCCGCCAGACCGCCTCCATGCCCAGCTCCGGGTACTCCAGCACCTCCACCTTGCGGATGCAGTCCTGGGCCAGTTTGGCCGCCTGGCCGCCGATCGAGCCCAGGTAGAACCCGCCGTGCTCGGCGCACGAGTCGGTGACCTGCTGGGACCGGTTGCCCTTCGCCAGCATGACCAGCGAACCCCCGGCGGCCTGGAACCGCGCCACGTAGGAGTCCATCCGGCCGGCCGTGGTGGGGCCGAACGAGCCGGAGGCGTAGCCGGCCGGGGTCTTCGCCGGTCCGGCGTAGTACACCGGGTGGTCGCGCAGGTAGGCCGGCATCGGTTCGCCGGCGTCCAACCGCTCGGCGATCTTGGCGTGGGCGATGTCGCGCGCCACCACCATCGGGCCGGTCAGCGCCAGCCGGGTCTTCACCGGCAGCTTGGCCAGCTGCTCGCGGATCTCCGGCATCGGCCGGTTCAGGTCGACTCGTACGACGTCGGTCTCGTCGGAAAGGTCCTCCGAGGAGACATCGGGCAGGTACCGGGCCGGGTCCCGCTCCAGCTGTTCCAGGAACACCCCGTCGGCGGTGATCTTCGCCTTGGCCTGCCGGTCCGCGCTGCACGACACCGCCACGCCGACCGGCAGCGAGGCGCCGTGCCGGGGCAGCCGGATCACCCGCACGTCGTGGCAGAAGTACTTGCCGCCGAACTGCGCGCCGATGCCGAAGTTCCGGGTCAGCTCCAGCACCTGGGCCTCCAGGTCGCGGTCCCGGAACGCCTCGCCCAGCCCGGAACCGGCCGCCGGCAGGGTGTCCAGGTAGCGCGCGGACGCCAGCTTGGCGGTCTTGAGCGTGTGCTCGGCGGACAGCCCGCCGATCACGATCGCCAGGTGGTAGGGCGGGCAGGCCGAGGTGCCCAGGGTGCGCAGCTTCTCGTCCAGGAAGGTGGCCAGCCGCTGGGGGTTCAGCAGCGCCTTGGTCTCCTGGTAGAGGAACGTCTTGTTGGCCGAACCGCCGCCCTTGGCCAGCACCAGGAACTCGTATTTCGGCTTCTCGCCCGGCGCGTGGTAGAGCTCGATCTGCGCGGGCAGGTTGGTGCCGGTGTTGCGCTCCTCCCAGACGCTGACCGGGGCCATCTGGGAGTAGCGCAGGTTCAGCTCCTGGTAGGCCTCGAACACACCCTGGGACACGGCGGCCTCGTCGGCCCCGCCGGTGAGCACGCCTTCGGTGCGTTTGCCGACGATGATCGCGGTGCCGGTGTCCTGGCACATCGGCAGCACGCCGCCGGCGGCGACGCAGGCGTTGCGGATCAGGTCGGTGGCCACGAACCGGTCGTTCCCGCTGGCCTCCGGGTCGTCGATGATCGACCGGAGCTGGGCGAGGTGGGACGGTCGCAGCAGGTGCTGGATGTCGGTCATGGCGGCCTTGACCAGGCCGGTGATGGTGGTGGGCTCGATCCGGAGGAAGTCCCGCCCGTCGACCCGCAGCGGCGTCACGCCGCCCAGGTCGAGCTCGCGGTACTCGGTGTCGTCCGGACCGAGTGGAAGCACGTCAACGTGGCTGAACTCGGGCACGGAGCTGACCGTACCCAAAAGAAAGACCCCAGCGCGGGAGCTGGGGTCTTCCTGAACCGTCGGTTAGCTCGCGTAGGCGCGCAGGCGGTTGGCCCGGTCGCCGACCCGGAGCTTGGCCATGACCTCCCGCTCGATCTGCCGGACCCGTTCCCGGGACAGGCCGAACTGGCGGCCGATCTGGTCAAGCGTGCGCGGCTGGCCGTCGTCCAGGCCGTAGCGCATCCGGATCACGTTCTGCTCCCGGTCGTCCAGGGTGGCCAGGACCCGGCGCAGGTCGTCGTGCAGCAGGTGCGAGATGACGGTGGTCTCCGCGTCGGTGGCCTCGGCGTCCTCGATGAAGTCGCCCAGCGGGGCCTCCTCCTCGTTGCCCACCGGCATGTCCAGGCTCACCGGGTCACGGGAGTGGTCCAGCAGGTCGGCCACCTTCTCCACCGCGATGCCCGACTCGGCCGCGATCTCCTCGTGCGTGGCGTCCCGGCCCAGCCGCTGGTGCAGGTCCCGCTTCACCCGGGCGATCTTGTTGACCTGCTCGACCAGGTGGACGGGCAGCCGGATGGTGCGGGCCTGGTCGGCCATGCCCCGGGTGATCGCCTGGCGGATCCACCAGGTGGCGTAGGTGGAGAACTTGAACCCCTTGGCGTAGTCGAACTTCTCCACCGCGCGGATCAGGCCCAGGTTGCCCTCCTGGATCAGGTCCAGCAGCGGCATGCCGCGCCCGGTGTAGCGCTTGGCCAGCGAGACCACCAGCCGCAGGTTGGACTCCAGCAGGTGGTTGCGGGCGCGCTCACCGTCGCGCACCAGGGCCCGGAGGTCGGCGGCGCGGGCGCGGTCCAGGTCCGGGTCGGTGTCCAGGACATGGTTGGCAAACACCCCGGCCTCGATGCGTTTGGCCAGGTCAACTTCCTGTGCCGCGGTGAGCAGCGCACGCTTGCCGATGCCGTTGAGGTAGACCCGCACCAGGTCGGCCGCGGGGCTCTGGGCGTCCAGATCCTCGGCCACCGGCTCGAGCTCCACCGTCCCGGTGCGCTGAGCAGGTACAGTTGCGGTGCGAGCGGTGCTATTGTCGGTCTTCGGCGCAGCCATGTGTGCGGTCCCTCCCTACGCGTGCGCCGGGTGGTTTGGCGACCGTCCCGGCGGCTTCACCATGTAATACGCACGCGGGCCGCATTTCGTTCCCGCATGCGCCGTCGGTGTGAGCGCGCTCTCTGAGGGTTTGTCAGAAATGGTTACCGTCCGGGTTTGGGGCGTGACGCTGTGAATCATGTTGCGGAACTGGTCTCCTGGTTGGGTAGTCGCCCGGACTGCCGTCTCGAACCCGGCCTTACCGAGGCCGAGCTGGACACCGCCGAGTCGATCTTCGGCCTGCACATGCCCCCGCTGTGGCGCGCGGTGCTGACCCGTGCGTACCCTCGGCCGGCCGAGGAAAACACCCGCACCTACCCGGATTGGCGGCTCGGTGACCCGGAGGGCACCCGGGCGCTGGTCGAGGCGCCGGTGCGCGGCCTGCTCTTCGACGTCGAGCACAACGACTTCTGGTGGCGGGCGTGGGGCGACCGGCCGGACGCGGTCGCGGACCGGGTGGGCCTGGCCCGGGCCCGGCTGGCCCAGGCGCCCGTGCTGACCCCGCTCGGCGCGCACGCCTACGTCGGGCCGTCCGACGACTCCCCGGTGTTCAGCATCGTGCAGGCCGACCTGTTCATCCCGGCCCGTTCGCTGGCCGACCTGCCGGGCGGCCCCGGCCAGCAGGACGTGCCGGAGGAGGAGTGGCCGATCGGCTCGGTGCCGTTCTGGAGCGAGCTGCACGCGTACGCGCAGCTGGGCCACCACCGGGACTCCCGGTTCGCCGGGCTGGCCTCGGGTGGCCTCTGAGTGCGCACTCACTGGTAAACCGGCAGGATGCCGGGTGTGACCGTCTCCGAGGACCCACCGGCCCCTCCGGCCCCGTCGGCCGACGAACTCGTCGAGGAGCTCAAGGACTTCGTCGCCGGGCTGGACCCGATGGGCTTCGGCCCGGCGCTGGTGAGCGCGGCCAGCTCGCTGGCCGGCAGGCCGTTCCCGTTGGCCAGGGCCACCGTGTCGTACTGGGGCGGGGCCGGTCAGGCGGTGTTCGCCTCGGCCATGCGGGCGGTCGGGGTGGAGGTGGACGGCCCGGCCGAGGCGCCCGGGTCCGACCGGCGCTACAGCGACCGGGCCTACCGGGACAACGCCTGGTTCTACCTGTCCCGCCAGCAGCACGCGCTGTTCGCGGACTACCTGCGCCAGCTCGCCGCCGAGGCGGACCTGGACCCGACCTCCCAGCGCAAGCTGGAGTTCGCGGTGGACCAGGTGGTCGAGGCGCTGGCGCCCACCAACTTCCCGCTGACCAACCCGGCGGTGCTCAAGCGGGCCTTCGACACCGGCGGGCACAGCCTGCTGCGCGGCGCCCAGAACCTGCTGCGGGACGTGCTGACCAACAACGGCGAGCCGCGGCAGGTCACCCCGGGGAGGTTCCAGGTCGGCCGGGACCTGGCGGTCACGCCGGGCAAGGTGGTCTACCGGAACCGGTTGATCGAGCTGATCCAGTACGCGCCGGCCACCGAGACCGTGCACCGGGTGCCGATGCTGTTCAGCCCGCCGTGGATCAACAAGTACTACATCCTGGACCTGGCCCCGGGTAAGAGTCTGGTGGAGTGGGCGGTCCGGCACGGGCACACCTGCTTCGCGATCAGCTACCGAAACCCGGACGGCGGCCTGCGGGACGTCGGCATGTCCGACTACCTGCGCGAGGGGCCGCTGGCCGCGCTGGAGGTGATCCGGGACATCACCGGTGCGCCGGAGGCGAACATCGTGGCGCTCTGCCTGGGCGGCACGCTGGCCACCGCCACCGCCGCCTGGCTGTCCGCCCGGGGCGAGCCGGGGGTCTCCACGCTGACCCTGATGAACACGCTGCTGGACTTCACCGAGCCCGGGGCGCTCGGCGTGTTCACCGACGCCGACACCGTGCGCAACCTGGAGCGGATGATGCGCCGCCCGGGTTACCTGCCGGCCTCGAGGATGAAGGCCACCTTCGACGCGCTGCGTCCCGCCGACCTGGTGTGGAACTACGTGGTCAACAACTGGCTGATGGGCGACGAGCCGGCCGCGTTCGACCTGCTGGCCTGGAACGGCGACTCCACCCGGATGCCCGCCGCCATGCAGCTGGAGTACCTGCGCACCTGCTACGTGGACAACCAGCTGGCCACCGGGAAGATGGTGCTCGGCGGCGAGCGGCTGGACCTGGGCGCGGTGCACCGGGACGCCTACGTGATCACCGCCGAGGCGGACCACATCGCGCCGTGGCGCACGGTGTACGGGGGTGCCCGGCTGCTCGGCGGGGAGGTGCGGTTCGTGCTGTCCAACTCCGGGCACATCGCCGGCGTGGTCAACCCGCCGAGCGCCAGGTCGCGGCACTGGTACGCCGACGTGGACCGGCTGCCGGAGCGGCCGGAGGAGTGGCACGGACGGGCCGAGCGGCGGGCCGGCAGCTGGTGGGAGGACTGGACGCCGTGGATCGCCGGGCGCGCCGGAGAGATGGTCGCGCCGCCGCCGATGGGCAGCCCGACGCATCCGCCGCTGCTGGATGCCCCCGGAAGCTACGTGCACAATTAGTGGTGAGGCTGGTGGAACGACCACAATGGGGTCCATGAGCGAGCAAAGATCTGGCGGCGCCAGGACGGATCCCTGGTCGGTGCAGATGGATGCGCTGGGGGAGTTCATCCGGGCGCAACGGCAGCTGGCCAAGCTGTCCCTGCGGGAGATGGCCAGCCTGACCAGCGTGTCCAACGCCTATCTCAGCCAGATCGAGCGGGGCCTGCACCAGCCCTCGCTGAAGGTGCTGCGCTCCATCGCCGATGCGCTCAACCTGAGCACCGAGCAGATGCTGGCCCAGGCCGGCTGGATGATGCGGGGCAACGGGAACGGCCGGGACACCGAGGCGGCGGCCGAGGGCGACACCGAGGCGGCCATCCGGCGCGACCCCCGGCTGTCCCCGGAACAGCGCGAGGCGCTGCTCGGTGTCTACCGCAGCTTCGTCGCCGACTCCGCCTGAGCTTCACCCGACCCTGTGACCTGGGCCTCGCTCGCCCGCGGTGCTTGAAATACTTATCACTCGCGGGTACTTTCGTGAGCGAAGACGTCACGAGCGATCGGAAGAAGGAACCGTCATGGCTACCCACCAGGAGACCCTGAACAAGGTGATCACGGACTGGACCGAGGCGGTGCGCGACTACACCCTCAGCGTCACCGACCCCGCGCGGCTGTCCGACCCGAAGGAGGCCGTGGCCAACGCGTTCGACTTCGCCGAGCAGGTGCTGCGCGCCCAGCGGGAGCTGGCCACCAGCCTGCTGGAGGCCACCGGCAAGGCCGCCGAGGCCACCGCGAAGGCCGCCCAGGACGCCGCCGAGCGCCTCGCCCCGAGCACAGTGGGCCGCTGACGCGGCCCTCGTGAGTGGCGAGTAGCGCTATGGCGTCACTCGCCACTCACGGGGCGCGAAGCGCCTCCGGGTTGGCGCAGTGGGCCAGCGGCTCGCCCCGCAGGAACCGGCCGACGTCGGCGGCGACGATCCGGGCCGCCTTGGCCGCCGTCTGCTTGGACGCCCCGGCCAGGTGCGGCGTGAGCACCACGTTCGGCGTGCGGGGCAGGCGGGAGCCGGCCGGGATGGGCTCGGTGTCGAACACGTCGAAGCCGGCGCCGAACAGGTGCCCGGAGTCCAGGGCATCACACACCGCGTCGTAGTCGAGCAGGGCCCCGCGCGCGCAGTTGACCAGCACCGACCCGGCCGGCATGGACTCGATCCGGGCCCGGTTGATCATCCCCTTGGTCTCCTCGGTGACCCTGGCGTGCAGGGAGACCACCGAGCTGCGCCGCATCAGCTCATCCAGCTCCACCCGCTCCACCCCGGCCGGCGTCCCGTCCAGGTACGGGTCGTACACCAGCACCCGCGCCCCGAACCCGGCCAGCATCCGGCCCACCCGGGCGCCGATCGCGCCGTAGCCGACCACGCCCACCTCGGCGTTCTCCAGCTCCGGCCCGACCTGGTCGTACTGGTAGAGGTCGCCCCGCCAGACCCCGCCCACCAGCTCGGCGTGCGTGCCCGGGATGCGCCGGACGGCGGCCAGGATGAGCGCCATGGCGTGCTCGGCGGTCGCTACCGCATTGCGTCCGGGGGCGAAGGTCACGGCAACTCGGTGCTCGGTGGCGGCCGTCAGGTTGGCGTTCACCGGGCCGCCCCGGCTCACCCCGAACAGGCGCAGCTCCGGGGACTCGGCCAGCACCTTCTCCGTCAGTCCGGCCAGCTGGGTCACGCAGATCTGTGCGCCGGCCAGCGCGCTGATCAGCTCCTCCTCACTGCCGGACGCCTCCTCCACCTCGCCGACCGGGCCGAACGGCTGGACCGGCCACGGCAGGGTCAGCTCGGCGAACTCCACCTTCGCCGGGTCGGGCACTTGCGCCCGCACGGCCTCGATGAGCAGCCGGTTCAGCACGAAGTGATCGCCGGCGGCCAGGATGCGGATGGTCATCTGCGTTCCCTCTCGAGCGGTGACGTGACCCGGACGGCCTGCTCGGCGGGCAGCCAGCCGCGCGCCGTGAGCTCGGCCAGCAACCGGCGGTAGGGCTCCTCGAGCCGCGCGGTGACCTCCGGGCGCGGGTCGACGGTCTCCCGGATTCGGACCATCTCGGCGGCCACCTCGGCCGGCGAGCGGCCCGGGGTGGCCGCCAGTACCGCCACTCCCAGCGCGGACTCCGCGTTCGCCGGGAGCTTGACCGGCCGGCCCAGGATGTCCGCGCGCAGCTGGCACCAGTAGCGGCCGCGCGCGCCGCCGCCGGTCAGCATCAGGTCGCCGTGCGCCGGGGCGCCCAGGCTGGCCAGGTAGTCGAAGCACAGCCGCTCCAGGTACCCGACGCCCTGCAACATCGCCGCGTAGCGCTCGTAGTCGTCGCGGGGGGTGCCGAGCAGGAACGCCTCCGCGTCCGGCGCGAGGAACGGGAACCGTTCGCCCCGGGCCGAGGCCAGCGGGTAGGCGAGCACGGCGGCCGGTTCGTAGCGCGCCGCGCCGGCGGCCAGCTCGTCGAGGTCTCGGCCGGCGAACTCGCGCCCGACCGCGCCGGCTCCGGTGCCGGACGCCCCGCCGGGCAGCCACCGCCCGTCCGGGGACTTGTGCGAGTAGACCACGCCCAGCGGGTCGTTGATCAGCTCCTCGGTGACCCCCTTGAGCACCAGGGTGGTGCCCAGCACGGAGTTCCAGCTGCCCACGGCCAGCGCGCCGGCGCCGAGCTGCGCCGCGCAGCCGTCCGTGCAGCCGGCGATCACCGGGGTGCCTTTCGGTAGGCCGGTCAGCTCGGCGGCGGCCGCGCCGACCGTGCCGATCGGGGTGCCCGGCCGGACCAGGTCGGGCAGCAGCGCCCCCGGTAGGCCGAGCGCGTCGAACACCTCGGTCGGCCACCGCTCGCCGATCAGGTCGACACCGGTCTTCAGGGCGTTGGAGAGGTCGGTGGCCACCGGGCCGCCGACCAGTGCCCGGTTGACCACGTCCACCTGGTGGGCCAGCCGCGCTGTGGCGGTGAGCTCGGGGTGCTCGGCGAGCAGCCAGGCCAGCTTGGGCAGCGCCCAGGCCGGCTGCATCCGGCGGTAGCCGAGTGCGGCCCACAGGTCGGCGCCGGCCTCGTTCACCCGGTGTGCCTGCTCGCCGGCCCTGGTGTCGTCGTACATGAGGGCCGGGGTCAGCGGCCGGCCGTCGGACCGGTCGACCAGCAGCACCGTTCCGGAGGTGCCGTCCACCGAGACCCCGTCCACCCGGGTGGGCCCGCTCGCGGCGAGCGCCGCGCGGCAGGCCGATGCGGCGGCCGGCCACCAGGTGGCGGGGTCCTGCTCGTGTCGGGGGCCGTCCCGGTGGCTGGTCAGCGTGCTGGCTCCGGCACCGAGAACCTGGCCGTCGGCGGCCACGACCAGGGCGCGCACACTCTGGGTGCCCAGGTCGATGCCGAGCCACGCGCGGTCGTATCCGGTCATGTTATGAACTTCTGTCTGTTAACACGTCTCGATGTTAAAGCGTCTAGGCAGTAATGTTAAGGGTGCCGAGGTTTTCACATCGAAGGATGGGAAGATGATCGCTGGTTCGGCGGATCGGCCCCGGGGCACGGCGGCCGAGGCCCGGCGGGAGCGGATCCGCGCCCGCCTGGCGGCGGAGGGTTTCGTGCGCGCCGAGCAGCTGGCCGAGGACTTCGCGGTGAGCCTGATGACCGTCCACCGGGACCTGGACGCGCTGCGCGACCAGGGCTGGCTGCGCAAGGTGCGGGGTGGCGCCGCGGTCGAGCCGCCGGCCCGCGACGGGGCCGCCGAGCTGGTCGAGGCCGCGCTGGGGGAGATCGAACCGGGCGAGTCGGTGCTGCTGGACGCCGGCGGGCTGAACCTCCCGCTGGCCGAGCGGCTGCCCGAGCGCGGTCCGCTGACCGCCGTGACCAACCACCTTGCCGCCGCCCGCGCACTGGCCGGCGCGCCCGGGATCGACCTGCACGTGATCGGCGGTGCCTACTCAGCGGCGCACGACGCCCTGCTCGGATCGCAGGCCGAGGCGGCTGTCGCCGGGCTGCGGGTGGACGTGCTGATCAGCACGGCCACATCGGTGGCCGGCGGGCAGCTGTACGAACCGGACCAGGCGGTCGTCCCGCTGCGCCGCACGCTGGCCGGAGTGGCCAGGCGGCGGGTTCTGCTGGTGGCGACCGGGGCTTTCGAGGAGCGTGGACTGTACCGGGTGTTGCCGGTAGCCGAGTTCTCTCTGGTGATCGTGGATGGTGCGGCGGATGAGGTCGACGTGGATGCGCTGCGTGGGGCCGGGGTGACGGTTCGCCACCTGGCCGGTGTGTAGGGCTGGGGTTTTGGTGCGGTGCCGGTTCTAAAGATCGCTTGGACGGCCGCGGCCGGATTGTGCCGCGGCCGGGGTGCCGGCCGTCGCGTTCGCCAGCCCATGGGGCGATTCCGGGGGCTGGTTCATGGTCAGCATGACCTGGTGGTCGCTTTCGGCGCCTTGGGATGGCCACCATGTCATGGTGACCATGGAATCGATGATCATCAGGGCATGAGTGCCCCTCCTGGTACTCCGGAACGACCGCCATGTCCTGATGATCATGATTCGCGCGCAACCGCGCCCGCCGGCGCCGTACCCAACGCAAGAGGCCGAGCGAAACCCACACAAGACCCCCAGCCGCGGCCGTCCAAGCCATCTTTCGGACCGGCGCCGCACCCGAACCGCGGCTAACGCGCCCGCACGGCACCCGAACCGCGGCTGATGCGCCGGCGCCGCACCGAACGGGAGCTAAGCCTCCACCAGCACCGTGAACGGGCCGTCGTTGACCGATTCGACCGCCATCATCGCTCCGAAGCGGCCGGTGGCCACCGTCGCGCCGCGCTCGCGCAGCTTGGCCACCACCAGGTCCACCAGCTCGCGGGCCGGTTCCGGCGCGGCGGCGGCCGACCAGGACGGGCGGCGGCCCTTGCGGGTGTCGCCGTAGAGGGTGAATTGGCTGACCACCAGCAGCGGAGCGCCGGTCTCCGCGCAGGAGCGCTCGTCCCGGAGCAGGCGCAGCTCGTGCAGCTTGCGGGCGATCGTGTCGGCCTGGCCGGGGCCGTCCTCGCGGTGGACGCCGAGCAGCACCAGCAGGCCGGGCTCGGTGATCTCGCCCACCACCTCGCCGTCCACCCGCACGGCCGCACTGGTCACCCGGGCCGCGACCGCCCTCATGCCCGCTTCCACTCGGCCGGGGTGAGCAGGCCGTGCCGGACCAGCTCGTGCACCGCCGGGAGGGTGGCCGCGACCAGCTCGCCGGCCGGCCGGCCGTGTGCGGCACCGAGCAGCCCGAGCAGCTCACCGAGCGTCAGCGCGCCTTGGCAGCCGGCGAGCAGCGCGGCGGCCAGCTCGTCCACCTCGTGCGACCAGCCGGGGCCGTCCATCCGGCGCACCACCTGGTGTACGGGCGCCCAGCCGTCGGGGCCGGCCGCGCTGTGTCGTTCCAGCAGCACGTTGGGGGCCAGCACCAGCCGCGCGTCGAGCAATGCCGGCCCCGGGTGCTCGCGCAGCCAGGCCACCCGGTCCAGCCAGGCGGCGGTCTCCGTACCGAGGGTGCCGTGCGGGCCCAGCGGCGCGTCCCTCAGGTCCTCGCAGAGGATCATGGGTGTACCGCCGGTCCGGCGCAGCGTGATGAAGCCGAACCCCACCCCCTCCACCCGCTCGGCGTCGAACCAGGCCAGCCACTCCTCGGCCTCCCGCCGGGCCGCGTCCGAGCCCGGCTCGAGGCCGGAGTCGCGCAGCCAGGTGCCCACGTAATGTGCCGGGTCGACCACCTCGCGCTGGGCGAACCAGGCGTCCAGCGGGGTGTCCGCCGGCAGCCAGGACACCACCCGGTCCGGCCAGTCCTCCCCGCGCACGTGCAGCCAGCAGGCCAGCAGCTGCGCCACGCCGCCCTCGTTGAGCAACTCCGGCAGCGTGCCGACCAGGCGCGCGGCCACGTCGTCGCCGGCCAGCCCGGAGTCCCGGTAGGTGTGCCGGACCCGGGCCGGGCCGGCCACGAACGGCGGGTTGCTGACGATCTGGTCGAACCGCTCGCCGGCCACCGGCTCCAGCCAGGACCCGCCGCGCAGGTCCACGTCCACCCCGCTGAGCGCAAAGGTGGCGCCGGCCAGCGCCAGCGCTCGCGGGTTCACGTCGGTGGCCACCAGCTGGTCCGCGTAGGCGGCCGCGTGCAGGGCCTGCACCCCGCAGCCGGTGCCCAGGTCCAGCAGCCGGCCGGCCGGGCGGCGCACCGTGGCGGCGGCCAGGCTCAGCGAGGCCTGGCCGACGCCGAGCACGTGGTCGCCGGTGAGTGGTTCCGGCCGGCCGCGCATCCGGGCCAGGTCGGTGTCCGAGACCACCCACCAGGAGCCGTGCTCGTCACCGTGCGGGCGCACGTCCAGCGCCGCGGCCAGGCCGGAACCCGAAGGGCGCAACAGGCCGGCGGCGACCGCGTCCGGCACGGTCACCGGCGCAAGCGCCTCGGCGAGCGCCGGCTCCGCCTCCGCGTCGCCGAGCAGGAACAGCCGGATCAGCGCGCCGAGCGCACCGCCGTCCCGGCTGGCCAGGCGCGCCGGGGTCGGCTCGTCGCGGCCGAGTGCGGCGTGCGCGGCGTCGCCGAGCAGCGCGGGCACCCCGTCGACGTGGTAGCCGGCCCGGTCGAACGCCTCGCGCAGCCCGCCGCACAGCTCGGGGGTGAGTCGGGGGAGCATGCGCCGATCCTGTCATTTGGCGTGGGATGCTGGGCACATGACCACGAAGCTGTGCCTCGCGCAGGATCCGGAGGCGGACGAGCTGCTGGCCGGCAGCTCCCTCGCGCTGCTGTTCGGCATGCTGCTGGACCAGCAGATTCCGATGGAGAAGGCGTTCCGGGGGCCGAAGGACATCGCCGACCGGATGGGCGGCCTGGACCTGCGCCGCATCGCCGAGGCGGAGCCGGAGGAGTTCGCGGCGGTGATGGCGCGGCGGCCGGCCGTGCACCGGTTCCCCGGCTCGATGGCCAAGCGGCTGCAGGCCCTCGCCGCGTACCTGATCGAGCACTACGACGGTGACGTGGACGCGATCTGGACCAGGGACGACCCGGACGGCCGGACGGTGCTCGCCCGCCTCAAGGCGCTGCCCGGTTTCGGTGAGCAGAAGGCGAAGATCTTCCTGGCGCTGCTCGGCAAGCAGCGCGGCGTCACCCCGGAGGGCTGGCGGGAGGCCGCCGGAGACTACGGCGAGGAGGGCGCGCACCGGTCGGTCGCGGACATCCACGATCCGGAGAGCCTGGGCCAGGTGCGGGCGTTCAAGCAGAAGATGAAAGCCGCCACCAAGGCGGAAGCCCGGAAATGAAGCCGGCCGCCAAGGCGAAGGCCTGAGCCGCGTGACACGATGGAGGGGACGCCGAAGCAGGGAGGTGGCGTCGTGAGGGATCCGAACCCGGGCGACAACCCGGACGAGATCACGGTGATCACCGACGCGCCGATGTCCTACCAGGACCAGCTGGCCGCGCGCCGCCGCCGTTACTCGATCATGATGTTCATGCGGGTGCCCTGCCTGGTGCTCGCCGCGGTCTTCTACAACACCCCCTGGCTGGCCGCGACACTGATCATCCTGTCCATCCCGTTGCCGTGGATGGCGGTGATCATCGCCAACGACCGGCTGCCGTTGAAGCGGACCAAGTTCCAGCGCTTCCGGGCGGACGCCGAGCAGCTGGAGAAGCCGGTCGAACGCCGCCAGCTGGATTCGGGCGAGGGGCGCATCATCGACGGCGGCTGACCGCCGGGATGGCATGATGGACGGGTGAGCACCGTTACCCTGCCCGAGGTCGAGACGCGCCCGGAGGGCACCGACAGCACGGGCAACGATGAGCCCAAGATGTTCCACTACGTGCGCAAGGACAAGGTCGCGGAGAGCGCCGTGATGGGCAACATGGTGGTCGCCCTGTGTGGGGAGAAGTTCCCGGTGACCCGATCGCCCAAGCCCGGCTCGCCGGTCTGTCCCGAGTGCAAGAAGATCTACGACGCCCTGCCTCCCGGCGGCGGCGCTTAGGGCGCGCGGGAGACTCAGCGCTCCTGGGCGAGCAAGCGGCCCAGTCTGCGCAGCCCGAGCAGGCGTTGCAGCTTCCGCCGGCCCATGCTGGGCCGGACCGGCCAGGTCTCCTGGATGGCGTTGTTCAGCTGCGCGCCGAGCACCACGGCGAAGCCGATCAGGAAGGCGAACAGCAGCAGCGCCACCGGGGTGGCCAGTGCGCCGTAGGTGAAACCGGTCTCCGTGATGGTGGCGATGTAGAAGCGCAGGCCGGTGGCGGAGATGGTGAACACCGCCATGGCCAGCAACGCCCCGGGCAACAGGCGCCGCCACGGCAGGCTGCGGGGCAGCGCGACCTTGTACAGCGTGGTCAGGCCGAGCACCACGACCAGCACCACGGTCGGCGTGTAGTAGACGTTGATCAGGTTCAGGATGGTCGGTGTCCAGGAACCGGGCAGCACCTTGCCCAGCAGCTCCGGGCCGAGCGCGACCAGCGGGAACGTCACCACCATGAGCACCAGCGCGAGCAGGTAGATGAGCAGCGCGAAGATCCGCTGCCAAACCGGGTGCCGGATGCTGTACTGCTCGTGCGCGAAGGTGATCGAGTCCACCAGGGAGGAGATCGCCGAGGAACCGGCGAACAGCGCGATCGGGAAGCCGATCGAGATGATGTCCGCGCGGCCCTTGCTCAGGATGTCGATCACGGTCGGCTCGATGGCCTGGGAGACCACCTCCCCGGTGAAGATGGTGTCGGCGAACCGGATCAGGCCGTGCTGCACGGCGATGAGGCTCTCCTGGCCGAACCAGCCGGTCACGTAGCCCATGCTGCCGAGCAGCCCGAGCAGCAGCGGGGGCAGCGACAGCGCCTCCCAGTAGGCCGCCTGGGCGGCCATGGAGAAGATGCCGTCGTTCCACGACTTGGACAGGGTGCGCACGATCATCCGGCGCACCGGCGAGCCGGGGATGGCCTCCGCCCCCTGCTCCGCCACGTCCGCTTCCGCGTTTGTCTGTGTCCTCATCGCACCGTCAAGTCTGCTGTACGCCGGGTCTCATCGCCCAGTTCCCCGGCGCGCCACGCCGGACGGGTGCCCTGGCCGGGCCCGCCGGCGCCGAGATTAGACTCTCCAGTCGCCGGCCCGGCGAACGAGCGGCAAAGATCCGCCGCGGCCGACCGGCCGGACAGACAGAGCGAGGGTGACAGGGGGAGTCCTCGCGGGTTCCGACGCGGCAGTGCGGCCGCGTGGCCAGCAGCGAGGCAGCGGCACGGCTGCCGCCCTTCGTGGGCGACCGCCGTGGAGGGGAGTTGCGTGTCCGAGCCGGGCTCATCGTCCGCGTCAACAGCGGTGTCCGACACCGCATCCGCCGGACCCGGGCTGCGGGCGTGGCAGCGCCGCGCGCTGGCCCGCTACCTGGCGGCCAGGCCGAGGGACTTCCTCGCGGCGGCCACGCCGGGCGCCGGGAAGACCACCTTCGGGCTACGGGTGGCGGCCGAGTTGCTCGCCGACCGCACGGTCGGCGCGGTCACCGTGGTCACGCCGACCGAGCACCTGAAGTACCAGTGGGCGGAGGCGGCCGCCCGGGCCGGCATCTCGCTGGACCCGGAGTTCCGCAACACCGGCGGCCGCACCTCGGCGGACTACCACGGTGCGGTGCTCACCTACGCCCAGGTGGCCGCGCACCCGGTGCTGCACCGGGCGCGCACCGAGACCCGCCGCACCCTGGTGATCCTGGACGAGGTCCACCACGCCGGGGATGCCAAGTCCTGGGGCGAGGCGGTCCGCGAGGCGTTCGAGCCGGCCACCCGGCGGCTGGCGCTCACCGGGACGCCGTTCCGCAGCGACGACAACCCGATCCCGTTCGTCACCTACGAACCGGACGGCGAGGGCGTGCTGCACAGCCGGTCCGACCACTCCTACGGCTACGCGGACGCCCTGCGGGACGGCGTGGTGCGGCCGGTGGTGTTCCTCGCCTACTCGGGGCAGGCCAGCTGGCGGACCAGCGCGGGGGAGGAGTTCACCGCCCGCCTGGGTGAACCGCTCACCGCCGAGCAGACCGCGCGGGCCTGGCGCACCGCGCTGGACCCGGGCGGCGAGTGGATCTCCGCGGTGCTGGCCGCCGCCGACACCCGGCTGTCCCAGCTGCGCGCCCGGGGCATGCCGGACGCCGGCGGGCTGCTGATCGCCACCGACCAGACCACCGCGCGCGCCTACGCCCAGCTGCTGCGCCAGCTCACCGGTACGGCGCCGGTGCTGGTGCTTTCCGACGAGGCCGGCGCGTCCGCCCGGATCGCCGCGTTCGCCGAGTCGAACGAGCGCTGGCTGGTCGCGGTGCGGATGGTCTCCGAGGGCGTGGACGTGCCCCGGCTGGCCGTCGGCGTGTACGCCACCAGCGCGTCCACCCCGCTGTTCTTCGCCCAGGCGGTCGGCCGGTTCGTGCGGGCCAGGCAGCCGGGGGAGACCGCATCGGTGTTCCTGCCCAGCGTGCCCGCGCTGCTGGAGCTGGCCAGCGCGCTGGAACGGCAGCGCGACCACGTGCTGGCCAAGCCGGACCGGCCCAAGGAGGGCTGGGACGACGACCTGCTCGCCGATGCGCAGAAGCAGAAGGACGAGCCGGGCGAGGACGAGAAGGCGTTCACCGCGTTAAGCGCGGACGCCGAGCTGGACCAGCTCATCTTCGACGGCGCCTCCTACGGCACCGCCACCTTCGCCGGCAGCGACGAGGAGCAGGACTTCCTGGGCCTGCCCGGGCTGCTCGAGCCGGACCAGGTGCGCGCCCTGCTGGAACAGCGCCAGCGCACGCAGCTGGTGCAGCGGTCGGCGGTGGCCGAGGCGCCCAAGCCGCCCGCCCCCGAGCCCTCGGAGCGCCCCGCGAGCACCCACCAGCGCCTGGCCGGCCTGCGCAAGGAGCTGAACACGCTGGTCGCGCTGCACCACCACCGCACCGGCAAGCCGCACGGGGTGATCCACGGCGACCTGCGCCGCACCTGCGGCGGCCCGCCGACGGCGATGGCCACCCTCGAGCAGCTGGAGGAGCGCATCGCCACGCTGCGCTCCTGGCGCTGACCGCCAGCTGACCGATCCCGCCACCGGTGCGGCCTGATCGTCTTAGGCCCGCGCTTGACCGCCGGACGCGTCGCTCGGCGACCCGGCGGGCGCTCTCCCCGGAGTGCGTTGCGCACCCTTTGGCTCTGCGTGGAGATATGCAACATCCGGCGTGCGGGATTCTTCGGGCGCCCGGACAGGGGGTGGGTGCTCGAGCTTGCGGGGTAGCGTCGGGGGTCATGGGGTTCGAGGTGGCCGCCGTGCGTGCCCGGTTCCCGGCGCTGGCCGACGGCCGGGCCTGGCTGGACGGGGCCGCCGGCACCCAGGTGCCGGAATCGGTGATCGATGCGGTCACCGATGTCTACCGGTCCGGGCTGGGTAACCAGGGCGCCGCGTTCGCCACCAGCCACCGGCTGGGCGGGCTGGTGGCCGACGCCCGCCGCGCGGTGGCCGACCTGGTCGGCGCCCCGGACCCGGCCGGCGTGGTGTTCGGCCCCAGCACCACCGCGCTGACCTACCGGTTCGCCGGTGCGCTGGCCGCCGGCTGGCGACCCGGTGACGAGGTGGTGCTCACCGAGCTGGACCACGAGGCCAACGTGGGGCCGTGGGCGCGCGCGGCCGAGCGGGCCGGGGCGGTGGTGCGGATGGCCCCGTTGGACCGGCTCAGCGGCACGCTGCGGACCGAAACCGTCGCCGGGCTGCTGAACCACCGGACCCGGCTGGTCGCGGTCACGGCGGCGTCCAACCTGCTCGGCACGATGCCGGACGTGCCGGCCATCGCCGCGGCGGCGCGTGAGGTGGGCGCGGTGACCTACGTGGACGGCGCGCACCACTGCCCGCACGCCGTGGTCGACCTGCCGGCACTGGGCGCCGACCTGTACGTGACCAGCGCCTACAAGTGGTACGGGCCGCACCTGGCGGCCGTGGTGGCGCGCGAGCCCGGGCTGCTGGACGGACTGGCGGTGGACAACCTGCGCCCGGTGACCGGGACCGCGCGGTTCGAACTGGGTACCAACCCGTTCCCGGCCCTGGCCGGGGTGGCGGCGGCGGTGGACCACCTGGCCGGCCTGGTCGAAGGCCCGGGCGCCCGACGGGAACGGCTGGCCCGGTCGATGGCCGGCGTGGTGCGGCACGAGCGGGGGCTGGCCGGGGCGCTGCTGGCCGGTTTGCGGGACGTGCCGGGTCTCAGTTTCCTGCCGGGCTGGGAGGAGCCGGCGGGGCGGCGGGCGCCGACCGTGTCGTTCCGCCTGGCCGGCTGGTCACCGGCCGAGCTGGCCGGGGAGCTGGACCGGGCGGGGGTCAACGCCTGGCACGGCACGGCCTACGCGCTGGGCGCCGCCGAGGCGCTGGGCATCGCCGGGAGCGGGGGCGCGGTGCGCGCATCGGTGAACCTGTACAACGACTCCTCGGACGTATCCCGGCTGGTCGAAGCGGTCCGGAAATGCGCAACGGGGCGAGGACCCGGTTAGAGTCCCCGCCCCGTCGCGGTGGTCTTTCGTCTCGCCGGCTCAGGCGCCGGACTGGAGGTCTACCGACAGCTCGCGGAGCTTTGCTTCGTGTGCCCGGGCGTGGTGCCCGCAGAAGAGCAGTTCGCCCCCGGAAGGGAGTACCGCTCGAACCTTTGCCGCTGCTCCGCAGCGGTCACAGCGGTCGGCGGCGGTGAGCTCGGGCCGGACAAGTGTTCCTGGCATGGCTGCCTCCTCCGTCTCCGACACCGGCGGGACCGGTGCCCTCGTGCGGGACGTCACCGCGACGACTTGTGTCCTCTCGGTCCCGCTACTCTTCCAGACGAATTGCCGCCCCGCACGTGTTCCGTACTCAGACGCGACATCCGTCACTGTCCCTTAGCGTGTCGGTTACACCCGTTACCGCCCGTTGCGGCTGCCAACAATCATCCGCTCGACCCGTTGTGCAGGCAATCCGGCATCTGCCGTAACAACAAGTGTCCGGTTGGTTCCTCTAGGTGACAGGGCGTGACCACACACGGAAAGGGACGATGAACACAAAAATCTCGGCGGGGCTCGAGCGTGTTCCGGCTCCGGCGGTGTTCCTGCTGGGTGGCGGCTCGATGTACCTGGGCGCGGCGCTCGCCGTGGGGCTGTTCGAGGTGCTCAGTCCGTCCGGGGTGGCCTGGCTGCGGCTGCTCGGCGCGGCGGTGGTCCTGGTGGCCTGGCGGCGCCCCGGCCGGGCCGCGTGGCGGGGCCGCCCGCTGCTGCTGGCCGGGCTGTTCGGCGTGGTCACCGGGCTGATGAACATCGCGTTCTACGAGGCGATCGCCCAGCTCCCGCTGGGCACCGCCGTGGCCATCGAGTTCTGCGGGCCGGTCGCGGTGGCCGCGCTGTCCTCCCGGCTGCTCCGGGACTGGGCCGCGCTGCTGCTCGCCGCGCTCGGCGTGCTGCTCATCGCCGACGTGCGGTGGTCGGGCAGCCCCACCGGGGTGCTGTGGGCGCTGGCCGCCGCCGCCGCGTGGGCCGGCTACATCGTGCTGGCCAAACGGGTGGCCCAGTACGGCAACGGGGTGGACGGGCTGGCCGTCGGGTTCGCGGTGGCCACCGTGGTTCTCTCGCCGTTCGCGCTGGGCACCGGGCCGGCCTGGTCCAGCGCCCGGCTGCTGCTGCTCGGCGTCGGGGTGGGAGTGCTGAGCAGCGTGCTGCCCTACGTGCTGGACCAGGTGGTGCTGCGCCGGGTCGGCCGCGCGCGGTTCGCCGTACTGCTGGCGTTGCTGCCGGTCACCGCCACGGTGGTGGGCCTGCTGGTGCTGGCCCAGGTGCCCGGCATCGCCGAGACCGCCGGCATCCTGGCCGTGGTCGCGGCGGTGGCGCTGCGCTCGCGCGACGGCGACAGCCCCGAGGACCCGGACGGTCCCGGGGACGCCGTCAGTTCACCGTCTCCAGGGTGACCGCGTCCCGCCGCAGCCGCGCCTCGTAGACCCGGGCGTGGTGGCCGCAGAACAACAGCTCGCCGCCACTGGGCAGCACCGCGCGCACCTTGGCCCTGGCGCCGCACCGGTCGCATCGGTCGGTGACGTTGAGGGGCAAGGTGGCGCTGATCGATGCGGCCTCGGTGGCGGACATCGCCGTCTCCATTCTGGTCGGCGGGGGAGCCTCTACCGGAATGGTCGGTACTCCTGGGTCAGGTGTTACCTAACGCTGTTAGTCCAGGTAGTCGCGCAGGACCTGGGACCGCGACGGGTGGCGCAGCTTGGACATGGTCTTGGACTCGATCTGCCGGATGCGCTCCCGGGTGACCCCGTAGACCTGGCCGATCTCGTCCAGCGTGCGGGGCTGGCCGTCGGTGAGCCCGAAGCGCAGCCGGACCACGCCGGCCTCCCGCTCGGACAGCGTGGCGAGCACCGACTGCAGCTGGTCCTGCAGCAGGGTGAACGACACCGCGTCCACGGCCACCACGGCCTCGGAGTCCTCGATGAAGTCACCGAGCTGGCTGTCGCCCTCGTCGCCGATGGTCTGGTCCAAGGAGATGGGTTCCCGGGCGTACTGCTGGATCTCCAGCACCTTCTCCGGGGTGATGTCCATTTCCTTGGCGAGCTCTTCCGGCGTGGGCTCGCGGCCCAGGTCCTGTAGCAGCTCGCGCTGTATGCGGCCGAGCTTGTTGATGACCTCCACCATGTGCACCGGAATACGAATGGTGCGGGCCTGGTCGGCCATGGCCCTGGTGATGGCCTGGCGAATCCACCAGGTGGCGTAGGTGGAGAACTTGTATCCCTTGGTGTAGTCGAACTTCTCGACCGCGCGGATGAGGCCCAGGTTGCCTTCCTGGATCAGGTCCAGGAAGGCCATTCCGCGACCGGTGTAGCGCTTGGCCAGCGAGACCACCAGCCGCAGGTTGGCCTCGAGCAGGTGGTTCTTGGCGCGCTCGCCGTCGCGGACGATCCAGCGCAGGTCCCGGCGCATCTGCGGGGAGGCGGTCTTGTCCGACTCGGTCATCTTGCGCACGCGCTCGGCGGCGTAGAGCCCGGCCTCGATCCGCTTGGCCAGCTCCACCTCCTCCTCGGCGTTGAGCAGCGCGACCTTGCCGATCTGCTTCAGGTAGGCCCGGACCGAGTCGGCCGAGGCGGTCAGCTCGGCGTCCTTGCGGGCCTGCCGCAGCGCCTCCGACTCCTCCTCGTCCCAGACGAAGTCACCGGACTTGCGGGTCGCCGTGGACGAGGAGGTGGTGCTGGCTACCGCCTTGCCGGGCTCCGCCTCGGCCTCTTCGCCGTCGTCATCGTCGTCATCGTCGGACGCCGTGGCGACCTCTTCGTCGGCGTCGTCCTCGATCTCTACGTCGTCGACGTCCACATCGGTGAGGTCTTCCACATCGGGGCTGGCCGAGTCGAGGTCGAGGTCCTCGCCCTCCACCATCGACTCGTCGTCACCCTTGCCGGTCTTCGCCTTCGTGGGCTTGGCCTTGCCGCCGGCCTTCTCCGTGGTCTTGCTCGCGCCACGCGACCGGGTGGCGGTCTTCGTGGCGGTCGTGGCGTGCCGGGTCCGCCGCGCGGGGGCCGCCGCGCCGTCGACGGTCATGTCCGGTTTGGTTACGGGTTCTACGGCTGCCACAGGGGCCCTTTCGCGACGTATTCGGCTTGGCGAGCGACATTCCGAACTGGTCGGTTGCCCTCAGCTCCTGGTTGCCCGTCGAACCGCGTTTCGCCTGACTGGCCGATCGGCTCCGAAGCGGGCACACGACATTGTAACGAGCGACCGCGTGACCGTGCTGTCGTTGGTCACCGGCGCGTTCGAATGTGTTGGAATCTGGGCATGGACGGGCTTGACCTGGAGGGGTTGCGCGCCATCGCGGTGCGCGTCGCGACCGAGGCGGCGGGGGAGGCGGCGCGGCTGCGCGCGGCGGCCATCAACGACGTGCGGACCAAGACCACGCACACCGACGTGGTCACCGCCGCGGACACCGAGGTGGAGCGCCAGCTGCGGGAACGGCTGGCCGAGCTGCGTCCGGACGATGTGGTGCTGGGCGAGGAGGGCGGGTTCGGGGCGGGCGGGTCGAACAAGACAGCCTCGGAGGGGGACCGGCTGTGCTGGGTGGTCGACCCGATCGACGGCACGGTGAACTACCTGTACGGCCTGCCCTGGTACACGGTCTCGGTCGGGGTCACCCGGAACGGGGAGTCGTTGGCCGGCGCGGTGGTGGAGCCGCCGTCCGGGCGGGTGTGGAGCGCTTCGCTGGGCGGCGGTGCCACCCTGGACGGGATGCCCCTGCGGGCGTCCGGGGCGAGCCGGCTGGATTTGTCCCTGATCGGCACCGGGTTCAGCTACCACCGGGAGCGGCGGGTGCGGCAGGGCGAGCTGGCCACCGCGCTGATGGCCCGGGTGCGGGACATCCGGCGCGCCGGCTGCGCCTCGCTGGACCTGTGCGCGGTGGCCGCCGGCTGGCTGGACGGCTACTACGAGCACGGGGTGAACCCGTGGGACTGGGCGGCCGGTGCGCTGATCGCCACCGAGGCCGGTGCGGTGGTGCACCTGCCGGACCCGCGCGCGCCGTTCGGGGAGGCCATCGTGGCCGCCGCGCCGGGCATCGGCGGGCCGCTGGCCGAGGCGCTCAGCGAGCTCGGCTCGGCCGAGATCTAGCGCCGAAGGCGCTGGCCGAGCACGCGCCCGGTCAGGCGCGTGCGGGAGGTTCAGCAGGCGACGTCGCGGGCGGCGGTCAAGAGCTCCTGGTCGGCGGTCGGCGCGGCGCCGGCCTCGGTGACGTTGGTCTGGCCGGACGGCCCGGCCAGCTGGTCCAGCGCCTGGCGCGCCGCCCTGGTCGGGGCGATCTCGCCGAACTGGCTGCCGATCGCCACGTCCACCGAGTCGTCCGGCCGGTTGTCCCGCAGCAGGGCGACGCAGGGCAGCACCAGGCTCACCGTGCGCGCCGCCGCCGCGCCGGCCGCGCCGTACCGGATGCCGCCCCGGCAGATCAGGTCACCGTTGGGGTAGAGCGGGTCGTTGGTGGCCGGTGCCGCCTCGGTGAAGCCGAGCTCGCCCAGCTGGCTGGCCACCAGGGTGGCCTGGCCGCGCTGGCCGCCGCCGTTGAGCACCCGGATGCGCACCGCGCCGGGCGCCGCCGGGGCGACCTCGTCCAGCGCGCTGGAAGGCTGGGCGACCCCGGCGGCCTCCGCGCCGGCGGCCGGCGAGGGGCACGCCGTGCCGGCCGCGTCGGTGGAGGACTTGCCCAGCACCATCGACCAGGTGATCACTGCCCCGATGGTGAGCACCGTGACCAGCGCGATAACCGGACGGGCGGCACGGCTCTGAGCAGCGGACATCGACTTCACGCCCGGTACCCTAATGTGACCTGCGGTGAATCCGTCGCGACGCGGTCGGATTGCGATGGGATTTACCGCCTCCCTGAGCTACCCTCTGCGCCTGGCGAGGTCGGTGACCGGGGGACAGCCCGCGTTCGCGCGGGCCGACAAGACCGCCGCCCCGCTCAGATTGAGACACGCGTCACCCCTTCGCCCGGGCACAAACCGGCGAGCTGGGACGTTGTGCCGCAGCACGACACAAGACAGAGTTGTTGAGGGTGGGAACAATGGCGACCGATTACGACGCACCGCGCCGCAATGAGACAGATGACATGGCGGAGGACTCCCTCGAGGAGTTGAAGGCGCGTCGGAACGAAGCGCAGTCCGCCGTGGTGGACGTGGACGAGTCGGACACCGCGGAGAGCTTCGAGCTGCCCGGTGCCGACCTGTCCGGGGAAGAGCTGACGGTGAAGGTGCTGCCGAAGCAGGCGGACGAGTTCACCTGTTCGAGCTGTTTCCTGGTCATTCACCGCAGCCGACTGGCCGCGCACCACAACGGCCAGCCGGTGTGCCGGGACTGTGCCTGAGCGAGAACTAACCCGGTACCGGGGTCTCCGCCGCTAGTCGGAGGCCCCGGTACGCAGGCACTTCACCAGTGCCTCGGCCCGGCGCACGCTGAACAGCCAGTAGGGCGTCGGGTCGGCCGGGTCGTCCAGGGTGAGCCGAACCATCGGCCCGATCCAGGCCCGGTGCACCAGGTACGCGGACGGGTCCAGCTCCGGTCCGAGCTGGACGCGTTTCTCGGCCGGCGCGACCGCGCGGGCCTCGGTGACGAACCGGGTCGGCAGCGTGGCCGGGCCGACCCGGAGCACCTGCTCCCCGTCGCCGGTCTCGGTGAGGGTCACCCTGGTCCGGCCCAGTCGGACCAGCCACCAGGCGGCGAGCGGTAGCAGCAGTGCGGCCGGGATCCACCAGGGCACCTCGGGATGCCCCAGAAGGACGCTGATTTCCAGCAAGCCGATCACGATGAGCGGTGACGGCCACCACCACCAAGGCACCGACAACCGTTCGTCGAATCGCACGGCGCCGGAGGGCGCACGCTTGGCGGCGCCGCGAATTTGGCTCACCTCGCTCAGGGTAGTCTCGCCCGCCGTGGGTACCGGAAGTGGTGACAGGCAGGGCGTCCGGGTGTTGTTGACCCGGCTCGATCCTGGTGTGCCGGTGCCCAGCTATGCGCATCCGGGTGATGCGGGAGCGGACCTTGTTACGGTCAGTGACGTGGTGATCGCCCCCGGTGAGCGCGTGCTGGTCGGCACCGGAGTGGCCGTGGCGCTGCCCGAGGGTTACGCCGGGTTCGTGCACCCGCGCTCCGGCCTGGCCGCCCGGCTCGGCCTGTCCGTGGTCAACACCCCGGGCACCATCGACGCCGGCTACCGGGGCGAGATCAAGGTCTGCCTGATCAACCACGACCCGCGCGAGACGATCAACCTGCGCCGGGGCGACCGGATCGCCCAGCTGGTGGTGCAGCGGGTGGAGCACGCGAGCTTCCTCGAGGTGTCCGAGCTGCCGGACTCGGTCCGGGGCGACGGCGGCTACGGGTCGACCGGCCTGGCCGCCGCCGCGGCGGGTGCCGCACCGGCCGTCTCGGCGGTGTCGGCCGCGTCGTTCCCGGACGGCCGGGAGCCGTAGGTGTTCGGACGCGCCCGGCGAGAGTCCGACGATCTCGAGGACCTCCCGCCCATCGAGCCGAAACGGCCGGCGGCCGAGCGGGCCCGCCGGCGGGCCGAGGGCGGCGGGCCGTTCGACGTGGACGACCCCGAGACGGACGACGTCGACGGCGGCCTCGATTTCGGCTCGCTCCGGATTCCCATGCCGGCCCGGGCGCAGCTCCAGGTGGAACCGGGGGCCAACGGCCTGCTCAAGGCGGTTCACGTGCTGGTGCCCGCCGGCCGGGTCAGCCTGAGCGCACTGGCCGCGCCCCGGTCCAGCCCGCTGTGGCGGGAGCTGGCCGAGGAGATCTCGGTGTCGCTGGCCAAGGACGGCACCCGCGTGCGCTCCGAATGGGGGGAGTGGGGCCGCGAGGTGCAGGCCGCCTCCGAGGGCGCGCTCTCCCGGTTCATCGGCGTGGACGGGCCGCGCTGGATGTTGTACGGCGTCGCCACCGGTCCCGAGGAGGACGCCGAAGAGGCGGCCGAGACGCTGAGGGCGATGATCCGGGGCACCGTGGTGACCCGGGGCGCGGAGCCGTTGCCGGTGAAGACCGTGCTGCCGCTGCGCGTGCCGGAGCATCTGGCCGAACGGGTCGAGCAGGCCCGTGACGAGGCCCGCGCGGCGGCTTCCGCCGGCCGGCGTTCCGGCCGGCGGCGCAGCATCGGCCGCGCGGACCAGGGCCCGGTGCGCGAGCTCCCGGCGCCCGTCCCGCCGCCACCCGGTTCCCGGCAGCCGGCGGCCCACGTCAACGGCCACCCCGGTGAGCCCGCCCGGGCGCCCGGACACCCGGCGGCTCCCGCGCCGCGGGTCCCGCCGGCGCCGGCGCAGCCGCCGAGCTGGACCCAGTCCCCGGACCCCAGCGCCACCCGGCCGGGCCTGCCCCCGGTGCCCACACTGGCCACCCAGGAGACCAACGGCATCCCCCGGGCCGGGATCGAGTCGACGTGGTCCATGGCGAAGCCGGTGGTCAGCGCCGAGCAGGTGGCCCGGCAGCCGGCCTGGGCGCAGCTGTCCGCCGCCCCGTCGTTCTGGCCCGAGCCGCCCCGGCGCCGGCCGGCGGCCCACCGGCCGAACGCGGCCCCGCCGTCGCATCGCCCGCCCGGTGGTCACTCCGGCGCCGGCGCCCCGGCCGGCGGATACCCCGGTGCCGGTCAGCCGAGCGGCCACCCCGGGGCGAACGGCCACCGGGGCGCCGGGCAGCCACCGAACAGCCAGTTCGGGAACGCGGCCCCGGCAATGAGCCAGTTCGGGAATATCGCACCGGCGAACGGCCAGTTCGGTCCCGGCTCTCAGCCGAACGGTCAGTTCGGGAGCGGTTCGCAGTCGAATGGGCAGTTCGGTACCGGACCTCAGTCGAACGGCCAGTTCCCGGGTAGCGGCCAGTCGAACGGTCAGTTCGGGAGCGGTTCGCAGTCGAATGGGCAGTTCGGTACCGGACCTCAGTCGAACGGCCAGTTCCCGGGCAGTGGCCAGTCGAACGGTCAGTTCGGTACCGGCCCTCAGCCGAACGGCCAGTTCCCGGGCAGTGGCCAGTCGAACGGTCAGTTCGGTACCGGCCCCCAGCCGAACGGCCAGTTCGCCGGCGGCGCCGGGGCGAACGGCCGGCCGGGCCACGGCGGACCGTCCTCCGGGCCGCCACGCGCCGGAGCGTCGTCACCCGGATACCCGGCGACCGGCGCCGGTGGCCGGCCGGGCGGCTGGTCCGGCTCGCCGCGTGACCCTTCCGGACTGCCCGAGCCCCGGCCCGGCCAACCGGGCCCGCGCGACCCGAGGCGCCCCGGGCCGCCGGAGGGCGGCTACCCGAGCCACTCCGGGCACCTCAGCCATCCCGGCCTGCCCGCGCGGCCCGGGGACCCCTGGCCGCCGCCGAACCGCGGTGCGGCGGACAACGGGGGCCCGCGCCGGGACGGGCGGATCCCGGAGCCGGGCGGCCACCGTGAGCGCCCCTCACAGATCGACAGCACCGATGCCCTGCACCTGGCGCTGACCCAGGACGCGGCGGTCACCCAGGACCGGCTGCCCCGGGTGGAACGGCGGCGCCGGGCACGCGGCGAGTAGCCCGCAACCAGGCCAGCACGGCGGCCCGCCCGAGGCTTTCCCGGTCCGCGCCGAGCGCGGTGAGCGTGCTGGTCACCAGTGCGGCGCGGGGGAGCAGGTCGTGCCAGCGCCCGGCCACGCCGAGCGGGTGCACCGGGTCGTCCGCCATGCCCACCAGGCCGACCGGCAACGGCAGCCCGGCCAGCTCGGCCTCGGTCGGCCCCGGCTCGGCGGCGGCCGCGCGCAGCGACTCGGTGAGGCCGGCGCCGTGCCGGGTCCAGGCCCTGGTCAGCTCCCGGCCCAGCCAGTCGGGGGTCTCCGCCCGGGCCTGGGCCAGCGTGACGGCCAGGCCGTCCCGGCCCACGGCGTCGGCGGTGAGCCGCGCGGCCAGTGCGGCCGGCGCGTTCCCCGGCTGCCCGGTCCAGGCGGGCAACGCCAGCAGCAACCCGGCCACCGCCCCCGACCCCGCGTGCTCGGCGGCCCACCGGACGGCCACCTGGGCACCCAGTGACACCCCGCCGACCAGGAGAGGCCGCGCGCCGGGGTCGGCGGCCGCCCGGTCCAGCGCGCGGCGGTAACCATCCGGCACCCGCCCCCCGGCCAGCAGGGGAGGGGCGAGCAGCGGAATGCCCACCGCACGCAGCGGAGCCTCGAACGAGGCCCGTACGAACACCTCGTCGGAACCGGTTCCGGGCAGCAGCACGGCCAGCCCGGGCCGGTCTTGTTTCGTCCGCATGACCAGCAGGATGCCGGAATGTTTGAAGTGGCCTTCAAACGGTTATCCTGGGGCGGCGTAACCGACCGGGTGGGTCGGTTCCCTCCGCACACCCCGGGAGAGGGCATGGGATCCACCGACGGTGGCCTCCTGAAGCGATTCATCCGACGACTCACCTCCGACGTGGAGGATCTCGACGCCGACGACCTGACCCGGGACACCGACCGGTCCGGAGCCAACCGCGCATGTGACTGCCGGTGCGGGGACGAGGTCGTCATGGTGGGTAGGCTGCGCTCCGTGGAACTGAGTCCCAAGGACGCGGCCGCGACCCTGGAGGCGGAGCTGTTCGACGGCACCGACGGGGTCACCCTGATCTGGGTCGGCCGCCGCCGGATCCCGGGCATCGAGCCGGGCCGCCGGATTAAGGTGCGCGGCCGGATGGCGGTGCGCGACGGCCGCAAGGTGCTCTACAACCCCTACTACGAACTGCGTCAGGCCTCGTGACCGGTCGCCACGCGCGCCCGAAGAGCCCGCACGAACCGCACGCCCCCGAAAGCGGCGCGGACGGTGACGAGCAGCGGGAGAAGGCCGCCCCCCAAACCATTCTCGAGCAGCTCGGCGGCGTCTCCGGGATGATCTACTCCACCATACCGGTGGTGGTGTTCGTCCTGGTCAACTCGCTGACCTCGCTGATGCCGGCGGTGATCGCGGCGGTCGGGGTCGGCCTGCTCATCGCGGTCGTGCGGCTGGTCCGCAAGGAGCCGCTGCAGCCGGCCGTGTCCGGCCTGCTCGGCGTGGGCGTGGGCGCGTTCATCGCCTACCGGACCGGCCAGGCGAAGGACTTCTTCCTGCTCGGCATCTGGTACAGCGCGCTGCTGTCCAGCGTGTTCCTGATCTCCGTGCTGGTCCGCTGGCCGCTGGCCGGGGTGATCTGGCACGGCATCAACGGCGACGGGCAGGGCTGGCGCCAGGACCGCTACCTGCTGCGCGGATACACCCTGGCCAGCCTGCTGTGGGTGCTGGTGTTCGGCGCCAAGTTCGTGGTGCAGCACTGGCTGTACGACACCGACCAGACCGGTTGGCTGGCGTTCGCCCGGATCGCCATGGGCTACCCGCTGACCGGGCTGGCGCTGCTCGGCACCATCTGGGCGGTGCAGCGCGCCCGTCGCCGGGGCACCCAGGTCAGCCCGGCCTAGCGCGGAACGCGCTTGGCGAGCGCGCGCCCGGTTGGGCGCGCGGGAGACACCGCGGTCACCGGCGCCGGGCCGGGGCGGGGGTGTCCATCCGGCCGTTGTGCGGGCTGGGCACACGCACCGGAGCGGAGCGGGCGTCCGCGCGGGCCTTCGCCGGTGCGGCGGCCGGTGCTGCGGGCTTGGCGGCGGGTGCCGCGCGGGGCTTCCCCCGCATCATCAGCCCCATTGCCGCGCCGATCCCGGTCATCACGGCCACCACGTAGAACGCGTTGGCGTAGGTGGTGGTGCCGACGTGCTTCACCAGCTGCTTGTACAGCGGGGCGAGCCCGGCCACGCCCTTCGCGGCCGCATCCAGCAGCGGCGCCGGCGAGGCGGGGTCGTGGGTGATCAGGCCGCCCCGGTCGGCCATCAGCTGCGCCTGCTGGGCGGTCTGCAGGCCGCCGAACACGGCCACGCCGAGGCTGGAGGCGGTCCGCATGACCACGTTGGCCAGCGTGCTGCCCGCGTTGATCAGGGCCGGGGGCAGCGCGCTCACGCCGGCCGCCATGATCGGCATCATGGACAGCCCGACGCCGATGTTGCGGATCGTGGTCCAGAGCACCAGTTGCTCGCGGGGCACGTCCGGGGTGATCTGGGCCAGCAGGAGGGAGCCGTAGGCGGCGACGGCCAGCCCGATGGTGATAGGCCAGCGGCCGCCGAAGCGGTCCAGCAGCCGGCCGGCGGCCGGCGCCAGCACCGCCATGGTCAGCGCCGAAGGCATCATCAGCAGGCCGGCGTCCAGCGAGGAGAAGCCCTTGTTGGTCTGCAGGTACAGCGGCACGTAGTAGAGCAGCGCGAACAGGCCGACCGCGCTGATCGCGATCAGCACCAGCGAGTTGCTGTACACCAGGGTGCGCACCACCCGGATGTTGATCAGCGGCTGGTCCACCTCCAGCTCGATCACCACGAACAGCGCGAAGCAGAGCACGCTGACGGTGGCCAGGATGAGGATGCCGTAGCTGGTCCAGCCCCAGTCCGGGCCCCGGTCGGCGGCCACGGTCATGGTGGCCAGCGCGGTGGCGATGGCGGCGAAGCCGGGCAGGTCGAACCTCGGCCGGCTGGTTTCCGCGTTCCTGGGGAAGATGACCAGCGCGGCGATGATGCCGATGATGCCCACCGGAACCTTGATGAAGAACACCAGGTGCCACGAGGTGTCCTCCACCAGCCAGCCGCCCAGGGCGGGCCCCAGCGCCGGGGCCAGGATCACCCCCATGCCGTAGATGCCCATCGCGCCGCCGATCTTCTCCGCCGGGACCAGGCGGTAGATCAGCTGCATGGCGACCACCGGGATGATGCCGCCGGGGATGGCCTGCAGCACGCGGAACCCGATCAGCGTGGGCAGGTCCCAGGCGATCCCGCACAGCGCCGACGCGATGGTGAACACCACCATGCAGGCGAGGAACACCCGGGTCGCACCGAAGCGCTCGGTGAACCAGCTGCTGGTCGCGGTGGAGATGCCCAGGGTGAGCAGGTAGGCGGTGCTGACCCAGCGGACCGAGTCCATGCCGCCGCCGAAGTCGCGCTGGATGGCGGAGATCGCCACGTTGATGATGCTCGTGCCGAGCGCGCTCAGGAAGGTGCCCAGCACCAGTACCAGTAGGGGAAGCGCCCAGCCGGCACCGCGACCGCTAGTGGTCATCGGGCAGCCGGCCGGTAATAGAGTACGGATCGTTCTTTAGCATTGGTAACGATAATAGTTGCGTAATGCCACGATTTCCAGGGCTGTTTTGGCGCCGAATTAAACGGGCGCGCCCGGTGCGGACCTCATACGCTGATCAACACTTCGGCAAGATCGGCACCAAGAGGCGGGAGCCAGGGATGCGTCGCATGCTTCTACCAGTTGCTTTCATGGGGGTCGCGCTGTCGATGCTCGTGGCGTCGCCGGCCGCCGCCGCAACCGCCTCGGAGCGGGACTCGCCCTACCGCGGCGGCTACCGGGTCGGGTTCGACGCCGGCAGCCGGGACGGCTGGGAGGATGCCCGCCGGGAGTGCCGCCGGCACAACCGGTACGACGACCGGGCGCGCATCGAGTCCCGCCGGGGCGACTACGACCGGGGCTGGCGCGACGGGTTCCAGCGCGGCTACAACGTCGGCTTCGACCGTGCCGCCGACCGGTTCTGCCACCACCGCCGCTGGTAACCCCCTCATATCGCGCCTCTCACCAGCTCATGTCGCGTGTTTGGCCGGCCTGTGTCGCGGGATTGGCCCCGGTCGAATCCGCGACATGACCCGGTCGAATCCGCGATATGGGTTGGTGGAGCCCGCGATATGGGCTGGGGTTAGTGGCCGAGGGCCTGGCGGATGTCTTCCTCGACGTCGGGGGAGGCGACCAGGAGGAGTTCGTCCAGGCCCTCCAGCGGGTCGTCGGGCTGGGGCAGGATCACCCGGCCGCCGCGCAGCACCACGACCAGCGCGGCGCCGGTGGGCAGCTTCAGGTCGCGGACCGGCCGCCCGGCCAGTGGCGTCGCCTCGGGCAGGGTGACCTCGACCAGGTTGGCCTGCCCCTGGCGCAGCGTCATCAGCCGCACCAGGTCGCCGACGCTCACCGCCTCCTCCACCACGGCGGCCAGCATCCGGGGCGTGGACACCGCCACGTCCACCCCCCAGCTGTCGTCGAACAGCCACTCGTTGCGCGGGTCGTTCACCCGGGCCACCACGCGGCGCACCGCGAACTCCATCTTGGCCAGCAGCGACACCACCAGGTTGACCTTGTCGTCCCCGGTCGCCGCGATCACCACGTCGCAGTCCTGCAGGCCGGCCTCCTCCAGCGAGGACAGCTCGCAGGCATCCGCGTTGACCCACTCCGCGCGCTCGACCGCCTCCGGCTCGATCTGCGAGAGATCCCGCTCGATCAGCATGACCTCGTGACCGTTGTCCAGTAATTCGGCGGCGATGGACCGGCCGACCGCCCCGGCTCCGGCAATGGCGACCCGCATGACCTCAGCTCCCCTCGGGTTCTCGGGCCGCGGCGGCGGTGACATCGCCGACGGTGCCGGAGACCACCGCCGCGTACACGGTGTCCTCGGCCTGGATCACGCTGTCCTCCTCGGGAAGCACCCCGGAGCCGAAGCGCAGGATGAACGCCACCCGTGCGCCGGTGGTCTGCTCCAGCTCGGCCACCGGCCGGCCGGTCCACCCCTCGTGCAGGGGCAGCGGGAGCACGGCCACGGTGCCGGACGGATCTCGCCACGCGCTGCTCACCCCGTCGGGCAGCAGCATCCGCATCAGCCGGTCGGTGGTCCACGGCACGGTGGCCACGGTGGGGATGCCCAGCCGCTCGTACACCTCGGCCCGGCGGGCGTCGTAGATCCGCGCCACCACCCGCTCGATACCGAAGTTCTCCCTGGCCACGCGGGCGGCGATGATGTTCGAGTTGTCGCCGCTGGACACCGCCGCGAACGCGGACGCCTTGTCCAGCCCGGCCCGGCGCAGCACGTCCAGGTGGAAGCCGATGCCGCACACCTGCTGGCCCCGGAAGTCGGCGGACAACCTGCGGAAGGCGGTGGCGTCCCGGTCGATCACGGCGACCTCGTGCCCCTGTCGCTCGAGGCCCGCGGCCAGCGACGAGCCGACCCGACCACAGCCCATGATGACCACATACACGGGCGTTGCCTCCTCTTGCGGGGTGTACGTTTGGCGAGACAGTAGCGCCTAACCAGACCACTTCGCCGGTTCTGAGACGCTGCGCATAGGCTGCGCGCGTGGCGAAGCTGACCACCGCGATCAAGCGGATACTGGTGGGGCGACCGCAGCGTAGCGAGAAGCTGTCCGAGACGCTGCTGCCGAAGCGCATCGCGCTGCCGGTCTTCGCCTCCGACCCCATGTCGAGCGTCGCGTATGCGCCCGAGGAAATATTGCTGACGCTCTCCGTCGCCGGCGCCTCGGCGTACGTGTTCAGCCCGTGGATCGGGCTCTTCGTGGCCGTGGTGATGATCGCGGTGGTGGCGTCCTACCGGCAGAACGTGCGGGCGTATCCCTCCGGTGGCGGTGACTACGAGGTCGCCACCGTGAACCACGGCTCGGCCTGGGGGTTGGTGGTGGCCAGCGCGCTGCTGGTGGACTACGTGCTCACGGTCGCGGTGTCCATCGCCTCCGCCGCCGCCAACATCGGCGCGGCCGTGCCGTTCGTGGGTACGCACAAGGTCGCGTTCGCGGTCGGCGCGGTCCTGCTGCTCACCGCGATGAACCTGCGCGGCGTGCGGGAGTCCGGCACGATGTTCGCGATCCCGACCTACGCCTTCGTGATCGGCATCCTCGGCATGATCGCGGTGGGGCTGTGGCGCGTGTTCGTGGCCGGTGAGCAGGTGGCCGCCGAGAGCGCCGGGTTCCACCTGGTCGAGGAGGGCCAGCACCTCGCCGGCCTCGGGTTGGTGTTCCTGCTGCTGCGGTCCTTCTCCTCGGGTAGCGCCGCGCTGACCGGTGTCGAGGCGATCAGCAACGGGGTGCCGGCGTTCCGCAAGCCGAAGTCCAGGAACGCGGCCACCACGCTGCTGATGATGGGCGTGCTGGCCATCTCGATGTTCCTGGGCCTGATCGCGCTGGCCCGGCTCACCGGGGCCAAGGTTGCCGAAGACCCGGCGCACCAACTGGTGGGCGCTCCTGCCGGGTACGAACAGAAGACGTTGATCGCCCAGCTCGCGCATGCGGTCTTCGACGGCTTCCCGCCCGCGTACTTCTACATCCTGACGATGACCGGGCTCATCCTGGTACTCGCCGCCAACACCGCGTTCAACGGCTTTCCGGTGCTCGGTTCGATCCTGGCCCAGGACCGTTATCTGCCCCGCCAGCTGCATACCAGGGGTGACCGGCTGGCCTTCTCCAACGGCATCCTGTTCCTGGCCGCGTTCGCGATCCTGCTCATCGTCGGCTTCAACGCTGAGGTCACCCGCCTGATCCAGCTGTACATCGTGGGCGTGTTCATGTCGTTCACGCTGAGCCAGAGCGGCATGGTCCGACATTGGGCACGACTGCTGCGTACCGAGCAGGATCCGGCGGCGCGACGGCGGATGCGGCGCTCGCAGACGATCAACGGCTTCGGTTTCCTGATGACCGCCCTGGTTTTGGTGATCGTCCTGGTGACCAAGTTCACCCAGGGCGCCTGGATCTCGTTGGCGGCGATGGCCGCCTTCTTCGGCCTCATGACGGCGATCCGTCGGCACTACGAGACCGTGTCCAACGAGCTCTCCCTCGGAGACGAGCCGCAGCTGCTGCCCTCGCGCAACCATGCGATTGTGTTGGTTTCCGGGTTGAGCCGAGCCACCGTGCGGGCGCTCAACTACGCCCGCGCCACCCACCCGGACCGGCTCGAGGCGGTCACCGTGAACGTGGACAACAAGGACACCCGCGAGC
This sequence comes from Actinospineispora eucalypti, assembly GCF_039543365.1. NCBI lineage: Bacteria > Bacillati > Actinomycetota > Actinomycetes > Pseudonocardiales > Pseudonocardiaceae > Actinospineispora > Actinospineispora eucalypti. The sequence continues at coordinate 130,488 of NZ_BAABJP010000051.1, forward strand.
TCACCAAGGCCTGGGAGGACCGCTCCCTGCCGGTGCCGCTGAAGGTGATCGAGTCGCCCTACCGGGAGATCACCCGCCCGGTGCTGGACTACGTCAAGCGCATCCGTACGGACAACCCGCGCGACGTGGTCACCGTGTTCATCCCGGAGTACGTGGTCGGGCGCTGGTGGGAGCAGGTGCTGCACAACCAGAGCGCGCTGCGGCTGAAGGGCCGGCTGCTGTTCCAACCGGGCGTCATGGTGACCAGCGTGCCGTGGCAGCTGGCCTCCTCCGAGCGGGCCAAGCAGCGGGCCATCGCCCGCCGCCGGCCGGAGAGCGCGCCGGGCGCGGTGCGCCGGGGCTACCCCGGGATCGCCGGGAACGGGGACGCGGAGGAGCGTCCGGCGAAGACCCGCCGCAAGTCGGCCCGCAGCACGTGACGGACCCGAACTGGCTGGACCGGGTGCTCGAGCTGGACGTCGGCCCGGTCGCGCACGGCGGCCACTGTGTGGCCCGGTTGGACGGCCGGGTGGTCTTCGTGCGGCATGCGCTGCCCGGGGAACGGGTGCGGGCGGTGGTCACCGAGGACCGGCACGGCGGGTTCTGCCGGGCGGACGCCGTGAGCGTGCTGCGCGCCTCGCCGGACCGGGTGCCGGCGCCGTGCGTGTGGGCCCGCGCCGGCGGCTGCGGGGGCTGCGACTTCCAGCATGCCAGCCCGCCCGCGCAGCGTTCACTGAAGGCCGACGTGCTGGCCGAGCAGCTGCGCCGGCTGGGCGGCGTAGAACGCTCGGTCGAGGTGGAGGAGCTGCCCGGGGGAGCGTTGGGCTGGCGGCGGCGGCTGCGGCTGGCGGTCGGTGCGGACGGCCGCGCCGGGCTGCGCGCGCACCGTTCGCACGAGGTGATCCCGATCGCGGACTGCTCGCTGGCGCCGGCCGGGCTGCTGCCGCCGGTGCTGGACCGGCACTGGCCGCCGGGGGACGAGGTGGCGGTGGAGCTGGACGCGGACGGCGTCGCGCACGCCGGCCCGGACGCGGGTCCGGTTGTGCACCGCGCCGCCGGCCGGGAGTGGCGCCTGTCGCCCGGCGCGTTCTGGCAGGTGCATCCGGAGCTGGCCGACACGCTGTGCGCGGTGGTGGGGGAGTGGTCGGCGCTGCCGGCCGGCGGGCGGGCCTGGGACCTGTACGGCGGCGCCGGGGTGCTGGCCTCGGTGCTGGCCGACAGGGTCGGGCCGACCGGTGCGGTGCTCGTGGTGGAGTCCGACCGGGCGGCGGTCCGCTCCGGCCGCGAGGCGCTGGCCGACCTGCCCTGTGTGCACTGGCGGCCCGGCCGGGTGGAGCGCATCTTGCCCGCCCTGCTGGCGGCCGGCCGCCCCGACGTGGTCGTCGCCGACCCGCCGCGCAAGGGCCTCGGCCGCGCGGTGGTGGACGCAATCGTGTCGGCCGGCCCGGACCGCCTGGTCTACGTCGCCTGTGACCCGGCCGCACTGGCCCGCGACGTCGGTCTGCTCGCCGCGCGTGGCTACCGGCTCGCCGACCTGCGCGCCTTCGACGCCTTCCCGATGACCCACCACTTCGAGTCGGTCGCCCTCTTCACCCCCGACAGCTGAGATCCGCTCTCCCTGTCCCGAGTGCTCCCGACGTCGGTATGGCTCTGCGTGGAAATATGGCGACAGTGAGGGGCATCTAGGCTGGTGAGTCCCGTCGCGGCCGCACTGGACCGCCGGAATCCATGGTCAGCATGACATGACGGCGGCACCGACACTCTCGAAGCGACCCTCAGGTCATGCTGATCATGGAGCAACCCGTGGACGCCGGTGTCCCAGGTCGCTCGCGGGGGCGGACATCGGTCAACGGCCGCCCGAGCGTTGGGCAAATCGGCAGGTCAGCACTCGGCAACTCGCCTTTAGCGCCGCACCAGCCACAGTCTCGATGTCGCGTATTGCCACGCAGAGCCATAGCGGTGTGGGAGGCATTCGGGGTGGAGAGAGCGACGGGCGCGGGCGTCAGGGGCGGGTGAGCAGGCCCAGGGCCAGGCCCACGACCAGCAGGGCGCCGGCCTGGCGGGTGTGCAGCCAGGCTATTGCGGCGTACCAGAGCGGCCAGACCGGGAAGTTCTTCGGCGGCGCGTCCGGCGGTGGGCGGCGCAGGTGCGGCCAGACCTTGACCAGTCGGGGCAGTCCGAGCAGCACCAGGAGTGCCGGCCACGGCATCGCGCCGACCAGCACGGCCAGCCCGACCAGCGGGTAGAACGCGACCATCAGGCCCAGCGTGACCGCGCGCGCCCGGACCGGCCCGAGCAGCACGGGCACCGTGTGGATGCCCAGCGGCTGGTCGAACGGGATCTTGTCGGTGTGCTTGCCCATCAGCACCGCGACGCAGAGCAGGCCGTAGGGCAGCGAGGCGAGCAGGATCGGCCAGTCCACGGTGCCGACGCCGGCGTAGTAGGTGCCGCACACCATCAGCGGCCCCCAGACCACCAGCACGTCCGGCTCGCCCAGCCCGTGCTTCTTCAGCCGCAGTGGCGGCGCCGTGTAGGCCACGCTCAGCACGAACCCGGCCACCGCGAACGCCACGATCGGCCAACCCCGGGCCAGCCCGAGCACCACCAGGATCACCAGGTCGGCCAGGTTCACGAGTACCACGGCGGTGAGCAGCGCCCGGCGGGTGACCAGCCCGGCCAGGATCGGGTGCGGGGCGTAGAGCGCGCGCGGGTACTGCTCGGTGTCCGAGCCGGCGCGGGTGTCGTACAGGTCGTTCATCAGGTTGTTGGCGAGGTGGGCCAGGGTGATGCCCAGGATGGCCAGGGCCAGCCAGCGCCAGTCCAGCCCGGGCCGGCCGACCGCGAGCAGCGCCGCGACCAGGCCGGCCACCAACGTCATCGGCAGCACCGCCGCCCGGCTCACCACGATCCACCGGGTCACCGCGTCCAGCTCGGCCACCGGGCCCGGCGGCGGGTTGGTGGTGCGCAGCGCATACGCCCAGGAGGACAGGCGGGATCGGGTGCTGCTGGTGGCGTCCGTCACGTCCGGGATGCTACTCCGGGTAGCCTGCCTGGTCAGTGCGTTGCCCGTGACTCGGGGGGCTGGTGGGCCTCCGTAGACTCGGGAAAATGTCCGACATGCGAAGCCTGCGCGGTCCGGCCGAACTCAAACGACTCGACCCCGCTGAGCTGCAGATCCTCGCCGGGGAGATTCGGGATTTCCTGGTCGGAACGGTCTCCCGCACCGGCGGTCACCTCGGTCCCAACCTCGGCGTGGTGGAGCTGACCATCGCGCTGCACCGCGTCTTCGACTCGCCGAACGACGCACTCATCTTCGACACCGGACACCAGTGCTACGTGCACAAGCTGCTCACCGGCCGGCGGGACGGCTTCGCCAAGCTGAAGTCCGCCGGCGGGTACTCCGGCTACCCCTGCCGGGCGGAGAGCGAGCACGACCTGGTGGAGAACAGCCACGCCTCCACCGCGCTGTCCTACGCCGACGGCATGGCCAACGCGTTCGCGTTGACCGGGGCGCACCGGCACGTGGTCGCCGTGGTCGGCGACGGCGCGCTGACCGGCGGGATGTGCTGGGAGGCGCTGAACAACATCGCCGCCCGCAAGGACCGCAACCTGGTCATCGTGGTCAACGACAACGGCCGTTCCTACTCGCCGACCATCGGCGGGTTGGCCGACCACCTGGCCGCGCTGCGCCTGCGACCCGGCTACGAGCGCGTGCTGGATGCCGGCAAGCGGGCGCTGAACCAGACCCCGGTGGTGGGCAAGACGGTCTACCAGGGGCTGCACGCGCTGAAGGCCGGCGTGAAGGACGCGCTGGCCCCGCAGGCGATGTTCGCCGACCTCGGCCTGAAGTACCTCGGCCCGGTGGACGGGCACGACATGGTGGCGTTGGAGGCCGCGCTGCGCCGGGCCCGGGACTTCGGTGGCACCGCCATCGTGCACACGGTGACCCGCAAGGGCTACGGCTACCCGCTGGCCGAGAACGACGAGATCGAGCAGATGCACAGCCCGTCCGCGTTCGACCCGGCCACCGGTGAGCCGGTCGGCCCGGCCAAGGACGGCTGGACGAAGGTCTTCGGCCAGGAGATGGTGGCGCTGGGCGCCGAGCGCCGGGACATCGTCGGCATCACCGCCGCGATGCTGCACCCGGTCGGGCTGGCCCCGTTCGCCGAGGCCTACCCGGAGCGCTGCTTCGACGTGGGCATCGCCGAGCAGCACGCGCTCACCTCGGCCGCCGGGCTGGCGATGGCCGGCATGCACCCGGTGGTCGCGCTCTACTCCACCTTCCTGAACCGCGCGTTCGACCAGCTGCTGATGGATGTGGCGCTGCACCGGCAGCCGGTCACCGTGGTGCTGGACCGGGCCGGCGTGACCGGCTCGGACGGCCCCAGCCACAACGGCATGTGGGACTTCTCGCTGCTCGGCGTGGTGCCCGGCATCCGGGTGGCCGCCCCGCGCGACGCGGTCGGCCTGCGTGAGCAGCTGCGCGAGGCGGTGGCGGTGGACGACGGGCCGACCGTGCTGCGCTACCCCAAGGGCGCGGTCATCCCGGAGATCCCGGCGGTGCGCCGACAGGGCGGGGTGGACGTGCTGCGCGAGCCGGCCCCGACCGCGTCGGCCGAGCGCACCGAGGTGCTGCTGGTGTGCGTCGGCTCGTTCGCGGAGCTCGGTCTGGCCGCCGCCGACCGGCTGGCCGACCAGGGCATCGGCGTGACCGTGGTGGACCCGAGGTGGGTGCTGCCGGTGCCGGACGCGGTGGTCGAGCTGGCCGGAACGCACCGGCTGGTGGTCACCGTGGAGGACGGCGGCGGGCACGGCGGCGTGGGTTCGGCGGTGGCGGCGGCGCTGCGCGCGGCCGAGCTGGACGTGCCGCTGCGGGACATCGCCCTGCCCCAGCGGTTCCTGGACCACGCCAGCCGGAGCGACGTGCTCTCCTCGGTCGGCCTCACCGCGCAGGACGTGGCCCGCCGGGTCACCGAGTGGACCGCCGCGCTGCCCGGCAGCGACCTGGCGCCCGACGACGCCCCTTCGGCCAGCCGGCCCAGGGAGAGCTGAGTCCCCGTAACCGGCGTTCGGGTGGTACTACTCGACGCGTGAGCGCGGACGTGCGGAGGGGTGGGTTTCGCGCTCTGCTCGGCGGCCAGCGTTGGCTGGAGCTGTGCGCGGCCGGCACCGGGCGCAGTTACCGCCCCGGGCAGTACCTGCTCCGGCAGGGTGACCGGGGCGGGTACGTCCTGGTGCTGACCGGCGGCCGGGTGCGCATCTCGGCGCTGGAACCGGACGGCACGCAGCTGTTGCACGCCCTGCGCGGGCCCGGCGACCTGCTGGGTGAGCTGGCCATGCCCGACCGCGCGGCGCGGACGGCCACGGTGGTCGCGCTGGAGCGCTGCACCGCCCGGTACCTGTCCTCCGACGCGTTCCGCCGGTTCCTCGACGCGGTGGACGGCCATCAGGCGCTGACCGAGTACCTGATGTCGAAGCTGGCCGACAAGCTGCTCTACCAGCTGCAGTTCGCCCGGTTCCCGCCGGCGCGGCGCATCGCGCTGCTGCTGTGCGAGGTGATCGCGCTGGCCGAGGCGACGGCGGAGCCGATACCGGTGCCGCTCTCGCAGGTGGGCATCGCGGATGCGCTGGGCCTGGCGCGCAGCACGGTGGCCGAGCAGATCACCGTGCTGCGCCGGCAGGGGATTCTGGGGCCCGGGCCGAGGGTCGTGGTAGCCGACCTGCGGCGGCTGACTGATGTGGCGCGCATCACAGTCTAGCTGTCCGACGGCGGACATCGGGTGCCGATCCGGCCGACCATGCTGGGCGCCGGGGACGGAGGTGTCCGGTGAGCGCGAGCAGTGAACAGTTGATCACTTTGGCCACGTTCGGCGCGAGCTGGGTGGTGCTCGCCGTGGGGCACAACGTGGCCGACCACGTGACCGGGCAGAGCGACTGGCAGGCGACGAACAAGGCGGCGCCGTGCCCGGAGGAGGTCGCGGCCGGGGTCAGCAGGTACCGGGGTTGGTCGGCGAACCTGGCCCACGTGGCGCAGTACCACGTGACGCTGGTCGTGCTGGGGTTCGGCGCCTGGCTGTTGCTGCCGCTGGACTGGTCGCCGCTGGGGGTGGCGTGCGCGCTGGGTTGGTCGGCCGCCACGCACGCCTTCCTGGACCGCCGCTGGCCGGTGCGGTGGCTGTTGGAGCGCACCGGCAAGCCGGCGTTCGCCCAGCTGGCGGCGAACGGGATGAACGGCATGTACCTGAGCGACCAGGCCCTGCACGGGCTGGCCCTGGCCATCGCGGCGGTGATGCTGGCGGTGATCCCCTGACGGCTGGCTCTACCCTGGCGGAGTGCGAGTACTGATCGTCGAGGACGAGCGACCGCTGGCGGATGCCCTGGCCCGCGGCCTGCGCCGCGAGGGGATGGCGGTGGACGTCGCCTACGACGGCGACACCGGCCACGAGAAGGCCACCGTGACCCGGTACGACGTGGTGGTGCTCGACCGCGACCTGCCGGGGATGTCCGGCGACGAGCTGTGCGCCGAGCTGACCCAGGACGGCGGCATCACCCGGGTGATCATGCTGACGGCCAGCGGCACGCTGGCGGACAAGGTGGCCGGCCTGTCCATCGGCGCCGATGACTACCTGGCCAAGCCCTTCGACTTCCCCGAGCTGGTGGCCCGGATGCGCGCGCTGGGCCGGCGTGCCACCCCGGCCACGCCCCCGGTGCTCTCGGCCGGTGACGTGGTGCTGGACCCGGCCCGGCGCACGGTGCGGAGGGCCGGGGACCTGGTCGACCTCACCCGTAAGGAGTTCGGCGTGCTGGAGGTGCTGCTGTCCGCCGGGGGCGCCGTGGTGAGCAGCGAGGACCTGCTGGAGCGGGTCTGGGACGAGCACGCCGACCCGTTCACCACCACGGTTCGGGTGACCATGATGACGCTGCGCAAGAAGCTCGGCGAGCCGGGCATCATCGAGACCGTGGTCGGCTCGGGCTACCGGGTCCCCTCGGCCGGGTAGCGCCATGGCGTCCCGCTCGCGGCGCCACGGCCTGCGCCTGCGGCTCACCGTGCTGTGCACCGCGGTGGCCGGGCTGGTCAGTGCGCTGCTGCTCTGGCTGGGCTGGCTGCTGGTCGGGGGCGTGGTGGCCGCCGTGCCGGCGTTGCCGCCGGGTACCACGGTCCGGGTGCGTGACCTGCCGGTGCCCGCCGAGCAGCTCGGCCACGCGCTGGCCGATGCCGCCCGGGCCGACGTGCTGCGCACCGGCCTGTTGGCGTTCCCGCTGGTGGTGGCGGCCGCCGCGGTGCTGGCCTACGTCGCGGTGGGACGGGTGCTGCGGCCGCTGCGCCAGGTCACCGGCACCGTGCGCCGGTTGTCCGCCGAGTCGCTGGACGAGCGCATCGAGCTGCGCGGCCGGCACGGCGAGGTGACCGAGCTCGCGGACAGCTTCGACGCCATGCTGGACCGGCTGCACGCCGCGTTCGAGGTGCAGCGGAGGTTCGTGGCGAACGCCAGCCACGAGCTGCGTACCCCGCTGACCGTGATGCGCACCGAGGTGGACGTCACGCTGGCCGACCCGGGGGCGGACGTGGCCGAGCTGCGCCGCATGGCCGAGGTGGTGCGGGCCGCCACCTACCGGGCGGATGCGCTGGTGGAGCGGTTGTTGCTGCTGGCGCGGACCGAGGCCGGGCTGGCCGGGCCGTCGGCCCGGGTGGACCTGGCCGCGCTGGTCAAGCCGGCGCTGGCGGCGGTGCGCGGGGAGGCCGAGGAGCGCAGGCTGCGCGTGTCGCTGGCGGTCGATGCGGCCGCCACCCACGGCGATCCGGCCCTGCTGGAGCGGGTGGCCGGCAACCTGGTGGAGAACGCGGTGCGGCACAACGTGGCCGGGGGCTGGCTGCGGGTGGAGACCGGCCGCGTCGATGAGGACTGGGTGTGGCTGCGGGTCTCCTCCAGCGGGAGCGTGGTGCCGGAGGAGGAGCTGGCCGGACTGTTCGAGCCGTTCCGGCGCGGGGCGCGGCGTTCCGGCTCGGGCTCCGGCCTGGGCCTGTCCATCGTGCGCGCGGTGGTGAGCGCCCACCGCGGCACGGTCACCGCCGAACCGGTGGAAGGCGGCGGCCTCACCGTCACCGTGAAGCTGCGTGAGGCCGCTTAGGCGCGGGAGAGCAGGGCGTGCTCCAGCAGGGGGGCGATCAGGTCGACCTGCCACTCGCGGGCGCCGCCGGCGCGCAGTGCTTCGGCCGCCGAGGAGTCCGGTGGCTGCCAGCAGATGCGGCGCAGCAGGTCCGGCTGGAGCAGGTTCTCCACCGGCACGTTGTGCGTTTCGCTCAGCTCGGCCACGCCGGTGCGGGCGGCGGCCAGCCGGGCGGCGGCGTCCGGGTCCCGGTCCGCCCACCGGTTCACCGGCGGCGGCCCGTCCGAGGGCAGCGTGCCCGGCGGCAGCTGGTCGGCCGGCAGCTTGCCGGCCCGGCGCAGCGCGGACCACCAGTAGTCGGCCAGCCGGCGTTGCGCCCGGCCGCGGTAGATGGGCAGCTTGACCAGCTCGGCCGGCGAGTCCGGGGCGGCCACGGCGGCCTCCACGATCGCCGCGTCGGGCAGCACCCGGCCCGGCGCGATGTCGCGCTGCGCGGCCAGCTCGTCCCGGGCCTGCCACAGCTCGCGCACGGCGGCCAGCTGGCGGGGCCGGCGGACCCGGTGGATGCCGGATGTGCGCCGCCACGGGTCGGTGCGCGGCGGGGGCGGCGGCGCGGTGCGTACCGCCTCGAACTCCTGCGCGGCCCACTCCCGCTTGCCCTGTTCGGTGAGCAGCTGGTCGAGCACGTCCCGCAGCTCGATCAGCACCTCGACGTCCAGCGCGGCGTAGACCAGCCAGTCCTCCGGCAGGGGACGGGTGGACCAGTCCGCCGCGCCGTGGCCCTTCTCCAGCCGCAGGCCGAGCAGCTGCTCGACCATCGGGCCGAGGCCCACCCGGGGCAGCCCGGCCAGCCGCCCGGCCAGTTCGGTGTCGAACAGCTTTGCCGGGCGCAGGCCCAGCTCGGCCAGGCAGGGCAGGTCCTGGGAGGCGGCGTGCAGCACCCACTCCGGGCCGTCCAGCGCGGTGGCCAGCGGGCCGAATTCCGCGCGGACCGGTATCGGGTCGATGAGCGCACTGCCCGCCCCGGTCCGCCGCAGCTGGACCAGGTAGGCGCGGGCCGAGTAGCGAAAGCCGGAGGCGCGCTCCGCGTCGATCGCCACCGGCCCCTCCCCGGCGGCCAGCGCGTCCGCCACGGCGCGCATCGCGGCCGGGGTTTCGGTGACCTCGGGAAGGCCGTCGGCCGGCGCCAGTAGCGGCTCCGGCTCGACGGTGTGGTTCTCCTCGGCTCCTGACCCGTTTGTTGTGGCGTCAAGAATGCCGGCCGCCGCGTCACCGGATTGCATCGGTGCGCGGCTGGCCGGACCTAACGAGTTCAGCGGATGACTCCCGCACGCATGGCCAGAGCCACCATCTGCGCCCGGTCCCCGGTGCCGAGCTTGCGCCCGATCCGGGACAGGTGGCTCTTCACGGTCAGTGCGGACAGGTTCAGCGCCTCGCCGATCTCCTTGTTCGACTGCCCGTCGGCAACCAGCTGCAGGACCTCCACCTCGCGCGCGGAAAGCTCACGCGGGGTGTTGTCGGTGCCCGGCACGCGGGTCCCGGTGGCGAGCAGGGGAGCGACCGTCGGGTCGGCGTAAACGCCGCCGTCGAGTACCCGCTTCACGCCGTCGGTGACTATCGCCGCCGACGCCGACTTCAGCAGGTATGCCTGGGCGCCTGCCTGGAACGCCGAACGAACCGCGTACGGGTCGTCCGACGAGGCGAGCACCACCAGCCGGTTCCACCCCTGTGACCGCAACTCGGTGACCAGATCCAGGCCGCTGCCGTCCGGCAGCCCCAGATCCAGCACCGCGAGGTCACAGGGCCCGCTGGACTGTGCCCTGGCCCTTGCTTCGGCAACCGTGGCGGCCTCGTGCACCGTGCCGGCGCCCATCGTGCGTAAACGTGCCGAGATGGCCTCGCGCAGCAGCGGGTGGTCATCAACCACCAGCACCGAGAACATCTCTTCCCGCGGATGCGGGACCATGGCGGGCGGCAGCACAGTATGCGCACTGTGCGACGCACTAGTGCGCATAGGAGTGCCTTGGCCGACTACAGCCACGTCACTACCTCCCTGGAGTCGGTCGTGCCCCCCGACCGGCACCGGGACCTCGTCCGATCGGCACGTAGGCCGCGCGTCCGAGGAGGTGTCGTGGACGCAGGGTAACCCCCGAGCGGCCTAATCGCGCGGATTCGGCGAAAGTTTTTCCTTCGAGATCTACGGCGTTGGTCGTCGTGTATCACCCTAATGGTCTACCACATCAACTTCGCAGGGTGACTCACAACGAGGTCCTTCACCGATCGATCTCCCGGGGAGCACGTATTTGGAGATCAATTGTGACGGTCCGTCATCAAAGATACGCCCACCTCTGGTAACCCGATCGCGTGGGTCACAAGACGGTAAAAGGCCTCCGCGTGGCGGCCGAACTCCGTATCGGTGGGCGTCCACGAAGCGCGCAGCTCGACATCGTCACTCCGGGTGGGTCCCGGAATTTCACCGAATCGGGCGGAACACGTGCGGGTGACGGTTCCGCCGAGCGCCGCATGGCTGGCCCGGCAGTGGTCCAGCGCATCGGTCAGCCAGGACCAGCCGACCGCGAGCAGCAGCGGGTCGTCGGCCTGCTCGGGGTCCAGCGGCGCGCGCAGGTAGCAGACCACCCGGAAGGTGCCGTTCCATGCGTCCCTGGCCTCCGGGTCGTGCAGCAGCACCAGCCGGCCGGTGACATCGACGTCGCTCTCCACCCTGGTGGAGTCGGTGACCACGCCCTCGGCCAGCTCGACGCCCAGCGCGAAGCTGTGCGGCGCCAGCCGGCGTGGCGCGGAGATATCCACCAGGCGCAGCTCCGGCCGCGGCTGGACGGCGCGTAGCGCCTCCACGGCCTGGCGGAAAATTGTCGGTGGACTCACGGCGGTCGACACTATGCGGCTGATCCCACCGCGGCGGGCAGGCGCGCCGCGGATCGTGCGAGGATGACCGGGACATGTCAGAGCTAGCCTCATCCGCGACCCGGACCGGCGCCCCCGGAGGGCCTGCTGGTACGCCGGGCGAGCCGCCGAATGTGACCGGGCACACGGTAGCAAGCAGATCACCCGGTCCGCCAGCCCGTGATGGCCGAGGAAACCGCCGTGACCTGCGGGAAGCGCCATTCCTGGCGGCCGCGCGAGGCCAGCGGCCCGCGCGCACGCCGGTGTGGTTCATGCGGCAGGCCGGGCGATCGCTGCCGGAGTACCGGGAACTGCGCAAGCAGACCTCGTCCATGTTGGCCGCGTGCCGGGAGCCGGAGCTGGTCTGCGAGATCACCCTGCAGCCGGTGCGCCGGCACAAGGTGGACGCGGCCGTCCTGTACAGCGACATCGTGGTGCCGCTGGCCGCCGCCGGGGTCGGCGTGGAGATCGTCCCCGGCACGGGGCCGGTGGTGGCCTCGCCGATCCGTGACGCCGCCGCCGTCGCCGCGCTGCCCGCGCTGCACCCGGAGGCTGTCGAGCCGGTGGCGCAGGCGGTCCGGCTGCTGGTCGGCGAGCTGGGTGACACGCCGCTGATCGGTTTCGCCGGCGCGCCGTTCACCGTGGCCTCCTACCTGGTGGAGGGCGGGCCCAGCCGCAACCACGAGCGCACCAAGGCGCTCATGTACTCCGACCCGGACACCTGGCACGCGCTGCTCGGGCACCTGGCGGAGATGACGCTGACCTTCCTGCGTGCCCAGCTGGCCGCCGGCGTGGACGCGGTGCAGCTGTTCGACTCCTGGGCCGGCGCGCTGTCCGAGCGGGACTACCGGCGGTTCGTGCTGCCGCACTCGGCGGCGGTGCTGGCCGGGCTGGCCGACGCCGGGGTGCCCCGGATCCACTTCGGGGTGGGCACCGGCGAGCTGCTCGGCGCGATGGCTTCGGCGGGAGCCGACATGGTCGGGGTGGACTGGCGGGTGCCGCTGGACGAGGCGGTGCGCCGGATCGGGCCGGACAAGGCCGTGCAGGGCAACCTGGACCCCGCCGTGCTGTTCGCCGGCTGGCCGGCGGTGGAGGGCGAGGTGCGCCGCATCCTGGCCGAGGGGCGCGCGGCCCCGGGCCACGTGTTCAACCTGGGTCACGGCGTGCTGCCGGAGACCGATCCCGACGTCCTCACCCGGATCGTGGAGCTGGTGCACACGCTGTGACCCATGTCGCGGTGGTCGGCGGGGGCATCTCCGGGCTGGCCGGGGCGCACCGGTTGCGTACCCTGCTCGGCCCTTCCGCGCGGATCACCCTGGTGGACCGGGCCGACCGGCTGGGCGGCGTGCTGCGCACCGTGGAGCTGGCCGGGGTCGCGGTGGACGTGGGTGCGGAGGCCTTCCTGGCCCGCCGCCCCGAGGTCCCGGCGCTGCTGGCCGAGCTGGGGTTGACCGAACAGCTGGTGCACCCCTCCGCGGCCGTGGCGCCGAGCGTGCGGGCCGGTGGCCGTACCGTGCCGCTGCCCGGCCGCACCCTGCTCGGCGTGCCGAGCAGCGCGAGCGACCTTTCCGCGCTGCTCTCCGAGGCCGGCCTGGCGAAGGCGGCGGGGGAGCGGGACCGGCCCTTGCGCTGGTCACCCGGCGAGGACGTGGCGGTCGGCGGGCTGCTGCGGGCCCGGTTCGGCGACGAGGTGGCCGACCGTCTGGTGGACCCGCTGCTCAGCGGGGTCTACGCCGGCCGGGTGGACGCCCTGGGCCTGCGCGCCACCATCCCCACCCTGGCCGCCGCCCTGGACGCCGGCGCCCCCTCCCTAACCGCCGCCACCGACACCCTCCTCCCACCCTCACCCCCACCCCGCGTGATTCAGTGCCTTCAGCACAGTGATTCAGTGCCTCCAGCACGCCGATTCAGTCACCCTGGCAGTCCCGGACCGGTGTTCGGCGCGCTGCGCGGTGGCTACCGGGTCCTGGTGGATGCGTTGCGCGCGGCTTCGGGCGTGGAGCAGCGGCTGGGTCTGCCGGTGCGCGGGCTGGCCCGCCGGCTGGACGGCTGGCGCCTGGAGATCGGCACCGCCGTGGCGCCGGAGGCGCTGGACGTGGACGCCGTGCTGCTCGCCGTGCCGGCGCCCGTGTTGCGCAAGTTGCTCGCCGACGCGGCCCCCTCGGCCTCCCGGGTCGCCGGAGCGGTCGAGCTGGCCTCGCCGGTGGTGGTCGCGCTGGCGTACCGGGCGGAGGACGCGGCCACCCTGCCGGACACCTCGGGCATCCTGATCGCGGCGGACGAGCCGCTGTACGCGAAGGCGTTCACCCACAGCGCGCGTAAGTGGCCGCACCTGGCTGCCGAGGCCACCGACGGGCTGCTGCGGCTGCGCGCGTCGCTGGGCCGGGCGGGTGAGTCGGCCACGCTGCGTGTTCCGGATGAGGAGCTGGTGGGCCGGGTGCGGGCCGACCTGGAAACGCTCACCGGGGTCGCGGCGGCGCCGGTGTCGGCGCACGTGCAGCGCTGGGGCGGCGGGCTGCCGCAGTACGGGGTCGGCCACGGCGAGCTGGTGGCCGAGCTGGAGCGGGCGGTGGCCGAGCAGCCCGGGCTGGCGGTGGCTGGTGCGGTGCTGCACGGGGTGGGTGTGCCGGCGTGCATCGGCACCGGCCGGGCCGCCGCCGAGCGGCTGGTCGCGCAGCTGGCCACCCGGCCCGGCGACTCGGCCCGCGTGTCGGTGCCGAAGTGACTGAATCGCCCTGCTGAAGTGACTGAATCACGCTGCTGGAGTGACTAAATCGCTGGGGTGGGGTGGCGGGAATCGGACATCACCCTGGGGCGTGTCGACAGACCGACTGTCGGTATGTAAGTGTTCGGGCATGTCGACTGATCAGCGGAGTAAGGCCGAGGCGCTGCGGGCGCTGCACCGGGAGGGCGTCCTCGTGCTGCCCAACGCGTGGGACGCGGCGAGCGCGGCACTGGTCGCCCGGGCAGGTGCCCGGGTGGTCGCCACCACCAGCGGGGGAGTGGCGTGGTCGCAGGGCCGGTCCGACGGGCACGGCCTCCGCCGGGACGAGATGGTGGACCAGGTGCGCCGGATCGCGTCGGTGGTGGACGTCCCGGTGACCGCCGACGTCGAGGGCGGCTACGGCCCGGCGCCGGAGGACGTCGCGGCCACCGTCGAGGCGATCGTCGCCGCCGGCGCGGTGGGGGTGAACCTGGAGGACTCGCGGGCCCCGGGCGGTCCGCTGTTCACACCGTCCGAGCAGGCCGACCGGCTGCGCGCCGGCCGTAAGGCCGCCGAGCGCGCCGGCCTGCCCGAGCTGGTGATCAACGCCCGCACCGACGTGTACCTGTTCGGCATCGGCGAGGCGGCGGGTCGCCCGGCCGAGGTGCTGGCCCGGGCCGACGCCTACGCCGAGGCCGGCGCGGACTGCCTGTTCGTGCCGGGCCTGATCGACCTGGACGCCCTGGCCGAACTGGTCAAGCGGGCGCCGCTGCCGATCAGCGTCATGGCCTGGCCGGGAGCGCCCACCGTGGACGAGTTCCGCGCGGCCGGGGTGCGCCGGGTGAGCGTGGGCACCGGGATCGCCCAGGCCGCCTACACCCTGGTCGAGAAGGCGGCCACCGAGATGCTCACCACCGGCGGGTACACCACGCTGGACGGCGCTCTCGGCTTCGGTGAGATCAACGGCCTGGTGGCGGGCTGACCCGGGCCGGAGTGGCACGATGGCGGTATGAGCCGACTCGACTTCAACGCGCTGAACGACACCATCCGCTACACCATGTGGTCGGTGTTCCGGGTGGAACCGGGTCGGCTGGGCGAGGACCGGTCCGCCGCCGGGCAGCAGGCAACGGACTTCGTCCGGGCGTTGGACGGCAAGGGCGTGGTGGTGCGCGGCGTGTACGACCTCGCCGGCCTGCGCGCGGACGCGGACTACATGATCTGGTGGCATGCCGAGGAGATCGAGCCGCTCCAGGCCGCGTACACCGACCTGCGCCGGGACACCGCGCTGGGCCGGGCCAGCGTGCCGGTGTGGAGCCAGGTGGCGCTGCACCGGCCGGCGGAGTTCAACAAGAGCCACATCCCGGCGTTCCTGGCCGGTGAGGACCCGAAGCGGTACCTGTGCGTGTACCCGTTCGTGCGGTCCTACGACTGGTACCTGCTGCCCGACGAGGAGCGCCGGGGGATGCTGGCCGAGCACGGGCGCAAGGCCCGCGAGCACCCCGACGTCCGGGCCAACACGGTGGCCAGCTTCGGGCTGGGCGACTACGAGTGGATTCTCGCCTTCGAGGCCGACGAGCTGCACCGCATCGTGGACCTGATGCGCCTGATGCGCGAGACCGAGGCGCGCCGCCACGTGCGGGAGGAGATCCCGTTCTACACCGGTCCCCGCCTGGACATCGCCGACCTGGTCACGAGTCTCCCCTGAGCAGAGCCCGCGGGATCGGGCCGGCGTGCGTCCACAGCACCGCCGCTCCCTGGGCGAACGCCTCGCCCATCGCCTTCCGGCAGGCCGCCGCGAACCCGGGGGACCGGTAGACCGTCGGTCAGTTCCAGCTCGCCCAGCCGGCCCGGCTGATCCGTCCGCACCCGGCGATCAGACCAGTCCGCCGGTCAGCGGGTCCAGCGGGTTGGCTCGGCCGGCTGGTAGCGGCAGTGTGCCCCGGTGGAAACCGCGCCGGCCAGGTGCTCGGCCAGCTCGGGGTGCAGCTTGCGCAGCCGGCGGATGCTGTCCCGGATCCGGGCGGTCACCGCCTGGCGGGCCCGCTCGCCGGAGTCGCCCAGCCGCCGGGCCCGCCCGCCCAGGCCGGTGGCCTCGCGCAGCTCGGCGAGCAACGCCTCGCGTTCCCGGTCCAGCGCACCGGCCCGCCGGTCGTCGCCCCGGTCCAGGGCGTCCTGGATGTCCTCGTCGATGCGCAGCAACCGCTTCTTGTACGCGGCGCGAGCCTGCTCGTCCAGCATCGGGTCGGCGCCGAGGTGCTGGGTGCGGGCCACCTCCGGTTCCCCGGTGGGGTTGAGCAGCTGGGCGGCGGGGATCTCCACGCCCGGCCGCCCCAGCAGGGTGTGCAGGTCGCGCAGGCCCTTGGCGTCCGGGGCGTGCACCGTGCGGCCGGCGTAGCGGAGCGTCCAGACCGGTCCGTCGAACCGGAACACCTGGCCCGGCGCGGCGGCCGCCGGCTCCGGGGGTTCCGGCCGTTCCGGTGCCCCGGGTGCCTCCTCGCGAGCCTCTTCGAGGGATGCCGGCCGAGGGGCGAACGGGGCCAGTGCGCCGGTCATGCCCAGCTCCTCGGCCTCCCGGTGCGCCGAGGTCCACGCCGCTTCGGCCTCCCCGGCCTCCCCGAGCACCCGCAGCGAGCGGGCCAGCGCGGCCCGGGCCAGCACCGAGTACGGCCGGGCGCCGAGCCGGTCGGCGGCCTCGCCGGCGTACCGGAACCGCCGGACGGCGGTGGCCGGGTCGCCCAGCGCGGCGTCCACCTGGCCCAGCCAGTAGCTGACCGGCCCCAGGATGATCCCGCCCGAGACCACCGCCCACTGGTCGGCCAGCGGGGTGAGGACATCGCGGGCCAGCCGGCCCAGCTCCGCGTCCCCGCCCAGGGCCAGCTGCGCCAGCAGCGCGTGCCGGATGGACCGGAACCGGCCGGGCAGGCGTTCGAACAGCGGCTCGGCGGCGGTCAGCCGGCCGGCGGCCTCCCCGGGGGCGGGCACCCCGTCCGGCAGCAGCGCGGCCAGCAGCTCGGTGTACCGGTCGCCGGGGGTGGCGTCCAGCGCGCGGGCGGCGGCCTCCGGGTCGCCGCGCAGCAGCTCCAGCGACCAGATCTGGTCCCGCCACACCCGGACCCGGTCGGTCTCGCCCACCTGCTCGCCGAACGCCAGCCCGGCGTCGCACCGCTCGTGCGCCTCGTCGAACCGGCCGGCCAGGGACAGCATGGTTCCCGCCCGCGACACCGCGAGGAAGCGGTGCCGGGGTAGCCGGGTCCGCTCGGTGAGCGCGATGAACGCGGCGAACTCGGTGTGTGCGGCCGGGTCGCCCAGCTCCAGGAGAGCCAGGCTGCGCAGCCAGCTGGCCAGCGACTCCAACTCCCGGTCGTGCGCCCGGTGGGCCACCGCGGTCATCTCGGCCAGCACGTCCAGGCGCCGCCGGGCGGTGCCGGGTTCCCACATCGCGTCGTGCAGGGCCAGCAGGCACCAGCCCAGGGTCTCCGCGTCCGCCTCCCGGCGGGCCAGCTCGACGGCCTGCTCGCCCAGCTCGGCGGCCCGTTCCGCCTCGACCACCTGGTGGGCCCGGGACATGCTCGCGGCGGCCAGCAGCTGCGCGGCCAGCGCCGGCTCGTTCTCCCCGGAGGCCGCCAGGCGTTCCCGGGCCTCGTCGATCAGGTCCAGCTCCTCGCGCGGGTCGGCGCTGGCGTTGCCCAGGCGGTGCAGCCCGAGCATTGCCCAGGCCTGCAGCTTCGCCTCGCCCAGCTCGCGCGCCTCGGCGATCACCTCGCCGAACGCCGCCCGGGCCGGTTCCAGCTCGCCGGCCCGGTCCAGCGCGAAAGCCACGTCCAGGTTCACCGCCAGCCGCTGCCCCCGCCGGTCCGGGCTCAGCAGAGACTGAGCGGCGCGGTAGTGCCGCAGCGACTCCTCGTGGGCCAGGCGGCGGTAGGCCTCGTAGGCGGCCGCGAGGAGCAGCTCCACCGCCTCCGACTCGGCCAGGACCGGGATGGCCAGCCGGGCGTGGTGGGCCAGGGTGGCGGCCCGGGAGCCGATGGTGGGGTCGGCGGTCGGCGCGTCCGGTGCGCACAGCGCGCGCACCACGGCGGCGTGCCCGCCCCTTCGTGCCTCATCGCTCAGTGAGCCGTAAAGGAACTCCCGCACCAGGTCGTGCACGAACCGCGGCCGCCCGGAGCGCTGCCGGGTGATGAGGCGGGCCACCTCGGCGGGCGCCAGGAGCCGGTCCACCTCCGCCGCCGGGACCTCGGCGGCCGCGCCGAGCAGCGTGGGGTCGAACTCCTGGCCGATCACCGAGGCCACGCTGAGCAGCCGGGTGGCCGGCTCGGGCAGCGGGGCCAGCCGCCGCTCGATGGCGTCCCGCACGCCCGCCCCGGACAGCGGGCCGGACAGCTGCGCGGTCTGTTCCACGAAGAACGGGTTGCCGCCGGTGCGCCGGTGCACCTCGGCCACCAGCTCGGTGTCCGGCGGTGCGCCGGTGGCCCGCGCGATCAGCTCGCCGACCGCGTCGGCGTCCAGACCGCCCAGGCGCACCGTGGTGGCCCGGGGGAGCAGCGGGGCCATCAGCGGCCGCAGTGGGTGCTCCGGCGCGTCCAGCTCCACGTCCCGGTAGGTGCCGACGACCAGGATGGGCTCCAGCCAGGCGTGACGGACCACGAAGTCGAGCAGGCGCACCGACGCCGGGTCGGCCCAGTGCAGGTCCTCCAGCACGATCACCAGCGGCTGCCCGCGCGCGGCGGTGACCAGCAGGTTCGTGATCGCGTCGTGCAGCCGGAACGCGGAGGAGTCGGTCGCGGTCGGGCCGGGGGCCGGGCCGCTATCGCCGAGCAGGGCGGGCAGCCCGTCGCCGGCGGCCTCGGCGGCCGCCGACCACTCCGCCGTGCTCGCCGCCCGGGCCAGGTTGCGCGCCACCTGCACCCACGGCCAGTAGTCGGGGGCGCCTTCGCCGTCCCAGCAGGCGCCGTTGAGCACCCGGGCGCCGCGCCGCCGGGCCTCGGCGGCCACCTCGGTGACCAGTGTGGTCTTCCCGATGCCGGCCTCGCCGGCGACCAGGGCCAGCCCGCCCTGGCCGTCCAGCACGCGCGCGACGTCCCGGTGCAGCACGCCGACCGGGTGTTCGCGGCCGATGAGGAGAGACGCCACCCGGTCCTTCCAGCGCTGTGAGATTCGGTCTCGCGGGGTGTGAGACGGCTTCTTACGCCTACCGGGTGAGCCTACCTGGCAGCTGAGAACCCATCGGAGGACGAAATGACCGAGAACCCGATCAAAGTGGCCGTGATCATCGGCAGCACCCGAGAGGGCCGGGCCGGCGCGACCATCGCGCGCTGGTTCCTCACCCAGGCCCAGCAGCGCGCGGACATCGACCTGGACGTGATCGACCTGGTCGACGAGTCGCTGCCGGTGCACCACCCCGCCGAAGTCACAGCGGCCACGGCCGCCTACACCCGCCGGATCGATCAGGCGGACGCGTTCGTGGTGGTCACCCCCGAGTACAACCACAGCTACCCGGCCGCGTTGAAGCACGCCATCGACCTGGTGCACGCCGAGTGGTTCGCCAAGCCGGTCGGCTTCGTGTCCTACGGCGGCATGGCCCAGGGTCTGCGCGCGGTGGAGCACCTGCGCGGCGTGTTCGCCGAGCTGCACGCGGTGACCATGCGGGACGGGGTAAGCGTGAACCTGTTCGACGGCGGCGTGGACGACAACGGCTGGGTGCGCGACTCGGCCGGCGCGGGCCGGGCGGCGAAGACCATGCTGGACCAGCTGACCTGGTGGGCCCACGCGCTGCGCGACGCCCGCGCCGTCCGCCCCTACGCCGGCTGACCGCGATGACTTCCCACGACCTGATCGAGACGGCCCCGGAGCGGGTCTGGCCGGGCTGGCTGGCCCTGCTGGCCGGGCCGCTGTCCTTCGGCATCACCGGACCCGCGCTGGTGCTGCCGGAGGTGGCCGCCGACCTGGGCGTGCCGGTGGCCGGGGCGGCGGCGCTGGTCACCGCGTTCGGCTGGGGGATTGCGGTGGGCACCCCGCTGCTGGGCGGGTTGCTCGCCCGCCGGGGCGCCCGCGCCACCCTGGCGGCCTGTGCGGTCCTGGTGGTGGCCGGCGCGGCGCTGATCCTGGCTGTGCGCTGGTTGCCCGCGTTGGTGGTCGGCTCGGCGTTGCAGGCGCTGGCCGGCGCCGGGTTCACCGTGGTGGCGATGAGCCTGGCCGGGTCTCCGCCGGCGATGGGTCTGGTGACGTCCTCGCTGGCCGGCATCGGCGCGGTCGCCCCGCTGATCGGCACGCACGTGAGCGCGGCGACGAGCTGGCAGGTGACCCTGGCGCTGCCGCTGCTCAGCCTGTTCGCCCTGCCCGCCGCCATGCGCGGCAGCACCGGTTCGGGTGCCGGTTCGGGCACCCTCGGTTCGGGTGCCGGGGAGAGGCCGGGCGAGCGGTCGGGCGCGGACCCGCTGGGCGCGGTGCTGGTGGTCGGCCTGGTCACCGCGCTGGTGTTCCTGCCGCACCGGCCGCTGGCGGCGGCCGTCGCCGGGCTGCTCGCGGTGGCGCTGCTCGGCTGGTGGCTGCGCCGCCGGCCGGACGGGTTCGCGCCGGTGGAGGTGTTGTCCAGCCGAGTGTTCGCCGGTTCGGCGTTGCTGGCCTTCGGGTTGGCGCTGGTGAACTTCGGCGTGGTGTACGCGGTGCCCGGGCTGCTGGGCGAGCAGACCGGCTGGTCCGGTGCGCTGATCGGCATCGGAATGCTGGTGCCCTACCTGGCCGGTGGCCTCGGCTCCTGGCCGCTGGTGGCCGCCTCCGCGCGGCTGCGCCTGCCGGTGCTGGTCGCGGCGCTGGCCGGTGGGTGCCTGGCCGCGGTCGCGGCGGCGGTCGGCTCGGCGCTGACCGGGTCGACCCCGCTGCTGTTCGCCGCCATGCTGCTCGGTTCGCTCAGCGCGGCGACCGGCCAGGGCGCGCTGGCGCTGCGGGCCGGCGGTGCGGTTCCGGAGGCCGCGCGGCCGACCGCGATCGGGCTGTTCAACCTGTGCTACCTGCTGGGCGCGGCGTTCGGCCCGGCGATCGCGGCGGGAGCGACCACGTGAGCGAGCAGATCACTCCGGCCCGCGCGGGCCCGCGGGAATGGCTCGGGCTGGCCGTGCTGGCGCTGCCCACCCTGCTGCTGGCGCTGGACCAGAGCGTGCTGTTCCTGGCCGCGCCGCACCTGGCCGCCGACCTGCGGCCCACCGCCGGGCAGATGTTGTGGATCATGGACAGTTACGGCTTCATGATCGCCGGCTTCCTGGTGACCATGGGCACGCTGGGCGACCGGATCGGCCGGCGCCGGCTGCTCATGATCGGCTCGGCGGCATTCGGGGCGGCCTCGGTGCTGGCCGCGTACTCGGCCAGCGCGGAGATGCTGATCGCCACCCGGGCGCTGCTCGGCGTGGCGGCGGCCACCCTGATGCCGGCCACGTTGGCGCTGATCCGGAACATGTTCGCCGTCGCGGCCCAGCGCGCGCTCGCGGTCGCGGTGTGGATGAGCTGCTTCTCCGCCGGCACCGCGCTGGGCCCGCTGGTGGGCGGGGCCGTGCTGGAGCACTTCTGGTGGGGCGCGGCCTTCCTGATGGGGGTGCCGGTGATGGTCCTGCTGCTGGTCGGTGCGCCGGCGCTGCTGCCGGAGTACCGGGATCCCACGCCCGGGCGGCTGGACCTGGGCAGCGTGGCTCTCTCCCTCGGCGCGGTGCTGCCGGTGGTCTACGGTCTGAAGGAGATCGCCCAGGGCGGTTCGGCGCCGGTCGCGCTGATGATGGCCGCCGGTGGCGCGGCAATCGGCTACTGGTTCGTGCGCCGGCAGCGCTCGCTGGCCAGCCCGCTGCTGGACCTGCGGTTGTTCGCCGAACGGAAGGTCGGCGCCGCGCTGGTGGTGATCATGCTCGGCATGGTCGCGGTGGGCGGCATGTTCCTGGTGTTCACCCAGTACGTGCAGCTGGTGCTGGGGTTGTCGCCGTGGTTGTCCGGGCTGGCCATGGTGCCGTCCGCACTGGCCATGATCGCGGGGACCATGCTGGCCCCGTGGCTGGCCCGGCGGACCTCGGCCGGCACCGCGATCGGCGCCGGGCTGGTGGTCTCCGCCGCCGGGTTCGGCTCGCTGGCCCTGGCGGGGCCGGGTACCGGCCTGGTCCCGGTGCTGGCGGGGCTGACCGTGGCCTTCCTGGGCGCCGGGCCGTTCGGTGCGCTGGGTATCGGGCTGGTGGTCGAGTCCGCCCGGCCGGAGAGAGCGGGCGCGGCTTCCTCGCTGTCCGAGACCAGCGGGGAGTTCGGCGTGGCCGTCGGGCTGGCCCTGCTGGGCAGCGTCGCCGCCGCCGTCTACCGGTCCCGGCTGGAGGTGACCCGGCCGCCCGGCACCCCGGCCGAGGCGGCGGCGACCGCCCGGGAGGGCCTCGCGGCGATCGCCGAGCCGGGACCGCTGCTGGATGCCGCGCGCGCCGCGTTCACCGAAGGGCTGAACGCCGTCTCGGTGGTCGCGGCGGCGCTGGTCCTGCTGCTCGCCGCGCTGGCCATGCTCCGTCTGAGGGATTGATCGAGGTGCCGGAACCGGTCGATGCTGAGCGGATGCGCACCGTGCTCGCAATCGTCATCGGCCTGGTGCTGGCCGTCGTGGTGGTCATGGTCACCCGGTCGAACCCGGCCTGGCGGGGCCGGGCCCTCGCCGGGTTCATCGCCGTCTGGTTCGTGGCCTGCGCGGTGGACACCTACGCGGGGGTGAACGCCGGCTACTCGCTCGGCGAGGAGCTGCTCATCCACTTGGTGATCTTCGTGGTCCCCGCGCTGGCCGCCTACCTGCTGGCCCGGCGGCTGGCGCCGAACTGAGAGCGTCCGGGTCAGCCCTCGTCCGGCACCAGCCGCAGGGACACGCTGTTGATGCAGTAGCGCAGGTCGGTGGGGGTGTCGTAGCCCTCGCCGGCGAACACGTGGCCCAGGTGGCTGTGGCAGGTGCCGCACAGCACCTCGGTGCGCGCCATGCCCAGGCTGTTGTCGGTGCGCTCGATCACCGCGTCCCCGGCCAGCGGGGTGAAGAACGACGGCCAGCCGCAGTGGGACTCGAACTTGGTCTCGCTGCGGAAAAGCTCCGTGCCGCAGGCCCGGCAGCTGTAGATGCCGACCGTCTTGGTGTCGGTGTACTCACCGGTGAACGGCCGCTCGGTGCCGGCCTCGCGGAGCACGTGGTACTCCTCCGGAGTGAGCTGCTCGCGCCACTCCTGCTCGGACTTGACGACCTTGGCTTCTTCCATGCCTACACGCTAATACGAATCTCGGGTGGGCAGCTCCGCGAGTACGGCCCGGATCGCCCGCCTTCAACCGACCGGCGGATGACGGCATGGCGGACCACCCACGCCGGTCAGAGCCAGGTGGCGATCACGAAGCCGAGCGCGTCGGTGATCAGGAACCCGGCCACCAGCAGGATCAGCCCGACCAGGACGATGGCCAGCAGCCGCCGGCCGCCGCGGGCCCGGTTGGCCGAGTCGGCGAAGTCGGACACCCCGTCCAGGTAGCCCTCGACGGTGAAGGTGGGCCGGTCCTGGCGCATCCGGTCCAGGTGCGCGGCGAAGGCCTGGGCCTCGGGGTCGTCCGGGTCGAGGCCGATCAGCTCGTCGTCGAACGGCGGGGCCGGGCGGGTCGGCTCGGCGGGATCGCGGCTCGGCATGCCACCACGGTAGCGTCTGGTGAATGAGTCGATCGCCGGCGGTTGAGCTGACCGTGCCGGGTCCGGAGGGGGAACGCACCGTCCGGGTTTCCAACCCGGACAAGGTGTACTTCCCGGACCGGGGGATCACCAAGCGCGAGGTGGTCGAGTACTACCTGGCCGTGGCCGAGCCGCTGCTGCGGGCGATCGGACACCGGCCGACCACGCTGAAGCGGTTCGTGGACGGGGTGACCGGCGAGCCGTTCTACCAGAAGCGCCTGCCCAAGGGCGCCCCCGACTGGGTGCGCACCGCTCGCATCACCTTTCCCAGCGGGCGGCCGGCCGACGAGGTCTGCCCGACCGAGCCGGCCGTGCTGGCCTGGGCGGCGAACCTGGGCACACTGGACTTCCACCCCTGGCCGGTGCGGGACACCGACACCGACCACCCCGACGAGCTGCGCATCGACCTGGACCCCCAGCCCGGGACCGACTTCGCCGACGCGGTCGCCGTGGCCGGCGTGCTGCGTGAGGTGCTGGACGAGGCCGGCCTGGTCGGCTGGCCGAAGACCTCCGGCGGGCGCGGCGTGCACGTGAACGTGCGGATCCGCCCGGAGTGGACGTTCACCGAGGTGCGCCGAGCAGTGATCACCATCGGCCGCCGGGTGACCTCGAAGGTGCCCGACCGGGCCACCATCGAGTGGTGGAAGGAGAGCCGGGGCGAGCGGGTCTTCCTGGACTACAATCAGGCGTGCCGGGACCGCACCGTGGCCAGCGCCTGGTCGGTGCGCGGCCGACCGGGGGCCACGGTCTCCTTTCCGGTGCGCTGGGACGAGCTGGCCGACGTGGACCCCGAGCAGTTCGAGCTGCGCTCGGTGCCGGGCCTGTTGGCCGAGCGGGGTGACGCGCACGCCGACATGGACCAGCACCCCGGCGGCCTGGAGACCGTGCTGGACTGGGCGGAGAAGGACGCCGCCGAGGGCCTCGGCGATCTCCCGTACCCGCCGGACTACCCCAAGATGCCCGGCGAACCCAAGCGCGTGCAGCCCTCCCGAGCGCGCAAAGACACTTAAGCCAGCCGGGCCAGCTTGGCCGCGCTGGGGCTGCCGGGGTCGGCGGTGTAGATCACCAGGCGCAGGTCCGACCCGGGGATGAGCAGGGTCTGGCAGTCCAGCTCCAGCTCGCCCAGCTCCGGGTGCCGCACGAGCTTGCGCAGCACCGGCCGGGGCCGCACGTCGTGCTCCCGCCAGCTGGCGGCGAAGTCCGGGTCGTGCGCGGCGAACTCGTTCACCAGCTCGCCCAGGGCCGGCCGGGCCGGGTGCCGGGCGGTGGCCGCGCGCAGCTCGGCGGCCGCCTGCCGGGCGAACTCGGTGCCGGCGCCGTCCGGGGCGGCGCAGACCGTGCCGCCCAGCCGGATGGACAGCCGCACCACGTTGCGCTCCCGCGCCGGCAGCCGGCCGAAGTCGGTGATCAGTGCGGCCGCCTGGGCGTTCCACGCGACGATGTCCTGCCGTTCGTCGACCAGGTAGCCGGGGATCGGGGCCAGCTGGTCGAGCAGGCGCCGGGCGTGCGCGGGGACCTCGGCGGGCTCGGTCGGGCGTCCGTCGGTGGGAGCCTGGCCGGCCAGCCGGGCCAGGTGTTCCCGTTCGGTCCCGGTGAGCCTCAGCGCGGCGCCGAGCGCCGCCAGCACCTGCGGGGACGGCCGGGGTGCGCGGGCCTGCTCCAGGCGCTCGTAGTAGTTGGCGGACATCCCGGCCAGCGCGGCGACCTCCTCCCGGCGCAGGCCGGGGGTCCGCCGCCCCCGCCGGTCGGCCGGATGGGGCAGGGACACCTGCTCCGGGCGGAGTGCCTCCCGCCTGCGGCGCAGGAAGTCGGCCAGTTCACGGCGGCTCACCCGGCCAGGTTCGCAGGTAGCCGGCGGTCCTGCCACGGACCGCCGGTCCGGGGCTGACCGGTCCGTTCCGCGCCGGTGCCCACCGGGGCCAGCCTGGCGGCATGACACCAGAACAGACTTTCCGGCGGCTGCTCGAGCTGCTGCTGGCCAAGGACATGGACGGGATCGCCGACCTGTGGGCGGGGGACGGCACGGCGGAGTTCCCGTTCGCCGAGGGCGGCTGGCCGAAGCGGCTGACCGGCCGGGAGGCGGTCCGCGGGTACCTGTCCGGCTACCCGGACCGGATGGACGTGCGGGACATTCCGGCGGTCACCGTGCACCACACCGAGCGACCGGACACCGTGGTGGTGGAGTTCACCGCGAGCGGCCGTACGGTGCGCACCGGCCGGCCCTACCGGCTGGACTACATCGCGGTGATCACCACCCGGGACGGGCTGATCACCGCCTACCGCGACTACTGGAACCCGCTGGCCGCCGCCTCGGCCGCCGGCGCGCTGCCCGAGCTGCTCGCCGCGCTGAGCCCGGAGGTGACCGCGTGACCGGGGTTCTGGTCACCGGGGCCACTGGGAAGACCGGGCGGGTGCTGGCCGGGCTGCTCCGGCAACGGGGCGTACCGGTGCGGGCGGCGAGCCGCAAGCCGCCGCCCGAGGAGCCGGGCGCGGTCCGGTTCGACTGGTACGACCCGGCCAGCCACGAGGCCGCGCTGCGCGGGGTGGATCGCGTCTACCTGGTGCCGCCGCTGCTGTGCGTGGACCCGATGCCGGTGGTCGGGCCGTTCCTGGCCGAGGCGGACCGCCGGGGCGTGCGCCGGCTGGTGCTGCTCGGTTCGGCCGCCGTGCTGCGGGACGCGCCGGGCACGGTGGAGCTGGCCGACCGGGTGCGGTCCCGGCCCGGCTGGGTGGTGCTGCGCCCTTCCGGGTTCATGCAGACCTTCACCGGCGCGCACCCGGTGGCCGAGCGGATCCGCCGGCAGGGCGAGATCCATACCGCCGCCGGCGCCGGGCGGCTGGGCTGGATCGACACCCGGGACATCGCGGCGGTCGCCGCCGAACTGCTCGCCGACCCGACCACCGGCCGACCCGACCTGCTGCTGACCGGGCCGAAATCCCTCAGCTACCGGGACGCGGCGGCGGTCATCGCCGAACGCACCGGCCGGCCGGTCCGGGTGGTGGACATCGGCGTCGACGAGCTGGCCGCCCGCTATCGGGCGGCGGGTATGCCCGCCGACTTCGCCGCCAGCCTGGCCGGCGTGGACGCGGACATCCGGGCCGGCCGGGAGGACCTGGTCAGCACCTCGGTACTGGACGTCACCGGCCGCCCGCCCCGCACCTTCACCGAGTTCGTCGAAGAACACGCCGGGGAGTGGACCGGCTAGCCGCCCGGCACAGACCAGGCGCGCAGAGGCTCCGCGATCTTCTCCAGGTCGGCCAGATCCCCGGCCGCCACCGCAACCACGAGATCGACCCGCTCGTCCTCTGTCGCCTCCAGGGCGAACCCGTTGAGGTGCAAAAACACCGCACACGCGGCGAAGCCGAGCCGTTTGTTGCCGTCCACCAGGGCGTGATTGCAGACCAACGAGTGCAGCAGCGCCGCCGCTTTCAGGTGTAGGTCGGGGTAGGCGTCCTGACCGAACACGGTAGCCCTCGGGCGGGCAATGGCTGCCTCGAGCAGGCCGTAGTCACGGACCAGGGGCTCGGGTCCCACAGCCGCCCGTGCGATCGTGATCAGGTCGTCGAGATCGAGGTACTCGGTCACTCAGGCCTCGCCGAGCCTACGTAGCACCTCGGCGTGGTTGGCCATCACGTGCTGAACGGCCTTGTGGACCCGAGCTTCGTGCGCTCGACGGGAGACGTACTCGCGGACCGCCTCCCGGGCCACGTCCTGCATGGACCTGCCCTCGCTGTCGGCCTGTGCGCGCAGCGCGGTGGCCTCGTCGTCGGTCAGTCGCAGGGTCATCGCCATGGCTGCGATGATACCAGTCAGATACCAGTCGGTCAGGGCGGGCAGAGGACGCTGGCCTGGGGGACCTGGCCCTGCAGCAGCAGGCCGTTCACCGCGGTGGTGACGCAGCCGGTGCGCGGGTAGGCGCCCTGACCCGCGCCCTGCCAGTTGACCAGTTTCGCGGTGACCAGCTGGTCGGCCGCGCGCTGGTAGCCGTCCAGCGGCTGGCGCGGGTTCCGGGCGGCGCCCAGCACGAGCATCGGTGGCGCGGCGTCCGCCGGGCCGGGCGTGGCCGGGGCGCCGGGCACCGGCCAGGCGCTGCACAGCAGCAGCCGCTCCGCCGCCATCGCGCCGAACAGCGGGTGGCTGGTCTTCCACTTGTTCAGCAGGTCCAGCACCTGGGGCGGGGCCGCCCGCTGCGGGTTGTCGTTGCAGGTGGTGGCCAGGGCCAGGTCGAACCGCCCGTTCAGCCCGGTCAGCTGGTCCAGGTAGCGCAGGATGGGGGCCGGGTCGCCGCCGTTGGCGGCGGCCAGCGCGCCAGCCAGCGCCGGCCACTCGTTGGGGTCGTCCAGGCCGAGCGAGATGGCATGTACCAGCGAGCCCGAGCTGAGCCGGGTGCCCTCCGGTCCTCGTTGCGGGTTCTCCCGCAGCTTCTCGACCAGCTGTGACACCGCGGCCCGGGGATTGCCGCCGAGTGGGCAGCCGGGCCGGGAGGTGCAGTTCGCGGCGAAGGCGTCGAACGCCGCTTCGGCCGCCGTGGCCCTGGCCATCGCCGCGCCGATCGCGTCCTGGGTGGGGTCCGGCGGCGAGTCCAGCACCAGCCGGCCCACCGTGGTCGGCGCATTCTTGGCCCACACCGCCAGCGCCCTGGCCCCGTCGCCGAGGCCGATCGCGCTGAGCGTGCGCACGCCCAGCAGGCGGCGCGCCCGGTCCACGTCCTGGCTGGTGTGCGCCGTGTCGTACTTGGTGAGGGTCTCGCCCTCGGTGAGGTAGCACTCCTGCACGATCTGCCGCACCTCGACCAGCAGCCGGTCCAGGTCCTCCTGGTCCGCGTCGGTGAGGTCGGTGTCCAGGATCTCCGAGCGGACCTCCGGCGGGGCGCAGTCCAGCCGGCTGGTGCCCTCTCCCCGGCGGTCCATGCCGATCAGGTCGAACTGCTGCAGCACCGGCAGGGGCACCTCGGCGGCCAGCCGCGCGGCGCGCTGCGTGCCGGTCTCGCCGTCGCTGTCGCCGAGCACCAGCAGTGGGGGACGGGCGCCCGGCGGCTTGCCGGCCTGCGTGATGCGCATCAGGCCGATGGAGGACTGCCGGCGGCGGCCGGTGTCCATGTCCGAGTCGACCGGGATGTCCGCGCAGTCGAACCGCAGGTGCCGGTCAGTGGGCACCGGGACCGGCAGGACCGGCTTCATGTCCTCGGTGCAGTCCACGAAGTCGACCAGGTCGGCCGGGCCGACGTCCGGCACCGGGACGGTGGGAGCGGCGGGCGGCGCGGGGTGGGCCGGCGGCTCCGGGGCGCCGTCCACAGCACTGCTGCCGTGCACCGCCACCGGGGGGCGCACCGAGGGCCCGACGGCGCACGAGCTGACCAGCAGCCCGACCGCGACGGCCAGCACGGTGACAGCGCCCGTCAAGCCCGCCGGTCCGCCAAGTCGACCAGCCGAACGCGGCACGCCTGTCTCCCGAGGTGCTTCCAGTTGAGGCGCGGATTGCGCCGCACGGTACAGCCTGCCGCGCGCGGGGTGAGGATTCGGTAAGGCGCGTTCACGGTGCCTGCTTACCTGCCAGGTTATCGACTCGGGACACAGTGGAATGCCACGCTCGGGGGGGCAACGAGGACAGCCTGGACCGGAAGGACGACATGCCCGCCTACGTCATCGCCAACCTGCGGAACGCCGAGCCGCACCCGGAGATCGCCGAGTACGTGGAGCGGATCGGGGACACGTTCGAGCCGTACGGCGGCCGCTTCCTGGTGCACGTCACCGAGCACGAGGTGAAGGAGGGCAGCTGGGCCGGGAACGTGGTGATGATCGGCTTCCCCGGCGTCGAGGAGGCCCGCGCGTGGTGGGACTCGCCCGCCTATCAGGAGATCGCGCCGCTGCGTTCCCGGCACATCAAGGGCGACATCATCCTGATCGAGGGCGTGCCCGAGGGCTACGACCCGAGGCGCACCGCTCAGGCGATGCGCGCGACGCTGCCGTCCCGGCCGTAGCGCAGCAGCAGGGATCCGTCCTCGAACAACGCGCTGACCAGCCGCAACGTCCGAGGCTCCTGCACCGCGCCCGGCGGGCCGCCGACGATCCGGCCGGCGCCCGGACCGGCCAGCGCGGGGGCGATGGTCAGGCACAGCTCGTCCACCGCGTCGGCCACGACGAGGTCGCCGAACAGCCGGGGCCCGCCCTCGCAGAGCACCCGGTGCAGCCCCCGGGCAGCCAGCTCGGCGACCATCAGCTCCGGGGTCACCCGGTCCCCGGCCACGGTGACCACCTCGGCGCCGGCGTCGGCCAGCCGGCCCAGGTTGTCCGGCGGCGCCGTCGAGGCGGCCAGGATCAACGGCGGCACCGAGGTGTCGGTGAACAGCTTGGCCCCGGGGTCCAGCGCCGCCGTCGCGGTCAGCACCGCGATCCTCGGCACCACGCCGGTCAGCAGGTTGGGCTTGCGGGCACCGCGGTAGTCCTCGGCGCGCGCCGTCTGGGCGCCCACCACGATCACCTCGGCCAGCCGGCGCAACACCCCGAACACCCGCCGGTCCGGCGCCGAGGACAGCCCGCCGGAGACGCCGCCCACCGTGGCCGCGCCGTCCGCGCTGGCCACGAAGTTCACCCGCACGTACGGCCGGTCCAGCGCCTCCGGATAGGCGTAGCGGCGGGCCAGATCGGCGTCGGAGACCTCGCCGCTCCCCGGGGGCAGCAAACTGATCATCAGGCGAACAGGCTCCGCCCGATGATCTCCTTCATGATCTCGTTGGTACCGCCGAAGATCGACTGCACGCGGGCGTCCACGAACGCCCGGGCGATCGGGTACTCCAGCATGTAGCCGTAGCCGCCGTGCAGCTGCACGCACCGGTCCACGGTCCGCTTGAGCAGGTCGGAGGTCCACCACTTGGCCATCGCCGCGTCGGTGGCCGACAGCTTGCCGGCCACGTGCTCGGCCAGGCACCGGTCGGTGTACACCCGGGCCACCTGGGCCTCGGTGGCGATCTCGGCCAGCTCGAAGCGGGTGTTCTGGAACGCCGAGATGGGCTTGCCGAAGGCGTTCCGCTCCTTGGTGTAGTCGACGGTCAGCTCGAGCGCCCGTTCCACCCCGGCGGTGCTGCTGACCGCGATGGACAGCCGCTCCTGGGGCAGGTTCTGCATCAGGTAGATCAGGCCCTGGCCCAGCTCACCGAGCACGTTGGACTCCGGCACCCGCACGTCGGTGAAGAACAGCTCGGCGGTGTCCTGCGCCTTCATGCCGACCTTCTTCAGCCGCCGGCCGCGCTCGAAGCCGGGCATGTCCCGCTCCACCACGAGCAGCGTGAACGCGCGGCTGCCGGCGTCCGGGTCGGTCTTGGCCACCACGATGACCAGGTCGGCCATGATGCCGTTGGTGATGAACGTCTTGGCCCCGTTCAGCACCCAGTCGGAGCCGTCCCGGACCGCCGTGGTCTGGATGCCCTGCAGGTCGCTGCCGGTGCCCGGTTCGGTCATGGCGATCGCGGTGATCAGCTCGCCGGAGCAGAACCCGGGCAGCCAGCGCCGGCGCTGCTCGTCGTTGCACAGCCGCATCAGGTACGGCGCCACCACGTCGTTCTGCAGCGGGAAGCCGATGCCGCTGGCGCCGGCCCGGACCAGCTCCTCGTTCAGGATGGCGTTGTAGCGGAAGTCCTCGACCCCGCCGCCGCCGTACTCCTCGGGCACCTCCATGCCGAGCAGCCCGGCCTTGCCGGCCGCCAACCACACCTCCCGGCTGACCTGGCCCTCCTCCTCCCACCGCTCGTGGTGGGGCTCCACCTCGCGCGCCACGAACGTGCGCGCCAGATCACGGAAGGAGCCGAAGCCGTCGGCGTCGTCGGCAAAGATGTTCCGCTGCATGGACGGAGTGTCACATACCTGTCGGTAACCTGAGCGCATGGATCTCCAGGCTGCCGTCGCCAACGTCCGGGACAGGACGGTCACCGGCTACCTCGCCGACCTGCGCCGCATGCCTCGCGAGCTGATCGACTCGGCGCCGAACGCGATGCTCTACCGCTACCTGCCACCGGACGGGCGGGAGCCGACCGGGCTGCCGGTGCTCCTGGTGCCGCCGCTGGGGGCACCGGACTTCGCCTACGACCTGCGCCGGGGGTGCAGCCTGGTGGAGCACCTGCTGCTGGCCGGCCGGGACGTCTACCTGGTCGACTACGGGCCGATCTCCTTCGCCGAGCGGGGCCTGGGCATCGAGTTCTGGGTGGAGAACGTGGTGCCCCGGGCGGTGCACCGGGTCAGCGAGTACCGGGGCGGTGCCGAGGTGCACCTGGTCGGCTGGTGCATGGGCGGGCTGTTCTCCCTGCTCACCGCCGCCGACCGGCCGACCCTGCCGGTGTCCGGCATCACCGCGGTGGCCAGCCCGTTCGACGTGGCGTCGGTGCCGCTGGTCGCCCCGCTGCGGCCGCTGGCCCAGATCACCGGCGGGCGCGTCGTGTCGTCCATCTACCAGGCGCTGGGCAGCGTGCCGGCGCCGGTGGTGAAGTGGGCCTTCCAGCTGTCCACGGTGGACAAGTACCTGACCAAGCCGCTGACCGTGCTGTCCCGGCTGGACGACCGGGACGTGCTGGAGCAGATCGAGGCCGTGGACTACCTGATGAACCACATGCACGGCTATCCCGGCCGCACCTTCGGTCAGATTTATCACATGATGCTGCGCGCGAACGATCTCGGCGGCGGTGCGCTGGACCTGCGCGGCCGGCAGGTGAAGCTGGCCGACGTGCGGGTTCCGGTGCTCATCGTGGCCGGCGAGGACGACGTGATCGCGCCGCTGCGGGCGGTCCGGCACGGGGTGGACCTGCTCACCGGTTCCCCGGGGGTGAGTTATCACACCGCCCCCGGCGGGCACCTCGGCGTGCTCACCGGCCGGCGCTCGCGCGACACCACCTGGGCGTACCTGGACGCCTTCCTGGACGAGCGCGATCCGGCCCGGTGAGCTGAGGATCTCTCAGCCGGCCGCCGGAACGGGGAATCAATTTCACCGGGCCCCACCGATAGCGGGAAAGACTAGGAAAATGGGCGCGCAAGGATCTAGCGTCGGTTCTGTGAGTGCGATCAGGGGGCCGGTCGAACGACACAGGGCCGCGGCGGCTGACCTGCGGGCGCGGTACGCGCGCCTGCCCGAAGGACACAGGGTCCGGCTGGCCAAGCCCACCTCGAACCTGTTCCGGTTCCGCGACTCGGCCGACCGGGTGAGCCGGCTGGACGCCGGCGCGCTGGGCGAGGTGCTGCACGTCGACCCGGAGGCCCGCACCGCCACCGTGCAGGGCATGACCACCTACGAACGGTTCGTGGACGCCACGCTGCCGCACGGCCTGATGCCGCACGTGGTTCCCCAGCTGAAGACGATCACCGTGGGCGGCGCGCTGGCCGGGCTGGGCATCGAGTCCTCCTCGTTCCGCAACGGCCTGGCCCACGAGTCGGTGCTCGAGGTGGAGGTGCTCACCGGCGACGGCCGGCTGGTCACCGCCACCCCGGACAACGAGCACGCGGATCTGTTCGCCGGCCTGCCCAACTCCTACGGGACCCTCGGCTACGCGGTCTCGCTGAAGGTCGAGCTGCAGCCGGTGCGCCGCTACGTCGCGCTGCGGCACCTGCGGTTCGCCGACGCGGCGGGCTGCGCCGAGGCGATCGCCGGGATCTGCCGGGACGGCAGCCACCAGGGCGAGCCGGTGGACTTCCTGGACGGCACGGTGTTCGGCGCGGGGGAGCAGTACCTCACGCTCGGCCGGTTCACCGACGAGGCGGCCCAGCCGCCCAGCGACTACACCGGCCAGCGGATCTACTACCGGTCCATCCAGTCCCGCGCCGAGGACGTGCTGACCACCCGCGACTACCTGTGGCGATGGGACACCGACTGGTTCTGGTGCTCCCGGGCGCTCGGCGCGCAGCACCCGCTGGGCCGGCGGCTGTGGCCGCGCCGCTACCGCCGCTCGGACACCTACCGGCGACTGGTCGCGCTGGACCGCCGGTACGGATTTTCCGGGCGGGTCCGCGGGTGGCAGGGGCTGCCGCCGGAGGAGCCGGTGATCCAGGACATCGAGGTGCCGGTGGAGCGGCTGCCCGAGTTCCTGGACGCGTTCCACGCCGACATCGGCATCTCCCCGGTCTGGCTCTGCCCGGTGCGGCTGCGCAACCCGGCCGGGTGGCCGCTGTACCCCATGGAGCCGGGGCGGCTCTACGTGAACGTTGGCTTCTGGTCGGCCGTGCCACTGGTGGACGGCCAGGAAATGGGTACGCACAACCGACGCATCGAGCGGCTGGTGGCCGACCTCGATGGGCACAAGTCGCTGTACTCGGACTCCTACTACACGGCCGAGGAGTTCGACCGGCATTACAACGGACCGGCCTACCGGGTCTTGAAGAAGGGATACGACCCGGCCGGCCGATTACCGGATCTCTATGACAAGTGTGTACGGGAGCGGTGATGGCGATGCGCGTGGCGGAGCTGTTTGCGAGCGTGATGGGGCCGGGGAGCCCGGTGCGGGTGACGGCGTACGACGGTAGCGCCGAGGGACCGCCGGACGCCGAGCTCGGCCTGCGCGTCAGATCGCCGCGGGCGCTGGCCTACCTGGCCTCCGCGCCCGGCACCCTCGGCCTGGCCCGGGCGTACGTGGCCGGCGACCTGGAGATCGACGGTGAGCTGTATCCGCTGCTCGACGCGTTCTCCGAGATCACCCTGCACTCGATCCCGGCGGCCCGGCGGCGCCAGCTGGCCCGCACCCTCATCGGCCACCGGTTACGGCACCGGGCGCCGATCCCGGAGGTGGAGTACCGGCCGCCGAGGGGGCGGCTGCACTCGAAGCGCCGGGACGCGGGCGCCATCTCGCACCACTACGACGTGTCCAACCTGTTCTACTCCTGGGTGCTGGGGCCGTCGATGGCCTACACCTGCGCCGTCTACCCGAACGCCGAGGCCGACCTCGAGACGGCGCAGTGGACCAAGCACGAGCTGGTGGCGCGCAAGCTCGGGCTGCGCCCGGGGATGCGGCTGCTGGACGTGGGCTGCGGCTGGGGCGGCATGGTCATGCACGCGGCCGCCGAACACGGCGTGAAGTCCCTGGGGGTGACGCTGTCCCGCGAGCAGGCCTCGTGGGCGCGGGCGGAGATCGAGCGGCGCGGGCTGGGCGAACTGGCCGAGGTGCGCCACCTGGACTACCGGGACGTCGCGGAGACCGGGTTCGACGCGGTGTCCTCCATCGGGCTCACCGAACACATCGGCAAGGCCCAGCTACCGGCCTACTTCGCCCGGCTGTACGGCAAGCTCAAGCCGGGCGGCCGGCTGCTCAACCACTGCATCACCCAACCGACCGCGCACGCGCCGGACGGGGTGGACCCGTTCATCGACCGCTACGTCTTCCCGGACGGCCAGCTGCACGGCGTGGGGACGCTGGTGACCGAGATGAACGCCCAGGGCTTCGAGGTGCGGCACGAGGAGAACCTGCGCGAGCACTACGCCAAGACGCTCGCCGCCTGGTGCGAGAACCTGGACAAGCACTGGGAGGAAGCGGTCCGCGAGGTGGGCGACCAGCGGGCCAGGGTGTGGAAGTTGTACCTGGCCGCCTGCCGGCTGGGCTTCGAGCTGAACAACATCCAGCTGCACCAGGTGCTCGGGGTCAAGCTGGGCGAGCGCGCCGCCTCCGGCATGCCGCTGCGCCCGGACTGGGGTTCCTAGTACCTCCCGCGTGCGCTCCGTTGGAAGCTCGGGTATCGGTTAAAGATCGGCTTGGACGGCGCCGACTGGGTGGTCCGCTCGCTCGGGTGCCGCCGTCATGTCGAGTTGCGGAGCGTAGCCGGCAGGGGTGGCTCCCCCGGGTTCGCCTCGCCGAGTGGCAGCACAGTCGCCCGAATGCATGATCAAAAGGCGACTGAGCTGCCACTCGGCGGGCGCGACGCCGGGGACCACCGGCGCAGACCGCCCGACACTCACCCTGAGTGACCATCGGGGTGCGGGTGGGACGATTGAGACGGTGAGCCGGCTGTGTAGGGCGGTTACCCACGCCGAGCGCAAGGTGGGTCCGGTTTCAATCATGGAATGAGCGGACTGAGCTTGGCCTCGATGCCGAGCGGCGATCACGCTCGGTGAGAGACCCGAAGGCCGCGGCCGGCGGTACCCGGGCCAGCGGACCGCCGTGCTAGGAACCGGTCTTCCGCCGGTTCATCCGCACCCACAGCAGGACGGAGAACCCGGCGGAACCCAGCATCGCCACCCCGCTGAACACCGCGAGCAGGTACCACTTCGTGGTGGGGCTGAACGCGGCCAGGTTGATCAGGAATAGCACCAGCCAGCCGGCCGCCATCGCGCCGGTCATGATCACGTGCCCGAGGGTGGGCTCGGCGGCGTTGTTTCGCACCCGGTCAGCTTGACAGGGCGGGGCGGGCGGCCGCATCCGGGTCCACCCTTACCCGTTCGGGTGTGATCGCCACCTGATAGGGGGTCCCCCAAATCGAGCCCGCATCACGGTCAGGTAACCTAATTTGCGGCCATCGATGCTGGTGGTGAAGGGGCTACCAGTGTGAAACCACCCGATTGGGTGTAATCATTTACGAGTTCGAGGAGCTCCGACGCAATGCCATTGAGCCCGAAGGAACGTGCGGACTTCGATGAGATCGTCACGCGGCTGCGTCTGGAGGACGCCAGCGTCGGCACGATCCAGCCGCACCGCGGCCGATTCGCCCTCGTACTCTGCCTCGTCGGCGCCGCACTGGTGTTCGGCGTCGGCGTGGCGCTGATCGGCCACGGCCTGATCGGGCCGCTGCTGATCGCCACATCGCTCATCGGCTGCGTGCTGCTCGCCTGGTACTGGCGCGCCCGCCCCGGCCCGTTCCGGCCGCCGTTCCGCAGGCCGTGACCGGTCCGCTGTGGCACGGTATGTGCCATGGCGGTGAACATCGACCACGTGGCCGGTGACCTGGCCGAGGAGACGGCCGAGCTGCGGGCCGTGCTGGCCGGCCTGGACCCGGGGGACTGGGAACGGCCGACCCCGTCCGAGGGCTGGGCGATCCGTGACCAGGTGAGTCACCTGGCCTACTTCGATGAGCAGGCGGTCCGTTCCACGACCGAGCCGGAGCGGTTCGCCGCCGAGGCCCGGCGGCTGGTGGAGACCGGCGAGCTGGACCCGGACAAGATCGCCGCCCAGTACCGGGACATGCCGGCCGCCGAGCTGCTGACCTGGTTCGACACCGCCCGCGCCGAGCTGATCGAGGTGTTCGGCCGGCTGGACCCGGCGGTTCGGGTGCCCTGGTACGGCCCGCCGATGAGCGCGGTCTCCTCGCTCACCGCCCGGCTCATGGAGACCTGGGCGCACGGGCAGGACGTGTTCGACACGGTGGGCGCCTCCCGCGCGCCGACCGCCCGGCTGCGGCACGTGGCGCACATCGGGGTGCGGGCGCTGCCGTTCAGCTACCTGGTCCGGGGACTGGCGGTGCCGGAGGCGCCGGTGTGGGTGGAGCTGGCCGCCCCCGACGGGCAGACCTGGACCTGGGGGCCGGCGGACGCCGAGAACGCGGTGCGCGGCCCGGCGCTGGACTTCTGCCTGCTGGTCACCCAGCGCCGCCACCTGGACGACCTGACACTGGAGGTCACCGGCCCGGTGGCCACCGAGTGGACCTCCTTCGCGCAGGCCTTCGCCGGCGCCCCCGGGCCGGGGCGGCCGCCCCTGAGCTAGCGGTAACCCCGCTTGAGCAGGTACTTGGCACCCGCCTCGAAGCCTTCGGGGGTGGGCACCTCGAAGCCGAACGCGTCGGCCAGCCGGCCGGTGGTGTCGAATGCGGTGCACACCGCCAGCGCGTCCCGGACCTGCTGGGGCGAGGTGCCGGCGGCCAACACCTCCCGCATGTCCTCGGCGCCGACCCTTCCCTCTCTGGTCAACTTGCCCAGCATGCGCAGCGTCGCCCGCAGCGGCTCGGTGATCGGTGCCGACTCCAGGTCGGCCAGCACCGCCGTGACCAGCGGCCCGTCCCGGTAGGCCCGGCTCGCGGTCGCGGTGTGCGCGCCGACGCAGAACGCGGACCCGTTCACCTTGGACACGTAGGCCGCCATGAGCTCCCGGTCGCCCACCGACCAGTCGGACGGCCCGCGCATCGCCTGGTGGGTGAACTCCTTGGCCAGGGCGCCGTAGAAGTCCGGTCGGTAGAAGACCAGCCTGGCGGCATCCGGGACCGGGTGTCCGGAGAACAGCCGGATCAGCGCGAACATCAGCTTGGTGCCCCGGTCGTAGCCGTGGTTGAGGATGTCAAGACGCATCGTCCGGCCCTCCCGTCGCGGTCGCTTCGGCCAGGGCGGCCAGTCCGGCTTCGTACAACCGGGCGGATCGGCCCACCGCCGCGCAAACGATCAGCTCGAAGAGCTGGTCCTCGGTCCAGCCCGCTGCCTTCGCCGCCGCCAGGTCGGTCCCGGTCACCCGCACCGGTGTGTCCGCCAGCTTCTGGGTCACCGCGTCCAGCGGCGGGGGCAGGCCGTCGTTGCCGAAGGCCCGCGCCCGCTGCTCCGGCGACGCGTGGCCGTCCCCGCTCAGCACCCGCTCCACCAGGGACCGATGTGCTGCCCGCTTGCTGTCCTCGTCCGGCACGGTGTCCTCCGCCTCTCGGTGACCGGTTCGTCCGCTGACGTATAAGACCATCGGCAGGCGCCGGACGTGACACTCGGCCGCCTTGACAAGGCCTTGACCTATCGCTCATCGTATACGATACGCACATTCGGTCGAGCAAAGGTGCATGCGATGAGCGCGAACGTCACCGAGTTGCCCGTGATGTCCCCGGGGGAGCGCCGGCGCGCGGTCGTCGGCACCAGCCTCGGCAACGCGATCGAGTGGTACGACTGGAACATCTACGCGGTCTTCTCCACCGTGTTCGCGCCGGTGTTCTTCCCGGACGCCACCGGGGCGAGCGGCCTGATCCAGGTTCTGCTGATCTTCGCGGTCACCGTGTTGTTGTCCACCGGCCGGTTGCGCGGGTTCGCCGGGACCCGGACCGGGAGCGCATTTGACCTGCTGATCTGCCGGCTCGCTCGAGCACGCCGGTGCAATCGTTGAGCTGGTCGTCGTCGCGAGCTTGTGACCAAATTGGGGCCGTTCGACCCCTGCCTACGAGTTAACGCGAACCTCACACTCAGCGAACAGCTGTGCGCAGGGACCATCGCAGCACCGGGAGGCGTCATCCATGACCACCCCCACCACGCCTACCCCTCCGAACCGGCCGAACCCGTCGCTGCCGTGGGTGCAGGTGCCCAGCCAGCGCGTTGAGCCGTCGCTACGACTGACCAACCCGCAGCCAGCGAACAACCCGCCGCTGCAGCAGGTCGTGCCGGAAGCGCCCGCCGGCATGGAACCGTGGCACCACGCCATCGAGGCAGAGACCAAACACGGCCGGCGGTTCGGCTGGATCGTGGCGGGGATCGTGGTCTCCGTCGTGGCCTTCCTCGGCATTGGCTTGTCCGTGCTCGTTGTTGCCGCCACGCCGGAGCCGCTTCCCGGCACTGCGGCGGCGTTCGACAAGTGGGCGAACGGTGGCGGCCGGGAGCGCGCGGAGGCTGTTGACGCGGCAGTCCTCGCCGCTAACAGCACGAGCAGCATGTCGCTGTTCGACCGCTGTCGGCACCTCTCGGTCGTCGCCCAACGTGCGCGGGACTATGAGCCGTTCCCAGACGATTTGGGGCAGCAGTACTGGTCGGCGGGGTTGAGCTACGTCCAGACTGCCGCAGCGGACTGCCTGGCGAGCGTTCAGTACAACTATGACTACTCGCGGATGGAATCGGCGCGTAGCAACCTGCGGCAAGCTAGCGTTCAGTGGCAGCGGTTCACAGAACGGCTATTGCAGATCCGGGGCATCCGCCCGCCTGGCCAGTAGCCCCCATCCCGTCTTCGGATGACAACTCCGCATCATCGCTTCCTGACCTGGCAGAAACACGGTGACCGATCATGCACCAGGCACCCGGCTCCGCTTTCCCACCTCCCGTCACACCCCCGAGGGTTTGGCGGGTGCTCCGGTGGCTGCTGCTGGTCATGAGTGTCGGCTTCATCGTGTTCGCCGTGGCCGCCCCTCACCTCACCGAACCGGCAACATCGAGCGGCTACCGGGCGTGGGACGAGCCGCTCCTCCGTAACTACGGGGAGACCTACACGCCAGGGGAGAACATCTTCATCTCCATCACCCGGCCGGTATGCGACGCCGGGGAGTGCACGGCCAGGGTGACCATCCGCAACAACAGCGACCGCTACCCCTACCAGATCGACTACCACACGGTGTCGACTCCCACCCAGGAAACCACCACCTCAGGGCTATGGAGGTACCCGCTGTGGCCTGGCCAGGTTTGGTCCTACAAGGTGCGCTTCCCGGGCACCCCGGAGACACCGTTGACGTTCACCCCCGGCTACAGCGGTCAGGTGTCGCTGCCGCCGGGACTGGACATGCGCACCAAGTCACCTGGGAATAGTCTTTTCCCCAGGCCCGGGTGGACTACCGGCACGGCTCGCCCCGGTGTGCAACGACGCGGAGCTGGCCGGTGCCGCGCGGCGGGTGGTGGGCCGGGGCGGACGCGCTGGCCGAGGTCGATCCGGTCATGGCCGGCGAGGACTCGCCTGGTACCAGCGCCACCTGCCCGGGGTGTTCGCGCTGGTCGGCGCGGGTGGCACGGAGCGGACCGACTACCCGCACCACCACCCCAGGTTCGACATCGACGAGCGGGTGCTGCTGGTGGGCTTGAGGTTCTTCCTCGGCATGGTGTTGGACCGGCGCGGGCGCTAGCCGGCCAGTCGGCGCAGCAGCTCGGGGGAGAAGTTGCCGCCGGTCAGCACGGTGGCCAGCTTCTTGCCCTCCGGGTTGTGCCGGAGCACGGCGGCGACGCCCACCGCCCCGGCCGGCTCCAACAGCAGGCCCAGGGTGTCCCGAACCAGCTCGAGCGCGGGCGGGATGTCCTCCTCGCCGACCAGCAGCATGTCGTCCATGTACCGGCCCATCCAGCCCACGGCGACCGGTACCGGCACCCGCACCGCGATGCCGTCGGCCATCGTCTCGGCCCGGTCGGTGGCCACCGGCCGGCCGGCCCGCCAGCTATGCGCCATCGCCGGGGCGCCCTCGGCGCACACCCCGATGATCCGGGTGGCCGGGGAGTGCGCCTTCAGCCAGCGGCCGACGCCGCCGACCAGCGCCCCGTTGCCCACCGGCAGGAGCAGCGCGTCCGGCGCCTCGGCGGCCAGCTCGACCCCGATGGTGCCGGCGCCCTCGGCGATCCGGGGGTCCTCACCGTCCTCCACGAACAGGCTCTCCGGCCGGGTGGCCACGTGCTCCCTGGCCGCGGCCTTGGCCGCGTCGAAGTCGTGTCCGGTGAGCACCACCTCGGCGCCCAGGGTGCGCATCCGGGCAACCTTGTTCGGGTTGGCGTCGGTGGCCGCGAACACCGTGACCGGGACGCCGTGCGTGCGGCCGGCGTACGCCATCGCCTGGCCGAAGTTGCCGGCCGACGCACACACCACCCGCCGGCCGGCCGGCAGCTGGCTCACACAGAAGTCCGCGCCCCGGCCCTTGAACGAGCGCACCGGGTTGACCGACTCCACCTTGACCAGCAGGTCCCGGCCCAGTCGCCGGGACAGGGTGAGGTCGCGGAACTGCGGGCTGTTCCGGAAGACCGGGTCGATCAGGCGGCTGGCCTGTTCGATGCGGGCGAGGCTGAGGTCGTTCGCGGTGTCGACGGACATGTGCGTATCGTATACGATACTCGCATGGTTGTGCGGAATACCGTCCAGGTCGGTGACCCCCTGCTGCGTGCGCACTGCGCCGAGATCGCGGATCCCGGTGCGCCAGAGGTGCGGGCGATGGCCGAGGACCTGCGCGACACGCTTTCCGACTGGGTGGACCGGACCGGCTACGGCCGGGGCATCGCGGCGCCGCAGATCGGCCACTCCGTCCGGCTGGTGCACGCCCGGCTGGGGGAGGACCCGGTGCTGGTCAACCCGGTGATCACCGCGCGCGGCGAGCCGGCCTGGGAGCCGTGGGAGACCTGCCTGAGCCTGTCGGTCGGGTTGTTCGGCCGGGTGCCCCGCTCGGCCTGGGTCGAGGTGTCCTACCTGACCCCGGACGGCTCGGCGCGTCGGCTGCGCGCCGAGGGGGACCTGGCCCACCTGTTGCAGCACGAGATCGACCACCTGGACCGCGTGCTCACGGTGGACCGGATGCGGCGCGACACGATGTGCACCCGGGGCGAGTTCGAAGGGCGGCACCGGGCGGACAGCCCGTACCGTTCATGACCATGCCCCAGCACCCCGTGCCGGACGACCCGATCACCCGGGCCGAGCCGTTGCGCGCCGCGGTGTACGCCCGCGTGGTCGGGCTCATCTGCAGCGGCGACTACGAGCCCGGCGCGGCGATCACCGAGGCGGCGCTGAGCCGGGCGCTGAACGTGTCCCGCACGCCGGTGCGCGAGGCGCTGCTCCGCCTGGAGGCGGAGGGGGTGCTGCAGTCCGCCCTGGCCCGGGGGTTCACCGTGCGGCCGCTGCTGCGCGGGGAGACCGACGAGCTGTACCCGATCCTGGCCGCCCTGGAGAGCCTGGCCGTCACCACCGCCGTGCCGGTGAGCACGGCGACCCTGGACCAGCTGGCGGCCACCCTGGCCGAGCTGGAGGCGTGCACCGACCCGGTGCGCCGGTGGCGGCTGGACACCGCCTGGCACTCCGGCATCGTGGCCGCGTCGGGCAACGGCCACCTCGCGTCCATGGTCACCCGGATCCGCACCAACCTGTCCCGGTACGAGCTCACCTACATGCGCGAGGTGCGCTCCCGGGCGGCGGCCGACCGGGAGCAC
This sequence comes from Actinospineispora eucalypti, assembly GCF_039543365.1. Taxonomy (NCBI): domain Bacteria; kingdom Bacillati; phylum Actinomycetota; class Actinomycetes; order Pseudonocardiales; family Pseudonocardiaceae; genus Actinospineispora; species Actinospineispora eucalypti. Next base: position 172,674 of record NZ_BAABJP010000051.1, read on the forward strand.
CGGGAGATCCTCGCCGCGCTCGGCGCCGGGGAGGGCGATCGCGCGGCCGAGCTGCTGCGCGACCACTGGTACGGCGGCATGCGGCTGATCCAGGACTGGATCAAGGGCCGGTCTTAGACGGCCGGGGGTTGGTCCCCACGCCGCGTAGCCGCCGCGTTCCGCTGAACGCACACCGACCGGGGCAGCTCACGACATCGTCGGTGCCGGTTCAGAGAGATCGGCCTGGACAGCGCGGCGTATGAGCCTGCTCGCGTAACCAGTGTGATCGCTGGTGCGGCTCTGGCGGCCAGTCCATGATCATCAGGCAATGAGGGCGGTTTGGCAGCCGAGAACGACCCAGGCTGCCTGATGATCAAGAAGTCCCCGGGGCGCCGGCGCCGGAAACGAACGGACGAGGCGGCACCCAAGCCGCGGCAGGGTTCCTCCCCGTGCCGTCCAGGCCGCTCTTTGATCACCGGGGTCGTGCTCAGTCCGAACCGCGTTCCTCGGGGTCGGTGTGCACGTTGCGCAGGCCGACCGCGCCGCGCAGGCCCGAGCAGTTCACGCAGCCGATGCAGCCCACGCAGTCGGAACAGTTGACGCAGGCCAGGCAGCCGATGCTCCGGGTGCAGCCGATGCACAGCAGGCAGCCGATGCACGCGCTGATCGCGATGGAAAGCCAGGTCAGGATGCTGCCCGCGACGGCGATGCCGCCGGCGGTGAGCAGGCTGCCGGCTACCGCCACGCTGCCCGCGGTGCCCACCGACCCGGAAACCGCCGCGCTGCCCGCCGTGGCCACCGACCCGACGACCGCGACGCTCCCGGCGGTGGCCACCGAGCCGGCCACCGCGATGCTGCCCGTCGTCGCCACGGAGCCGGCCACGGCGCGCGAGCGGTCCACCGCGATCGAGCCGGCCACGGCGGAGTTCCCGATCAGGCGCTTCCCGCCGGTTCTCTCGATCAAGGCGCTCATGGCCGCCAGCATTCCAGATAGGTAGCGTGGCGGGCGCCATGCCCGAGCCCGCCGCGCCCCTGCCAATACCCCTGCCGTTGCCGTTGCCGCTGCCCGTGGAGTCGTCCCGGCGGGAGCGGACCGAGGTCGCCGGCGGCGCGGTTCACCTGCCCGACTGGCTGACGGTCGGAGAGCAGCGGCGGCTGGTCGGGGCCTGCCGGGACTGGGCGCGCGAACCGGCCGGGATGCGGGCCACCCGGTTGCCCAGCGGCGGGGTGATGTCCGTGCGCACGGTCTGCCTGGGTTGGCACTGGCGCCCCTACCGGTACTCCCGCACCACCGAGGACGGCGCGCCGGTGACCCCGTTCCCGGACTGGCTGGCCGAGCTGGGCCGCCGCGCGGTGGCCGAGGCGTACCGGGACCCGGCAGCGGGTGCCGCGTACCGGCCGGACATCGCGCTGGTCAACTACTACGACCACGCGGCGAAGATGGGGTTGCACCAGGACAAGGACGAGTTGGCCCTCGAGCCGGTGGTCTCGCTCAGCCTCGGCGACCGGTGCGTGTTCCGGTTCGGCAACCCGGAGCGGCGGGGTCGGCCCTGGACCGACCTGGAGCTGCGGTCCGGGGACCTGTTCGTGTTCGGCGGCCCGAGCCGGCTGGCCTACCACGGGGTGCCGAAAACCCTCCCCGGCACCGCGCCCCCGGAGATCGGCCTCCCCGCCGGCCGCCTGAACATCACCCTCCGGGTTTCCGGCCTGCCCGTCTGAGGGGTTCAGCGGTGGTCCGGGTCCGGCCGGCCGATGGGTTGGGTGGCGGGCTGGCTGACCGGGGGTGCCGGGCCGAAGCGCACGGCGTTGCGGCCGGCCCGCTTGGCCGTGTACAGGGCGGCGTCCGCCGCGCGGAGCACCTGGTCCAGGCTGGCCCCGTCCCGGGGATGGGTGGCGCCGCCGACGGAGACGGTCAGGTCCTGCACGGTCAGCGGCCCGTCGGGGGTGGGCACCACCACGCACAGCCCGCTGATCCGGCGGCGGATCCGCTCCGCGATGGCGTGCACCTCGGAGTCGCCGGTCGAGGTCGGGTCGATGCCCGGCAGCAGGATGACGAACTCCTCGCCACCGAACCGGCCGACCAGGTCGCCGTCCCGCACCTCGTCGCGCAGCGCGGCGGCCACCTCGCCCAGCACCTGGTCGCCGGCCACGTGGCCGTGGTCGTCGTTGACCGACTTGAAGTGGTCCAGGTCGAGCATCAGCACGGCGGTGCCCTGCCGGTCGCGCTGCGCGCGCCGGAGCACCCGGCTGGCCTGGGTGTGCCAGCCGGCCGAGTTGAGCAGGCCGGTCTTCGAGTCGGTGCTGGCCGCCTCCTCCAACTGCCGGACCAGCACCGCGCGGTGCAGCACCAGCAGCGTCGGGAAGGCCAGTACGACGTACCAGATATTCGCCGAGGTCATGACCGCGGCGACCAATCCGCCGAGGCTGAGCGTGGCTATTTCCAGCACCACTTCATCGCCGTTGCCGATGACCTGCGGCAACCTCGTGTCCGGCGCGGACATCACGATCGCGCCGATGACCAGGCAGGTGTTGACGGTGGTATAGGCGAGCAACGCCAAAACCACGATGAAAAGGCCCTGGGGCGTGCCGAATTGGCCGACCTCGAGGTGTGAGTAGTTCATCGTGGCTTCGGCCGCGTGTACCGCGAGAATAACCGTGGAAGTGGTAAACACCACACGGTGCACCGGAACGCGGGTGGGCCTGGACACCCGGAACCACAGATGCAGGTAGATGACCAGCACCACCCCGCTGGCCCAGGCGGGCGGCAGCAGCAGCGCGGCCGCGAAGGTCCACACCGAGCTGAGGTCGATGTGGGGCGTGCCGGCCACCCGCCGGCGCATCCGCTCCACGCCGAGGGTGATCTCGGTGTGGGCGATGGCCATGCCGATGAGCAGCGCGATCACCAGGAATGACGGCATGGCGAGCGGGTGCGCGACCACGTCCGCGACCATCAACGCGACGGCGGTGCATTCCACCAGCAGGACGGCCGCGATCAGCCGACTGGGTAGTCCCCACACGGCCCAATGGGTGAGCGAAGGCCTTCTCCCTGGTGAGAGTGGCATCCGCTGGTACCCCTCCTGGCGTTGACGGTTCATATTGCCTAGGTGCGAGTAACGCGATCGTATCCGGGTGATGACGGCCTGTCATCGCTGTCCGCTGGATGTCAACGAGAAGGGGGCACAGGGTGACCAACTGGAACTGGCAGTAGCGACCGGATTGCTCCAATCGGACGGACCAAGCGGCCGGCTCGGCCCAGTGCGTTCTACCCGCAGTGATTATCCCGGCGAATCGGTAATTCGGTGAGGGTGAAAGGAGGTGTGTGTGATGTGTGACAACTGGAACTGGTGAGACACCTGCGCACCCCGGAGCGGCGGAATGGGGAGGTGAATTCCCGTGGGGGACAACTGGAACTGGTGAAGTGTGACTGGTGTCACGAATTGAGGAGCGGTCAGCCCGGGCTTTGTTGGTCGCGCGAGACGGCGAGTAACTCGTCGGTGCGGCAGAACTTGACCCGGGGCCGTCCGTGCGGTTCCCCGGCGGCCCGCTCGGCGGCGTCGATCAGCTGCCAGCCGGACTCGGTCACCAGGTTGGGCTGGCGCTGCCGCAGCCAGGGCTCCACCTCGAAGGAGTGGTCCCGGTCGTGGCGGCGTACCGAACCGTCGGCCAGGTCCTCGAGCAACCGGTGGACCGTCTCCACCGAGTCCTTCTTGTTGGTGCCGATGATCCCGGTCGGCCCGCGCTTGATCCAGCCGACCACGTACTCCCGTTCGGACTGCTCGACCCGACCCCGGTCGTTCGGGATGACGCCCTTTCGGTCGTCGAAGGGCAGTCCGTCCAGCGGCAGGCCCCGGTAGCCGACCGCGCGCAGTACCAGCCCGGTGGGCACCGCCTCCCGCACCCCGGTGTCCCGCGCGCTCACCCAGCCCTCCGGGTCGGTGCGCAGCTCGTTGTGGCCGAGTACCAGTTCCTGGACGTGGCCGTCGCCGCGCAGCTCGATCGGGGAGCGCAGGAAGCGCAGCTTGATGTGCCGCTGCCCCAGGTCCAGCCCGCCGGCCGCGTACTCGCGCAGCACGCCCAGGTTGCGCTTGGCCACCCGGGACAGCTCCTCGTCGCCGGGGCCCTCGGCCACCTGCTCCGGGTCCACGTCCACCCCGGACTCGGTGAACTCGGGCAGTTCCTTCAGCTCGGGGGTGGTGAACGCCGCCTGGGCCGGGCCGCGCCGGCCGACCACGAGCACCTCGGTGATGCGGCTGGTGCGCAGGGCCTCGAGGGCGTGGTCGGCGATGTCGGTGCGGGCCAGCCGGTCCACCGGCGAGCACAGGATGCGCGCCACGTCCAGCGCCACGTTGCCCGCGCCGATCACCACCGCCCGCTCGGTGTCCAGGTCGAAGGTGAGGTCGGCGAAGTCCGGGTGGCCGTTGTACCAGCCGACGAAGTCGACCGCCGCCACGCTGCCCGGCAGGTCCTCGCCCGGGATGCCCAGCTTCCGGTCGGTCGGCGTGCCCACGGCGTAGATCACCGCGTCGTACCGCTCGGTCAGCTCCTCGCGGAGCACGTCCTTGCCCACCTCGACGTTGCCGAAGAACCGGAACGACTCCTGCGCGGCGATCTTCGCGTACACCGCCGACACCGACTTGATCTTCGGGTGGTCTGGGGCGACACCCGCCCGGACCAACCCCCACGGAGTCGCCAGCCGCTCGAACATGTCCACCCGGACGTCCAGGTCCTCGGTGTCCAGCAACGCCCCGGCGGCGTAGAACCCGGACGGGCCGGAACCGACGACGGCGACGTTCAGCGGACTTTCGACCGGCATGAATCTCACATCCCGCGCAAGGTGATCGAGCGATCGGGCCGGGCCCGATCGGTGGTGGGCTCGGCGAACACCTTGCCAGGTTCACCCGGAGTCGGCCCGGCGGGCGTCTCGTCTCACATCCCGAACGCCTCCGCCACGAGCAGGCGGAACAGCTCCTCCGGGTCGGCCGTGGACGCGGGCAGCCCGCGCGCGGCGAACCAGCCGGCGATGTTGCGCACGTCGCGGCGCAGGAACTCGTCGCCCCGGGGGTTGCCGACCAGGTCAACCACCTGCGGGAGGTCGATCAGCATCAGCCGGCCCCGGTGCACCAGCAGGTTGTAGGCGGAGAGGTCGCCGTGCGCGAGCCCGGCCCGGGCGAGCAGGCGCAACGCCTCGACCAGCTGGGCCCACAGGTCGGCCAGGCCGTCCGGTTCGGGGCGGAGCTGGGCCAGCCGGGGCGCGGCCGAGCCGTCCGGCTCGGCGAGGAACTCCAGCATCACCTCGCCGCCCATCCTCTGCACCGGATAGGGGACCGGGGCACCCGCCGACCACAGCCGGGTCAGCGCGCCGAACTCGGCGGCCGCCCACTGGTCGGCGAGCAGGGAACGGCCGAACGCGGTCCGGCCGGCCATCGCCCGGGTCTCCCGGGACCGGCGGACCCGGCGACCCTCCTGGTAGCCGGCGTGCCGGTGGAACATCCGGTGCTCGTCGGAGCGGTACCGCTTGGCGGCCAGGAGACACTCCCGCCCGCCGTCCGGCAGCGCGCGCCGGACCAGGAAGACGTCGGCCTCCTTGCCGGACTTGAGCGCGCCCAGCTCGGCGTCCACCGCGCCCGAGTCGGTGACCAGCCACTCCGGGTAGGGCCGGGGGCCGTGCTCCGCGCCGTCCCAGCTGGACCAGCGGTCGCCGTCGGGCGGCGCCAGGTCCTCCTCCGCGTCCGCCCGTTCCAGCTCGAACTCGGGGTCGGTGCCGGGCCGCCGGTGCCGCGGCGGCTCGTCGTCGAACCTCTGGTGGTTGCGGGCGGCGCGCCGGCCGCCCCGGCCGCTGCCGGCCATGTTGTCGAAATCCGCGAAATCGTCATCGAGAAAGTGTTCGTGCGAACGCACTGGTGGGGTCTCCTGACCGAGGAAAAGGTCCGCCCCACCGGCGGGTTGACTACCTCGGCGGAGCGGCTGGACGGGCAACGGCCACGTCCCGGGCGGCAGTCATCACCACTGGAACCACCCTCCCGTCCTCCGCCGGCGCGGCCGGCACCTCTGTTTCGGTCGTGAGCCACCGTGCCCCATCGCGCGGTGCAGGGCAACCGAGTTTTCGGCCGCTAGTAGGTGATCAGCTCGAACGAGCGGTAGGCGCGGCCGCCGAACAGCGCGGGGTCGGTGTCCGAGGTGTCGTCCACCAGCGCCGCGGCCTGCTCCAGGGGCGGCTTGTCGTACAGCTCGCGCAGGTAGCTCTCGTGTGCGGCCAGCGAGGCGATCGCCCGCTCGCGCTGGGCGGAGATGTCCACCGCGTGGCTGGCCAGCGGCGAGGCGCTCACTGCCACCCAGCGCACCCCCGGCCAGGCCTCGGGTTCGTCGCCGGTCGGCGGGAAGATCCACCGGTTGCCGGCGTCACCGGCGGCGTCGATGGTGGCCCGGCCGACCGCCTTGTGGTCCGGCGAGTTCCACCGGACGCCGTCCCAGTAGTCGTGATGGTTGATCGTGATGACCAGCTCCGGCCGGTGCCGCCGGATGGCCACGGCCAGGTCCCGGCGCAACGCCAGCCCGTACTCGATCACGCCGTCCCGGTGGTCCAGGAACTCCACGGTGTGCACGCCCACCTCGGCGGCGGCGGCGCGCTGCTCGGCCTCGCGCAGCGGCCCCGACTGCTCCGGCGGGATCCCGTCGATGCCCGCCTCGCCCCGGGTGACCAGCAGGTACGTCACGCTCTTGCCGGCCGCCGTCCACCCGGCGATGGCACCGGCGGTGCCCCACTCGAGATCATCTGGATGCGCAACGACGCACAGCGCCCGTTCCCAGTCCTCCGGCATCGGCAACAACGGCTCGGGCAAGACGACCTCCGTGATAACAGGGCGCGATGTTGTCGTAGCCTACTGCCGTGGTTGCCGAAACCGCCGGTGAATTGAGCGTGACTGGAGCTGAAATGCTCGCGCCCGAAGGGTGGCCGATCTGGACCGGGTGATCTCACCCGGGGAGGTCGGGGACGACTAGGTCCAGTTCGTCGGGCTTGCGGCCGTGTTCCACCGGCAGGCCGGCGCGGCGGATCACCCGGAGCAGGCCGGGCAGGTCGGTGGGCTCGGCGCGGGTGCCGGCGAGCAGTCGGGCCAGCCGGCCCTTGGTCGCCTTGTTGAAGTGGCTGACCACGGCTCGGCTGCCGTCCGGTCGCTCGGTGAGCACCCGCACGCTGATCGCCCCGGGTGCCCGGCCCAGCCCGGCGTAGCCACCGGAGCGCAGGTCGATGACCAGACCGGTCAACCCGGCGAGCACCGGGTCCAGCGCGGGGCGCCAGAACGCGGCCAAGGTGCCCCGGCCGGGCAGCGCGGAACCCGAGGAGAGCCGGTAGGCCGGAACCGGGTCGCCCGCGCGCAGCAGCCCGAACAGCGCGGAACCCACCGCCAGCCGCTCGGCCGCCCGTTCCGCGGCCGCGCCGCGCAGCGAGCCGACGTCCAGCGCGTCGTAGAGCACGCCGGTGTAGCGCCGCAACGCCGGCGTGGTCGGCGCCGACCACAGTTCCGCATTGCGGGCGATCTCCGCGTCCTGCCGCTCGGACAGCCCCAGTGCGGCCCGGCTGGCCGGCGGGTCGGCGGCCAGCGCGGCCAGCTCGTCGACCAGCTCCTTGCGCGCCGGGGTGAGCTCCGGGAAGGACAGCCGATCCAGCTCCAGCGGCGGACCGTCCCCGCCGTCGCTCTTGGTCTCCGAGGGCGGCAGCAGGATCAGCACGTCGGCGAGGTTAGCTCTCCTCGCCGACGCAGAACTCGTTGCCCTCCGGGTCGGCCATCGTGGTCCAGTCGATGCCGGGTACCGCGCCCACCTGGTCCCAGAGCACGGTGGCTCCCAGCCCGACCAACCGCTCCACCTCGGCCACCCGGCCGGCACCGCCGTGCAGGTCGAGGTGCATCCGGTTCTTTCCCGCCTTGGGCGCGGCCACCTTCTGGAAGCCGAGCGCGACCTGGCCGCCGGGCGGTGGGGCGAGCATGACGAACTCGCCGTAGTCGCCGGCCACCGTGGTGCGCAGCGCCTCGGCCCAGAAGGCGCTGAGCTTCTGGGGATCGGCGCAGTCCAGGGTGGCCATCGCGATGTTGAGGCTCACATTCGTTCCCATGCATGGAACGGTAGCCGGGGGGACCGACAGAACCGGACCGTCGCTAGGCTTCCAGCCGTGTTCACCAGGATGTCTTCGTTGTTCCTCCGTACGCTGCGCGACGATCCCGCCGACGCCGAGGTGCCCAGCCACAAGTTGTTGGTGCGGGCCGGGTACGTCCGCCGGATAGCCCCCGGCATCTACTCCTGGCTGCCGCTGGGCCTGCGGGTGTTGCGGAACATCGAGCGGGTGGTCCGCGAGGAGATGGACGCCATCGGCGCCCAGGAGATCCACTTCCCGGCGCTGCTGCCCCGCGAGCCGTACGAGGCGACCAACCGGTGGACCGAGTACGGCCCCAACCTGTTCCGGCTCAAGGACCGCAAGGGCGGCGACTACCTGCTCGGTCCCACGCACGAGGAGCTGTTCGCGCTCACGGTGAAGGGCGAGTACAGCTCGTACAAGGACTTCCCGGTCATCCTCTACCAGGTGCAGACCAAGTACCGGGACGAGGAGCGCCCTCGGGCCGGCATCCTGCGCGGCCGGGAGTTCCTGATGAAGGACTCCTACTCGTTCGACCTCTCCGACGAGGGCCTGGACAACTCCTACCAGCTGCACCGGGACGCCTACATCAAGCTGTTCGACCGGCTGGGCCTGCGGTACGTGATCGTGTCCGCGCTGTCCGGCGCGATGGGCGGTTCGGCGTCCGAGGAGTTCCTGGCCGAGGCGGAGACCGGCGAGGACACCTACGTGCGCAGCACCGAGTCCGGCTTCGCGGCCAACGTGGAGGCGGTGACCACCCCGGCCCCGCCGGAGCAGTCCGTCGAGGACAAGCCGGCCGCGCAGGTGCACCACACCCCGGACACCCCGACCATCGAGACGCTGGTCGACTTCCTGAACTCCGCCGGCCTCGGCCGGCGCTTCAGCGCCGCCGACACGTTGAAGAATGTGCTGGTCAAGACCAGGGCGCCGGGAGCCGCCGAGTGGAAGCTGCTCGGCGTCGGCGTGCCCGGCGACCGCGAGGTGGACATGAAGCGGCTGGAGGCCGCGGTCTACCCGGACGAGGTGGCCCTGCTCGACGACGCCGACTTCGCCGCGAACAGCTTCCTGACCAAGGGCTACATCGGGCCGGGCGCGCTGGCCGGCAACGGGGTGCGCTACCTGGTCGACCCGCGGATCGTGCGCGGTACCGCCTGGGTGACCGGTGCGGACAAGCCGGACCACCACGTGGTCGACCTGGTGTGCGGCCGGGACTTCACCCCGGACGGCACCATCGAGGCCGCCGAGGTGCGTCCGGGTGACCCCTCGCCGGACGGCGAGGGCATCCTGGAGGCCGCGCGGGGCATCGAGATCGGGCACATCTTCCAGCTCGGCCGCAAGTTCGCCAACGCCTTCGAGGTCGACGCGCTCGGCCCGGACGGCAAGCCGATCCGGATCACCATGGGCTCCTACGGGGTCGGGGTATCCCGGCTGGTCGCCGTGATCGCCGAGCAGAGCCACGACGGCGACGGCCTGATCTGGCCGCGCGAGGTGGCGCCGGCCGACGTGCACGTGGTGATCGCCGGCAAGACCGACGAGATCAAGGACGGCGGCGAGCGGCTGGCCGGCGAGCTGGACGCGGCCGGCGTGCGGGTCATCCTGGACGACCGCAACGTCAGCCCCGGGGTCAAGTTCGCCGACGCCGAGCTGATCGGTGTGCCGACCATCGTGGTGGTGGGCCGGGGCCTGGCCAACGGAGTCATCGAGGTCAAGGACCGGCGCAGCGGGGAACGCGTCGAGATCCCGGTGGCCGAGGCGATCGACCACCTCACCGCGCTGGTCAGCGGCTGAGGCGCGTTCTCGCGGCACCCCGAGCGCTCCGCCTCCAACCCGCGGGTACCCCCGGAGTCGCTATGGCTCTGCGCACACATACGCAACAGCCCCCGGGGGTTTGGCGCGGCTCGGCCTTGTCGCGCCGAGGTCGCGAGGAGAGACCTTACTGACTAGTACGACGTCTCTCCGTGCTACCTGACCATGGGGAGCGGCCTCATCCTCGTCCAAGCTCCGTGGTGTCGCGTATTTGTGCGCAGAGCCATAGCGGCCTCGGAGGGTCCCGGGGGTAGCGCCCGGAGGGCACCGAAATACCGACAGCGACTTGGCGCGCCGACTACCGGTCGGCTACCCGGGCGCTGTCCAGGATCTTCATGACGGTGCTTTCGTCGATGGTCGGCACCTCGGGCGGGCCGCCGCCCAGGTCCTGCTGCACGACCAGCAGCACGACCGCCGGGCGGCCGTCCTCGCCGCGCTTCGGCGTGGGCAGCGCGAGCAGGTACAGCCGGCCGGTGAGGCCGGGGCAGTCGCCCGGGTCCGGCGGCCGCACCTCGATCCGGCCGGCGGCGCCCGCCACCCCGGCTACCGTCCGGGGCGCGGGCCGCTCGGCGACCACCTCGGCGGCCCCGCCGTAGAAGCTGGCCGCGAACAGCGGGCCGAAGCTGCGCACCGCGTCCTCCGGGCGCGGCTCCGAGCCGTCCCGGCGGAACAGCAGCGTGCTGCCCACGGTCACCCGGTTGCGGCCGTGGCCGGCGCAGCTGTAGCGCGGCCCGGTGGCGACGCCGTCCAGGGCCACGCCGCCGATCGTGGTACCCGGGGCGCCGGGCACCTCCGCCCACTCCGGCGGTACCCGGTAGCTGACGCCGGCGGCGTTGACCGGTTTGCCGGGCGGGTCGGCGGACGCGTGCTTGCGGAGCACCAGGAACGTCCCGGCCACGCCGAGCACGGCCACCGCGACCAGTGCTACCCCGACGAGCAGCCAACGCCGGCCGGAGTCGGTGGGCAGGGGCCGGGTGGCGGGTGCGCCGGCCTCGGGGTGGTGCGGGTAGCGCGGTGGCGGGTGGCCGAAGCCGGCCGGCGGTTCGGTGAGGCGCTGCTGGGCCAGCAGCTCGTTCGGGTGGCGGCGCGCGCCCGGCGGGACCCGGCCGTACGGCGGGGGCAGCGGTGCGGCCCGGGGCGGCGGTGCGGCCGGGGGTTGGGGTACGGCCCGGGGCGGCGGTGCGGCCGGGGGTTGGGGTGCGGCCGGGGGCGGCGGTGCCGGTCGGCGGGGTGGTGCGGGCGAGCGGGTGACCGGGCGCACACCGGCGAACGGATGGATGCCGCGCGCCGATTCCTCCTGGTCAGGCCGCCACGACGTCACCCGGGGAACGGTAGCCCCGAGGCTCGGCCCGCGTGGTCGGTTTGCCGAAATCAGCCGGCCAGAAACGACAGCCGGACGGTGCGCACCGGGTTGTCCACGTTGGTGTCCACCAGGCAGAGCGACTGCCAGGTGCCCAGTGCGGGACGTCCGCCGAGGACCGGCACGGTGAGGAATGGCGCCACCAGCGCGGGCAGCACGTGGTCCCGGCCGTGGCCCGGGCTGCCGTGCCGATGGGTCCAGCGGTCGTCCTTGGGCAGCAGCGACCCCAGGGCGGTGAGCAGGTCGTGGTCGCTGCCCGCGCCGGTCTCGATCACCGCGAGGCCGGCCGTCGCGTGCGGCACCCACACGTGCAGGAGGCCGTCCTCGGCGCCGTGCCGGGCGAGGAACTCGGTCACCCGGTCGGTGAGGTCGAGCACGGTCTCCCGGCCTCCGGTGCGTACCTGGATCTCCTCGCTGCGCATACCGTGACGGTAGTTGCCGATGGGCTGCCTCGTAGAGTGCTCCGCGTGATTGCGGGGGATGGCGGTCCGGCGCTGGCCGACGAGGCGGTCGCCCGGCGGCTGAAGGCGCTGGCGTGCACCGCGCCTCTCCATGGGCTGGACACCCGCAAGGCCCACCTGGAATGGCTGGACGCCGGCCGCTACCAGATGGCGGAGATCGGGCTGCAGGCGATCGACCAGGTCACCCTGGCGATGGACTTCGACCACGGCGCCGACCAGGAGCAGGTGGTGCGCCGGCTGACCCCGTTCATCGCCGCGCAGGCGCCGGAGCGGTCCGCCGGCGAACACCGGGGCGTGGGCGCCTGGGTGGTGGAGAACCTGATCAACGTGGGCAGCGTGGACCGGGGGTTCCAGGCCGACTACGGGACCTTCGACGGCCAGGGCCGCTACGTGCGCCGCCGGTTCGACTTCAAGCTGCTGGTCGAGCTGGCCGCGCCGGACGGCCGGGTTTACCTGCGGGCCACCGACGAGGCGATCAACGTGCTGGTCGGCGCGCTGGACACGGACGTCGAGTCGGCCCAGGTCGCGGCCGAGGTGAAGCTGGAGAACCTGATCCGCCGGGGACGGCTGGGGGATGCCCGGCTCGCCGCCGAGCAGGCCCGCTACCGCACCGTCCAGTATGCCGAGGCGCTGCGCCACAAGCTGGACGCCACCCAGCGGGACGTGCGCTCGGTGGACTGGCTGAGCAGCGTGCCCGAGCTGCTGGAGGAGGCGCTGGCGCACATCGAGTCCCGGTACCGGGCGGAGACGGCCATCCTCAGCCACATCGCCGACGCCCGCGACGACACCGCCGAGCCGGAGCGGCGCAAGCAGGCCGCCGAGCTGGTGGTGATCGTGAAGGAGTGCATCGGCCGGCACACCCAGCTGCAGGCCCGGCTGCAGGAGGCCGGGCAGCTGTTCCGGGCCGAGCAGAACCGCCAGCAGTTCGCCGGGCGGGCCCGGCGGTCGGCGGTGGACGTGTTCGGCCAGCTGCTGCGCCCGTGCCTGGACCTCGGGGTGGCCGAGGCGGTGTCCCCGGCGGCCGGGTTCTTCGGTGCCGGCGCCGGCGTCCGGGTGCCCAGCGTGCCCAGCCTGGGCGGCCTGGTGGAGACGCTGCTGGTGCCGTCGGTGGAGCGGGACCCGCTGGGTGCGGCGATGCCCGAGCCGGACTTGATGGCACTGGACCAGGACCGCTACACCGAGGAGCAGTGGCAGCGCGCCGACGAGCTGCTCCGGCTGCCCCAGGTCGGCCGGCGGCTGTCCGGGCTGCTCGCCGAGGCCCGCGAGCTGGACCCGGAACTGCCCGGGCTGGTCGCGCTGCGCGTGCTGCACGCGGTGGGCACCACGCTGGCCACCACCCGCGGGCAGCACGATCAGGGCGTGTGCCTGGCGGTGGACGACGGCGAGGTGCTGGACGACCCGGAGTTCGGCGGCAGCGACCTGCTGGTCACCGTCGCCGAGCTGGGCGCGCTCGCAGAGGAGGACGTGGCCTGATGGCGGGGGAGATCAAGCCGGGGGACGCGGAGGCGGCGGCTCAGCTGGTTGCCCTGGGGATGCGGCCCAAGCTGCTGCCCAGCCGGGACGCGCTGTACGCCAACCTGGTCAACCGGTACCGCGAGGACGACGTCTACAAGGACCTGGTTCACCGGGTCGCGGCCGGCCTGGGGCTGGTGGTGCTGGCGGTGAACGCGCAGTCCGGCGCGGTGCTCGCGGCCACCGAGGAGTCCGTCTTCGAGATCAAGATGGACGAGTACGCCCGGCGCACCGCGCTGCAGAACCGGCAGGCGGACAAGGTGTTGCACGGCCTGGCCCACCTGGCCGTTGCCGCGCTGGCCTTCCCCCGGCCGGACGACCTCGGCAACGACGCCTACGTCGGCCGGGTCTCGGTCGAGCAGGTGGACGCCGCCGTGCGGGAGGCCTGCCGGGTGCTGGAGGAACGCACCAACGGCGGCTCGGTCAACTCGGACCCGGAGTCGGAGGCGCCGGAGCTGGAACGGGTCTGGCGGATGTACCTGCGGCGGCCGGAGACCGCCGCGACCAAGGACGGCCGGGTGGCTTCCGGCACCACCCGGGGCATCGTCGCCCGGGCGCTGCGGTTCCTCGCCGACCAGGGTTTCCTGGTCGCGGTCGGCGGGGCGGGCGCCGACTCCGGCACCTACCGCACCACCCCGCGCTACCAGGTCCAGGTGCGCGAGCTGGCCGCCCAGCGGACCTTCGACGAGCTGCTCGAGCTGGGTGTGCTGCCCGCCGCGCCCGCCGAGGGCAGCCTGCGGGTGACCGACTCCGAGGCCTTGGTCTGAGCCGGTCCGATCCAGGGGGAGATACGTGTACGAGCTTTCTCGGGTACGCCTGTTCTCGGTCGGCCCGCCCGGGGCCCGCTACCAGGACGTCTGCCTGGACTTCCGGGGCATCGGGCCGGTGGTGCGCACCGCCGTGCAGTCCGACCTGTTCCCGGTGGACGCCGGCGCCGACGCGGCGACCGAGCCGCCCCGCCGCCCCTCGCCGGCCTCCGTGCTCTTCCTGGAGAACGGCGGCGGCAAGTCGGTGCTGCTCAAGCTGATCTTCTCGGTGCTGCTGCCCGGCCGGCGGCAGGTGGTGGGCACCACGAACAGCCGGGTGCTGGAGAAGTTCGTGCTCGGCGACGACGTGGCCCACGTCGCGCTGGAGTGGATGCACACCAAGACCGGTGAGCGGATCGTCACCGGCAAGGTGTCCGAGTGGCGCGGCCACGTGGTCTCCACCGACCCGGCCAAGCTGATCGACGCCTGGTACTCGTTCCGCCCTGGACCGGGCCTGGGCCTGGACGAGCTGCCGTTCGCGGTGGGCAACCGGCGGGTCACCATGGCCGGCTTCAAGGAACGGCTGGACGAGGCGCAGGGCAGTCGGCCGGGGCTGGCGCTGGCCTGGGAGACCGTGCACCGGGACTGGTCGGCGCACCTCATCGAGCTGGGCCTGGATCCGGAGCTTTTCCGGTACCAGCGGGCGATGAACGCCGGCGAGGGTGAGGCGGCCGAGGCGTTCGCCTTCCCCAGCGACGAGGCGTTCGTGGACTTCCTGCTGCGCGCGGTGGTCGACCAGGAGGAACCGCGCGGGCTGGCCGAGGTGGTCGCCGGGTACGCGGCGAAGATCGCCCAGCGGGCCGAGCTGGAGCTGGAGCGGGAGTTCGTCGCCGGCACGCTGGACCGGCTGGCCCCGCTGGCCGAGGCCGAGCGGCGGGCCGAGGAAGGCCGGGAGCTGGAGCGCACCGCCCGCCGGGCCGCCGGCGAGCTGTCCGCCGCGCTGGCCGCGCGCCGGCTGGCCGAGGAGGAGCGCCTGGCCACCGCCCGGTCCGTGCTGACCGAGGCGACCAGGGCGGAGCAGGAGACCGGCGTCGGGGAACGCCGGCTGCAGGACGTGTGCACCGAGCTGCGCCGGCGGGTGGCCGAGCTGCGCCACCGGGTGGCCGAGGACGCCCGCGACGCGCTGCGCGAGCGGGTGGACGAGGCCGACGAGCTGGTGGCCGCCTGGCAGGCGGTGGAGCCGGTGCTGCGCGAGGAGCTGGCCACAGCCGAGGCGGCCCGGCTGCGCCGGGTGGTGGCCGACGAGCAGCGCAAGGCGGAGCCGGCGCTGGCCGCGCGGCAGGCGGCGGCGCTCGCGCTGGCCGGGGCGCTGAGCCGGGTGACCATGGCGGCCGAGGAGGAGGCCCGGGCCGCCACGGTGCGCGCCGAGGCGGCCCGGGAGGACGGCCGGGCGGCGCGCGACGAGGAACTGCGGCACACCAGGGAGGCCGCCGAACACCGCTCCTCGGCCGACCAGGCGCGCACCGAGATCGGCCGGATCCGGGCGCGGGTGGCCGAGGCGGCCGGCGCCGGCCTGCTGGAGGCCGAGGAGGACGTGGCCGAGGCCACCCGGCGGGCCGAGGCGGCCGAGCGGACCGCCTGCGCCGCCGTCGAGCACGCCCTGGACGAACAGCGCGCGCTGCGGGCCGCCCGGCGCACGGCGGAGCAGTCGCTGGCCACCGCGCGCGGCGCGCAGGCCGACCGTCGGGCGGAAGCCGAGGCGGCCGGGCAGCGGTGGCGGCGGGCCGACCAGGCGGGCGCCGAACTGGCCGCCGAGCCCCGGCTGGCCGAGCTGCTCGGCGCCGACGAGGTCCGCCCGGACCGGGACGCGCCGGCGCTGCTGGACCGGCTGGCCGCCGCCATCACCGGCCAGGAGGAGGAACGGATCGAGCTGCGCGCCGCCCAGCGGCGCGACCTCCAGGCGGTGGCCGCGCTGGGTGAGGGCGGGCTGCTGCCCGAGCCGGGCGAGGTGCGCGAGGCACTGGCCGCCCTGGAGGAGGCCGGGATCGCCGCGCACTCCGGCTGGCGCTACCTGGCCGGCCTGGAGGAGGCCGACCGCGCCGGTGTACTGGACCGGCTGGGGCACCTGGTCGCCGGCGTGCTGCTGAACGACCCGGCCGACGCGCCGCGCGCCCGCGAGGCGCTGGCCGAGGCCCGCCTGCTGCCGTGCGCGATCGTCGCGGTCGGCGCCAGCCGCGCCCTGCACGAGGTGACCGGCGCGGCCGCCGGGGTGGACTTCGTGGTGCCGCCCAACCCGGCCATGTTCGACGAGGCGGCGGCCGAGCGGACCAGGGCCGAGCTGACCGGGGAGACCGATCGGCGCCGCGAGCGGATGGCCGCGCTGGACGCCCGCTGGGAGGCCGACCGGACGCTGCTGGAGCGCATGCGCGCCTTCGCCGCCGAGCATCCGCCGGGCCGGCCGGAGGAGCTGGCCGACGTCCACCGGGACGCCGTACGCGCGGCCGAGGCCGCGGCTGAAAAGGTCGCCGGGCTGACCGATGAGCTGGCCGGTTCGGACACCCGCTCGGACGAGCTGGAGGCCGCGCTGCCCCGGATGCGGGCCGAGGAGAACTCCGCCCGCACGGCCGCCGCCCGGCTGGCCGCGCTGCGCGCCGAGGTGGCCCGCCGCCCTGAGCTGACCGACCGGGTGCGCGAACACGCCGAGGCGGCCGAGCAGGCCGACGCCCGGGCGGCCACCGCGCGGGAGACGGCGGAGCAGGCCGACCGGGACGCGCACGAGCAGGTTCGGGTGGCCGACCGGGCCGCCGCGACCGTGGCCACCGCGTGCGACGAACTGGCCCAGCTGCCCACCGACGTGGCCGGGGTGGCCGCCGGGCAACCCGAGTCGGAGCAGCCGCTGGGTGTGCTGCGGGCCGAGTACCGGCGGGCGGACGCCGCGTACGCGGCCGCCGAGGTGGACGCGGACCTGCGCGCCACGCTGCGCGCCGCCGAGCGGGAGGCGGAGGCGGCCAGGGGGGCGGTCACCGGGCTGCCGGACCCGGTGCGCCGCCGGGCGGACGGGTTGCTGCGCAGCCCGGACGGCTCGGACGTGGCATCCCGGCGCGCCGCCGAGGCCCAGGCCGTCCGGGTGCTGCGCGAGCTGCGGGACCGGCTGCAGGCCGCCCACACCGAGGTGGCCATGGCCCGCTCCGCCCGTGACCAGCACCGCCCGCAGCGGGTGTCGCTGGACCCGTACGGGCCGCCGGAGGACATCGAGCACGGCGACTCCCTGGTTTCCCGGGCCGACCGGGACCGCATCGCCGCCGAGGCCGCCGCCGGGCAGGCCCGCGCGCGCCGGGAGACGGCGGAGGCCGCCGAACGCGAGACCGCCCGTCTGGCCGAGGGCTTCGGGCAGCTGGTCGCCGGCCTGGACGAGCTGGCGCCGGCCTCGGGCGCGGTCTCCACGGCGTTCGTCGGGGATCTGGACGTCGCGGTGGACCGGCTGAAGGCCACCCGGGCCGCGCTGCGCGAGGCCGCCTCGGCCAGCGCGGCGGGGGAGGACGCGGTGCGGCGGGCCGCCGACGACGTGGCCAAGCACGCCCAGGACGCCCGCTACGGCGGGGTCACCAGCCCGGTGCGCCGGCACATCCTGGGCGTCTCGCGGGCGGAGATGCCGCCGCTGGCCGGCGAATGGGCCATCGCGTTGCGCCCCCGGCTGCGTTCGCTCACCGACGACCTGACCAACATCGGCCGGCACCGTTCGGGCATCGTGACCCGGCTGCGTGGCATGGTCGGGGAGGCGCTGCGCACGCTGCGCCTGGCCGGGCGGCTCTCCCAGCTGCCCGACGGCCTCTCCGACTGGTCCGGCCAGCAGTTCCTGCGCATCCGGTTCGACGAGCTGGACGACGACGCGCTGCTCGAGGAACGCCTGGGCGACGTGGTGGACCGCACCGCCGAGGGCTACCTGGAAGGTGCGGGGGCGACGGCGAAGGAACAGCGGGACGGGATGTCGTTGCTGCTGCGCGGGGTGCGCGCGGCGATGCCCAAGGGCGTCCGGGTGGAGATGCTCAAGCCGGACGCGGTGCTGCGCACCGAGCGCCTGCGGGTGTCGGAGATCCGCGACGTGTTCTCCGGCGGCCAGCAGCTCACCGCCGCGATCGTGCTGTACTGCACGATGGCCGCGCTGCGCGCCAACCAGCGCGGCGAGGGCCGGCGGCCGCACGCCGGGGTGCTGTTCCTGGACAACCCGATCGGCCGGGCATCCGCCGGGTACCTGCTGGAGCTGCAGTTCGGCGTGGCCGAGGCGCTGGGGGTGCAGCTGGTGTACACCACCGGGCTGTTCGACGCCGGCGCGTTGAGCACGTTCCCGCTGGTTATCCGGCTGCGCAACGACGCCGACCTGCGCGCGGGCCGCAAGTACCTCTCGGTGGACGACCAGATCGCGCGGCGGCTGGACGAGCTGCCGCCCTCGGACGGCACCGGCCGGCTGGCCGCCGTGCGGGTGTTCCGGCGCCCCGAGCGCGCCGGGGCGAACGTCTGATGCGTTCGGCGTTCGGACAGCGGTTCGACGTACCCGAGGGCTACCTGAACACGGCCAGCATCGGGCTGCCGCCGGTCGCGGTGGGCGAGGCGGTGGCGGAGGCTGTGCGGCAGTGGCGGGTCGGCACCGGCCGGGCGCACGACTTCGACGAGCCGGTGGCCGTGGCCCGCGCGGCGTTCGCCCGGCTGGTCGGCTTCGGCGTCGAGCGGGTGGCCATCGGGCCCGCGGTGTCGGCGCTGGTTGGTCTGGTCGCCTCGGCGCTTCCGGACGGCGCGCGGGTGCTGGTCGCCGAGGGGGACTTCACCAGCGTGACCTTCCCGTTCGCCGTGCACTCCGGGCGCGGGTTGACGGTGGTGGAGGCGCCGCTCGCCGAGATTCCGGCCCGGGCGGGCGACGCGGACCTGGTCGCGGTCAGCGCGGTGCAGTCGGCGGACGGTGCGGTGCTGGACCTGGCCGCGCTGCGCGCCGCCACCGAGGGCACCCGCACCCGCGTGCTGCTGGACGTCACGCAGGCCGCCGGCTGGCTGCCGCTGGACGTGGCCTGGGCGGACGCGGTGGTGGCCGCCGGGTACAAGTGGCTGCTCTGCCCGAGGGGCGTGGCCTGGATGGCGGTGTCCGACCAGCTGCGGGGCGAGCTGGTTCCGCTCAGCGCCGGCTGGTACGCGGGTGAGGACCCGTGGGCGAGCACCTACGGGCTGCCCGCCGAACTGGCCGCCGACGCCCGCCGGCTGGACACCTCACCGGCCTGGTTCTGCCACGTCGGCGCGGCCGCGGCGCTGCCCTGGCTGGCCGGCCTGGATCTCGGCGAGGTGCGGGCGCACTGCGTAGGCCTGGCCAACCAGCTGCGCGCCGGCCTCGGCCTGCCGCCCGGCGAGTCGGCGATCACGGTGGTAGCCGCAGCGGACGCCATCGACCGCCTGACCGCCGCCGGCGTGGTAGCCAGCTCGCGCCGCGGCGCCGCCCGCCTGGCCTTCCACCTCTACAACACCCAAGCCGACGTCCACCACGCCCTCCAAGCCCTGACCAGGTAACCCCCACCCCACCCTTCCGCTCCGCGAGTCGGGGATCTGGGCACGGAGGGGCTTTGTAAGCGGTACTTTCGGGCTATGGATGACCCGTATGCAGTGCTCAAGGCGTTAACCGAGGTGTTGGCCCGTGCGTATCTGCGGGTCAGCAAGGACCGTTCGGGGGTGGCGAAGTCGGTCGGGCAGACCAACGATGTGCTCGCCGCGGACTGTGAGAGCCGGGGTTGGAAGTACGGCGCGTCGTACTCGGACAACTCGAAGAGTGCGTCTCGCTACAGCCGTGATGTTCGAGGTGACTTTGATCAGCTGATCAGTGATCTTGAAGGTGATCGGTTCGGCGGGCGGGTGCTGCTGTTGTGGGAGAGCAGCCGGGGCAGCCGCCGGGTGGATGAGTGGGTGCGCCTGATCGACCTGTGTGAGCTGCGCCAGGTGTACTTCTGGGTGCACACGCACAACCGGCTGTATGACCCGGCGAACCCGCGGGATCGGCGGACGCTGTTGGAGGATGCGGTTGACAGCGAGTACGAGAGTGGGAAGACCTCTGCCCGCACCAGGCGGGATATGGCCGCGTCCGCGCGGGAGGGACGCCCGCAGGGGCAAATCCCGTTCGGCTATCGCCGGCTGTACAACGAGCGCACCGGGAAGCTGATCCGCCAAGAGTTGGACCCGGACACGGCGCCGCTGGTCAAGGAGTTGTTCGAGCGCTACTTGGAAGGGGTGAGCCTGAACGACATCGCGCGGGAGTGGGCTGAGCGTGGTGTCCGTTCGAAGGGCGGTAAGCGGTTCTCGCCGGAGCATCTGCGTACGTTGCTGCGTCGGCCGTGCTACGCGGGTCTGCGGGTGCATCTGCCGGGGGTGTCGGGCGGCGGCTCGCGCAAGATCACGGAGAAGAACCTGTACCCGGCGCAGTGGCCGGGCATCGTGACGAAGAAGCAGTGGCGCGACGTGGTCAAGCGGATGCGCGCGGCCGGCGAGGCGCACGCTGACAAGGACAGGCAGGCGCCGCGCGATGGCAAGGCCGAGTACCTGTTGACCTACATCGCGCGGTGCGCGCTGTGTGGCGGGCCGATGAGCGCGCGGCCGCGCAGCAATGCCGTGATGGCCTACGGCTGTCATGACCTGGGCTGCGTGTCGGTGCTGATGGTTGAGCTGGATGAGTACATCGAAGACATCTTGCTCACTCACCTGGAGAACCGGCGGGTGATTCGGGAAATCCGTGCTCGAAGCGAGCAGGAAGATGAGCGGGTCGACAAGCTGGAGGCGGACATCGGCCGGTGGGAGTCGCTGAACGCCGAGTTGGAAGATGCGGTGTCCAGCGAGGAGATGAGCCCGGGTCTGGCCGGCGCGATCGAGCGCAAGAACCTCAAGAAGATCAAAGAGGCTAGGGAGGAGATCCAGCGGCTCACGATCCCCTCGGCGCTGGTCGGGATGATCGCGCCGGGTGCCGATGTTCGGCAGCGGTGGGCGGATGCGCCGATGAGCGCGCGGCGGATCACCGCGCGCGCGATGTTCACACCCGAGCAACTCGGACAGATCCGCATCGTTGGAGGCAAGCGCGGGGTCCGGACACCCGCGCAGGAACGCGTCACGCTCTACCGGCCGAGCAACCACCAGGCCGCGGGTTAGCCACACGCAGCAAACGGGGGCCGGCGGCGCCGTGGCCGTCGGCCCCCGTTGCGCGGTCCGCGTCGGCGGCCGACAGTGCTGGACAGGCGCAAACGATCAGTAACGAGGATCGCTCGTCGGTCTAGTCACCGGCACCTGAGCGCGTGGCATAAGCCGCCCGGTCCGGTCGATTCGCCACTGCTCACCCGCGCTGCACTCCCACCATCCCTCCCACGGTGGGTCCGCCCACGGCCAGGTGAAGACGTTGCCGCAGCCAGGGCAGATCTGCCCCTCCAGCCAGTTGTTCATGCTCCCCCTCGCTGGTCGCCGACGGACACCGAAGCCTAGCAGAGACTCGAACAAGTGTTTGAGTCACACACCTTCGTGGAACACCGCGCCGCCCCAGTCCACGCGGGTGATCCTGGAGCGACTGCCGAGCAAGCGGGGGCCGAGGACGCCGAGGGTAGTGGCGGCCGTTCGTGGCACGAGCCTCTCCACGCATGCCCGGTAAACAAGGATCGTGTCGGGACTGAGTCGCGACGTTGGCCGAATCGCCAAGCGCTCGCTGTAGCGTTTTCCCGCGCTAGCAATCGCGACGAAAGGTAGGCACCAACGTGGCGCGTGACGACTCCCCCGGTTGGCTACCAGAGTTTCTCGGTCGAGGACCCGAGCCGCTCAGCGAGCCGGAGCGTATCGAGCTTTTGGGTGAAGTGTTTGGAATTCAAGGCGGAAAAAACCCCCGAAACTACGTTGCGCGAGCAGAGGTAGACGGCCCCATCAAACGCGCGCTTGCGCGTAGAAGGCCTATCGTGATCTACGGAAGTAGCAAGCAAGGGAAGACCTGTGTACGACGTGAGGCAATTCCAGCTGACGAGTCGATCGTACTGAGTTGCCAACAGCACTGGTCAGCGGAAGACATCAATAAGGCGATACTGAGAGCGGCGGGCTATGTCCCGATCGCCTCTCAAACCGCAGCTCAAAAACATGAAAATCGCGCATCTGATCGCTTCGACGCTAAAGGCAAGCTTACTCTATTTGAGACTGGATTGAGCACCGAGAAGAGCCATGGCCATGCTGACGAACGGACAGATACGATCAATCCTGAGCCAGTCGATCTGAGCGATGTTAATCAGGTGATCTCAAAGCTCAGAGAGCTCGGATTCCAGAAAGTTGTAGTGCTCGAAGAGTTTCATGTACTTGCGACTGAAACGCAGAAGCGATTCGCGCAAGCGCTCAAATCGTTCTTTGAAGACGGCCTTGTCCGGTTCGTCATCGTAGGCATCTGGCGCGGCAGTGATCGCCTGATCCAGCTTCACGGCGATCTGGCTGGGCGAATCGATGCGGTCGACGCTGACAAATGGAATGAAACATCTCTCCGAAACGTGATCCAGTTTGGCGCGCATCTCCTGAATATTCAGTTCGACCCCAAATTTTCTGGCTCGCTCATAGCTCAATGCTTTGGCAGCGTATGGATAGTCCAAGAAGTTTGTTACAAGGCGTGTGAGAGTGTCGGAATTATGTCGGACGACAGTGCCGGCAAATTGGTGGGCGCGCTAAATTCGACGTCCGCGGTGCAATCGCCGAGATAGCCGACAAAATGACAAGCAGATATATCAGCTTCATCAGGGAATTTGCCAAGCAAAACATTAAATTGTGGCCCGACTCCGCGTTAGGTCCGCTATGGCCCGCAGGAAGCAGGACAGCGTGAGCGAAACGACGACGGACAAGCCCTCGACCAAGCCGGCCGCCGCCGCTGACGAGGGCCGCTGATGCGGTGGCGAACGCCCCGACGGGGTTAGTCGCGGTGTGCCGCCAAGTGGCGCGGCTGCTGGCGGTGGTGTCGCTGCGGGCGGTGTGCGCGGCTGATGCGCGGCGAGCGCGCACACGTCACGACAGGCTGAACGGCTAGCCATGGCTCAACCGCGCTGGTCGGGCGCCCGCAACTGGGCGCAGTCAGAGAGAATATCTGTCGACAGAATCGCAACATCAGACTAGCGTTTTGCGTCGAGCGTGAGGATTTTTCGATGGGACGTGCGAGTCGCCGAAAACGGCTAAGACGCGAAGGCTACAAGACTCAGGCTGCGGGTGGATTTGATACGTCGCATCCCGCTAGTGCCTACAAAAGGGCCAATCGGGCAGAGGAGTTCGGGCGCACCGTCGGCAACCGAGTAGCCGACTATGAGGCGGCTTCTCTGAGGGGCCAGGATTCCTTGGCCGCCGCCTTGATTTCCCGTCACAATCAGCGCATGGAACGCGTTGGCCACGTTCAGCTCGAGATCAGGCGACGAATGCGCATCCTGGTCAACCAACTGTTCACGCTCGACACCAATCTCTTACTTCTGGGCGCCGATCCTTCAAGACCGCCAATCTATTCAGGCAGGGGCTGGCTGGACCACTTAGCTTGGAGTATTGATCGGGTCGTATCTGCCCTACGACTTCTAGCTGCTGGACAACTTGTGGGAGCGGCGCAAATCGCTCGTTTCCAACTGGAGCGATGGGCGCTGAACTTAGAAAGCACGGCCCAGATATCGCACACTCCGGGGGAAAGCACTGCCTCATACTACGATCGGCTGTGGTCGACTGTGGACTTAGATACAAGCTGGCAAATAGTCCCACCGGATGAACGCGCCCAGAACGTCGAGACGCGATTACCAATTGCGGGGCGCACAGTCTCTGTTGGCAGCCTGTATGTGCACATCTCCGAGTTTCTGCATGGCCGTGGACTTGATGGCAGCGCAGCCAGACTTGAGGCGCTCGATTTGCTGCGAGCCCCTGACCGCAACTCATCATTTCGAGTTGCAAACCATATACTTGACGTGTTAGAGGTAGTTGTACAAAGAGTCAGAAGCTGCGTATGCACCTGCTATCTTTCCCAATCGGAGCCAGAGCGCGCCAAGTCAGCGTTTGCGATATCAAGCTCTAAGCTGAACGCTGGGCACGCACCCTATCCGAACTGGAGTCTATGGCCATTCGTTCCACACACCGGCCTATCTTCTGATGTCGTTAACCAGATGCAGCTAGCCAGAGAGCAAATCGACGCAATTCATCGCGGCGAGCGCCCCGCCGGTCGACTCTTCAGGGACGATGAAATATCCGAACTGTTCTTTGTATCGCGCCGGGCCGCCGCAGCTTCGACCGCAGAAGCAAGCTTCGAAGCAGAGGCATTACTACTGGGCGAACAATTCAATCTAGCTGGCTTGACCAATCGGGAATCCAAGGTCATTTTCGTAGCCGAAGCTCTGGCGTTACTAGGTCGCTGGCATGAAGTGCCCGAGGTCTCTAATGCGGCTGCGATCGGCTCGTCCGGCTTAAGGTCGGCCTTCTGGCTTTGGTTAGAAGACGACGACCGAGCGATGGGTATCTTACGAGTTGTATTGGAGTCGCTCGCTCGGCTGCGAGTTTGGCACCGGGACCCACAAAAAGCCGCAAAACTAGAGGCGCGTAGTTCGACCTCTCCTCGAGACTGGCTAAAGACGGCTGGCTGGAAACGCCTTCATGCTTTGAATCTCGCGCTTGGCGAATTGGCCCATACACGCGCAACTTCGCGTTGGACTGGCGCAAGAGCACTTTTGTCATCCCTTTTGCCTGAAGACGAGGACCCGACGACCGCTCCACACAGAGGACGTGGATTCGCCTTAGAATCCGTGGTCCATTTGGGGGCACAAACCCTGCTCGACTCTTTCGACGAACTTTCCCCCGGGCTAGCGGACGGCCTCAGGAACCTTCTCGCCAACACTGGAGTGTTCGACAAGGACATTGAGTGCCAGCTCGAAGAATGGCTTTCACGAACCTGGAGCCGCCGCGACTTCGACCTAGGCCCAAGTGATTTTTCTTCCAAAGACTCCGACTAATCTAAGCCATCGGGCGGGGGGGTTGTGCCGGATTCAAATCACCTGACCGGTCCTTCGCGGACGGGGATCGCGATCGCTAGTCGTCCTTCGGAGCGCCAGCGGCGAAGGACTCGGCGGCCGTAGTTGTTGGTCTTGGCCATCCGATCGAGTTCAGCGCCGGTCGGCGTTCGGCCCTGAGCGCGTTGACTCTGGTAGTAGTCCCACATCTGGCGATGTCAACTGAAGTTGGCCCCGGGGTGACAGTCCTAGTTGGCTCCAGCGGCGGAGGTGCTCGTAGTGCTGGGTGACGAGCCCGCCTTGCCGTTGTGAGGGAGTGGCCTGATCTTGACGGTTGTTGTCCGTCCAGCCACTAGAGTTCGCGGAAGGCGATCGTCGATGCTGGGTCGCTCGACGCGCGAGAGCGTGCGTCGGCTTGCGGCTCGGGTCGCGGGCGAGCGTTGCTGGAAGGAGCGTGTTCTCTATGTCGACGGGCGCCCCGGTTGATGGGTTCACCCTGAGCTTCGACCGTCTAGGATCGGTTGGTCGGCCGCCGGTGGTCCTGCTTCATGGTTGGCCTGGGGACCGGACGGACATGGCGTCCGTCGCCGAGAGGCTTGGGGACGAGTTCGACGTCGTCGTGCCGGACCTGCGCGGTTTCGGCGCCTCGGATAAGCACCTCCGCGACCCCGGCGACTACTACAGCCTGGTGGCCCAGGCCCGCAGTGTCACGGGACTGATCGAAGAGCTGGGGCTCTCCCAAGTCGTGCTGGGCGGTTACGACATCGGCAGCAGGGTCGGTCAGCAGCTCGCGAAGGACAGGCCCGACCTGCTCAGCGCCATGGTCATCACGCCACCAGCTCCAGGCGTCGGGTCACGGATCCTCAGCGAAGGTCCGATTCGCGAGTTCTGGTATCAGTCCTTCCATCATCTCGACCTGGCCGAGAAGCTCCTCGACGGGAAACCGGACGCTGTGCGGGACTATCTGGAGTACTTCTGGACCCACTGGTCCGGCCCTGACTTCATCGTGGACGCCGCCCGGCTTGAGCACCTGACGTCGGCGTATGGCCCCGCCGGCGCGTTCGTTGCTTCGATCGGGTACTACCGAGCGGCCGGAAACGTCGTGGCGCGCTACCTGGGCGAGACGGTCCCCGACGAGAAGATCATGGTCCCCACGACGTTCCTATGGGCCGAGCACGACCCCCTTTTCCTGCGCGCCTGGTCCGACCGTGTCGGAGAGTTCTTCGCACAGGTCACCGTGCAGCCCGTGGATGGGGTCGGCCACTTCGTCCCGGTCGAGGCGCCCGACACATTCGCCAGCGCCATCGTGCAAGCAAGCAAGTAAGCCCCTGACGGGCCGGTAGTCGGAGCCGTCTGAGACCGCGAAACACGGCAGGGTCCGAAAGATCAGGAGGCCGCTCCTCGTCGGGCGCGGGCGTGGGCAAGTCGGTAGGACTGGGTGCCGGTTTCGATGATCAGGCCGGCGAAGGTGAGTCGGTCGATGATGAACGTGCGTGGCTTGCGTGGTGGCGGGGTCGGCGAGTCCAACGCCTGGCGCACCGTGCGCCGGTGCACCCCGTGCCGGGCGGCGAGCTCCCGGATCGAGAGTTCATCGCGGCGGTGATCGCGGCGGATGGCCTCGTAGACCTGCACCCGCGACCCCACATCCGGCCCCTCCCACCCGTGGTCGCCGCCAGCATGGCGCCGACGCGACAGGGGTGGGGCCAAACAGCACCGTCACGTCGTCCCGGGCGTGTCGCAGATGGGGCCAACTAACTCTGACACTCAGATCTTGGCCAGATCACTGCAAGAGGGGCCACCTACCTCCGTCACCCCGGGGCCACGCAACGCTGTCATAGCCACACATCCGCCGCTCGGCGGTCGCGGCGCAGCGGCCGAGACTGACCGAGACGGCAACGAGAGACACCACCCTTCCTGTCTCGCTCCCGGTCTCGGCAGCCCCGACTTCGGCTTCGGCTCCTGGTTCGGCTGGTTCGGATCGGTCGGTCTTGGTCTCGGTGGCGATGGTCTCGGCGCGTTGGCGCTTGAGCGCACGGTTCAGCAGCTCGACCGCAAGCAGCAACGCCAGCGGTGGACATGCGGCTACCGCGACCGCGAAGACGCTCAGCTCGGGAGCTGAGGCAATATTCGCGCACAGCGCACTGGGATCCGTACCGAGCGCGCTAGCTCCCGCCGCGTGAACACAACTATCTAAATCCGGCGCCAAGCAAGGTTGCTGAGATAGCGGGCGAACGGCTTCTTTCCGCTTCACGTTGACGGCGTCCACAATACAACGTGCTGCTCGTTGTCGGTAGACAGGTGGCCGGCAATGGACCCTTTCGCATTGATGTGCCTTGGACGCGTATTGTGGTAGCGGAAGGTCGGGAGCAGGTTCGGATGGTTTTCTCCCCGCCGCAGCAACCAGCCGTTGGTGTATCCGTCAGATCTGACGTTGCCCACAATCGTGAGTATCGTATTGAGGCTTGCTGGGGCGAAGCCGTTATTCAGTGGTAGGTCGGACCACTCCTGGCAATCTCGTGACATCACGGCTACATCTCGACCATTCTCTCGATTGAATCCGAGGATTTCCCCACTCTCGGCCCGCGCCGTTGGAATAATCGCCCCTGGCACTTGGCTAACGCCGCCTGTTCTGGGATTCCAAAGTGTAACGGCACTGCCGAGCACTCCGTAGCTTTCCCAGACGAGCACGATGCCATCGTCGGTCAGATCAACACTTCTGCCACTGGTGCCAACCGCTAGGGCTGTCATGATATGCACCTTGCCGTTTGAATCCCAAAATGCGGGCCGGCTCCGGTCGCTGTCGGAAAAATCTAGGTTTATCGACAGTGATCCACAGACCTCGCCGCTGGTATTCATTGCGGTGAGCGATGGCTCGCCCATCCCAGCTGGAATCTCAAGTTGGCGCGACCTGCCGTCTACATCAAGCACCGTCCCTTCCGGGTGTTCTCCGGTGCCGTGGATAACGGCGATTACACCGGCCGCGTTCATGCACCCGCCATGCACCGGAGTTGGCTCAAAGTCGAGGGCGTGGATGTGGTCCGGGTCCTCTGGCGTCCATGTCCAGTAGACCTGGCGACTCCTATCTGAAGGCTCACTGTGCGTTCCGAGAACGATGTCACCATCAGATAGGCCAAGCGGCGAGCAGTCCAGGTCCGTGGCATGGATGATCTCGACCATCTGAAAACCTGCGCCTGAGACGTCCCACGGTTCGCGCAAGCAGCTCGGAGGCCTTCTCGTGGTGGGCTTATTCGTTCCGAAAGATGCGTCAGCAAGCTCGGCGCCCTGGAGTCCAAGTTGCTCCAGCGCTTGACCAATTGGGAAGTGGAATCCATTGTGAATGTACTTGACTTCGGTTCCTCGGACCCCATCGATGTCTTGCATGCCAGACCCGCTGGAATCCATACTGGCGACGGTGCATTCTTCGCTGATTGTCTCATTTGCGTCCGGATGCCTAGATGCCCTCCTGCTCAGGTCGCGTATGGATGCCCGAATCCGTGCCGAGTCTTCTCCGGCCTCGGAAACTGTCTCCAGCAAGCTATCCCGGTCTGGCCTTGTCACCGTCCGACTGTTACCAGTTACCAGAACTTTGGGTGTCTCTCCCGGGCGCAAGCTTTCCCAGCTCACTCTTAGCTCGGAGAGGGGCCCCCGGGGGATCTGCCCGAGGCTGTCTTGGAAGTTCGATATAATTGCCACTCGCACCAGCTCGCCTAAGAATGCGGCGACGACGATTGTTAAGTGCTCCCTTTGGCCGGTGTCTCGCTCTACGGCTGACACGTACTCGGTAGCGCCTGCCCGTATTCGCTCAACTACTTGGAATAAGCGAGCATCGTTCGATGAGGCCAACCATTTAACGACCTGGTCAATTGTATCTTCGTCTGAAGAGATGCTCGGCTTCGCGAGGCCTGTGAAGCAGACAAGGGCTTCGAAGGTTGGATAACTGAGACGAGCCAACTTCATAGCTGGACTATCCAAGGGGCCTTGAGGTGTTGAAAGTCGAAAGTCTGAGGACTGGTATATTCTCGTCCTTGTCAAAATTGTGATATTCAGTGTCACGGGTGAATCGTGCCACAAGATCGCTGGTGCCCTCGCCGGGCGTGTAGATCTCTGCTCTCGCTTGGGCCCGAGTGCCCGTGCTGCTCCCGACGCACACGAGCCTGGCATAGCGATTGTCCGCGCCGTGGCGAAACGAGGAGATCGGCCCCAGGGATGTCCACACGATCAGAATTCACGGGCACGGCCCGGTGGGTGCTGGCCGCCGTCTGGTCGGGAGTCCCCGGGCGGCAGCCGGCCACGGAACCGCGGGTCTCACTCGCGCAGCCGCTACCGCGAGCGGGCTAGCCGCTGTGTCGGGCGCGGTGGTTCAGCGCGTCTCGGCGAGCCGGGCCATAGTGGCGGCCGTCAGCAGGGCGATCGGGCCACGCTCGTGTGTGTCGCGTAACCACCTTGTGAACAGCGAGATTCCGGCCTCCCGGCTGTGCTTCGCGATCAGGTCGCCGAGATGGGCGACATAGTCGGGTACGGCCTCGTCAACGTGCGCAATGCCCTGGTCTATCCGCGCCAGGAGAGCGGGATCAACATCAGCCACACCGCCCGATTGTGCTCCGGGCGTGACCTCTGCCGTGGCGAAATCAGGAAATCCGCGCGGCGAATTCTCGTATCATGTTGATCATTCTTGGTCTCCAGTGTCGGTGGGTTGGTCCGGCGGGCGTCGATTTGCCGGAAGATCCGCGCGACCGCGTTGAGCTGTTCCGGGGTCATGGGTGGGAGGTGCGCGACTGCGCGCGGATCAATGTGATCAGCGGCCGGCACCACGGCCAGCAGGCTCCGTAGCCTTGATCAGCCAGCATGGTCGGGCGGCCATACCCCTGAGATGTCGCCGCGCTAGGCGTGTCACTGCGTGCATTACCTCTACGAACACGACCGAGCCCCGGCCGGTACAGCCGTCAGGAGTCCGCGCGTTATGTGGCGGTGAGCGTCACCGTGTTTGACCACAGTGTGCCCGTGAGGTCCTTTGGATCTCGACGCGCGTCATTAGCTGAGAAGCTGAATGTCTGTGGAACGTTTATCACAAAGCTGATCGGAAATTCCCTTATGGCCCCGGATCCGTCAGAAGTGGCGTCAAAGAATACTGTAGCAAAATTACTGTTGTTGACGACACGGATATGGACCACATGGTTAGGTTGGAACTTCTCTCCAGATACTTTAAATGTGGGTCCAGTCTTGCTGTAGACCACCGAGATTACGGGCTTGACCAATGGCGGCGGTGGTTGTGGTGGCTGTGGTGGCTGTGGAGGCTGCGGTGGTGGATTCGGTGTTCGCTCGAATCCCAGAAATTGGGGGCCGATCCATTTACCTCCGCCCTGAACAAGTGAGATCTGAAGGACACCGTTCTTGGCTATGGTGAAGACGTAAAGATATATTCCAGAGCGGATCATCGCTGGATGTGTGCCTGCTGTGAAGACGTTGGGCTGCTGCTGTAGCGGCCCCTGCCATTTCCCGCCACCAACCACCCACACGAAGTTGAGAAAGCCCTGCTTATCGACCGCGAAGACGGTGAGTACATCGTTGGTTTGCTTGCTCATCGCCACCGGCGCGCCGGGTGGGAAGTTCCCCGGCCCGTGGCGGATTGGGCCTTGCCATGCGCCGCCTCCGATGACCCACGCCAGATTGAGAAAGCCCTGGTTATCGACCGCGAAGACGGTGAGTACGTCGTTGGTTTGCTTGGCCATCGCTACCGGCGCGCCGGGTGGGAAGTTCCCCGGGCCGTGGCGCAGTGGCCCCTGCCATTTCCCACCACCAACCACCCACACGAAGTTGAGAAAGCCCTGTTTATCGACCGCGAAAACCGTGAGAACATCATTGGTCTGCTGCGCGGCAGCTACGTGCGCGCCAGAAGGAAACAGACCCGGAGCACTGATAGCAACAGGACCCAAGGCGCGTTGACTTCCTGGTCCGCCGGGAATCCAAGCCACATTGAGAGCGCCGTTGTTGTCGACAGCGAATAGATCAATCTGGGTTGCGCCTTGGAATGCCACAGCGGTCGGCGCACCTGGCGGGAATCCGCCTATCGGAATTATATCGGTTGCTACGATATCCGCCGAACTTGCGGTAGGAACTACTTCCGAGGGAGACAGCGTCGGATGGGCCGTCATTGCCAAAACCATCGAGACAACGAGGCTGCATTTCGCCAGCAACATGGTGTGGCCTTTTCGAGGTGCCGAAGTCTCTACTGCGAACGATCTGCGCCCGGCAACCCGCTTGAGTGCCTCGCGGCGAGTCGACAATGGTAAATCGTCAGTGGAGCGAACCACGCTCTGACCGCTGCGCTTCATGTTGGCTCTCCAGGTGGCTCGGCTGCACAAACTCTGGGCTGGCGCCGTCCAGGAATCGGCACTGTGAATGGTCTTCGTGACAGCGTTGCAACATAGAACCGCGTAGACGTCAACGCTTTGTCTACGCGCTGTCAACGCGCCATCGTTCTGTGCGGAGTCCGCGGCGTGGCGTGCTCAGCGGCGTGGCGTGCTCAGCGGCGCAGCCGCGCGCGCTCGCCATGCATAGGCTCCGTCGGCGCGATCGTGCGAGAGGAGGCGCGGCCCCGGTTGCCGGCGCCCGTCCGGGATGGGGCTACGCATGCCCTCACGGTGGTGGCGGTACGTCCTACTGGTTGGTACGTGCGGCCTTGACGAGGCGTTGGGCGGTGCGTTCGTTGATGCCGAGTTGGCGGGCGAGTTGGGCGGCGGTGGGCGGGTCAGGTTCGGCGAGTGCGGCGCGCACGGCGTCGATGAGTGGGTGTGTCGAGTAGCGCGGGGGCGGCTCGTCGGTGACGGGTCGGGCGCCGCCGCGTTTGTCGCGGCTGTCCGCGAACTTCCACGCGCTGTGGCGGTGCCAGTAGCGGCGGATGCGTCCGGTTGGGGTTTGCTCGGTGTGGTCGGGGTCGGGGAGGTAGCCGGGGTTGTTGCGGACGTAGGCGCGGATGGTGGCGCCGGGGTCGTTGCCGCTGTAGCCGAGCACCCGGGCGAACTCGGTGACATCGATCAGTTCGTCGGGGTCGCCGGTGCGGTCCACGGTGGTCAGGGTGGCTTTCTTGGCCGCCAGGTGCGCGGCGTGCCATTGGCGCCATTGCTGCTCATCGAAGAACAGCCGCCTGCCCTCGGTGTGGACGGGTTCGGGGTGGTGGTTGTGCTCGCGTTCGGCGTACCAGCGGTGCAGGGTGGGCATGCTGGCCCCGCTGATGTGCGCCATGTCCGCGCGGGTGATCAGCCGTCGCCCGCCGGGCGTGTGTGGCTGGCCTGGCTCTGCCATCCGGTCCCCCCTTCTTGCGCGGCCGGTAGGGGCCGCTGCCTGCCCGGCCTACCCCTTTGCGGTGCCTTGGCGTGCTGACGCTAGGCGCGGAGCGTGCCGGGCGTTTGTGAGCGCGTCCAGCCTGGTGTACGCGTGTCGGCTAGGTGGGCCGGTTTCCCGGACTCCACCTAGCCGACGACTTTAACATAACTCGTTAACTGTGTGGTGTTGGTTCGCGGTCGGTGGTGGGGTCGAGTTCGGTGAGGATGGTGTGGGCGGCGCGGTGGACGTGTTCGGCGGCGGTGCGCATCAGTTCGGGGTCGCCGTTGCTCCAGCGGGCGACATAGGGCGCGGAGTAGCCGGCGGTGTCGAGCCCGTGGGCGGCGGCGACGATGTAGGCGATGGATTCGGCTTCGGTTTCGCGCTGGTCGCGGCTGGTGTCGCGGCGGTGTTCGTGGTCGGCGGTGATGTGGCCGAGTTCGTGGATTAGGGTCTTGCAGGCTTGCGCGGGTTCCACGTCCGCGCGCACCCGCACCACGCGGTGGGCGTAGCCGACCTCTCCGTATGCGTCGGGGCTGCTGAGCGGCTGCTCCCGGGTGAGGGTGTAGCCGCGCGCGTTCACCAGTTCGGCGACCCGGTCGAACAGTCCGACGGGCCCGTCGCCGGCAAGCTCGGCGGGGGCCGCGACGGTCGGCAGCGGCTCGCCGTCGGTTTGCGCGATGTCGAACACGGTCTCGACGCGGAACCCGCGCACCGCGAGCGCCGGGCGCCCGGTCGCGTCGTACCCGCGCGGGCCGAGCTGGGCCGCCTCCTCTTCGGTGAGGCGGCGGCGGATCGGCGCGATCACCTTGTATCCGCGCTCACCTTTGCGGACCTGTCGATCAACGGCCTGCCAACTCCGGTAGCCCATGACTGCCGACAGAACGGTGCCGCGGTGTTGGGCTTGCGCCCACAACAGCAACATGTTGTTGAGGCTGTAGCGGTGAAACCGCGCGGTGAACCGCAACATGTCTCGCCACGCGTCATCGCTTACCAGCGCGTTGACCGCGTCGCGTAGTTGGGTGTTGAGTTCCTCGATCTGTGCCGTCCGCGCGGCCTCGTCGGCCGGACTGGCCGGCCGGCCGGCACGGGTGCGCGGGTGGGGCTTACGGGTGGTCGAGCGGGTCGCGCGGGTGCGGGTGGCGCTGGTCATGACGGGTGTCTCCGATCCAGAAGTCGACGCTATTAATTTAACTCGTTAGCTGGTGTAGATGATGTTGTCGTCGCCGACGAACAGGTCAACCGATCCCCACGCGTGCGCGTCTGTGGTGAGCCGGTCGCCCAGGTCTCCGAGACCGCGGTACCAGAACCCGGCGCCGTGGCGGTTGCGGGTGAGCCAGAAGTCGTGACCGGCTTGCGCGGGGTCCATCCCGTCCAGGTCGGCAATGTTCGACCGGGCGAAGTCCTTGCAGTCCGAACGCATCTCGGCGAGCGCGTCCGGGTCCAGATCGTCCGCCGTGTAGAGCCCGTCCAGGGTGTCCCCGTCGTCGCCGGTGCTCGACCACAACGCGGTCTCGACGTAGGCGGTGAGCATCGCGTCAACATCGATGCCGAGTTCCGCGCCGCAGCTACCGCACCCCGCGTCATGGTCGGTGTACACCCGCGCGCCGCACCCGCGACATGCGATCGAGTCGCTATCCGGCGACGCGCACCACTCGTCAAACTCCGCGCCACACAAGGGAACCTCGGCGCCGTTGAACTCCATCGCGGCGACCGCGGCATCCAGCGCCGGGGTCTCGCCGGCCGAGCGCAGCAAGTACGCCGCCGCCAGCGGGTAGCCCTGCTCCAACGCCCACGCGATATCGCACGTGTTGTCCGAACCCATGCCGTTCAGTCCACACGGGTGATCCGCCGTGACCGCGTCCGCGATCACCTCCCGCGCGTCGCTAGTGATCCCGACCTCCCAGCTTGGGCACTGGGCGCTCTCCCGAACGAAGGTGATCCGCATGACCTGCTCCTAATTGTCCTCAACCTCACTGACCGACACTCTTAATATACTCTGTCTTGAGAGGTTGTGTCAACGGTTTCGGGCGCCCACCCGCGCGGGTCGGCATTGCGTCCGTGATTCGGTCCACTCATGGGTGAGCCGACGCGCCGATGAGCGCGCGGCGGATCACCGCGCGCGCGATGTTCACACCCGAGCAACTCGGACAGATCCGCATCGTGGGAGGTAAGCGCGGGGTCCGGGCACCCGCGCAGGATCGCGTCACGCTCTACCGGCCACGCAACCACTAGACCGCAGGTTCGCCACACGCGGCTAAGGGGGCCAGCGGCACTATGGCCGCCGGCCCCCTTAGCGCTCGATCAAGAGGCGAACAATCAGTGGCGTCGGTCGCTCGTTGGAGCGGTGGTCGGCACCTGAGCGCGTGGCATGAGCCGTCCCGTCCGGTCGATTTGCCACTGCTCACCAGCGCCGCACTCCCACCATCCCTCCCGCGGCGGGTCGACCCACTGCCAGGTGAGGACGTTGCCGCAGCCGGGGCAGATCTGCCCCTCTAGCCAGTTGTTCATGCTCCCCCTTGCTGGTCTCCGATGGACGTCGAAACCTAGCAGATTATCGAACATTTGTTTGACTAGGTCGGTTCAGGGTGGCCCGAAGCGGGGGTGTGTGTTGCGGGGTGGTGCTCCGGGTTTGGGTCGGGGCAAGACCTGGGCGAGCAGGTCAAGCAGTTCGGGTGTGGGTGGTGGCGCGGTGTCGCACACCCGGCGGATGAACTGTTCGCGGGTTTCCCCGGGGCGTGGGGACAGGATGGTGACGCCGTTGTCCGGGGGCATCGTTCTGTCGCCGAGCGCCGCGCGCCGACCGGCGCGTTGCCGCGCCGTGCCGCGCTGGTCGGGATCGTGGTTAGCGTTCGAGGGTTGCTCCGGTGAGCGGGCCGGTCGGCGGCTCTTGCGCCGGGCCGGTCGCTCCGGTGCGGGCTGGTCGTGGTCGGTGGGGCGGTTGGGTGGCCGGGTACGGCGTGCGGGGGCGGCGGCGTGCGGGGCGGATGTGTGGGTGTCGCTCGCGTTGCCGTCGCCCTGCTGGCCGCTCATGCCCGGCCGACCAGGTCGGCGCCGTGGTTGCCCGGCAAGGCGGTCACCAGGTCTCCACGGGTGGGCAGGGTGGCCAGCCGGTAGCGGGTCGAGCCGGTTGCCGCGCTCGCCCCTGCGGGGCGCCAGATGGGGCCGGCGGGGTTGTGGCCGGCGGCGGCGAGGTACTCGGTGCTGGTGGTCGCAACGAACACGAAGGGGCCATCAGCCGGACGGCGCCGCGCGATCGCGCGGTGCAGGTTGGCCTCCCGGACGTGGGTGGGTAGTTCGATGAGGACCGGCAGGTTGACCTGGTGGCGTTCGGCGAGGATGCGGTACTTGTCGAGCTTGGCTAGCAGGGTGTCGAGCGGTTCGGTTCCTCGGTCGTGCTCGTAGAGGAACTGGACCTCGCATTGCCCGTCGCGGGTGGGCTCGGTCCAGCGGCCGTACCCGTCGGGGCGCAGCACGCCCATGCATTCGGGCGCGGTGGTTTCCTCGGACCACCACTCGACCAGCGCGGCACCGGGGAAGGTGCGCGCGTGGCCGTGCAGCCGGGTAAAGAACTCCACCACGCCGAGCCGATGCGCCAGGTTCGGCGAGTGCTCCAGCCGCCAGGCGTCACGGGCGACCTCGCTCGGCTTGGGCGCGGGCCGCTCGTTGGCGGCCGCGTCGAGCGCGGCGCCCACCGGGCCGACCGTGTAGTGGTACGGCGCGGAGCCGGGCCGGACGTACGGGCGCCAGCGCGCCAGAAAGTGCCGTGTGGCGAGCTGCTCCAGCCGGACACGGGCCCGGTTCGGACACGGGAACTCCACACGGGCGATCTGGTCGGCGGTCGCGACCCGATGCTCGATCAGCAGCGCCAGCACCCGCCGGTCGCGATCGGTCACCCACCCCCCGGCCTTGCCGATCTTCGCGAGGGGGTCGCCGGCTCGCCTGCTCGCCCGGCTCACCACCGAGCGGGCAGGGCGCACCGCGAGGGACGCGGGCGAACCGGGAGCGGGAGCGGTGGACGGATCGGCCGGGGCGAGGGCCGATGCGGCAGCGGTGTTGTTGTGGTCAGGGGTAACTCTAGTTAGTCGGGTCGAAGACATGACGAACTCCAGTGAGGTTGACCTGCGGGTTTGGCGGGTGGGGGTGCGGCAGTCACCCCGGCGGTCTTATTGCCGGGGTGACTGCCGCACCAGTTCCGGGGTGACTGCCGGGTGTTGCGGCACTAATGCAGCCCGAATGCAGGTGGAATGCAGCTCGACTGCACGTCGACCACGACCCGGGCCACCCGGCGAAGGTGGGCGGGTGTCGGTCAGCGGGTGACGCGGGTGCAGATGGCGCCGCCGTCTGGCAGGTCGCGGTGTTCGCCTGGCTGGTAGAACCGGCAGACCTGTGGACCGGACTGGTTCGGCGCGCCCGGGTAGCTGTACGGGCCGGGGTTGGACGGGTAGCCGGGCCGGTAGCTCGGCCAGCCGCCGGGCCGTCGCGGATCCTCGTCACGGCCGGGCGCCGGGTAGTAGTACACATCCCCGTCACGGTCACGGTCACGGTCACGGTCGTTGCAGGCGCAGCGCCGTGCCCCGTCCCGATCCTTGTCCGGATCGCGGTCCTTGTCGCGGTCGTTGACGCTGTACGCGCCGGGCGGGGTGTCCGGGTCCAGGTCGAGGCAGATGTCGACCAGGCCGGCGCGTACCCGGCTGCCGCAGCCGTCCTCCTCCGTCGCGCGGATCGTGTGCGTCAGCGCCACCGGAGCCACCGAAGCAAGTGGGGCCGTCACCGTCGCCGGCACGCTCACCGCCGCCCCTGACGCGGTCTCGGGCGCGGTCTCCGGCGCCTGCAACACAACTGCCTTGGACGTGGTGGCGAACGCGGCGACGCTGCCGGCGAGCGGCCCCTCAGCGGCCGCGGTGGTGGTCGGTGCCGCCGTGACACCCGCGCGGGTTGCGGTGCTGGAGAGCAAGTGGAGCACCAGGGCGGGTACCAGGCACAGGTAGGCCATGGTCGCGACGAACGCCAGAACCACGAGCACGGCATGGATCACCTGTTGGCGCCGCTCGGTGGCGTGGTGGTCGCGCGGGCGGGTGCGCCGCCGCGGGGGCGTCGGGTTGGGGTTGGTGGGCATGGCGGTTCCCTAAGGTTGATCTTGTCTGGGGTTGGTGCCCTGGATGCCCAGGGCGATGGGGTGTGGCTGATGGCGTGTGTGCCGCTAGGTGGCTTGAAAGGAATGGCCGCCCTGTCGTTCTGGACGCCCTGGCCACTTATTGAGATCTGATGCGAATCGTCGCTGTTTAGGGACCTGATGGCGGGGTTGTCCACGGGGTTGACCTGCGACAACAGGAGAACGAGCGTGACGGATCGGCCGCTGGTCTGGGTCGGTATCGATGTCGGAAAGGCCCACCACCACGCGTGCGCGATGGATCCGGCGGGCAAGGTGGTGTTCTCGCGGAAAGTCGCCAACGACCAGGCGGCGATCGAGCAGCTCGTCGCCCGCGCCCGCGGGGCCGCCCTTGAGGTGCGGTGGGCGATCGATCTGACCAGCAACGCCGCCGCCTTGCTGACAGCCGTGCTGATCGCTAGCGGGCAGCAGGTGGTCTATGTGCCCGGCCGGGTCGTGAACCGGATGAGCGGCGTGTTTCGCGGCGAGACCAAGTCCGACGCCAAAGACGCGCGGGTGATCGCCGAGACCGCCCGTATGCGCACCGACCTGACCCCGGTGACCGCGACCGACGACCTGGTAGTGGAGTTGGCCCGTCTGACGGCGCACCGCGAAGACCTGATGGCCGACTGGGTGCGCGGCGTCAACCGGCTGCGTGAGCTGTTGACCGGCATCTTTCCCGCGCTGGAACGCGCCTTCGACTACTCCACCCGCTCGTCGCTGGTCCTGCTCACCGGCCTTCAAACCCCCGAAGCGATCCGTGCGGTTGGCCAGGACGGTGTGGCCGTCTACCTGCGCGAGCACGGCGCGTGGCCCAAAGCCATCCCCGACATGGCCGCCACCGCGCTGGCCGCGGCCCAGGCACAGACAGTGCGGTTGCCAGGCGAGACCACGACGGCGGTGCTCATCGCCCGCCTTGCCCAACAGTTGCTGGACCTCGATCGACAGATCAAAGACACCGACAAGCTGATCAGCGCCCGGTTCCGGGCCCACCCGCAGGCACAGATCATCGAATCGCTGCCCGGCCTCGGACCCATCCTCGGCGCTGAGTTCATCGTGATCACCGGCGGCAGCCTGACCGGCTTCGCCACTCCCGGCCGCCTGGCCTCCTACGCCGGGCTCGTACCCGTCGCCCAGGACTCCGGCCGGGTGACCGGGAACCTGCGCCGCCCCAAGCGTTACAACCGCAGGTTGCGTCGAGTGTTCTACATGGCCGCGCTGTCCAGCATCCGTGCCGGCGGACCCTCGCGCGCGTTCTACGACCGTAAGCGCGGCGAACGGCTCATCCATACACAGGCCCTGCTGGCGCTGGCGCGCCGCCTGGTCGACGTACTGTGGGCACTGCTGCGTGACGGCCGAACCTTCACACCAACCGCGCCACAACCCACTACCGCAGCGGCTTGACACGATCATTGAGATTCCTTCCTCTTCGGTGGGTGTTCGGTGCGGGTCGGGCTAGGCGCGTTGCGCAGGGTTGGCGTCGTGCGCGGGCGGCTCGGTGGCCAGCCGGGAACGGCGCCGCCGGGTGTCCGGCGGCGTGCTGGACGCCGCGGCCGCCTCGGTGGACCGGGCGCCGGCCGGGCGCTGGCCGGCGCGGCGTCGCCGCCGTGGCAGCCCGGTCCGGGCGCGAGCGCGGGCGCGCAGGTAGTCCGCGCGCCCGGCGATCGGCGCCGGAAGGGGCAAGGCGTCGAGCGTGTAGGGCTGCTGGTCGTGCCCGCCCGCGACGGTGCGGGCGCAGATCTCCCAGGCCGGGCGGGCGGACAGGTCGTGCTCGGTCAGCCAGGGCCGGACGTGCCGCACGAGCTTGCGCGCGTCGTCGGGCTCCACGGAGAAGATGACTTTGTTACGGGCGTTCGCCGCGATCGCGGCCGCCACCTTGGGCGGGATCTGGTCGCCGTGCTGATGCGCCAGCACCCAGCTCACCCGGTAGCCGCGGCTTTCCGCGAGCGCCAGATCCACATCGACCGGCAGCGATAGAGCGTTCTGGGCCTCGTCCAGCAGGATCGACGCATCCGGGCGCT
Organism: Actinospineispora eucalypti; assembly: GCF_039543365.1. Taxonomy (NCBI): domain Bacteria; kingdom Bacillati; phylum Actinomycetota; class Actinomycetes; order Pseudonocardiales; family Pseudonocardiaceae; genus Actinospineispora; species Actinospineispora eucalypti. The sequence goes on from NZ_BAABJP010000051.1 coordinate 212,156, forward strand.
GGTCCTCGTCGAGGCTGGATCGGCGGGCCGTGTGTCCCCACAACCCGGAGATCAGCAGACCGGAGATCAGCCGGGACGTTTCGGCGCCGATCTCGCCCTTGGGCAGCCGCGCGACCAACACGCCGCCGTCGAGGACCTGGCCGAGGTTCAACGTGCTCTCGGCCGGGGTGAGCAGCTCGCGGGCGAACCGCCGCGACAACACGCCGCGCAGCCGGGTGACCAGCGGGGCGCACAGGTTCGACCGCGCGCTCGGCGTGAGCGCCTCGAAGTCGGCCCACAGCGTCCCCAACCCCTCCGGGGTGCCGTACTGGTCGAGCACGTCGCGGCGGAACGGCGCATCGGTGAGCAGCGCCAAAATGTCCGCCAGGGTGGAGTCGGGCCGGCGGACCAGGGTCAGGCAAGCGCCGCGGAGGAAGTCCTCCATCCGCGCCCCCCACGATGCGGCGTAGAGGGCGCGGAAGGTGCCGACCAGGTGTTCGGCCGCCCATTCGCCGGCTTGGCCGGTGGGGTCGTCGCAGTCTGGGGCGAGCGGGTTATAGGCCGGGGGCGCCGCCTGTTCGGCGGGGTCGAGGATGACCAGCCGGTCCCCGCATTCGGCGGGGAGCCGGTCGAGGACTTTGCGGGACAGGTCGCCTTGGCAGTCGATCAGCGCGACCCCGCGCCCGGCCCGCGCTTCACCGAGGACGTAGTTGGCCAGCCAGGTCGACTTACCGACCCCGGTGCGGCCGATGACGTGGAAGTGATAGCGGGCGTCCGGGCTGTCGAGAGCGATCAGGTCTGGCGGGCCGGCGTTCGCCCGGCCCAACACCCGCGGCAGAGCGCGCGCCGGGTGATCGGGCGGGGTCAGCAACAACCCGCGCCCACCCGCCCCACGCTGCCCGGCCGTCGTGTGGCCGGGCAGCTCTCCGTCGCCGTCGTCACCGCCGATGCCGCCGGACTCCGACCGGCCGCGGACGGGGTCGGCGGGGATGGGACAGGGGGCGTAGGGCCGGACCAGTCCCGACCAGCCGGCGCCCGGGGACACATCCGCGCGGGTACCGGGGTTCACCGGTCCTCACCGCCATGGGCGGGCCAGCCCGTCCCGGGTTCGGCGGGCAACCGGTCGAGAACGGTGCGGGCCAGCTCGCCGGAGTGGTCGATCAGCACGACCCCGCGCCCGGCCCCGGCCGCGCCGAGTAGGTGGCCGGCCAGCCACACGGATTTCGCCGGCCGCCGCGTGCCGGTAGGGGTGTGGGGGTTCATCGGTTCTCACCGCCGTGGGCGGGCCGGCCGGTGCGGGACAGGCGGGGAACCGCGTGGGTGGGTGCCATCCGGGAGGCCCGCGCGGCGGGCCGGTTGGCCGGGCGGGTGCTGGCCGGCGCGGTGTTGGCCGGCCCGTTCGGCGGGGTGTCGCGGTCCGGGCCGCCCGTCGTGTGTCCGGGACGGTGCGCGGGGCGCCACGGCTGGCCGGCCGGCGGCTCGGCGGGCGGGACATGCGGGGCGGTGGGCAGGGGTAGGTGGGTGGTGGCGCCTCGGGTGGGCAGGCGCCGCACCCCGGGAGCGGCCAGCCGGTAGCGGGCCGGGTCGGCGGGCAGGTGGAACAGCGCGCCCAGCTCGCCGAGGGTGGCGATCCAGGTGTGGCCGTGGGTGCGCAGGGTGAGGTACTCGGCCGCCCACAGGCGCCGCCACCGCAGGCGCAGCTCGTTGGTGACCAGCTCGTAGCCGGTGGCGATATCGACCGCGCACGCCCGGTCGTGCCGCCAGTCGTGCGGCATGGGCACGCTCACCGCCACCCGCAGCGTCACCCGCAGATGCGGACCCTGGGCGCGTTTCGCGACCGCCGCGCGTGCCACCGGGTCACCCGAGGTGTCGTCACAGCGGCCGCCCGCCGCACCGCTGCCGGTCCGGTTGCGGGTCGGGGTGCTGGTGCCGGAGGTGAACACGTCCAGGACCGTCACGACCAGGTGGGCCAGTGCGCCCGCGAGAGTGCCCAACAGCGAGGGCAGCACGGCCCGCAACCCTCCGGCCAGGCCGCTGGTGACCCGGTCGCGGTCGCGGTGATGCGACACGATCAGTTGCACGCTGGCCTGTTCGCCCGGGGCACGCTCGGCGAGCGCGCCCAGCACCGCGCGCAACGGTTCCTCCGACTGGTCGACCACGCCCAGACCGGTGCCGGTGGCTGTGCTGCCGGCGGGGTTCAGCGGCGCCCACGGACCAGCGGCGGGGGTCAGCTCGAGCAGCCGGGCCGGGTACCGGTGCCACATCGGCGGGTGCGTGGGCTGGACCTGGGCGCCCGGCCACGCGCGGGTGATCGCGTCCGCGACCCGCTGCGGACGCACCTTGGGCGGCACCCACACCCCGACGTGCAGCCCGGACGGGTCGGCCCACCACTCCACCGACAGTTGCGGGCGGGGCGCCCAGGGCCAGCCGCGGGGGGCGTGGCGCAGACACCCGGACAGCACCCGCCACAACCCGGCGGCGCCGCCCGCGGCCATCGTGGCGGGTGGGGTGATCCGTAGCCACACCGCGTCCCCGGCCGCGCGCAGCCGACTCATCGCGCGGGCGAACACCACCAGCCCACCCGCCACCATCGCCGCGGAGACCAACGCGGCCAGCGGCCAACCGGAGGCCGACCAGTCCGCCAGCCCCGTCATCACCCAGGTGAGCCACCCCGACGCCTCGCACGCCACCCGCGCAACCGTGAAGTCGGGGCACTCCGACGCCCCGCCCCCCGACCCCGCCGACCCCGCCGACCCCGGCGAGCTGGCCGGCACCGTCGACACGCTCGCCACCAGCGCGGCACCCGCAACCCCAGAGGCGTAAATACGGTGCGCCACGGAAAACACCCATCCGGCGATGAGCGGCAATACAACGGTAAACGAGATCGGCGCCCACAAGCGGAAGCCGGGACGCTTCCATTGCGGCCGATCAAAGCATCGGATCACGACAGTTCCTTTCGGAAGATGCAACCCAAGAAAGGGGCTCAGGCGCGGTGTGCGCGTGCGGCTAGAGAGAAGCGACCGTGTCGCGGGACGGGCGACTTGTGGTGAGCGAGTCATTTCTAGACCGGCGCCTAATGCAGATGGAATGCACGCAACCGCCCCCGCCCGGCGACACGAACGGGTGACAGGGTGTGCCTGCAATGCAGAAGTAATGCAGCAGCAATGCAGCACCCTTTGACCAGGCGCAACGCTGCGCGCCCGGCCGGCGGCACGAGTCACGGGGCGGCCGGCCAGCCTCGTCGGCGGGCACGTCGGCGCCGGCGCTGCATTCCATCTGCATTGCATCTGCATTAGTGCGGCAGTCAGCCACTCGATCAGGCGGCGGTCGGGTCGGGTTCGCTGCATGCGAACTGCATTAGCGGGTGTGGCTTCCTATCGGCGTTCACGTCCCACCCGGACTCCCGCCGAGGAGGCGCATTTCATGACCGCGAGCGCAGGACACAGCAATCCCGACAATCTCGACAATGGTGATCTGTATGAGGTCGCGACGGTATTCGAGACGTTGGAATCAGCGTTTTGGTGGGTTTCTGTGGGGCCGTTGCCGGTGACCGTGCACCCGCACGGGTTCACCGATCTGCCGGACCGGCCGTTGTCGCTGCACCAGCTTCGGGTACGGCTGGCCAGCCCCACCGTGAGCGCGGCCAGCCGCGCGGCGATCTGGTCCTACCTGGTCGCCCGGGCCCGCACCCCGGGTGCGCGGCAACCGGACTGGACCATCGCCGCCGCCGGGATCGCGCTGCCCGACCTGGTGCGCATGGTGGCCACCCTGTTTCACCGGCCGGCCGGGCGGGCGTCTGACATCGGGGACCTGGAGGCGGCCGCGCTCGGCGGGTTCTACGCCGAGCTACGCCGCACCGACCTGGAGGACACCCACGACCCGCGGATCCGGCGACGGCTGCTCATGGCCGCCTACCGCGCCGCCCGCACCCTGCGCGACACCACCAACACCCCCACCAACAGCACCGGCACCGCCACCAGCACCGGCACCGGCACCGGCACGGGTACCGGGACTGTCGTGAGCACGGGCGCTCCGCACGCCGCGCCGGGTAGCGGGCGGGGCGGGAGTGGGTGGCCGGCGGCCCGCGCGGTTGAGCGCGACCGCCAGCGCGCACGCCTGGCCCGCGCCGCGCGTCGTCGCGGGCACGCGCGGGATGAGCAGGTGCGGCCATGACACCCAGAAAGCCCAACACCGTGGGCCATGTCCGCACCGCGGCCATCACCGCACAACCCGCCACACCTGCGGCCACCAGGGCAAACATGGCCGTCAACATGGCCGCGGACATGGCCACACACCGTGTGGGCAACACGGTGGACAGCGCGCCGGACATGGCCGCGGTCACCGTGGCGAGCACAAGCCGGGAACCGGCCAGCACCACCACCAGCGCCGGGCATACGGCCGCTGCCGTGGCCACCGGCCACGGACCGGCCACGACCAGGGGCGCCACGGTGAGCGTGTCGTCGCGCGTCGTCGCGGTGGTCGGTCTGCTGGTGGGGCTGGGCTGGTGCCTGCCGGCGCCCGCCACCGGGCAACCCGTCGTTCACGTCGCCGCCATCGTCTCGGCCGTTCGGTTCGCGGTGGTCAGTGCCTGGCGGCCGGCACAGGCACTCGGCGCGGTGGTGCTCGCCGCACCCGGCGACCGGGGCGAGCTGCCCGGTTCGCAGATCACCCTCGAACAGTTCGCCGAGAACGTGCAGTGGCTCATCGTCGGCTTTCTGGCGACGTTGACCATCACCTTTTTCATGATCGGGTTCGTGCGCATGATCGCGGCCCGCGGGCACAGCGAGGAGTACGGCAAGGCGAAAGAGTCGCTGAAGTCAGCGCTGTACGGGTTCCTCGGCGTGATGCTCACCCCGGCACTGTTCGGCGCCCTGCAAAGCCTGTTCACGTCGCGGGGTGGGCGGTGAACCTCATGCCACGCTCACACACCCAACACGCCCCCCACGCGCCCGGCCGCGGCGTGGCCGTGTCGCCGGCCGGGGCGCCGCGCGGGTGGCTGGTCACCGCAGCGCTAGCCGTCGTCGCCGGGCTGCTCGCTGGTCTCGTCATGGTCATGTCCGGCCAGCCGGTGGCCACGTCCGAGAGGGTGGCTGGCCATGGCCACGCGGCCACTGCGGGCCGTGTTGTCGCTGGTAGCGGTGTTGTGGCCATGGCCGCTGCGGGTCACCCTGCCGGGTTCGGCGTACCCCGTCCGGCGCAACCACCACGCGAGCCGGGGCCCGGGTTCGGAGCGGAGGCGGTGTGCTCGCCCCCGGCATCCCCGCTCGCCCCGCCTGCGCCACCAGCGGCGCCGGGCGGCGCCCCAGCGGCGCCGAACAGCACGCAGGACCCTGGATGGGTCGACAAGGTTCTGACGAAGATCACCGGGTGGGTGACCGATCATGTGGTGCTGCCCGGGTTGGACCCGCTTTTGCGGCTGCTGTCTGGGGTGTTGTTGAACGCACCGGACCCGCGCTGCATGCCGGGGATGGTCGAGTTGTGGGGGCACACCCGGACCATCGCGGTCGCCCTGTACGGGCTGCTGATCACCGCCGCCGCGCTGATCGTGATGGGCCACCAAACCGTGCAAACCCGCTACAGCCTCCGGGATTTGGCGCCGCGGCTGGTGTTGGGGTTCGCCGCCGCGAACCTCTCGCTGTGGATCATCGGGCTCGCGGTCGGGTTCGGTAACGCCCTGACTACAAGTGTGCTCGGCACGGCCGACACCAGCGCAGCGCAGACAGCGTTGCGGGAGTTGATCGGCGCCGGGATGCGCGACCAACAGGCCGGCGCCTGGATGATCTTCGTCACCGCCGCGTTCGTCGTGGTGGTGGTGCTGGTGTTGATCGGCTACGTGCAGCGCCTCGCCCTGCTGGCGATCCTCACCGTGGCCGCGCCGCTGGCGTTGGCGTGTCACGCCCTGCCCGGGTTGGACCGGTTGGCGGCGTGGTGGTGGCGGGCGTTCGCCGCCCTGTTGGGCGCCCAGTTCGCCCAAGCCCTCACGCTGGTGGTGGCGTTGAAGATCTTCCTTGCCCCGGGCGCGGTGGCCGGGTCCGGGGTGCTGGCCGAGCAGGACATGCGGGTGTTCCTCGCGCTCGGGGTGGTCGTGCTCATGGCGATCATCCCGATCCGGGTCATGAGCGCGGCCAAGCTCAGCCAGGGCAGCTCGATTCTGTCCTCGGTGGTGCGCACCGTGCTCATGATCAAAACCCTGGGGGCGGTCAAAGCCGGGCGCGCCGCGACGGGGGCCGGTGGCCGCACCGCCGCCGGGCGGACACGGCCTCGGGTGCCCAGGCACCCGGGCATCGGACCGCGGCACTGGCCCTACGCGGCAGCCACCGGCCCGGCCGGGCGCGGTCTCGCCGCCGCCCGCCAGGCACACCGCGCCCAGGCGCCCGGCCAGCCGCGGCCCGCGCCGGGACGGCTCCGGCCGCCCGGCCAGCCGGCGGCACCGCCCGGCATGCCGCACACCTTGCGTCTACCCAGGCCCGGGGCGCAGCCACCGCCGCCCGGGGTGGACACCCGCGCGGCCGGCGGTCGTGCCAGCAACGACGCCCGCCCGAACCCGCGCCCCCTGGTCACCAGGGCGCCGGGGACCAGCGGGCCACGCCCGGCACCGCCGCCGACCGTGACGCCACGACCCGCGGTCAGGCGAACCGACGCCCCGCCGCGTGCCGGGGGACGCACCACCCCGCCCCGGGCACGCCCGGCGGTCTCGCCGAGGCCGCCTCACCCCTCCGGGCGGCGCCGCCCGCGCTAGCCACCACCCGGCCCGCCCTGCCCTGGCTGCTCTGTCTGGACGCCCGCATTGCCGGCGCGCGTCCAGGCAGCGGCCCCCACCCGTGCGACCAGCTCTGTGAGGTGCCCCGATGGATCAACGTTCTGAGCCTGTCCCGATCCCCGCGAACATCGATTTGGAAGACAAGATCGTCGCTGATCTGAACGGCCGGCAGGTGATCATCCTGTTGGGCGCGGTCATCCTGCTCTACCTCGCCTACACCGCCACCCGCGACCTGTTGCCGTTGTGGGCGTTCGCGGTTGTGGCTGTGCCGGTGATCGTGGTGGCGCTCGCGTTGGCGCTGGTCCGCAGGGACGGGGTCACACTCGACCGCTACCTACTCGCCGCCGTGATCCACCTGACCACGACGCGCGCCCTTGCCGAGGCCAAGCCGGACACCCGGGCGGGCGCGGTTGAGGTGGGGCAGGCGGACCCGGGCCGGGTCGGGCGCGGCGGCTGGTGGACCCGGCTACGCCGCCCGTCCCGGCCGGTCACGCTCGCCGCCCGCGAAGTGGCCCAGGCCGGCGGGTTCGGGGTGGTCGACCTGGGCACGCACGGGATGGGCGCGGCCGCGGTGGTCTCTACCGTGTCGTGGTCGCTGCGCAGCGAGCACGAACAGGCCGCGCTGGTCGCCACGTTCGCGCGCTATCTGAACTCGCTGGCCACCCCGATGCATCTGCTGGTGCGGGCCACACCCTTGGACCTGTCCGGCCACATCGCCCGACTCGACACGTTCGCCACCACAACCGGGCACGTGCAGCCGGCGCTTGCGGCCGCCGCGGCCGATCATGCCGATCACCTTGCCCAGCTCGCCGCCGAGCACACCCTGTTGCGCCGACAGATCGTCCTCGTGTTCCGCGAGCCCAACCCGCCCACCCCGGCCACCAGCGCCGCCAGCCAGGCCCGCCGTGACCGGGCGGCGCTGAACCGGCTCGGCCGACAGCTCGCCGACGCCGCCGCGTTGCTCGCCCCCGCCGGGCTCGCCGTGACCGCGCTGGACGCCCACCAGGCCGAAGCGGTGCTCTACGCCGCGTGCCGCCCCCACCAGCCCACCACCGCACACCCCGGCGGCACTAACCCCGCCGAGCTGTACGGCGCCGGTCGGTACAGCGCCGAGCTGGACGGGGTGGGCGCGGTGGTGGCGGCCGGGCGTCCGCCGGGTGCCGACCACGGTGGGCACCCGTTGCTACCCGGGGAGCGGCAGTGATCCCCGAGTCGATCCTGCGGCGCCTTACCCGCCGGGCAGCCGCCGGGCCGGCGCCCGGCGCCGCGGCAGGCCCGATCGGGATGGCGCCCGGTGCGCTGCCCGCCGGGCCGGGCACGGCCGGCGCCCCGGCCGCTACCGGCACCACGGCCGGTCTGTTCACGCCCGACGGGCTCGCCCTGGGCGCCCGGGTGATCCGCGCCGGAGACGGCGTGATCTCCGTGCTCGCGGTCACCGGGTATCCGGCGATGGCCTACCCCGGTTGGCTGGCCCCGCTGCTCAACCATCCGGGCCGGCTGGACGTGAGCATGCACATCGGGCCGGTGGACCCGATCACCGCCGCGGAGCGGTTGAAACGCCGCCGGGCCCGGCTGGTCGCCGACCTCGACCACGACGCCCGCACCGGCCGCATCCCCGACCCCCTATGGGAAGCCGCCGACGACGGCGCGGCCGAACTCGCCGCACGCATCGCCCGCGCCGAAGCACGCCTCTACACGGTCGGGATCTACCTCGCCGTGCACGCCACCGACATCGAGGCCCTCGCCGATGAGGTGGAGGCGGTACGCCGGCTAGCTGCCTCGCTCATGCTCGACGTGCGCCCCGTGTCCTACCGGCAGCTCGACGGCTGGCAGGCGTGCCTGCCGTTCGCGCTGGAGCAGGTCCGGGTGCACCGGGTGATGGACACCGACCCAATCGCGGCCGCGTTCCCGTTCGCCTCCGACGAGCTACCCGGACCCGACCCGACCTCGGACGCCGCGCCGGACGGGGTGTTCCACGGGTTCGCCCTGGACACCAACGGCCTGATCTTCCACGACGAGTTCACCGCAGAGAACTACAACACCGTCATCCTCGGGCCGAGCGGGTTCGGGAAGTCGTATCTGAACAAGGCGACCCTGTTGCGGTCGCTGTATCGGGATGTCGCCGGCCACCGCATCCAAGCCATCGCGGTCGACCCCGAGGACGAATACACCCAGCTCACCCACGCCGTAGGCGGGGCGGTCGTACGGGTCGGCGCACCCGGTGTACGGATCAACCCGTTCGACCTGGGCCACGCCCAGCCCGACGCGCTGCGCCGCCGTGCCCTGTTCCTACACACGTTCGTCGCGGTACTACTCGACCGGGAGATCGACCCGTCCACCCGGGCGGTACTCGACGAGGCGATCACCCACACCTACAGCCGCGCCGGAATCACCGCCGACCCGGCCACCTGGGGGCGGCCGGCGTCGATCCTGGCCGATCTCGCCGCCACCCTCGCCGACCACCCCGACCCGGCCGGGCCGGAACTAGCAACTCAGCTGGGCCCCTACACCGTGGGGGCGTGGTCGGGCCTGTTCAACGGCCCGACCACGACCGAACCGGCCGGGCAGCTCGTGTCCTGGTCGCTGCGCGAGCTACCCGACGAACTACGCGGGCCGGCGACCCTGGTCGTGCTGGACCACATCTGGCGACAACTCGACAACCCCACCCAGCGCCGCCCGCGGATCGTGGTGATCGACGAGGCGTGGCGGTTCCTCACCCAGCCGATCGCGCAACAGTTCATCGCCGCGATGGTGCGCAGCAACCGCAAACGGTGGGGTGCGCTCCGGTTCATCACTCAGCACGTGGGCGACGCGTTGGCCAGCGAACTCGGCGCGGCGATCCTCACCAACGCCGCCACCACGATCTTGACCCGTCAGCAACCGCAAACCATCGATGAACTTGCCCGGGTCTACGCGCTCACCGCCGGAGAGCAAGCGTTCCTGCTGCGCGCGGGCGTGGGTGAGGCGCTGCTCATCACGGCCACCCGCCGGGTAGCCGTGCGGATCGTGGCCAGTCCGGTCGAAGATTCCTTGATCACCACAGACCCGGCGCAGCTCGCCGAGTACGGCAGCGGCGCCGAGCACCACACCCCGGCCGGCCCGCCCGACCACCCGTGGTCGCCATGATCGGGAAGATCGTCGCGATCGTGCTGATCCCCCTGGCCGGGTTCCTCGGGGTGGTCTCCGTGCTTGTGGTGTTGATCGGCTCGCTCAACCCGTTCAACAGCTCGACAAGCGACACCCCGGCGGGCGGGCCGGCCCCCGGGGTCCCCGGGCCGGTGGCGGACATCCCGGCCGACTACCTGACCCTCTACACCCAGGCGGCCGCGAACTGCCCAGGGCTGGACTGGTCGATCCTCGCCGCGATCGGCAAGATCGAGACGGACCACGGCCGGTCGAACCTCCCCGGGGTCCACTCCTCACAAAATGCGTCTGGCGCACGCGGGCCGATGCAGTTTCTCCAACCCACGTTCGACGCGGTCACCGCGAAACACCCCCTACCGGCCGGCGGTGCGTCCCCGCCGTCGCCGTACAACCCCAGCGACGCCGTCCACGCCGCCGCATTCCTACTCTGTGACAACGGCGCCCGCGACGGACGGAACCTGTCCGCCGCGATCTGGAACTACAATCACGACAACCGATACGTCGCCCAAGTACTCGAACAGGCACACCGCTACGCGGCCGCCGCGGCCAGCCCCCCACAGCAACCGGACCAGGCAGCGCCACCCGCGCCCGGCGCCGACCCGAGCACACCCGCCCCCGGCACGTCGCCCGCGGCCGCCGCCGCGATCGCGTACGCCCGCCAGCAGCTCGGCCTGCCGTACCAGTGGGGAGGCAACGGACCGGAGGCCGGGCAAGCCGGGTTCGACTGTTCCGGACTCACCCACGCTGCCTACCAGGCGGCCGGTATCGCCCTGCCCCGCACCGCCGACACCCAGTACCGCTCCGGACCAGTCCTCCCAACCGACCAAGGCCTACAGCCGGGCGACCTCGTGTTCTACCGTGCACCCGGCGCACCAAAGATCACTCATGTTGCCCTGTTCGCCGGCAACGGCAAGGTCGTGCACGCTCCCGACCGCGGCAAGCTCGTGGAAGAGGTGCCTCTCCCGACCAGGGACTACGTGGGCGCGACCCGGCCAGCGAAACAGGATTTATTGCATCAGGTGCAACGGCGTTCGGGGTCGAGCATGAGTGTCTCTGCTGGTAGAGCCAGTGCGCGACCGAGCCGCGTGCCGAGTGGAGAAGGGCCGACCAGGGACTTCTCAGTCGATGCAACGATGATGCGTCCGATACAACAGGTTTCTGGCGCTTCGAGCCCTCCTGTCGCCGGTGCCGGTATATCGCCCAGCCTGTGGGGACCGCAGCCACGCCGGATGGCCGACCGGTGGTGGTGTCACTGGGTGAGGGGTCCGCCACTGGGCCGGGAAATGTGCCGTCCGGGCGGGGTCCATGGATACGGGTTTTTAACGGTTGGTTGGGGCCCGGGTTGGGCCGGTGGGGCGCACACTGGGTGGTATGGGCGTGCAGGGTGGGAGCCTGGGTTTGTGGTCGACGGCCTACCGGCGGTGGGTTGTTGGTAGTGCGTTCCTGGGGCCGTTGGCGGTCTCGGCGGTGCTGAGCCTGTTTCGTGACAGTGTGGCGAATACCAACGCCGCGCTGGTTTTGGTGCTGGTGATCGTCGCGGCGGCCTCGACCGGGGTTCGGTCGGCTGGGCTGCTCGCGGCGTTATCGAGCGCGGCCTGGTTCGATTACTTCCTCACTGAGCCTTACGACCGGTTCGCGATCACCAAACGGGCCGACATCGAGACCGCGGTGCTGCTCATGCTGGTTGGCGCCGCGGTCACCGAGGTCGCGTTGTGGGGCCGCCGCCAGCAAGCCCGGGCCAGCCGGGAGCAGGGGTACCTGGACGGCGTGTTGAGGACGGCCGCCGCTGTCGGCGCTGGCCGGTCTTCGGTCGATACGTTGATCGGCCACGTTTGCGATCAGGTGGCGGATCTGCTTCAGGTCGACCGCTGCCGGTTCGATCCGGGCAACGGCTCGGCGCTGGCCAGCATCGACGAGGACGGAACCGTCAGCTACAACGGGCACCGCATCGATGTCGCCCGGCTCGGGTTGCCCACCGACACCGAGATCGCACTCGTGGCCCGAAGCCGGGGCGTGGTGCACGGCCGGTTCCTCCTCACCGCGGCCACGAGCGTGGTCCGGCCATCCCGTCAGCAATTGCGGGTCGCGGCCGCGCTCGCGGATCAGGTGGGCGCCGCGCTGGCCACCCACACCACCAACGCACCCGACACGATCGACCTGTAGCCGCGATCGAGCCGGTCACGCCGACGGAGCCGGGATGGGGGCGTTAAGAACCCGTCAAGAGATTGGCCGGGTGTGGGGCGGGTCGTCACGCTCTACCCGTGTTCGAGGTTGTCAAGCGATTACTGGTGGGCCGGCCGCTGCGCAGTGCCCGGCTCGGTGAGACGCTGCTGCCGAAACGGTTGGCGCTGCCGGTGTTCTGCAGCGACCCCATCTCGTCGGTGGCGTACGCGACCGAGCAGATCGTGCTGGCGCTCGCCGCCGGTGGGGTGGCGGCGCTGCGGCTGACCCCGTGGGTCGGTGTCGCGGTGGCCGCGCTGCTGATCGTGGTGGTCACCTCCTACCGGCAGACCTGCTACGCCTACCCCAACGGCGGTGGTGCGTTCGTGGTCAGCCGGGACAACCTCGGCGAGTCGGCGGCGCTGGTGGCCGCGAGCGCGCTGCTGGTCGACTACGTGATGACAGTGGCGGTGTCGATCGTGTCCGGGGTGGTCGCCATCACCTCCGCGCTGCGGTCGCTGGCACCCCACGCGGTCGCGTTGTCGGTCGCGTTCGTGCTGGTGCTCGCCCTGGCCAACCTGCGCGGCACCAAGGAATCCGGGCGGGTGTTCGCGGTACCCACCTACGGCTTCATCGGCCTCACCCTGCTGATGTTCCTCATCGGCGCCATCCGGGGCCTCGGCGGCACGCTGCCACCAGCCGAGACCGCCGCCCAGCCGCTGCCCCCGACCACCGCGTTCGGCGGCATATTCACCCTGCTCCTGCTGCTGCGCGCGTTCGCGTCCGGCTGCACCGCGCTGACCGGGGTGGAGGCGATCAGCAACGGGGTGCCCGCGTTCCGCAAACCCAAAAGCCGCAACGCGGCGCTCACCCTGAGCGCGATGGGCGCCATCGCGATCGTCATGTTCGGCGGGATCACCGCACTCGCCGTCACGCTGCACGCCCACGCCAACCCGGACGGCAACCCCTCGGTCATCTCCCAGATCGCGGGCAGCGTGTTCGGCGCCGGCTCACCACTGTTCTACCTGTACCAGGCCGCCACCGCCGCCATCCTGGTACTCGCCGCGAACACCGCGTTCAACGGCTTCCCGGTGCTGGCCTCGATCCTCGGCCGCAACCGCTACCTGCCCCGCCAGCTGCACAACCGGGGCGACCGGCTGGTGTTCTCCAACGGCATCCTGCTACTCGCCGCGGCCGCCGCCGCGCTGATCATCGGCTTCGACGCCAACATCGACAAGCTGATCCAGCTCTACATCCTCGGCGTGTTCACCAGCTTCACCCTCAGCCAGTTCGGCATGGTCAAACACTGGCACCGCGAGCTGGCCACCGGGCCAGACCCGCGCCAGCGTCGCCGCATCCGCCGCGCCCAAGCGACCAACCTGGTCGGCGCCCTCGTCACCGCCGTCGTGCTCGTCGTCGTGTTCGCCACCAAGATCGAGCACGGCGCCTGGCTCGCGGTCGCCGCGATGATCGTGCTGTTCTTCCTCATGCGCGCCATCAACCGCTACTACGCCCGAGTCAGCGCCGAGGTCGCACCAGACCAAACACCGCTCACCCTGCCCGCCAGCGTGCACGCCGTGGTCCTGATCTCCCGACTCCACAAACCCGCCCTACGCGCGCTCGCCTTCGCCAAAGCCACCCGCCCCGACGTCCTCGAAGCCCTCACCCTGGCCACCGACGACGAAGAAACCCGCGAACTACGGCGAACCTGGGAACAACACGAGATCACCGTGCCACTCAAAGTGCTCGAAGCCCCCTACCGCGACCTACTCCGACCACTACTCGACTACATCCGACGCCTCCGCCGAGACCAACCACGCGCGGTCATCGCCGTCTACATCCCCGAATACGTCACCACCCGCTGGTGGCAAACCCTGCTCCACAACCAAAGCGCCCTACGCATCAAAGCCCGCCTCCTGTTCACCCCCGGCGTCATCGTGATCAACGTCCCCTACCAACTCGGCGTCGCCAGCCAAGGCTGGCTCGGCAACGACCAACTCCGAACCACCCGCTAACCACCCACACAGCACCCTCGACAACGCGGCCGTAGCAGCAACGGCTACGTGCCACCTCCCCTCCGTCGGCGGCTAGCAGTGCGGACAGTGGCTCGTCAAGTGATCGGGCCTATGGCGATCATCGGATCGGGCTGCACCTAGGGGGATGGGCTGTGTCGGGGCGGGTTCGATGTCCCGATGATGGCCTGACGGCTGGAGTCCAGGCCGCCATTTTGGTTGACCGCATGTGAGAGCCGAGTCACACTCAGCTAGCTCAGACATCGCTCAGACATCCCGCGAGTCCGAAACCCGCAAGGTTCTCGTCTTCGTCACCAATCGCTACGCGCTCTGGCGACGTGTGCCAGCGGCGCGCCGTGTCCCAGTCTTTGGAGAGTGTCGTGTCTGAAACCTGCATCCGAGATGCCGATAACGCCGCCGCCGGAACCGAGTAGCACCGCGGGATCGGCGCCTCGGGCCGCTAACCCATGGTCGAGCGGCCGAACGCCTCCGATGCCGTCGGCGTGCAACACCCGGCACTGGGCGTCGTGGTGGTCGCGGTGCGGGGAGAGGTCGACCTGGTCAGCATCGGCGGGTTGGAGCAGGTGATCGCCGAACAGGTCCGCCGCCAACCGACCGGATCGTCATCGACCTGACGGAGGTTTGTTTCCTGGCCAGCCTAGGACTCGCGGTCCTGGTGAACGCGGCCAACCTGCCCCGATCTCCAGCTCGTGGCCAACGGGCCGATCATCCTGCGGTCGCTACAGGTCGCCGACCGCCCGAGATCACCGGCACAAACTACGTTCGGTTCAACCTGAGCAACGGTGAACTGTTCACGGGCTAGGTCGCGGCGTAGCAAATCGCTGTCTATATCGGGTGTCGCTGGCGATCTGGCCTTGGTCTAAGAGTTGGGGTTGATGCCCAGCCGTAAAAGGCCCCGGGTGCTGAACCGCTCGCAGTCCTCGGCAATGTAGCCGTGTCGGCAGCCGCTGCGATACTGCCGTTCGCCGCTGGTCATTGCTCGCTGCCCAGGCTCGCCCATGGCCATGTGATCGGAGTTGCCGCCGAGGTGGTGTCGCCCCCGATACTGATCCTGCTCATGGTCGTGGTGGGCGGGCTGGTCCGCCGCACCCTGCCCGCGCGGGCGGTGCCGTGAACCGGCGTGCCCGGCCGGGTCCTCCTCGTCGGTGTCCTGGAAATGTTCGTCGGCCTCGTCGCTCTCGTCCTCGCGGGTCTCGTCGTAGTCGAGAGGCACGCACACAAGGTCGCCGGGCTCGGCGCGGGTGAGGGCCTCCACGAGATCTTCATCGTCGTCGTCATCGTCCGCGCCGCTGGTGCAGTCCATCCCGCCAGCGGAACGCGGGGGGAGACCGCCCGCCAGCGACGGCGCGGCTCCCGGCACGCCCGCCCATGCCGGTGCGGCCACCCCAGCCACCGGCGCGAGCAGCGAAACGCCGAGCCCGGCCCCAGCGGCCATCCAACAGCGCCAGACGGGGGCAAGGGAGCGGGCGGGATCACTGTGGGCCATTCGCGTCGGCCTCCGTCATATGGGGAGCAAGAATGGGGCATAACCGGCACCGTGGAACAACCCGTCGCGGGAACGCCGATCCATCGCCAGGCGGCGCGGGACCGAGCGCGTGGACGGCACGCCGCCTGTCGCCGGGGGAACCGGGCTAGCCGGGCGCGCCGCTGGGATGCACGCCAGGCACTGGCAGGCCCGATCCGCCAGGCCCGCGGGATTGCGCGTTGCCGCTGCCGGTCTGGATGGCGTGGGCGAGTTCGGTGAGATGGCGCAGTCCGGGCCGGTCCAGCAGCCGCGCGACCACCACGGCGGCCGACACCCGCTCACGCTGTACTCGTCGGCCCTCCATGTGACGGTGAATACCCGGCCGACACGAAACGAAACACGACCGGGACGGAAAACGGGCTGGTGCCCAGGTTGTGAGGAGACACGTGCCGCTTCCTCGGCACAATCTTGAGCGACATTTCACCTCGTGATCCGCCCGCCCGACTATGGTCAGTTCATGTCGACCCACGAGGCGGACCCACCTTCCGGGGAGCAGCAGCTGCTCACTGTGGCTGTCCGCACCGTGCCCAGCCCGGATAGCCGGGGCGAAGCGGTCGTGGCCACCGTGCGCGGTGAGGTCGACATGTGGACCGCTCCGCGCCTGCAAGCGGCCCTGGACCGGGTGCTGCGGCGCGCGGCGGGCCGGCGCGTGGTGGTCGACCTGCTGGGGGTGACCTTCCTCGATTCGGCCGGCTTGGCCGCGCTGGTGGCCGCGACCCGCCACGCCGAGCAGCGACACGGGCCCCTGCGGATCGTGGTCGATCACAACCGCCCGGTGGTCCGCCCGATCCAGATCACCGACCTCCATGACGTGCTCATGCTGTGCCACACCCTCGAGCAGGCACTCACTCTCTGACCACAACCGGGGTTACCGTGAGTGAAAGCCGGGTACCCCACAGACACGGCAGATCGCCGAGAGTGATCGGTTGTGGGGGGTGCGGCGGGAATGGCAGCACAGTTCACGCGGGTAATGCGGGCGCAACCGGAGACACCATCGACGCTGCGCCGGGCGTTCCGGGAATGGTTGCGCGCGCTGCGCTGGCCCGCCGAGGAAGCCGACGACCTGATCCTTGCCCTGAACGAGGCGGCGGCCAACGTGGTCGAGCACGCCTACACCCAGCTGCATCGCAAGCGATACCGCCTGGTGCGGGTCTCCGCCGAATGCGTGCCCAGCCCGCTGGGGCCGCGGATACGCATCGAGGTCGCCGACGCCGGCCAGTGGCGGCCCCCGCCCGCCGACCCGGGCTACCGAGGGCGAGGACTTCGGCTGATGCGGGCCTGCACCGATTCGCTGGCCATCGACACCACGGCGTCCGGCACCCGGGTCACCATGACTAGCCGCCCCGCCCCGCTACCGCACCCGGTGAGCGCGCACCAGCTGTACGCCCAATCCACCTGACCGTTTTGCCGTAACACGTGGCTACAGGGAAGCCGCGACACGCATGATGCTGTTCCGTCGGTTTGCCCCTTTGCCCCGGCGGCATATCGGGTTCACATTTCTAGCGGCCACGAATACTTTTAATAGTCGCGAATATGCAGCGGGGGATTTGACGCGGCCGATTGTGGGCATTCGAAACATGAACACCGTCATGCTTGCCAGCGCGACCGTATTGGACTCATCGTGCTGGGCGTTGGCGCACGGGTGCTCATGACGGCCTGGACGGCCCGGACGAGGCGGCGCGAAGATCTCGGCGCCGACGACGGACCTGGCACCGCACGGACACCCGATCGACGCTCCGACCGGGCGGCTCCTTGCTCGTGGGAAAACCGACCCTGGCTCGCTCGGGTTTGCTGGTCTAATGCTCGGCTCGCGGCTCGTATCGGCGGGTTAGGCTGCTTGTCATGTCCGAGCACGCTGAGGTGCGGCGTCCTCCGTCCGGAGAGCCTCCGCTCACCGTTGAGATGCGCGCGCAACGCGGCGCGATCGTGGTGGCGGTGCGCGGTGCGGTCGACACGTTGACCGCACCGCGATTTTCCGCGGCGATGAACGGTGCGCTGCACGCCGCGGCGGCCCGCCGCGTGGTCGTCGATCTGCGCGGGGTGACGCACCTGGGCTCAGCCGGTCTGACTGCACTAGACCACGCCGCGCGGCAAGCCAAACGGCGACGCGAACCCCTGCGCATCGTGGTCGAACACAACCAATGCGTCCGGCCCCCGATCCAGATCACCGAACGCGACGAGGTGCTCATCGTGTGCCACGACCTCGACGAAGCGCTCACCATCTGACGGCGCCTGGATCGCAACGCGGCCCGCCGCAAGCCCGAACCCCCCGGCGCACCTGAAGGTCACAGAACCCCCAGGGGCGCGGGGGCGACGGAGCCTGAACCAGCTCGGCTGAGCCGGCAATGCGCCTGCACAGGAAAAAGGAGGGGCCGGCCCAGCGAAATGGCCAGGCCGGCCCACTCAGAGGGAATGAACCTGTCTCCAGAATGATGTCAACCGAAACAGCGCGGTGACCACCTCCTTCTCGACGGTTACTCGACCTCCTACAATCCTTCGTTCCCTTACCGTCGCGCCGCCGTTGCGGCGCTTCCGTATCGCTCTTTCCGACTGACGGCGCATTTTTTAGCACCCGCACGTGCCACCGTCAACCCCCTTTCTTGCCCGCTCCGGGGCTCCACGGCGAGCGGTGATCGTGCCGCGCCGAATGGGCGCCAAGGCGTAAGAGCGCCGACGTGTCCGCCTGATCAGACCCGACCCCGCGCAGGTGCGCCGGTCGGGGTCTGTCGCCGCGAGGCGTCGCCCGCGTGTTCGGCATGTGTAGCGGCCATCACAGCGGGTATCCGTCGGCTAAGAGCGTTTTACTCACGTCTGGCGTGAAGGGACTTCTGTGATGGTGCGGCTACTTGCTCAACCCCCCGCCCCACCGCCCGATACCGGCGGTGGGTTCAACGTCCTGCAAAGCCTGCAGAGCGCGTTCACCACGTTCGTCAACTACCTGCCCCAGATCCTCGGGGCGATCGTGGTCCTGGTGGTCGGCTACATCATCGCCAAGATCTTGAACGTGGTGATCACCAAGCTGTTGCGCCGGGCCAAGCTGGACCGCCGGCTAACCTCCCCGTCGGGGGGGCGGTTCGTGGAAAAGGTCAGCCCGGGCGGCAGCCCCGCTCGGCTGGTCGGTGGCGTGGTGTTCTGGGTGATCATGTTGTTCGTGATCTCCTCGGCGATCAGCACGCTGAGCATCCCGGCGCTGACCGGGTTCATGAACCAGGTGTTGAGCTACCTGCCCAACGTGCTGGCCGCTCTGCTGATTTTCCTGGTGGCGGTCGCGGTGGCCGGCGCGATCAGCGGCCTGGCCCACCGCACGATGGGTGACACCCCGACCGGCAGCATGGTGCGCACCGCCGCCCCGGCGCTGGTGATGGCGATCGCCGTGTTCATGATCCTCACCCAGCTGGGGATCGCCCCTGTGATCGTGACCACCACCTATATCGCCCTGGTCGGCGCCCTCGCCCTGGGCTCGGCGCTGGCGTTCGGCCTGGGCGGGCGCGAGGTGGCCGCGGAGATCATCCACACCGGCTACCGCAAGGCACAGCAGCAGGCCGACACCGTGCGCCAGGACGCCCAACTCGCCCGGGAACGCGGCCAACGCGACGCCGAACGCGCCCACCCGCGCGCCGAGACCCCGCAACACGGAACCGACCGGCCCCCGGACGAACCGGCGACACCGGCCCCGCCAGGGCCGGCCCAGCAGCCCTCCAGCGGGGGGCCCGGCCTGGCGCCCTAACCTTCCCTCGGGGCATCCCCGCACTGCCTTATCGCAGCCAGGACGTGCCGCGACCTGGGCGGTCGGCGGCCCCGACGCCCGGTCCGTCAAACCCGCCGGGTGAGGGCTGAGCGGGCGCGCAGGCCGTCGAACCGCAGGGTTGGGTAGCATCGCGCGCGTGTCTGCCGGTCCTGAGGTTTTCACCCATTTCTCCGCGCGGCGGTGGCTCAACCGGCTCCACCACGAGGTGGGCGCCGCCGGGCTGACCGCCGCAGCGGCGGTACCTGGCTTGTCCGCCGTACTCGACCAACATGCCGCCGCGGTACGCGACGCCACCACACTCGGGCTGGAAGCGGCCGCGGTCGCCGGGGTGGTCCTGCTAGCCAGCTACGGCCACGCCGTGCTCACCCACGCCCGCGAACACGGCTGGCAACCACCACACCCCCACCCGAGCCGCTGGCGCGCCGCCGACTGGACCAGCCTGCGCCTGACCGCGGTATGCGCGCTCGCCCGCACACCCAACACCTCACCAGCCCTCCCGCGGCTTAACCCGTAAATCCGGCGCGACCCGCGCGGCACAGCGAGGGCCGGCCGAGCCCGCGCCATGAAACGCCTGCCCACTTCCACGCCCAGCGCACGCCGACCAACACCCGGTCAAATCCTCGACGGTCGGCTCACCCTGTCTCGTCGGCCAAGGAATCGGTGAGGTATCTGCGCACCGTGCAAGAGACATGCTCGCTGGTCGCCGCGAGGGAGGCGAGGCGACGGGCCAGCTCGGTATCGCCGTACTCGGCCGCGAGGGCGGACTGGGAGAAGCCCTCGTGTACGTGCCATTCGCTCAGGTACCGATGCGCGATCGCACCCAGCACGGCGCCGACGCCCGGGTACGGTGGGCCGGACGCGCTGGTGAGTGCCCGGCCGGATTGCCGCGCGACGTTTCCGACGGGAGCAACCGGCGCAGATGCGCGTCGTGCGGCGATGGACACTCGCACCCAGCCACACGGGGGGCGGGCACCCGACGCCGGTGTTAGCGGGCCAGGCCGCAGCCTGGTGCATCGCTGCCTGACAACCCGGCATCACTGGTGGCCGTGTCGCCCTGAGCGCGGGAAAGCTCAGCGGCGCGTTTGCATCCCCGCGTCGCGGTAGATGAGACCGCCGTCCGGGAGCCGAATGCAGTTGATCCACCGCGCGACGCCCACTTCCTCGGTTTCGAGTGCCTCGCGCCACTCGCGCACGATTTCCTCTTGGCCCTGGGCGACCCACAATCGTCCCCCGTGGGTGAAGATCAGCCCACACGCGATCAAGGTTCCCGCCATGATCAGCTTCTGGAATCCGGGCAGGACGTGGAAGTAGGCGAGGGCGACCAGCACGCACGCGCTCAGTGCGGCGAGCGTGCTCGACAACCGTTCCCGGCGCATGTCACGGCGCACGCCCGCTTCGACGGCGGCAAGCCGGGAGCGTGCGTGCCAGTACAACCACCGCTCCATCCACGCGCGGGCAGGGCTATCGGCGATCACGGGGCGAGATGGACACGGCGTGTCCCCGCCGCACCGATCTCGAAGGCCGACCCATCCCCACCCCTGTTGTCGATCGTGCCGCGTCTGGATGCGCGTCGCGGCGTTGGTCGAGTAGACGCTACTCGCCGGGCAACGCCGCCGCGGGCGATTTGACCTTGAACGCTTCCCCTTGCGCGACGCGCCGTCGGGGATAGCGCCCCGGCGATGACACCGTGTCCGGCGCGGCTCACGCACCCAGACCCTCGACAGGTCGAGAGGCCAGCATGCCGCCGGTCATGCCGCGGCGGACTCGCTGTCAGTGAATTCGATATGCACGGTGGCTCCGGTGTCACCGGCGATGTGCCGTCAAGCTCGGCTAACGCCGCGCCTGGGCCTGGGCCTCCGGCGCGTACCGGGTTTCGATCACGGTTTCCGCCCACATACGGACCCAGACATCGATGAACATGCCTGTCCGGCTTAAGGCTGGTCAAAGTTGTCGTACCGGTCTGGCACTCTGCTCAGCGCGCTTCTCCTTGACGATCAACGGAGGTGGCGATGGGCCGGGTCCAGGTGATACGTCAGCGTGCCCGTGTCGAGTCCGGCCGCTGAAATGGCGTTCGCCGCGATCCACCCTGACGCCTGACGCCGGCCGCATCGACGCCACCTTGAGGGATTTGGGATGCGGGTTGTCCTGGGCGGCGGTGTACAAGGTCCGGCCTCGGGTCGCGCTGCGTGCCCGAGCCGGCCGCTGGGAGCGCTGGCGGGCCGGCTGATGGCGGAGCGTCGTCCGGCCTCTCGGCTGGGGGCGACGCCTCGGCCGCGGCACTTCCTCCCGCCAGCGGAGCGCCCGCGGGACCGAGTGTTGACGGTGTGGCGTCGAATAATGGGCGCGCGTCGGTGGCCGCGCTGGTTTCCGGCTTGGATGGGGTGACGCCTGGCGCTTTGCTGCCGACGAGCGGTGGGTATCCGTCGGAGAAGGTCCAGTAGCCCGTATCCGTGGCACCGCTGAGAGGCGGTGGTCACGCTGCCGGTTCTGTCTCGGTTTCTGCGTTGGCGACGGCGTCGCGCACGCCGCGGGGACGTCCGGCGCGCACCCACGCCCAGTACAGCCCGGCCGCCAGCGCGAGCGCGGCGGTCAGCGACACCACGGCGTCCGGGCGGGTCAGGTTGACCGCCAGGGTGAACACGACCGCGAGCGCGCCGAGCAGGTTCAGCGCCAGCTGTGACCAGGACCTTGCCGTGAGGGAGAAGCGGGCCATGGCGCACAGCCCGGCGAGGAAGCTGACGAACACCGACACCGCGTAGAACAACACCAGTTCCTGGTCGAGGCCGCCGGCGGCGACCACGACAGCCGCCGAAGTGAGGGCGAAGACCACCACACCCCAGTAGGGGGTGTGGTGGTGGTTGGTGCGCCCGAGCCAGCCGGGCAGGATGCCGCTGTGGTGCCCGTCGCGGTGGCGGTACCGGGCCAGTGCATTGAGCAGGCCGGGACCGGCGGCGAACGAGGAGCTGGCCGCGGACAGCAGCAGCATCGCGGTGACCAGTTGAAAGGCGGCGAACACGCCGTAGGGGGCGACCGCGCGGGCCAGCTCGGCGATCTGGGTGCTCTCGGCGGTGGGCACGCCGATGCCCAGGCGGGCCGCCTCGGCGGCCAGCCCAAGGGTGAGCGTGGCGACGATGAGCAGGGTCGCCCACAAGGTGACCCGCCCGAACCGCCGCCGTCCCGGGTCGTCGAGCTGGCCGAGCTGCGCGATCGCCGAGGACGGCGCCTCCACACCGGTGGCCAGCGCCATCGCCACCGGGAAAGCCAGCGCTACCGCCAGCACCGGGCCGTGCGACGCGACGCCAGCCGCGGTCGCGGGGATGGCGGGCTGCGCGCTGGAGTGGGCGGTGGGGTGGGCGGTCGCGCCAAACACCAGCACCGCCGCGGCCAGCACCACAAACCCCGTGGTGAGCAGCGCGAACACCGCCCGACCGACATGCCCGAACCAGGTGCCGGCGGCCACCACGGCCACCAACCCGAGCGCCAGCACGACCCGCCAGCCGGCCAGCGCCGGTAGATAGGCGATCAGCGCTGACGCGCCAGCGGCGCAGGAGATGGCGATGGTCAAGGTGAAGTCCACGATCAACGCCCCAATCGGCACGAACGCGACACCCTCACCGAACGCCTCCCCCGTCGCGGCCGCCGCCCCACCCCCGCGCGGATAGCGGCCCACGATCTGCAGGTAGTTCGCCACCACCACCGCGATCACCGCCACCACCAGCCCCATCGTGGGCACCAGCAGCGCCAGCTCACCACCCAACGCACGCAGCGCCGCCTCGATGGCATACGCAACCGACGAGACCGGATCGGCCATCACCGCGAACGCGAAAGCGAACAACAACACCGGACGGGAATGCAACCCCCGCCCCCAAACCCCGACCACCGCCCCGCCGCCGGTGGCGCGGTCCGGGCGACGATCATGCCTGGTGCTCATCGGCTCGGCCTTCCACACGCACAACAACCCCGACGCCGACCAGACTTCCCGGCACACCAAACCAGGACGCTACCCGGATCTCGGGCCACCAGCACGCTCTACGCTCGCCTCGTGGTGCTTGCCGGTACTGTTCACCGCCCGCTGCGGGTCGCTCTGGCGTGCTTGTGGCTACTGGGAGCCGCAATGGCCGGCTTCACCGCGCCGCTGGCGGCCTGGCGGGTCAGCGTTGGGTCCGCCCTGGTGTTTATCGCGGTGGCCGTGTGCCTGGTCGTGCTCGCCGTGGGCACGCTGCGCCGGGCACGGTGGGCGTTGCTCATCGGCCTGGTCGGATGTGCTGGTCAACTAGTCGCCGTGGTGGGCACGGTGTTCGAACTTGCCCACCCCCTCGACACCGCCAAGACGCGCGAACTGCTGGCCCTGGGGATCGATCCCACCCTCGCGGTCAGCATCAATCTGATTTACTCAGCCGCCGCCTCGGCACTGTTCGTGTGGGCGGCCCTGCGCTCGATCACGACCCGGCGACGCCGCGCAACACCCCAGCCCTGACCGAGATGCCGGCCCAGCCAAGCGGGGAGCCCGATCGCCGGGTACACCACCAACTACATAGTCATCGTGTCGGCTACAGAGTCACCGTGTCGGCGCCGATCAAGCGGGAGCAACGCCAAGTTATCCATAAACCCGTCCCCATAGCCAATGACGCGACGTCTCCACGGCGAGAGACGCTCAACAACGGCCCTCCGGAACGGCAGCATTCGACATGGTTCGAATACCCACCGTCCACCAGCTAAGCAGGATATATTGCAACAGACACAACCTTCGGTCGGTGGAGTGATCCGCATTCTTGCTGGTGGGGCTGCTCCACCCCGGCATGTTCCCGAGGTTGTGGAAGGCACCGAGCTGGGACAGCTGGGACGACAAAACAGCCGCAACAATGATGCATCCACCGTAACAAGACTCTGGCGGCCTCTTCATAGTTTCTGGCCCGGTCTGGGGGTGGGAGGCGTGACTCTAAGCCGGGGTCCGACCCGCCGACGGAGCAGAGGGGCGGGGGTCGCGGGCGCTATCCGTCGAGGTAGCCGCGCAGCTTCTCGGATCGGGCGGGGTGGCGCAGTTTGCCCATGGCCTTGGATTCGATCTGCCGGATGCGTTCGCGGGACACTCCGTAGACTCGGCCGACCTCGTCCAGGGTGCGCACCCGGCCGTCGGTGAGCCCGTAGCGCAGCCGAACCACTCCGGCCTCCCGCTCGCTCAAGGTGGCCAGTACCGAGCACAACTGCTCTTGCAACAGCGTGAACGCGACCGCGTCCACCGCCACCACGGCCCCGCCATCCTCGATGATCTCACCGAGGCGGGTATCGCCCTCACCGGCGATGGTCTGGTCCAGCGAGATCGGTTCGCGCGCCACCGCCCGGATCTCCAGCACCCGCTGCGGGGTGATGTCCAATCCGCTGGCCAGCTCGCCGGTGGTGGGCTCGCGGCCCAGCTGAACGAGCAACTCCCGTTCCAACCGAAACAGCATGTTCATGGCCTCGAACATGTCCGCCGACACACGGATGGCGCGGGCCTGATGAGCCAAAGCGCGGGTCATGGCCTGGCGAATCCACCAGGTCGCGTAGGTGGAGAACTTGAAGCCCTTCGCGTAGTCGAACTTCTCCACCGCCCGGATCAAACCCAAGTTGCCCTCCTGGATCAGATCCGGCAACGGCATCCCCCGACCGGTATAGCGGCGGGCCACCGAGACCACCAACCGCAAATTGGCCTCCACCAGCCCGATCATCGCCCGCTCACCATCACGCACAATCCAGCCCAAATCCCGGCGCAACCGCACAACCGACCCGTCCCGACCGGTCGGTCCCTCACCCGCGCCGCCGGTGATATCGGCGAGCCGGTCCCCGGCGAACACACCAGCCTCGATCCGCCTGGCCAAAGCCACCTCGGCCTCAGCCGTCAGCAGCGCGACCTTCCCGATCCGGGTCAGATACGCCCGCACCGAATCCGCGTCCAGCGTCGATTCCGCTTCCTTACGCGCCCGGCGCAGCGCCTCGGACTCCGGGGACTCCAGATCGTCCCCGCCAAACCCGGCGCTCAGCCCGCCCTCGACATCCCAGGCGAACACTGGAGGAGACTCACCGGCGCCGCTGGCCACCACCTCACCGCCACATCCTGGCCACCGAGCGGCCCGCAGCAGTCGCGCGCTCCAGGCGGCGTGCCTCCGCACCAGCGGGAGCACGATGCGCGAACACCCTCCGAACGCCCACCTCGACCGATAGTGCTCTATGAAGGCGCTTCATCTCCTGCGGCCATCGCGGCAACGGGACCCGCCCAAGCCGGGGCGACCCAACAGCTCCCGGGGCTCTCCGATCACCGCCGCTCACCGCCCCACGCGCCGACCACACGGTGTCAAAGACCATCACCGCCGCAGGTAGAGCCGGTGCTCAATGTGGCCGCGCAGCCAGCGGTGAGGTACCCGTCGGGCACTTCTGGCTGGATGCGACGTTGTGGCATCCAGCGCAACGGCGGCATCGGGGCGCGATGTGGCGGGGCGGACGAAACGTGACGGGCACCAACACCGGTTCCCGGGCGACGGGCAGGGGCGCTGGTCGTCTGCCGATTCCCGCCGAACAAGACCCTGACTAGTTCGGCCATGTGTCCCGCGCGGCGATGGCTGGGGTGTGGTGGCCGTGAGTGGTTTGGGTGTAGAGCCATAGCCAGCCCAGTGCGCGTCCGGCGTCGGTGAGCTCGCCAGTCAAGGCTTGCCTGGCCCGCATCCAGCCCCAGTAATCCCAGGCGTGCACCTCGATCTGTATTTGCAGGTAGAACGGGTCACCGTCGGGGTGGTGTTGAAATGCCCAGCGAAGGAATCGGGCCCCGGCCCGCTGGATGCACGCGGACTGCTCCGCCGGGATCTCGCGGCCGTCCAACCAGCCGATGAATCTGGTCATAACGTCCTGGGTAGCCGCCGCGTCAGACTCCGGCGAGCGGGATATCGACTGGTTGGCGGACTTACCGGAACGTGACATGCACACCACCGGACTCCAGATAAGGGCGCTGGTCACCACGCTGCCGGCGCTTCGATCAATTCCTCGTAGTGAGGCGAATCGCCGAGGTCTGGAGCGAGCCGTCGACCAAGTCTGGACACGGGTCCGCGCGCGGTCAAGAAATTGCCTCCAAATGCCGGTCCGCCACTCCGCCTGGCCCGGCGTGCCGCGCACCACGAAAACGTCGACCGATCACCAGAAAACCCGGGCGGGCCGGCCATTCGCAACGCCCCAGCGCACGAGCAGTGACGCTGGGGTTGATGGAGTTACGTGTAGCGTGGGGCACGCGCATCGTCGACTCTCGATCCAGTCCCTGTCCTGGTCGGCCGCGGGATGGATCGGGGTCTTGGGAATGACCAGTATCTGCGGCTGGTGGGCCATGCCCCAGTGTCGAGCCGGTGGCTAGGTCCGGCGAGGTCACCTCGGCGTTGCTGGCGATCGCCCGCGAGGTCACCGATGACGGCGCGCTGGCCGCTCTGATCTGTCGAGCCTGCGTGGCCGGGCTGGACGTGGACGGGGCGGCGTTGTCGCTGCTGACCGCGAGCGTGGCCCGCCAGACACTGCACACCACCGACGCCACCGCCGAGTTGCTGGAGGAGCTGCAGCTCACCCTGAACGAGGGCGCCTGCATCGAAGCGGCGAGGACCGGGAGCCCGGTACTGGTCGACGATCTCCGCCACCCGACCGAGTTGGCCCGCTGGCCGGCGTTTACCCGTGCGGTCCTCGAACAAACCCCGGTACGGGCGCTGTTGTGCTTGCCACTGCAATGGGGGTCGAGCAACCTGGGTGTGCTCGACCTGTACCGATGCGAGCCGGGGAGCCTCAGTGACCACCAGCGCGGCGATGCCCTCGCGGCAGCGGACACCGCGGCGCTGATGATGCTGACCCTGCGCACCGACCCCGGTGAACTGGATGGTCATACCGCATCGTGGTTGGAACCCGCCGTGACGAACCGCGCCGAGATCCATCAGGCCACCGGAATGGTGGCAACTCAGCTGGGCGTGGACGCGGCCGACGCGCTGGCCCGGATGCGCGCCCACGCCTTCAGCCACCAACGCCTACTCATCGACGTCTCCCGCGACATCGTGGCCAGACGTCTCGACTTCACCAACGAACGAGACAGCTGATGAGGTACACGCGATGAGTCAAACCGACGCCACTCGCGAACAACTCGTCGCCCAGGCATTCGTGTCACTGGCCGACACCCTGGTCGACGAATACGACGTGATCGAGCTGCTGACCCGGCTGGTCGGCTACGGCATCCAGCTACTCGGCGCGGACGCCGGCGGCATCCTATTGGCCGACCCCCACGATGTGCTGCGCGTCGTCGCCGCCTCCAACGAGGACGCCCGACTGACCGAGCTGATGCAGCTGCAAAATGACCAAGGCCCCTGCCTGGACTGCTACCACCACAGCACTCCAGTCAACGTCGCCGACATCGCCGCCTCAACCGAGCGCTGGCCCAGATTCGTCGCCGCCGCAACGCACCGGCCGGTGTTTCGCGCGGTTCACGCGCTGCCACTGCGGCTACGCGGACAAGCGATCGGCGCGCTGAACCTATGGCACCACCACACCGTCGCCATGCGCACCGACGACCTCGTCCTCGGCCAAGCACTAGCCGACGTGGCCACCATCGCGATCCTGCAAGAACGAGCGATCCGACGCGCGGAAGTGCTCAACGAACAGCTCCAGAGCGCGCTGAACAGCCGCGTGATCATCGAACAAGCCAAAGGCGTGCTGGCCCAGCACGCCACACTCCCCATGGACCAAGCATTCGACCTCATGCGCCGCTACGCGCGCACCCACAACCAGCGCCTCGCCCAAGTCGCCCGCGACCTCACCCAACGAACACTCGACCCGAACACGGTGATCCCACCAACACGGTGATCCCACCAGGGTGAGCCACACTCCAGATCCCCGCGAGTCCAGGGGCGCAAAGCGGCGGACAGCCCGCCACCGAGGGGTTTAGCGACGGACCGCCCACCTTCTTCCTGCCCAGGGTGCCGCAACCAGGGCACACACTCGGCTGGACCCCGCGAACCGGCCGTCGACCACCAAACACACTGGCCACAGCACCCACCCGAATACCCACAGGGTCTAGGTGAGTCACCGGCTCTGGCTACCACACCACGCTAGAGACACCCACAACCAAGCGCCACCCGCCGATCGGCCCAACCACCACGACCACTCAGACCCCACCGTAGGAATACGACCAGGTACGAATACCTACACTGCGCCAGCTGCCCCCGCGCGACCGTCCGCGAAAGGCCCCCAACGGTCGCGGCCGAGCGGGACCGGCACGTTCGCCCTCCCTCCCGCGAAGCGCGCAAGCCGAGTAACTACTCACCCAATAGACTCAACGGCGGGCAAGGAATGAGTGGCATCAACACTGTCACGGTAACCAGATTCGCGAAAACGCCCCGAGCGATGGCCGGTTAGCTCTATTGTGGTCGGCTGTGACCACGCCATGGGAGCAAGGGCCGGGCCGAGTGCCCCACAGCGAAAATCTCGCAGCGTATGAGCGCGCGGTGGCCCGGCAGCTTGAGCAGCTCGCCTTGCAGGTGACGCCGCAGACGGTGCTGCAAGTCCGCAACGGCTTCCTCGGCGAGGCCCAACGCTTACAGGATGCGCTCCGGCACCACGCGGCTAATATCGTGGTGGGGCCGGTTGGGGGCGACCCGCTGTCGCAGCCGGCCGCGAATGTGTTCAACGAACACATCAAGTTCACCCTTGCGAAATGCCAGGCTTATGTGAACCAACTGCGCACGCAAGGGGACAAGCTATCTCAGACCGCGCGCTCCTACGGTCATACCGAGCAGGAAATCAAGCAGTCGTTCGAGCGGCACGTCAAGGCTCGGCAGCAAGAATGGCGGGACGTGCAGGAGGGTCACGACCGAATCGCGCGGCTGCCCGGACTGCAACGCGAGATCCTCGACCCGCCACCAGCGCCGCCACCGCCCCCGGAAGGGGGGCAGAACCTGCCCAAAGGGCCGTCATGACCACTCCAACCGACTCATCAACGCGGCGCCTCCTAGTGTGCGCGGCGCTGGTCCTCGGCCTCACTGGCTGCGCGGTCACACCCTCGCAACCACCCACAAAACCGGAGGCCGCGCCACACCCTCAAGCCGCCCCCGCACTGCCGCCACGCCCCTCTGAGCTGCGACTCGACGGCATACGGCCGTGCGCCTTGCTGACTGAGGCCCAAATCTCTCAACTCGGCATGGCCGAGGGTCGACCGGGAATCAATGACCAGGGAGCTGGTGAGGAATGCATTTGGTCGAATCCTCCAGGCACCGGCCCAGATATGGGGTGGCTCGCACGGACGGATACGGCACGAGGGGCCGAGTACGCCCTGCGCAGCGTCACAGGCGCTCATATCATTCAGATTGACGGGTTTTCCGCCGTTGAGACTACGTCGCCGCTGGTTGATTCGAGATGGAGCTGCATAGTCCTCGTTGACGTTGCCCTGGGACAGAGCTTTTTAGTGCAATTCCAAAACAGCGGCGGCACCGATCCGCTCATGACGCATGAGCGTGCCTGCGCGCAAGCGACACGTGGCGCCAGCCTCATGCTCCAGAATCTTCGATCGCGGTCTCGGTAAGGAACGTTGTCGTGAGTGACCCACTTCCGCCAGTACGTTACGAGGGCTACACGCTGGCGGAGAAATACGCGTGGACGAAAGGGGGTCTCGGCCCCGGTGCGACCGAACCGGCCGCGCGGGCACTGAATGCGCTTGCCCCCACGTTCGCCGAATCAACGGAGTCCCTTCGGAAGACGGTCATGGGTGCCGGTTTGGAATGGCGCGGCGAAACGGCGAACGCGGCGACCGAGGCGCTCCAGCGCACCGCCCAGGCGGCCAGCGTGCCCGCGCAGGCCAGCCGCGGGGCGGGGGGCGGGGTGGAGCGCTACGGCGATTCGTGGGCGCACACCCGCAGCCGCATCCCTGCGCCGATTGAGGTGGGTGAGAACAGTTTCGGCGGGCGCGCGGTCGATCAGTTCAACTCGATGACCGGCGACGTGTTCGGCGTGCAGTCCGACTACCGCAAACGACTCGATGCCTACCGTGCCGCCGACGCGGAGGCCAACCGGGCACTGATTGAGCACGACCGCACGACCCGCGAGACCCTGGCCAAGCTCAACGCCGCCGACGCGCCCCCGGACGGCAACCGCCCCGGCCCGGCCCCCACCCAGCCGCCACCGCGCGGCACACCCGCACCCGGCGCGCCGGGTGGGCCCCGGCCAGCGCCCCCACCGGTTGGCGGGCCGGCACCCCAGCCGGCGCCGGGTGGGCAGAACAGGGTGTCACCGGGTACGCAGAGCCCGCCGTCGGCGCCGATGGAGCCCAGCGGAGCACCGGCCCGACCGGTTCCGTCGCCCCCGACCACGCCCCCGACCACGCCCTCGACCCGGCAAGCCCCTGGACCCGCCGCCCCCGAGCCGACCGGCATACCGCCGTTCGGGACCGAGTGGGGGCCTCGGGACCGGTACGGGCGCCCGTTGCCACCGGTACCGCCGGGCGGGTCGGGTATTCCGGGACAACCGGGCCCGGCCCGGCCTCCCGGCCCATCCGGGTCGACCTTGCCGCCGGGCACGTCCGCGCCCGGCACCCCGACCCCGCGGTCGCCGATGCCGGGATCACCGGTGCCGGGCTCGCCGGTTCCCGGGTCCCCGTTCCCCGGGACACCCCCGCCGGGAGCACCCGGCACGCCGGGCGGGGCGCCGGGCACGGCGCAACCACCGATCCAGCAGACCCCCGGCCCGATGGGGCCGTTCGGGTCGCCCGGGGGCGGTGCCCCGGGCGCCCGGCCGCGCGGCAACCCGAAACCTGGCCGGACCGAGGGGGACGGGTTCGACCTGGGCGACTTCGCGGTGAAGGCCACCCCGGCGGTGTTGCTCGGAATCGGGGGCGGGCTTGTGGCGGCCAAGGTTGCGCACAACCGCAAGAAAGCCGCCAACGAGCCGTTTCAGCTCGACGCTTTCGAGCACCGCATCCAGCAAGCCACGGGCGAAGCACGCGACCAGGGCGAAGACCTGTCGAGCTACGGAAACCCCAGCACACACGGCGGATGGGCGTCCCTGCTGCCCGATGTGGGTCCTCGCGCGTTGCAGATCGGCGGCAGCGGATCAGAACCGGCGTGGCTGGATCTGACCGCTACGCCCGGGTGCGGCTTCCGGGGACCCGGGGCGCACCACGCGCTGTGTTCCACGTTCTTGTCGATCCTGCTGCGGGCCGGCCAACGCCCACCCGGCCGCGTGATCATCCCCGAGCCCGACGCCGTCCGGCTACTGGGCACCACCCGGCCCGACCCGAGCCCGGAAAACCTGTACGTGCTGGCCGATCTGGAACACGCGCTCGCCGCGCTAGACACCGAGATCGCACAGCGCCTCGCGAACCGTGCCGCCACCGCGACGCTGCCGCTAGTGGTCTTGATGCTGGCCGACCCACCCGCCGACCCCACCAAAGCGGCCGAGCTGGCCGCGCTGCTGCGCACCGGGCACCGCCTCGGAGTGACCGCGCTCATGGGCGGTGACTGGCCAGTCGGGTCCAGCATCGATATCGACGCGCAGTTCCGGGTCACCGCCACCCGCGGCAACGCCGTCGGTCACCTCACCGGCGCTGGCCTGGCCCACTGGCCCCCCGCCCGCGTGCTGGACGTGTGCCGGCGCATCGACGACGGCAACCGCGTCGCCTCCCACCGCGCGAGTAGAGCCGCGAACGAAACCACGACCACCACCGCGGACCCGGCGCACGCCCAGACCGAGACCCACGCAACCGAGACCGACGCGACCAGCGCCACCCGGACTCAGCCACCCGACACGGGGCCTACACGGCCCGCCGCAGGCACGTTCGATCACCAGTCGAACACCGCGCCGGACACCGGTCACAACGGCGCAGACGGCGACAGCCTGGACGGCGCGGACGTCACCCACGCGACCGGCGCCGCGGCGGTCGCGCCCAGCTCGCCGGCCGAGCCCGTGACGTCGCCCGTGCCCGTGTCGCCCTTGCCCGGGGCGGGAGATCCGGCCGCCGCGAGCATTCCGGGCGAGCTTGATCCGGGCAGCCCCACCGCGGCCGACCGCGCCGAAGCGGCCGAGCCTGCCACCACCGCCCCGGCCGGGCCCGCCACAGTGCCAGACAACTCTGCGGCGCCACCGAGCCCGGACACCAACAGCGGGCTCGTGTGCCGGTTGGACCTGATGGACACGCCCCGGCTCACGCTGATCTCGCCGGACGCGGGCACACCGCCGGTCAACATCACCCCGTCCGGGCGCGCGCTGGTCCGGATGTTGGTCAAGCTCGGTTTGGTCCGAGGCCCGCAGCGCCGCACCGCCGTCGCGGCCGCGTTGTGGCCGGAAACGAACATCGACCGGCCGACCAACACGTTCAACAGCTACCGGACCCGGTTGCGTCAGTTCATCCAGAAAGAAACGAACGGCGCGATCACCGACCTGATCCAGGACCACGAGGACGGCACATGTGAATTGCGGCCCGACCTGTTCCAGGTCGACTACTGGGAATTCCAGGACGCGACCGACCCGCGCAGCACCGCTGACGCGCCGGACCGCGCCCGCGCCTACCAAAACGCGCTCGCCAGCTATAAGGGGGACCTCGCCGGGAACATCCACGACGAGTGGATCACCGAGCACCGCGCCAACACCCAACAGGAAGCGCTCAAAGCCGCGATCAACCTCGCGTACGAACTCACCAACAACCACGACGAGCCTGAAACCGCGCTCGCCGTACTCGACCAAGCAGTCGCTTTTGACCCCGTGCACGAGCCGATCTATCAGCACCTCATCCGGCTCCTGCTCAAACTCGGCCGCCGCGACGCGGCTATCCAGCGATACAAGACACTGGAACGCGAACTCGACCGCGAACTCGGCATCGAACCGCTACCCGAAACCACCCGCCTACTGTGGCAATGACCGAGACCGCGACAGCCGGCCGCTCAAACTGCCGATTCCCGGCCGACACCCCCGCTTATATCGCTCGCCCCCATCTCTGAACGTCCACTCCCGCCTCGATCAGATAACGCGCGTAGCTCGCTATCCGGTGCATCCAACACGGTCCCCCGAACAACCCCACTAGGCCACAACGCACACAGCACCCGCTCTCATCGACCGCATGTACTTCGTCGAGCACAAGATCCACTTGTCCCCGCGTGATCAGACCGAAGGCTACCGAGTCCATCATGTACAAAACCCATTCAGGATTGGGCGACCCATAGATCCCGAAAGCAGGCTCGGAACGGCCAGGAGAAGTGTCTTCACCCATCAAAAGCTCCCACGTGGACATTAGCGCAAAGGCCATCTTGAATTGGATCAGCTATTGGGCAGGTCAGAAATTCAAGCGCTGATAGCCGCCAAGACTGTCGGGGCTAACCGCGAGCCGAGCGACAGATCACCACTCAGGCGACGGTAATGCCGGCCGTCGACTCCTCGGTATTTCTTCGACTGATTACGGAGATGATAGGTGCCCGGCGGGCAGCCACTATCACAGCGATAGATCGTCATCACGCCGTTCGGTCGACCCGTGTCGATCTCGAAATCTCTTGCTGCTCGCTCCGTCGCATCACGCGACCGGTAGCGCCGTTTCCCGCATTCCCCGGCCGTGCCGTCCACCAGTCGGTCGGAACTGTTGAACTCGTTGAGCGCCAGAAACTGGGGCGCAAACGGGTGCCGGAGGACCTGTTCGAACGCAGCGCGCCACGCGGTGTCCGAGAATGCGCCCTCCTCGGCGACACCTTTCCAATCAGCTTTCACGTTCCCGCGTCCGACTCGCTGTATATGCGTCGTTTCGCCTCGGTCGCCCACTCATACCAATTGCATGGATTCTTCGGCGAGTGGCAGCTCAAGCACAGATCCCCGTAGCCGCGGACAGAGTGAATTGTGATCACCTTGTCCGCTTCCGCCTCGCCGCGTTCGACGAGCAACGCGATCACGCCGTCAGCCATCGCACGCAACTCCTCGACCGGCGACGATACGACCATTTCGCTATCCCGATCAGGCACGGCCGGCCCACCCCGCCGCTATGCCGGCCTTGCCGAGGCTGGCCTGTTCCCCCATGACACTCGACGCGATCACCGGCACACCCCACGGGGACCACGCCACCACCAGGTCCTCCGCACCCGGACCAGGACCAGTGGGTAGTCAGCAGTGACGCGCCCGCCGGTCTTCCTTGCACAATGCGCCTCGCGCCGTTCCGCCCGCGCCCGTGCGCGCCGACCAAGCCAGGAGTCCAGGCGAACGCCGACGCCATACCGTAGTAACTCGCGGGTGGTCATCACCCCGTGGTCCACCATGAACCGGGACGTTAAGAGCCGAAGTAGCCCGCTGACCAGGGGTTACGCGGCTATGTGTATAGATCACGTATAACTATTCGGAGATCAACAACGGCCCTGGGATCGCCATCCCGGTAAGATCCCCGTTCATAGGAACGCCCGGTACCTGCCACTACCGGGCCACAGGGGCTGGCGACCGCTGAGAGGTCGACATGGACGAGGCCACCCGAAAGCTATTCGGGAGTGCTCTGCGGCAACTTCGTCGTCGGGCGAACCTCTCCCAGCCTCAGCTCGCCGGCCAGATCCACGTCTCCCAAGCGAGTCTGTCCCGCTATGAATCCGGCTCACAGTCTGTTGATCTGGTTACAGCCTCGCGCTTGGACGACCTGCTCAACGCTGGTGGCGCCCTGCGCGCCTTAGCCGATCAGGCCCAGTCCTTGTCGTGGCCGGATGACCCTGGAGAGGAGGAGGACATGCGCAGACGAGCCCTGCTTGCGGGCGCTGGCGGTGCCGTGCTTGGCGGCGCGTTGAGCGCTCTGGACCCAGTACGCCGCGACACCGAGGCCGCGCTCGGTGGCCCGGTCGCCGAGCATGACGCCGTTGAGTGGGAACGTGCGGCCGACGAATATGCCCTACTGGTCAACCAACTACCTGCGCAGCGTCTCCTTCCGGAACTGCTGGTCGACCTAGACGACGCCCGCCAACACCTCGACCGCGCACCGGAGAGGCTCAAGCCGCGGCTCGCGCGGGTGTGCGCCCTGTTCGGCGGGATTGCGGCCCTGTCGTTGGTCGGCGCGGGCTACTGGCGTGAAGCCGGACGGTACTGGCGGCTCGCCGAACGCGCTGCCCGCCTGAGCGGCGACCGTACGCTGAGTTGCGTGATCGGCGGCCGCCGCTCAGTGTTCAGTCTCTACGCGCCCGGCAGCACTCCGGACACGGCGCTTGCCCTTTCATCTGACGCGCTGGCCTGGAGTGACGGCCAGCCGAATGCCGGCACGGCGAGCGCACTCGCTACCCGCGCCCAGGTGCTCGCGATGCAAGGCGACCGCGCTGGAGCACGCAACTCTCTAAACGATCTTGAGGCGGTCTTCGACCGACTGGACGACGATGTCACGCGAGGCCCTGGGCACAGGGAATGGAGTTGGCCCGAGACCAGGCTGCGCCACGTGCAGTCGTTCGTACACTCACATCTCGGAGCGCGAGAGGCCGCCGACGCCCAAGACGCGGCGCTCGCGCTCTACACATACCCCAGCTCATTGGGGGCAGCGCAGGTTCGCTGTCACCAGGCCATGTCCATGATCGTCTCCGGTGATCCGACAACCGGAGTCCGTCACGTGGTGGACGTGCTCGAATCGCTCGACCCGTCATTCCGGCGTGGGTTTGTAAAGACTTCGGCAGTACGCGCTCTACGTGCGCTGCCTGAACGCGCGGCCGGGCTTCCTGAGGTAAGGCAGGCCCGTGAACTGCTCGGAGCATCCGCGTGACCGAGGCACTCACTTTTGCTCACCTCGGTTCGGACGCCATGACGGAGCTTGAAGACGCGGTCACCCGGCTATACGTAGCCACGCACAGCGAGGTGCTCGACACGTCGTTTTACTCGGCCGACCGGTTCGTTGAGCGAATACGTGGTTACGCCCGAGCCCCGGGTTTCGAACTCGTCGTCGCCTATCGCGAGGCTGAGCCGGTAGGGCTGGCACTCGGCTACACACTGCCGACCGGTGCGCGCTGGTGGGACGGGCTTACTACTCCGGTCGACGCCGAGTTCATCACCGAGGACGGCACCCGGACATTCGCGCTGTGCGAGATCATGACTCACCCGGACTGGCAGGGCCGAGGGATCGCCCATGAGGTCCACGACGAACTCCTACATAACCGCCCCGAACGCCGTGCGACGCTGCTCGTCCGTGAGGACAACGAGAGCGCCCGCGCGGCCTACTTCAAGTGGGGGTGGCGAAAGCTCGGGAAGCTTCAGCCATTCCCGGATTCCCCCCATTACGACGCGCTGATCCTTGACCTGACCCAGTCCTGAATCGGCGGCCGCCTGGCAAGCTGCCGCGAATGGGCCTCGCCCTATGATCGGCCCGACGCCCTGAGCGCTGCTGCGGGACCCTCGGCGATGAGTTGGTCAAGGACCTGTGCAAGCAGCGAATCGCTCAGGGGACAGACCGTGACTGTGCCCGCTTTACGAAGTTGCAGGTAGTGGCCGGTGCGGGTGCGGTGAAAGCCGATCACCCACGGGCCGACCCACGGCGTCCCATTGGTGTAGAACGTCGTGCCGATCTGACCGAGTACCTCGACGTCGGTGCACATACGCGCGCACGCGCGCGCGTCCAGTCTTGTCACTCCCAGCTCATCGGCGAGGTAGTCAGCCATGGCCCACAGGGAGTCGCCGGCCGTTGCCTCCCGGGCAGCGTCGAGTACCTCGGTCGGCAAGTGGACCGTGCGGCCGATACCGACGTTGATCGGGCCGATTCTCTCGGTCACTTCGGTCGCCAGCCGCGGCGCTCGAATCGGTTGCAAGGTGATCTCGTCGCGGTGCTTGGTCACCAACACGCCTTGGCTATCGGCCACTGCGCCAATGACAACCGTCGAGTCCCCGTGAACCGCCTGTAGGCGCAGGTCGAGCTGTAGCGTCGGGGCGGCGAGCAGCCGCAGAGCACTAGCCAGGCGGGCGCTCAGCCCAGACGGCCCCGCCATGTCCCGGCGCCGAAGCGCCTCAAGGACGGAGTGGACGAGTTGACGACGCTCCGGCCAGGTTCGCCCCGGGCTCGGCAGCTCAAGCGTCGCCGGGGTGGTCCCAAGCCTGAGCAGCTCCCAACAGATGTCAAACTCCAGATCGGAGAGCAGCACGTCACCCTCAGCGGCCGCGCTAGATATTGCTGGGCTGGTCATGCCAGCAGTATCGTCCAGCGGCATTGATCAGTTGGGCCGTTTGGCCACGTAGTTAGCTTCTCGCTCGCCCTTCAAGGGCGGGAGGGGATGAGCTTAAGAGAGCCCGGGGCAACCACCAACGACGCATCCGAAATGGACTTCATGCCCGGCGCCAACTCAACGGACGTCCAGGTCAGAGGCGTGCGGATCTAAGTACCGTTAAGAATGCCTCTTGAGCGGTCCGGGAACGTGGTCAATAGCGGCATGTCCGGGTCGTCGGGTCGGATCGCGTCCTCACGCAACTGTTCGCCCGTTGGATGAGCAGCTCCGGGGTCACCTGGTAGCCCGGTGCGCCCGCGGGCCGGGGCGCGGCGGGAGTCGGGTCGTGCGTGAGCGGCCGGGGCGGGGCTGCGGGAAGGCGGTCAGGGGGCCGGTTCATGACGACACACACCTTTCTCCACAAGGGGTGGACACACTGAGCCATTTCCACTTGGCGAATTCAACCGGTGGACGCAACACCAGCCTGTTGGAGCGATGCTAGCTGATCATCGAGCGC